>REDA01000039.1 GCA_007693745.1 Balneolaceae bacterium
AGGACGCCGCCCTTTCACGGCGGTAGCACGGGTTCAAATCCCGTACGCGGTACGAATAAAGTGAGTCATTTTCATATAGAGTCCGATCCTCTTTTTCAACTCCAGGTTGTAACCATATATCACAGCCGTTGGTCTTGCGAAGCAGTGCTTCGCGGTTCAAATCCCGTACGCGGTACGAATAAAGTGAGTCATTTTCATATAGAGTCCGATCCTCTTTTTCAACTCCAGGTTGTAACCATATATCACAGCCGTTGGTCTTGCGAAGCAGTGCTTCGCGGTTCAAATCCCGTACGCGGTACGAAAATTTTTACTATCTACTCAGATCCTAATCTGAAACTGTCTGGAACAGTAATAAAAACTGACCTCCGTCTGATTTTTTTGATGTTTTTGGTTTTGTGCCCCTTCCCTGTAATATCCTCGACAAAAAGAATATCCCCGCCATTAAATCGTCTCACCTCCCCGCCAGAAGTCTCTATTTCAATCTCACCGTCGATCAAAATAATGAATTGCCTTTGCGGCGCATTGTGAAAATCGAAATCATACCCTGGCTCTACCGTTCGAATGACCATTTCAGCAGAAGGTATTTTTTCCGACAGCCAGCCAATCTCGCCCTGTTTACGCATCTCAATGATGTGATCCTCAAACCGGCTCTCCCCTAATGAATCGGCATAAAGCCTTGTAATTCGATATTCATTCGCATTCATCATGATTCCCTTTCTTTGTTTATCTGCAAAATAACCTGCCCTCACATAAAAATCGACCTTTCTGAATTGGATCCGGCTATCATTCCGAACCTTTTTCCCATAAACCGATCAGGTTAAACCCGATTGAATCGTGATTGCCTGCTTGTCATCTTGTGTCAGTCTGAAGATATTTGGATAAATAGGTATAAATATCATAATTTATCCGGAACCATTGACTTAACCGGTATCATGCTTACTGATTTCAGCTATGTACTTCTTTTTATACTGACAGGAGCCATCTTTGTCGGAATTGCATTGTTCGTATCCAAACTGATACGCCCCGACAGGCCTAATGCCGCTAAACTGATGACCTATGAGTGTGGTGAAATTCCGTTTGGAGATGCGAGGATCCAGTTTAATAACCGCTTTTATATCATCGGACTGATGTTCCTGATTTTTGAAGTGGAAATCCTGCTTCTTTTTCCCTGGGCCGTTGTTTTTAAGGAGATTGGGTGGTATGCCTTTATTGTCATGTTCATCTTCGTATTCCTCATTTTCATTGGATTTATCTATGAGCTTGGAAAAGGCCAACTGAAATGGGATCTCCCCGCACCGCGTATCCCCTACTACAAGGAAGGGACAGGTGTGATCATGGAGCCGCCTTCCAGAAAAGAAATGACTACAACGGAACCCGTTTCCTGATTATGTGTGAGGATAATTTTTAATTATGGGACTGCTCGATAAAAAATACCACGATAGTAATATCATTATTGTAACCCTTGAGAACGCTCTCAACTGGGCGAGAAAGAACTCTCTCTGGTATGAGCAGTTTGGCCTGGCCTGCTGCGCTATCGAAATGATGGCCACTGCTGCTTCCAGATATGATTTCGATCGCTTCGGAATCATACCAAGATCCTCTCCGCGACAGGCCGATGTAATGATTGTTGCCGGTACGGTGACTCTTAAAATGGCCTCAAGAATTCTTCGTCTCTACGAACAGATGTCAGAACCCCGCTATGTGATCAGTATGGGTTCGTGCTCCAACTGCGGCGGGCCCTACTGGGAGCACGGCTATCACGTTTTGAAGGGAGTGGACAAGGTGATTCCTGTGGATGTGTATGTGCCCGGTTGTCCGCCACGGCCTGAAGCCCTTCTGGAGGGATTTCTCAAACTCCAGGAAAAAATTACTGGTGAAAGTATCATTGAAAAAAGAGGGAATCTGAGCTATACCGCCGAAAGCGAAGCCCGGCTTCAGGAAACTGTAAAAGAGATTGTATCCGGGGATCAAACTGAAGAATCAACAGTGCCAAAAAACTGATGAACAACAAGACTATTGAAGATATTGCTGAGGTTCTGAAAGAGACACTGGGTCTTGACGAGCTTACCATTGAGGGAGGAACCATTGGTGAGAAGTGGTTGCGTCTGAAGCCGGAAGAGCTGTTGCCGGTCTGCAAAACCCTGAGGGACGAAAGCGGATTGCGCTTTGATATGCTGATGTGCCTGAGTGGTGTCCACTATCCTGCCGAAAATGAACTGGGTGTCACCTATCATCTCAATTCCACAAAACTGAATCTGAAGGTTACCCTCAAAGTCAGGGTCCCCGAGGAGAAGGCCGTGATTCCATCCGTTGAATCGATCTGGAAAACGGCCGACTGGCATGAGAGAGAGGCCTACGACATGATTGGGGTGACCTTTGCGAATCATCCCAACATGCAGCGAATTTTGTGTCCCGACGACTGGGAAGGTTTCCCGCTTAGAAAGGACTATGTTCAACAGGAGACTTATCAGGGAATCACCACGCGTTATGATGAATACGAATAAACCGGAACTGGTTATTAAGGAGTTGGGACAACCCGGGAAAAGGGAGATGACCATCAATATGGGCCCGCAGCACCCTTCTACTCATGGTGTTCTGAGGCTGGAACTTGATCTGGATGGCGAATTGATCACCGCCGTTCGTCCCCATATCGGCTATCTGCACCGCTGTTTTGAGAAATATGCAGAACAGATGGATGACTACTCCAAAGTGATTCCATATACCGACCGGATGGACTATGTATCGGCAATGAATCAGGAGCACGGGTATGTGATTGCACTGGAAAAGATGCTGGAAATTGAAGTACCCGTAAAAGTCGAATACATCCGTGTAATCGTTGCTGAACTTCAGCGTATTGCCAGTCACCTTCTCGGAATTGGTGCATTCGGCCTCGATCTGGGAGCTTTCACCCCATTTCTCTACTGTTTTATTGAGCGTGAAAAGATCCTCGACATCTTTGAAAAATCAAGCGGCGCTCGGCTTCTCTATAACTACATGGCTGTTGGCGGTCTGATGAGAGATGTGCACTCTGATTTCAGGAAAGATACTTCTGAATTTGTAAAAACTTTCCGGCCAAAAATCAAAGAACTGAATGACCTTCTCTCCTATAACCGGATTTTTATTGACCGTACAGCGAATATCGGTGTACTGCCTGTGGATGTGGCTCTGAATTTTGGAGCCTCAGGCCCGGTATTGAGAGGATCCGGATACAAATGGGATCTCAGGAAAAATGATCCCTATTCAATATACGACCGGTTCGAGTTTGACATACCTGTGGGAAGTGGTGAGGTTGGAACACTGGGCGACTGCTGGGACCGCTATATTGTCAGAGTTCGTGAGATGGAAGAGAGCCTGAAAATTATTGAACAGGCCGTCGACACAATGCCGGAGACCGGAGATGTTACGGAAGCCATACCGAAACGCATCCGCCCGAAGGATGGAGAGGTCTACGTGCGATCAGAGACCCCCCGCGGAGAGCTGGGATACTACATTATCAGTGACAAATCGGCTTCTGCGTATCGTGTAAAGGCGCGGGCTCCAAGTTTCGTGCATCTCAGTATGCTTCCCGCTATCTCGGTCGGATCGCTGATTGCAGATATGGTAGCGATTGTGGGTAGTATTGATATTGTACTTGGGGAAGTTGACAGATAATTTATTGATAACAGGAACAGACATAATTCAAACATATTTCCGGGGGGACCGGGGGTTCATCTGCAGAGATTTCGCAGAGTCCGGATCTGGAAAAGACCGGAATATATTGTGACCAAATGAACAAGACAGGAAAAGAGAAGAAGGGATGGGAATATTTCAGATGACAGCAAACAGTTTTGCCCTGACCACTATTTTGGTGCATGCACTATTCCCGCTCACCATCATTCTGGTTTATGCCCTGGTTGCCATCTGGGGTGAGAGAAAAATTGCCGGGTTTATCCAGGACCGTCTGGGGCCCATGCGTGTGGGGGGCTGGCACGGCTGGGCTCAATCTATCGCCGATCTGCTGAAGCTGATTCAAAAGGAGGATATCATTCCCACGGACGCAAGCCGATTCCTCTTTAAATTTGCACCGTTTATGATGTTTGCCGCCTCTTACGCTGCATTTGCTGTAATACCGTTCAGCAGCGGCTATATGGGCAGCTCCATTAATATCGGAGTCTTCTACCTTCTGGCAGTTACCTCCCTCCTTACACTCAGTATCATTATGGCAGCCTGGGCTTCCAATAATAAATGGTCACTTTTGGGTGGTATGAGAAGCGCAGCCCAGATGGTCAGCTATGAAGTACCTACCATCGCCACTGTACTGACCGTGATTGTGGTATCCGGCAGTCTGAATCTGATGACGGTGACCGAACTGCAGTCGGGAAATGATGTACTCGGATTTCTCCCCAACTGGTTCATTTTCCAGAATCCATTTCTGATCGTCGCTTTTATCATCTTTTTCATCTCCATCCTTGCTGAGGCACACCGTGTGCCTTTCGATCTGCCGGAATCTGAATCGGAACTTGTTGCGGGATACCAGACCGAATACTCCGGCATGAGATGGGCCATGTTCATGCTCGCCGAATACGCAGATATGCTGCTGCTGTCTCTCCTTGGCGCCACACTCTTTTTCGGAGGCTGGAACAGTCCCTTCGGAGATTTTATGGCGGGGCCGGTATGGGGATTCTTCTGGTTTATGCTGAAAGGGCTTCTCCTTGTTTTTGTGATGATGTGGATACGATGGACACTTCCGCGATACAGGGTTGACCAGCTGATGCACATCTGCTGGAGTATTTTAATCCCCCTCTCATTCATCAATCTGATACTGGTGGCTTTATGGGAACTGATTTTTTAAACAAGAGAGTGCAGGTATGCTGAATAACCCGATAAAAGAAGGCTGGTTAACATTCAAATCGATATTCACCGGAATGGGTATTACATTCCGTCACCTTTTTAGTCCGGCAGTTACCCTGCAGTACCCGGAAGAAAGAGAGATACTGCCGGATGGTGCCCGGGCAAAACTCTTTGTGAATATTGATGACTGTATCGGCTGCAACCTCTGCTCCAGAGCATGCCCGGTAAACTGTATCGACATCGAAACAGTCGCTGCCACTGCGGATACCGATCTGGGAAAAACCTCCACCGGCAACCCCAAACGTTTCTGGCTGACCCGTTTTGATATCGATATGGCAAAGTGCATGTATTGTGATCTCTGTGTTCATCCTTGTCCTACAAACTGCATCTATATGGTGCCTGAGTATGAATATTCAGAGTTTGACAGAACGAACCTGACTTATCATTTCAGTAACCTCACCCCGGAGATGATTACAGATGTGAAAGAGAAAGCTGAAGCTGAAGCCGAAGAGAAAAAACGGCAGCGGGAAGAGATGATGAGAGAGAAGGCCGAACTCGCCCGCAAGAAAAAAGAGGAGGAAGCAAAAGCTGATGAGATGGATCCGAAGGGTTCCGTGGCGGATCAGCCGATAAAAGAAGATTCCGGTGAGAATGTAAAAAAAAGTGATACCCATTCCGACAGCCCCCAGATCCAAAACAAAAGTACCGATGAATCCACAGAAACCGATTCCGGATCCGGCATAAAAAACGACAGTAACAAATCCGGTTCAGATGATCACCCGGAAAATAATAATTCCTGATTCTCTATGGAGCTGACAACAATCCTGTTTTATCTCTTTTCCGCAGTTACCCTGGGTGCTGCAGCAGTGATGGTATTCTCAAGAAATATTGTTCACAGTGCGTTTGCACTGATGTTTTCACTGATTGGAGTTGCTGCACTCTATGTGCTTCTCCATGCTGATTTCATGGCCGCTACCCAGCTGCTGGTATATGTAGGCGGAATCCTGGTTCTGATTCTTTTTGGTGTAATGCTCACTAATCAGGGACACAATACAGGTTTCAGAGCCGGAAGCGTAAATCTTCTGCCTGCCACACTGCTTTCGGTCACTGCCGCCGCCGTGCTTATCTATGCTTTTGTTACAGCAGACTGGGCCATTACAGATGCTGAGGGGCTTACTGAAACAGTTCATCCCCTGGGAATGATGCTGATGGGAGATTATCTGCTTCCTTTTATCTCTGCCGGTGTGCTCCTTCTGATTGCAATCATCGGTGCCATACTGATTTCAACCAAACTATCAGACCGTTCTGAAAATTCATCAGAAATATAAACGATTATGAACCTGCAGATCCTTTTAAGTATTGCTGAACCCGGCCTGAATCACTTCCTGATCGTAAGTGCACTGCTCTTCTCTCTTGGAGTGATGGCTGTATTGTCCAAAAGGAATGTGATTATGGTACTGATGGGCGTTGAGCTGATTCTCAACTCAGCAAACATCAACCTGATTGCTTTCAGCAGATTTACCGCACTCTCCCTTGAGGGGCAGATGATGGGGCTTTTTGTGGTGATTCTTGCTGCAGCCGAGGCAGCGGTTGCCCTGGCCATCGTATTGAACATTTACAATCGTTTTAACACCATTAACCTGGATAAGATCAGCACAATGAAGGGCTGATCCGGAATGAATACCAATTCCTGAACTTAAAAAAATCTATGTTTACGCAAGCTTCATTATTCATTCTCCTGCTTCCCCTCCTGGGATTTTTGATTCTGATTCTGTTTGGCAAACGGTTGCCGCGGCAAGGCGACTGGCTCGGCACAGGGTTTCTTGGAATTACTCTGCTGCTCTCCCTCTGGCTGCTGATTGTGAAGATATCTTCCCATAGTACTGAAGTTTTCAGTTCCGGTTTTACCTGGGCTCTGATCGGAGATTATTCGTTTACTCTGGGGATTATGATCGACAACCTCACAGTGGTGATGCTGGTTGTAGTAACACTCGTGAGTACGCTTGTCCATCTCTTTTCAATCGCCTATATGAAGGATGATGTGCGCTACTCCAGGTATTACGCCTATCTGGGCCTTTTTTCATTCTCCATGCTGGGGATTGTTCTGACCAGCAACCTGCTGCTGATGTACATTTTCTGGGAGTTGGTGGGCATTAGCTCCTATCTCCTCATCGGACACTGGTATGAGAAAAAGTCGGCTTCTGATGCCGCTAACAAAGCTTTTATTGTGAACAGAATCGGTGATTTTGGCATGTTTATCGGGATTATGATTCTCTTTGCCAGCTTTGCAACCTTCTCATTCGAAGGGATTTTCGGGGCCCTTGAAGCCGGAGAACTGCCATTTGGCAGTACAGGCTGGCTTACCGCGGCCGGGATCCTGATCTTCTGCGGAGCGGTTGGTAAATCGGCTCAGTTCCCGCTTCATGTCTGGCTCCCCGATGCCATGGAGGGCCCGACTCCGGTCAGTGCATTGATCCACGCCGCAACCATGGTTGCCGCCGGTGTTTACCTTGTAGCCCGTGTTTTCCCGATGCTTACCGCCGATGCCCTGCTTTTGATAGCATACATCGGGGCGATTACAGCACTCATTGCCGCAACGATAGCGATCACTCAGAATGATATCAAAAAGGTTCTTGCATACTCCACCGTCAGTCAGCTTGGCTATATGATCATGGCCCTGGGTGTGGGGGCCTGGACTGCCGGCTTTATGCATCTGGTAACCCATGCTGCCTTCAAAGCCGGTTTATTCCTGGGCGCCGGAAGCGTGATCTACGCCATGCATACCATGCTACACAAACGCCACGATCACACCACCGATGCACAGGATATCCGGAATATGGGTGGCCTCCGTTCGAAAATGCCCTATACCTATGTCACATTTTTAATCTTCACACTCGCCATTTCCGGAATACCACTTACCTCCGGTTTTCTGAGCAAGGATGAGATTCTGGCCGGAACTCTCGCATTCAGCACACTGAACGGTCACTGGATACTGCCCATGATTGCTTTCCTGGTAGCCGGTCTCACCGCCTTTTACATGTTCCGGCTGCTGATTCTGACTTTCCACGGAAAACCGGCTGATGAAACAGGGCATCAACAGATTGAAGAGTCGCCTTTTGTGATGACCCTGCCACTGATGATCCTTGCCGCACTCTCACTTTTCTTCTTCTACAGTTTCAATCCGATAGGCGCCTCTTCAGGATGGTTCTGGCAGGCACTGGAACGCCCCCTTTCGGTTGTTCCTGAGATCGTGCAGCCTGCAGCCTACCCCATTTTTTATCAGGCGGTCAGCAGCGTACACACACTGGCAATGGTACTGTCGGTGGTGATTGCCCTGACAGGGATCGCGATAGCTGTGCTTATGTATCACAGGAAAAAACTGGATCCGGCAGCAGCCGCTCAAAAAGCAGGCTTTTTATACACCGGATCTCTCAATAAATGGTATTTCGATGAATTCTACAGCAAGGTTTTTGTCGGCGGAGTGATGGCCATTACAAGAATATTGAGATGGTTCGATGAGAAAGTGGTGGATGGAATTGTCAATGCAACGGCTCCCATCGCAAGAGGAATCTCCAGAGGCAGCGGATGGGTGGATCATAATATCGTTGATGGCCTGGTGAATGCAACTGCTGCAGGCGCCAGCCAGGCCGGCGGGTTGCTCAGCAGGATTCAGAGCGGGAAGGTGCAGACCTACCTCGTCTATATCCTCTTCGGTATGTTGTTGCTGGGCATATTTTTTATCTGAATGAACTGAATTTAAAACAATAACAGAACGTACTATTTATGGAATTTGAAATCTTTGGGTTCGGAATTCTTACCTGGATTGTCTTCATCCCGATACTCGGGCTGATTGTTTTGCTGCTGCTCCCGGACAAAAACAGCAATGCAATCCGCTGGACTGCAGCAATAGCAACAGGTATTCAGCTCATTCTTGCAGGAATCATATTTGCGCTGTTCGACCGCACCAAAACCGGGATCAATGATGCAGAAAGCTTTCAGTTTGTAGAACAATTCAGCTGGATTACGGTGGATGCCGTCCCGTGGGTCGGACGGATAGAAATCAACTACTTCCTGGGACTGGATGGACTGAGTGTTCTGATGGTGATCCTCACTTCTCTGATCGGATTTATCGGGGTGATCTCATCCTGGAATATTGAAAAAATGGTAAAAGGCTACTTTGCTCTATATCTGCTGCTGGTAACGGGTATGATGGGTGTTTTTGTAGCGCTCGACTTCTTCCTCTTCTTTATTTTCTGGGAGGTGATGCTGCTTCCCATGTACTTCCTGATCGGAATCTGGGGCGGCCCCAGAAGAGAGTATGCTGCCATAAAATTTTTCCTTTACACTTTTGTGGGAGGTATTCTAATGCTTCTTACCATGCTCGCTCTCTATTTCAGTGTTGCCTATACCGATCCTGCCACAGGCCAGAGTGTACACACGTTCAACATACTGCACATGATGAATCCGGCCAACTATGTGGAAGGAGGACTGCTGAGCGGCGTGGATACCACGTGGCGATATGTTGCCTGGATGGCGCTTTTTATAAACTTTGCGATCAAAATCCCGCTCTTCCCGTTTCATACCTGGCTGCCTGATGCACACGTTGAAGCCCCTACTCCTATCAGTGTAATACTGGCCGGAGTACTGCTGAAACTGGGCACATACGGATTGCTTCGGATTAACTTCCCGATCTTTCCCGACGCGACTGTCTATTTTATCTACTTTATGGCCGCACTGGGTATGATCAGCATCATCTACGGCGCATTCTGTGCCATGGCACAGGACGATTTCAAGAAGCTGATTGCCTACTCCTCCATCAGCCACATGGGAATTGTGGTTCTTGGAATCGCAGCCCTGAATACGCAGGGTATGGTTGGGGGTGTTCTCCAGATGTTTAATCACGGAATCATCACAGCTGTACTCTTCCTTGCAGTGGGCGTGCTTTACGACAGAACACATACCCGCGGACTCTATGATTTTGGAGGTATTGCCAATCAGATGCCGAAATACACCGGTATCGCCATGATCGGCATGTTTGCCGCACTTGGGCTGCCCGGGTTAAACGGTTTTGTCAGTGAACTCTTTTCGTTCCTCGGGGCTTTCGAGGCCTACCGCTGGATCACTATCGTCTCCGTCACGGGTATCATCATCACTGCAGCTTACATCCTGTGGACAGTTCAGCGGGTATTTCTTGGCAAAACTCCGGATAAGCTCTCCACACTTGAGGATCTGACTCCGAGAGAGATACTGAGTTTCCTCCCTCTCATTATCCTCATCATTCTGCTTGGTATCTATCCCGGGCCAGCCATCGAACTTATGAACAGTTCTCTTAGTCATCTTGTTGAATTTGTGAATACCGGAGGCCGTTAATATGGTTGAACAAGCACTTTTCAGCCTGGGTTACTTTTTGCCGGAGATCATTCTGGTTGTTACACTCTGTGTGATTATTGCGGCAGACCTCTTTACAACCCGAAGAGATGTTCCGGGTTACCTTCTTCTGACGGGACTGGTCACTGCAGCCGCTGCGCTTGTATGGCAGGGAGTATCGAATGAAGCCATTTTCTTCAACATGATTGCCGTTGATCCCTTTGCTCTGTTCTTCAAGATTCTGCTGCTCGTTACCACAGGATTCGTAGTCCTTTTCTCGCTGCAGTCGGCAGAGCTGAAAGCATACAAATCACGTTCCGGAGAGTACTACATGCTGCTCACGGGAATGCTGCTTGGGATGTTCCTGATGGTGGGATCAACACATCTGCTGATGATGTTTCTTGCTCTGGAACTGACCAGTATCAGTTCTTACGTACTCGCAGGATTTACAAAAAACAATCTGAAATCATCCGAGGCCTCCGTCAAGTATATTATTTACGGCGCAGTCTCATCCGGTATCATGCTCTATGGTATCACTCTGCTGATAGGCGCTGCCGGAACCGCAGATATTTTCCTGATCAATGAAGCGCTGCAGGCGGGGGCCGGTACACCCCTGCTGCTCAATATTGCTATTTTAATGATCCTGGTTGGGTTTGGATTCAAAATTGCCGTGGTTCCGTTTCATTTCTGGGCTCCGGATGTGTATGAAGGAGCTCCGGTTACCATTACAGCCTATCTTTCAGTGGCATCCAAAATGGCCGCATTTGTTCTGCTGATCCGTTTTTTCACCCTCTCATTTACAGATCCGGGTGCAGGATTCGGGAGTGGAACCTGGGAACTTCTGCCTGGCATCAACTGGAATCTGCTGGGAGGCGGAATGGCGGCAATGGCCATGATCGTTGGAAATTTAACCGCCCTCCGGCAGGATAACATCAAGCGGATGCTGGCCTATTCGAGTATCGCCCATGCCGGCTATCTGCTGATGGGTGTTGTCATTTTAACAGGTCAGGGACTCGTGAGTGTGCTCATCTATTTTGTAATCTATCTGTTCATGAATCTCGGTGCATTTTACGTGGTGATGCTCTTTTCAGATAAATTCGGGGTTCTCTCTATTGAAAACTATAAGGGACTGGGTCACAGGGCTCCCTTTGAAGGGATGGCCATGACCCTGTTTCTGGTATCTTTGACAGGGATTCCCCCCACAGGAGGTTTTGTTGCCAAACTCTATATTTTTGGTGCCGCCATCAGCGCCGGTTGGATATGGCTGGTGGTGATTGCCGGGGTTACCACGATTATCTCCCTCTTTTATTATGTGCGTGTAGTTCGGAATATGTTTCTGTTCACCCCCGAAGAGAGTGCTGATAAAGTTATCTTTGGTATGGGTTCGAAAATTATTCTTCTGCTCCTGATCATTCCGGTACTGCTTTTGGGAATCTATTTTTCACCTTTGATCGAATGGGCAGCAACATCTTTGAACATGTTAGGAATGTAAACTGAATGAATCAGATCCCAAACCAGGAAACCACGGAGATCCTATGGACAGACAGATGATAAAAACACTGATGGAGCAGGCAGATTCGGAACTGCAAAGAGCCAGGGGTGAAATCTATAAACCTGCTGAAGATGTTGTGAGCTACTGCAGCTGTGTATCTGCAAGGGGAGCCCTTTACAGATACCTCAAAGCCTTTTATCTGCACAGCGGTGCACTGATTGAAAACAGTGAGCAGGACTCATTAAGCATGGAACAGCTTCTGAATGATACAAAGTTTAAATTCCCTGAGTTAAGGGAACTTGATTTTAGTAATATTAATTGTAAGGACAGAGATGTGCTTGCAACAGAGGATCTCTTTTTTTGCAATGATGTGGAGATTGTGGATCACTGCACAAAGCTTGCAGAGCAGGTAAGAGAAATCCTGATCCGAAAACTTCCTGAAGATATGCATCCCAATCAGTCTCCGTTCATCTGATTGAGGCATCGCCAAACAGTTTACTGTAGTTTCCAGACATTCCGGAGAAGTATCTTGTTCGTACAGGAATCTGAAACTGCTTATTTCTCAATAAATACCCGACACCATGTTCTCCACATCCTGCCATTACGCACTACAGGCAATGCTTTACATAGCATTGCATTCAAAAAATGACCAGAATATTGATCTTACACAGATAGCAGACCAGCAAAACATCCCGAAACACTTCCTGAGCAAGATTCTTCAGTCGCTGGTAAGGAGTAAACTTCTGATCTCCATGAAAGGCCCTACCGGGGGATTCAGACTGAGCCGGCCGGCAGATGATATCAGCCTGATTGAAGTTGTAGATGCAATTGACGGGCTGGATATCTTTACACAATGCGGGATCGGCTTTAAAAAATGCAATGATAACAACCCATGCCCCATCCATACCGATTTTAAACGGGTTCGGGAACAGATTCAGGATCTTTTCCAAAGCAAGAGTTTGATGGAGCTCACAAATGATGTGAAACTCGGCAACAGCATTGTAGGGGCAGGTCAACTTCTTCAGAGCGGAGGAAAGGCAGAGATTTAAAAATTCAGACCCTTAAACAAACCGGAATTCCAGGTCAGATGCGAGCCTTCTGAGTTTGAGGATAGATAGACACGGAGACTCTTTCTGCTTGCAGGCAGACCTTCAGTAACGTTTTGCTTTGCGCTTATCTGTATCGGGTCTAAACTGCAAAAAAGTATTCTGTAACTGTATGAATACCGTTTTTTTTACTATTTTAGATTTAGAGTTTTTTATCTAAATATCTTTAATTGAGTCGCTTCAGAATCGGTGACTTCCAAAGATGATCAAAAATATATGTTTTCAGCTTCCTGCCATTACGGGCTTCAGGCAATGTTATACATCGCAAAAAGATCTGCAGAGACTGAGAATATTGAACTAAATGAAATATCGGAGTCTCAGCAGATCCCAAAATTTTTTTTGAGTAAAATTTTACAGCAGCTTGTGAAGGGAAAGCTGCTTGTATCCATGAGGGGGCCCAACGGAGGGTTTCGTCTCAACGGATCTCCAAGGCAAATATGCCTGATTGATGTTATCAGAATTATTGATGGGCTTGATATTTTCGATCAGTGCGGAATTGGAGATACCAGTTGCAACCCGAAAGATTATTGCCCAATCCATGAAGAGTTTTCGAAACAGAGAGAATGCGTTTTCCGGTTATTTTCTGAAACTTCTTTGGGGTGTCTTTCTGATAAAAAAAGTATAAAACAGAGTTTTAACTAAAATCAATGAACATATAGCTGAGCTGAGAGTGGCTTACAGCTATCATAATTTTAAATTAATTGAGGAGATTCATGTCCAGGAAGCAAGTAACGATCGATGCAAATGAAGCGGCTGCATACGTTGCCCATAAACTCAGTGAGGTAATCGCTATATATCCAATCACTCCCTCCTCCCCGATGGGAGAATGGTCGGATGAATGGTCAATGGCCGGCAAGAAAAATTTATGGGGTACAGTCCCGGAAGTATCAGAGCTGCAAAGTGAAGGGGGGGCTGCCGGAACCATGCACGGCGCCTTGCAGACCGGCGCCTTGACTACCTCTTTTACAGCTTCTCAGGGACTTCTGCTGAAAATGCCGAATCTGTTTAAAATTGCCGGCGAACTCACCCCTGCCGTGATACACGTTGCGGCCAGAACGGTTGCCACACATGCCCTGTCGATCTTTGGAGATCACAGTGACGTTATGGCGATGAGAATGACAGGCATCGCCTTGCTGAGTTCAAACAGTGTACAGGAAGCGATGGATATGGCGATGATCTCACATGCCGCCACCCTGGAATCCAGAATTCCGTTTATTCACTTTTTTGATGGTTTCCGAACCTCTCATGAAGTGCAGAAGATTGATCAGATCTCCGACGAAACTATGAGAGCAATGATTAATGAGGAGTGGATTATTGCCCACAGAAACCGTGCTCTCACCCCCGACCGGCCAAAAATCAGGGGTACGGCTCAGAATCCCGATGTATTCTTTCAGGCACGGGAAGCCGGAAACAAATATTATTTGAACTGTCCGGATATCGTGCAGTCGGCCATGAACAAATTTGAATCCCTGACCGGACGAAAATACAGTCTCTTCCAATATCACGGTGCCGAGGATGCAGAGAGAGTGATTATCTTAATGGGATCAGGTGCTGAAACAGTTCATGAAACGGTGGATGCCCTGAATGCACAGGGAGAGAAGGTGGGTGTCATCAAAGTGCGGCTATTCCGTCCTTTCAGTATGAGGCACCTGATTGAATCACTTCCAGCCACTGTGAAACAGATTGCCGTTTTAGACAGAACCAAGGAGCCGGGCAGTACAGGTGAACCTCTTTACAACGATGTGGTTACCACATTTTATGAGAACAGAACGGAGCAGTGGAGAACCTTCGAAAAAGAACCCTCTGTTATCTGCGGCAGATACGGTCTCTCATCCAAGGAGTTCACACCTCCTATGGTAAAAAGGATTTATGATGAACTCACATCTTCCAAACCTAAAAATCACTTTACGATAGGGATTGTTGATGATGTTACGAATTTGCATCTGGATCTTCCGGATACCTCCTGGGAACCTGACAGCGATCTCTTTGAGGGCCTCTTCTACGGACTGGGAGCCGATGGTACAGTGAGCGCCAATAAAAACTCCATTAAAATCATTGGTGACAATACAGAGTATAACGCACAGGGTTATTTCGTCTATGATTCGAAAAAATCCGGAGCCACTACCGTATCTCACCTGCGTTTTGGCTCCAAACCTATTCGCTCAGCATACCTCATCAGCAAGGCAAATTTTGTAGCCTGCCATCAGTTCACGTTTCTTGATAAGATAGACATGCTGAAACATGCCCGTGAAGGAGCCACATTTCTGCTGAATGCTCCTTTTCCTGCAGATGAAGTCTGGGATCATGTACCGGAAAAGGTACAGCAACAGATCATTGACAAAAAATTGAAATTTTACAGCATTGACGCTTACAAGGTCGCCCGTGAAAATGGCATGGGGACAAGAATCAATACCGTGATGCAGACCTGCTTTTTTGCCATCTCGGAAATTCTGCCAAGGGAAGAGGCGATTGAGATGATCAAGAGCGCCATCAGGAAAGCGTATGGAAGCAAGGGTGAAAATATCCTCCAGAGTAACTTTGCAGCAGTGGATAACTCCGTTGAAAATCTCTTCAGGGTTACAGTACCTGAAGAGGTCTCTTCCAAACTGCAGATGAGACCCCCGGTTCCTGCCGAAGCACCCGATTTTGTACAGAAGGTCATTGCTGAAATCATCGCAGGTCAGGGAGACAATCTTCCGGTGAGTGCTTTTGAAGAAGACGGCACATTTCCAACGGGTACAACCAAATGGGAAAAACGAAACATCGCCCTTGAAATACCCATCCTGGAACCTGATCTCTGCATCCAGTGCGGAAAATGTGCAATGGTATGCCCTCACTCCGTCATCCGGCTGAAAGCGTTTGACGGAACCCTGCTGGACAATGCGCCTGAAGGATTCAAGTATATGGATGCCAAAGGCCGGGAATGGCCGGAAAATACCAAAGTAGCCCTTCAGATATCTCCTGAGGATTGTACCGGATGTGTGCTTTGCGTTGAAGTCTGTCCTGCCAAAGACCGAAAGGCAGTCGGACGAAAAGCGATCAATATGGAGCCGATCGAGACACACCTGGATCGGGAAAAAGAGAACTGGGACTTCTTCCTTACAATTCCGGAATATGACCGGTCTCAGATCAAATCGGAAACCGTGAAGGGATCACAGTTTCTGGAGCCGTTATTTGAATTCTCCGGAGCATGTGCAGGGTGCGGTGAAACTCCCTACATCAAACTTATTACACAACTGTTTGGTGACAGAATGGTGATTGCCAATGCCACAGGATGTTCATCCATTTACGGCGGCAACCTGCCAAGTACTCCTTATACCACCAATGCTGACGGATACGGTCCCGCCTGGTCCAATTCCCTTTTTGAGGATAATGCTGAATTTGGACTTGGATTCCGGCTTACCATCGACAAACAGCAGGAACAGGCACGTGAGCTGCTGATACAGATGAACGGTTCCGTGGATGAAGAACTGAAAAATGCGATCCTGTCTGCCGATCAGTCCACCGAACCCGGTATTTATGAGCAGAGGGAGCGGGTTGGAGCACTAAAGGAGCTTCTGAAATCAAAAGATAGCTCTGAAGCCAGGCTTCTGCTGAGTGTTGCCGACTATCTCGTGCGCAAGAGTGTATGGATTTTTGGCGGTGACGGGTGGGCTTACGATATCGGTTATGGAGGTCTGGATCACGTACTGGCAAGCGGGAAGGATGTAAATATCCTGGTAATGGATACGGAGGTCTATTCCAATACCGGTGGTCAGTGCTCCAAAGCGACACCGTTGGGTGCCGTCGCCAAATTCGCATCGGCAGGCAAGGCAATCGGCAAGAAAGATCTTGGCCTGATGTCGGTCTCCGGCGGGGGTGCTTACGTTGCAAGAATAGCCATGGGCGCCAGCGACATGCAGACCATGAAAGCTATCCTGGAGGCTGAACGCTATCCCGGACCCTCAATTATTATTGCCTACAGCCACTGTATTGCACACGGCTATGACATGAGATACGGTCTCAACCAGCAGAAGCTGGCTGTCGAAACCGGTTACTGGCCTCTGTTCCGCTTTGATCCTATGAAATCAGCAGAAGGTCTGAATCCGTTTCAGCTGGACTCAAAAGCACCAAAGTCTGCTTTTAAAGATTACGCATACAATGAAATGCGCTATCTGATGCTTGCGAAATCTCAACCGAAAATCGCCAAAGAACTCATGATACGTGCTCAGAAAGAGGTCCATGACCAATGGCGAATCTATGAAAAACTGCAGGATGTTTATGAGCCGGTGAAAAAAGAAGAGCCCTCAAATGAATAACTGCTTGAGACAGAGGTTTCAGTACTCTGAACGGAATTTCTGCAGCTCCTCACCGTAAAAAAAGAGTGAGCGCAGATTCCGTTCAAAATTATGTAAAATCAACAAACTGCTATACTAACTTGAAAAAGTAAAATGCTATGAATTTTGAAACCACCTACCTCGGTCTGCGATTAAAAAATCCACTGGTTCCTTCAGCATCCCCGCTTTCGACCGAAACAGACACCGTCAAAAAACTGGAAGACGCCGGAGCCTCTGCCATCGTGATGTACTCACTGTTCGAAGAACAGATCAACATGGAAAATAAGGCTCTGGATCATTTCCTGAACAACCCCGGTGATAGTTTTGCCGAAGCGTTGAGTTACTTTCCTCAGCCTGATGAATATCACAATCTGCATGCAGAAGATTACCTTGAGCAGATCAGAGAACTAAAAGAGACAGTCGACATCCCTGTCATTGCCAGCCTGAACGGAGTTTCTGAAGGTGGTTGGATGAAATATGCAACCCGAATGGAAGAAGCAGGTGCAGATGCTCTTGAGCTTAACATCTATTACATTGCAGCGGATCCGGGCATGAGTTCAGAGGAAGTTGAATCTATGTATATCAACGATCTCAAGGCTGTAAAGAATGCTGTGAACATTCCGGTTTCAGTTAAACTGGGCCCTTATTTCAGTGCTTTTGCCAACATGGCACTGCGGCTTGAAAATGCAGGTGCGGATGGATTGGTGCTTTTTAATCGCTTTTATCAACCGGATTTAAATCTGGAAACACTGGAAGTGGAGCCAAGTCTGGAACTGAGCAGCTCCTTTGAAAAACGGCTTCCTCTTCGGTGGATTGCCATGCTGAGGCCCCACCTGAAGGGAAGTATTGCTGCAACTACAGGTATTCACTCAGCTGAGGATGTCATTAAAATGACTCTTGCTGGTGCCGATGTTTCGATGATGGCATCCATCCTGCTCTTTAAAGGACCGGAGGTTCTGGGATCCATCCTCGATGAGATGAAAATCTGGATGGAAGAAAAAGAGTACACCTCTCTGGAAGAGATGAAAGGGGCAATGAGTTCAGCATCTGTAGGTGATCCCGGTGCATTCGAAAGAGCCAATTATATCAAAATTCTACAGGGCTTTGATGTAAACACATTCAGGTGAGAACATGGAGGCTCTCATTTAATGAAAATCTCTTAAGTTATAGTTTAAATTAAATCTAAATTACAGCCTGTAAAGTCTCTTTTATTGGATGAACTGAGTGATTTCACTACATTAAATAAAGGGATCAGCTTTAACACGTTTGAATTTCAAACTCAAGCTGAATCAGTTACAGACAATCCTAACCATAAACAGAAGGAAGTATGGCACTTTTAATTACAGATACCTGTATCAACTGCGGAGCTTGTGAACCCGAATGTCCCAATCAGGCAATCTATGAGCCCGGAGCAGAATGGAGTATGGCAGAGGGCACGAATGTATCGGGAAGTTTTACCCTGCTGAACGGAACTGCCATTGATGCAGACGAAATGCAGGCACCGCTCTCTGAAGATTTTTACTTTATCGTATCTGACAAATGTACCGGTTGTAAAGGATTTCATGATGAGGAGCAATGTGTTGTCTTCTGTCCGGTACCCGACTGTATTATCACAGATCCGGATCATGATGAACCGGAAGATGTGCTGATGCAGAGATACGACACTCTTCAGGGATGAATTACTTCTGTTTTTAATTGGAGTGTAACGGTGGTTGCACTCCTTTTTTTTTGTCTGCCAATAATATCAAATCTAAAAAAGTATGAAAGAGAGCGTCTTAACTCCCTCTATGAACAGAGTGGTTGTAAGATTTTCAGGGGATTCCGGAGACGGAATTCAGCTTACGGGTGATCTGTTTTCCCAATCATCCGGGATAGCCGGCAATGACCTTACAACAATTCCTGATTTCCCTGCCGAGATCAGGGCTCCACAGGGAAGCATTGGCGGTGTGTCAAGTTTTCAGATTCAGATTGGCGGAACAGAAATCTATACCCCCGGAGATGCTGCAGATGTACTGGTAGTGCTCAATCCGGCTGCCCTTGCGGCCAATCTCTCCTACATCAAACCGGGAGGAACGATCATTGCTGACCGAGACACTTTCGTCCCAAAAAACCTGAAAAAAGCCGGATATGAAAGCAGTCCGCTCGAAGATGATACACTTGAGGATTTTCAGGTAATCCGTGCGCCGGCAACCTCTCTTACAAAGGAAGCTTTGAAAGATCTGGGTCTTGATAATCAAGCCATGGCCCGCAGCAGAAATATGTTTGCCCTCGGCGTCGTTCTGTTCCTGTTCAGCAGGCCCCTGACAAAAACCGTTCGCTTTATCGAGCGTAAATTCAGCGGCAAACCCTCCCTGGTTGAAGCGAATGTGCGAGCTCTCGAAGCAGGGTATAATTTTGCTCACAGTACTGAACTCTCCGGATCCTCAATCGTCATTCCACCTGCGAACCTCCCAAAAGGGACCTACAGGAATATCGACGGCAATACTGCTGCTGCCTGGGGTCTGCTTTCAGCAGCTGAAGCAGCCGGTCTGCGGCTCTCACTCTGCTCTTATCCCATCACCCCCGCTTCTGAAATTTTGCATGAGCTGTCCAAACGAAAGGATATGGGAGCCATTGTATTTCAGGCTGAAGATGAAATAGCGGCCGTCTGCGCCGCAATCGGTGCTGCTTTCAGCGGCAACCTTTCTGCCACCACCACTTCCGGTCCCGGGGCATCTCTTAAAACCGAAGCTATGGGTCTGGCAGTGATCTCTGAAATACCTCTTGTGGTTATCAATGTGCAACGCGCAGGACCCTCCACCGGGCTGCCCACGAAAACCGAACAAAGTGATCTGAATCAGGCTCTTTACGGAAGGCATGGCGAAGCCCCGCTTCCCATTCTTGCAGCAAGTTCCCCCGACGACTGTTTTTACTACAGCTATATGGCTGCAAAAATTGCGGTGGAACACACAACTCCTGTGATCCTTCTCTCCGATTCATATCTGGCGAGCGGAACCAGTCCCTGGAGAATTCCGGAAAAAGGGGATCTTCCGGATATTGAAATCCCGAAATTCAAGGGGGCTCCTGAAGAGTGGCAACCCTATTCCAGGTCTGAGGAGTTTCTGAACAGGAGCTGGATGTGGCCCGGTGATGCAGGATTTGAACACAGAATCGGCGGGCTCGAGAAAAAGGAGAATTCCGGCAATCTGACTTACGAGCCTCTGAATCATGAACGGATGACTCAAATACGAAAGGAGAAAATAGAACGGATTTCGGCGAAAATTCCAGATCAAACGGTTCTCGGAGCAAAAAGCGGACACCTCCTTGTTCTGGGATGGGGCAGTACGCATGGCGCAATCAGCACGGCTGTATCTGAACTGATCGAAGATGGCGAAGATTCGATTGGATTTACCCATTTTAACTACATTTATCCTCTGCCTGCTAATAGTAAAGATGTGCTGTCACAATTTGAAGAAATACTGGTTTGTGAACTTAATGATGGCCAGTTTCTGAATTATCTGAGAAGCCACTTTCCGCAGTTCACCTATCATAAATTTACCAAAGTACAGGGGCAACCTTTTTTCACTTCAGAAATTAAAGCTGCTATCATCAACACACTTGACAACTCTCATGAAGACTGATGTAACTGCAAAAAACAGAAAACCACTCACCAGAAAGGATTTTGCCAGTGACCAGGCGGTAAGATGGTGTCCCGGTTGCGGCGACTTTATGATACTGGCTATCATGCAGAAAGCTTTCGCACAGATGGATCACCCAAAGGAGAAATTTCTGAGTGTATCAGGGATCGGATGCTCTTCCCGAATCACCTACTATCTTGATACGTATGGTATTCATTCCATCCATGGAAGGGCTATAGCCGTTGCAACTGGTGCAAAGCTGGCAAAACCGGATCTGAATGTCTGGGTGTTTACCGGAGATGGGGATTGTATGGCAATCGGAGGGAATCACTTTATCCACGCCTGTCGCCGAAATGCAGATCTGAATATTGTGATTTTTAACAATAATATATATGGCATGACCAAGGGCCAGTCCTCACCAACAACTCCTGTTGGGAAAAAGACCAAAACTTCACCTGAAGGGAGTTATGAAAATCCGTTTAATATCGGTGAAGTTGCAATCGGTGCAGGTGTCTCTTTTTTCGCGCGGGTACCCGATAACGATCCGCTGCTGATGGAGAAAATGATGCTCGAAGCTTATCATCATAAGGGAACATCTGTTATCGAAGTTCTGCAGAATTGTGTAATCTTTACTGACGGTATTCATGAGCAAATTACCGGAAAAGAGACGAAACAGGATAATCAAATCGTCCTTGAAGAGGGAAAACCCATGATTTTCGGAAAAGAAAATGAACGGGGATTAACCACAAGTGAGATGCGAATTAAAACCATCCTTCCCGGACCCGACGCCGGAGAAGCCATGATTCACAATCCTGCTGATGACAATATCCCTCTTCAAATGGCTTTGGTAAAGATGCAGATCCCGGAACTGCCGGTTGCCACTGGTGTCATCAGGAAAGTGGATTCAGAAAGCTACTCTGCCTATGTTCATAAAATGATCGCAAGGGAACAGCAGCGATCTGAATTCAAAACAACAAGTGACCTGTATCATAGCGGTAATACCTGGGAAATCGAATAATTTTTTAAAAAATTTTTTAAGGATCTATATATTTGTTTTTTTTGATCTAACATATCGTCCTTTTGCCAATTTTTATCGTTATATATTTCGCACATATTGACGAATACTAAAAATATTTGCTTATTACAGTAGATTCAGTTGTCACCTACGGGTAGCAGCTGAGTTCAGGGCAGCATGGAATGCTGACGGTAGTTCGAAGGTGTAAAAAGCTTTCGTGATTTCTGAAAGGAAGTCAAAACCGGATGCAGGAAAAGCTGATTCCGCAAGCCTTTTTCTTTGGAACAAGAGCTGGTGGCCCGGATGGTAAAAACCACGGTTTAGATCATCCTGAACAGAGGCGAAATCACTTAAACGTGATGGAGCAGCTTGTCACAGACTCCCACGGGAAAAGGCTTTTTTTTTGTAAAAAAAAAGCCCTGAAAAATTCAGGGCTTTCCCCACCGGTAAACAGATTTCCATGTCAAGTCACACAAAGGGAGTGACGCCCGGCATAGGAACAGTCAGTGAGTCCGCATCCGGCACATCCGACCAGTCATTCAATTCTCTTCCCAGAACTTCCCTGGAATTCATTGCATCCTCCCAGGTAATTTTCCTCCCGGTATAAGCTGCCATCCTGCCCATAATCCCCAGCATGGTACTGATGGTCATGAACTCCCCGTCATTGATCGGCATGCCCGACCTTATGGCTGCGAAAAGTTCATCATGTTGAGTCTGATACATCTCATTCTGCTCACCATCATACTGCCAGAATCCCCTCCTGTTTGTGATCTGTTCGTTACCGGATGCCAGAGCCAGACCGATTCCTTCCGTGCCAAAAATCTGAGCTTTGTAACTGTTTTCACAATTAGGTTGCTGTCTGCTGAAATGAAACCCTTTTGCCCCGTTTGCATACTCATAGACAATAGCGAAATGGTCATAAATATCTCCGAACATAGGGTCGGTTCGAACCTGCCTTCCTCCGGTTCCAACTGCACTTACAGGTAGCTGATCACCCATGGCCCACGACATAAAATCCAGGCTGTGAACTGCCTGTTCCACGATGTGATCTCCCGACAGCCAGTTGTAGTAGATCCAGTTTCTGAGCTTGTGCTGTGCGGGTGTCCATTCCGGATTACTCTCTACTCCACGTGCCGCGCCGGTATTGTATGTATTGTAGATTGCCCGAATATCACCCACTGCCCCGTTTTTAATTCTTTCATAGAAAGCCCTTTTCGGATATTGATATCTCCAGCAGTAGCCTGAAACTATAGATAAATGCGACTCTTTTGCCTTCGTAACAGCATCAAAAACCCGGCGGATACCCGGCCCGTCTACCGCTACAGGTTTTTCACAAAAAACATGAAGTCCTGCATCAATCGCTGCTTCGAGGTGTCTCGGCCTGAAAAAAGAGGGTGAAGCCAGCAGAATTACATCAATTCCGCTGTCAACCACCTTCTGAAATCCGTCAAAGCCGGTAAAGACCCGGTCTGATGGCACATTGATCCGATCCCCGTGACGGGCTCTGAGTATGGTCAATGCGTTCTCAGCTCTGTCAGGGAAAATATCTGCAACTGCAATCAGTTCAACATTGGGATCCGCATTCAGTGCCTGGTTTGCAGCACCGGTCCCTCTGCCGCCACAACCCACCAATCCTACCTTTAGCTTCACATCCGGACTCACGGGCGTCCCGGGCGCAACCAGCGGCCTTTCGGATGCACAGGCATTAAGAGTTAACATCCCCCCGGCTAGTGCAAGGCCGGACAGCTTCAAAAATTCGCGGCGGTTCTTTTCTTCCATGATTTGATTAAATAATTACTGTTTATCCGAAACAGGTTATCTGTTGCATTATTGAATTTAACACAACCCGAATAAACAATCTGTAAAATTATCCACTAGGCTTCCTTAATATTGTACAGCAAGAGGCTTTGAAAAACCGGGGATTTTGTACAAGATCAAAACGAAAGCAAATGTAAAACCGAAGCCTGTTTGCCATACGTGAGAATTTTAAATTTGCAAGAACAAGGAAGATATTGGGCAAAAGAACAGTATTTCAAAGCCCCCCAGCTGTGAGATCTTCAGGGTTGTTCACCAGTAAAAAACGAATCAGATTTTTTTCGCCAGTGCGTATATTCCGTTCCCCTTGTAATTCCTCGTAAAAAGATCCGCACCGTTCATTAATAATGCCGGTATAATCACTAAAGGATAGTATATGATGAGTGGCAGAATTGCAAAAATATGAAGCCGCGTAAACAGCAGCATAGGCCATTTCACCAATAAAACCCAACCCCTCCTTCCCCACTTCCCGTAGGTGTAGTGCGTTTTGAGCGGCAGAAGATCGAGCCGCATCAGTTTCTGTTCAATTTCTTCCTTGGAGTAACCGGTTCTGGCATGCTCATCTACAAAGGTATCGTCTTCATCAGCATCCTCTTCAGAATAATGCGAGGGTGAATGCATCAAAAAGTAACCTCCCTTTACTAATGAATTACTGATGTTGCGAATGGCCGTCAGATCATCCCCGATGTGTTCAAGTACATCGATGCAGATTACCACATCAAACAGCTCATCTGTCTGAAAATTGAGCAAATCCTGATAATCAAATGAAATACGACCGGATGCTATCTGATTTGAAAAGTAGGCTCTGCTGTCATCCAGATAGTTCTCTTTGATATCTATCGATGTAACTTTAACATTTTTAAAATGTTTAAGAATAAAACGGTCATACTGCCCGAAACCGGATCCTGCGTCGAGCAGTTTCCACTCACCTTTTTTCTCCAGCGGTCGGCATAATTCTCTCAATACAGAACGTATATGCCAGCTTCTCAGAAAAACAAGATCCAGAATCTGATAAAAGAATGTTCTGAGGATAGAAGACCTTCGTACAACTCCCGCCATAAGATCTTTTACCGGATCGTAGGCAATCTTGCTCATAAATGAAGTTTGTCTGAAACTTCTGGCCTTCTGCTCCGGATGTGCCAGCGATTGATCATTTCCCCCAAAAAGCCAATTGAAAAAAACTGTACTCCCAGCAATATCAACAGAATACCCAGAAACAGGAGCGGTCTGTTGGCAAGAGATTGCCCCATGAAAATCTTCAGATATGAGAGATACGCACTAATCGCACCCCCGGCAATCAGAAAGAGGACACCAAACGACCCGAAGAAATGCATGGGACGCTGCATATAACGACTTACAAACAGAAGGGTGATTAAATCCAGAAACCCATTCAGAAATCTCGAGATTCCAAACTTTGTTTTTCCGTACTTCCTTGGATGATGTTTTACTTCCTTTTCTGTGATTCTGTCAAAACCGCGCCATTTGGCCAGAAGGGGAACATAGCGATGCATTTCGCCATACAGATAGATACTGTCCGTCACTTCCCTGCGATAGGCTTTGAGTCCGCAGTTAAAATCGTGCAGATGAATACCCGTAGTGAACCTGGTAACAGCATTAAAAAATCGTGAAGGAACGGTTTTGGACAGAGGATCATGCCGGACCTTTTTCCATCCGCTGACCAGATCATATCCCTCTTCCAGCATTCGGATCAACTCCGGTATCTCGTTCGGATCATCCTGAAGATCTGCATCCAGAGTGACCAGATAGCGGCCTTTTGCCTTGCTGAAACCTGCCTGCATCGCATCACTCTTTCCGTAATTTCTCCGGAACCGGATTCCCCTCACTTCATCATACCTCTCTCCGATGGCCAAAATGGTTTCCCATGACCGATCCGTGGAACCATCATCAATAAATATGATTTCAAACGATCTTCCATTGAGAGAGGTCATTATACGTTCGGTTAGTTCTGTGAGGGAACTCTCCTCATTGTACAGTGGAATCACCACACTGATTCCCGTATCAGTACACACCGAAAAAGACTCTTCTTTGTATATTTCTTTTGTTAAAGACAATTGATAAGGATCTTACACGTACAACAAAGCAAAGTGGTTTAAGAGTTTCATATTTACCGGCAACATAAGAACTTCCAATCCGAGTTGAATCTCCTGTTAGGATGCTTCTTCCAAATATATGAACAACAATTTCTCTGAATAATTCTGAAAATAGTATATTTTCCCGCTATGAAGAAATTATATTATTCAATTGGAGAAGTGAGTGAGCTTACAAATGTTGAGCCTCATGTGCTCAGATATTGGGAAACGATCTTCAAAGAGCTCTCACCCCGGAAAAACAGAGCGGGCAACCGTACCTACAGAGAGAAAGACATCACACTGATCCTTAAACTGAAAGACCTTATACAGGATAATAAATACAGTACTGCCGGAGCGCAAAAAGTACTTGAGGATGAAAAAAATCAGATTCCTGCTGATAATGAGTCCTCAGAAAAGTTACCTTTTGATGCCGTAAGAGATCTTAAGGAGATCAGGCGATTTCTTCTGAATCTTTCTGAAAAGTTGTAGCCGGGGGTGCCCGTTTCTTCCGTCAAATCTGATAATTTACCCCGAAAAGCTCTGTTTTAGTGTTACATCTGAGCGCCAAAATGTTTACTTTTCTCTAAATTTTCAGGTATGAACAGAACCTTAGAAGAGACGATTTCACTTCGTGACAAATTGGGAATTGCCGGGGCTTACTATGAGCTTACCAAACCGGGGATAACCTTTTCTGTACTTGCCAGTATGCTGATCGGGTTTCTTATGGGTTCTGCAGGAAATCTTAATCTCATTGTAATGCTCCATGCAGCACTTGGCACCTATCTGATTGCTGCCGGAACCTCTGCTCATAATATGTTTATTGAGCGTGATCTTGACGGGTTGATGAAGCGCACGAGCAGAAGACCGCTTCCTGCTTATAAAATTGAACCTGCCCAGAGTTTTATTTTCTCCATGAGTCTCATCCTTGCGGGATCTTTCTACCTGATATTTATGGTAAATATTGTCGCTGGCCTTGTTTCGCTCAGCACCACAATTATCTATCTCTTCGCCTACACACCCCTTAAAAGAGTTTCTGCACTGAATGTGTTTGTCGGCGCTGTACCGGGGGCGTTACCGGTAGTGGGGGGCTGGGCTGCAGCTACTGGTACAGTTTTTGAGCATGGAATGTGGATTCTTTTCGGAATCATCTATTGCTGGCAGATTCCGCATGTGGTTGCGATCGCATGGGTTTGTAAAAATGATTACGAACATGCAGGCTTTAAAATGTTGCCAAAAAATGATCCCAGGGGCTACAAGGCTGTCCTCTGGGTCATCCTTCCACTCCTGTTGCTTCTGCCCACGGTTTATAAACTTTTCCTCATGGAGCAACTCGGGATTCTGTTTTTGGCGGGTTCTCTTCTTTCAACTCTCTTTTTTATCTGGTACGGGATCCGTTTCAGCTTGTACAGAGATGTTCCGTCAGCAAAATCCCTGATGTTCTATTCATTCGTTTATCTGCCCCTGGTATGGATTTTTATTTTTGCAGATTGGGTTTTTATGTGAAGCCGGCTGGTTTTTCTGACTCAGTCGCAGTTCCAAATCCACCGACACCGTCTTTCCCTTCTTTTAATTGGCAGTTGCAGTTCTACTGTTCTGAATATCCCAGATTACTCTCTGAGATAAGCTCCTGTGAGGCCCGGTAAGCCGTTCACGCTACTTTAAAAGAAATGGTACCATCCTAAAAAAGAAAAACAGTATTCGCTTACCAGAGTGCAGGATAGGTGGCAGGGTCCGCTTCATGCATAATCTCATAGACTTTCTGAATGATATCTTCAGCATTTGGTTTGGAGAAATAGTCTCCGTCTGACCCAAATGCAGGCCTGTGTGCTTTTGCTGTCAGGCAGGCTGCACTGCTATCCAGATAGCGGAATCCACCATCCTCTTCAATAACTCTCTGAAGCATGTATGCTGTGGCACCACCCGGCACATCTTCATCAATAAAGAGGATTCTGTTCGTTTTTTTCAGTGAGTTAAGAATTACTTTTTCCCGGTCGAAAGGAAGCAGTGTGCGAACATCAATGAGTTCCGCTGATATTCCCATACCCTCTAAATCGGGGAGTATTGACTCAACGATATTACAGGTTGATCCATAAGATACAAGCGTAATATCTCTCCCTTGTTTAACAACTTCCGGTACTCCGAGCGGAACGGTAAACTCACCAAGATTTGATGGGAGATTTTCTTTCAGCCGATACGCATTCAACGGTTCGATAACGAGCCCAGGGTCGTCTCCCCTGATAAGCGTGTTATAAAAACCTGCTGCGTCCGTCAGGTTCCTGGGAACACAGACATGCATTCCCCTTAAACCATTTACAATCAGTCCCATGGGTGATCCCGCATGCCAGATTCCTTCGAGTCGATGGCCTCTTGTGCGCACAATAAGCGGATAGGCCTGCCCTCCTTTGGTGCGGTACCTCAGTGTAGCCACATCATCGGAAAGTACCTGATAGCAGTAGAGAAGGTAATCAAGATACTGAATTTCAGCAATCGGCCGAAGCCCACGCAGAGAAAGACCAATACCCTGTCCCAGAATCGTTGCTTCTCTGATTCCGGTATCCTGCACTCTGATTTCCCCGTATTTTGCCTGCATCCCCTCCAGACCCAGATTCACGCCGCCGAGCTGACCCGAATCTTCACCAAAAATCAAAACATTTGGATACCTGGCGAAAAGTGCGTCAAAATTATTCCTGAGCACAATTCTTCCGTCAACTCTGCTGGTCTCTCCGTCGTATCGGGGTTTCACCTCACCGATATGCAAAGGAGAATCTTTTGTTTCACTATAGAGATGTGAGCTGAACCGGTCGTGATTCAGATGCTCCTGTTTCTTTAACCAGTCTGCAAGAGAAATCTTTTCGTCCGAAACAACACCCCTGAGTTCGAAAAGTGCCTTCCTGGCCGCAGTTACAACGTATTTACGTAAAGACTGGGATCTTCTTCCGAGTTGCTCTTCAATCAAACTGATCCGCTTGATTTCCGGATGTCTGTTCCTGATCCGCGAAAGCAGCTCAACCACTTCCTCCCTCTCCTTACGGATTGGATTTTGAAAATCTTCCCAGGCTTGCTTTTGCTCTTTCAGTACAAAAGCTTTTGCTTCTGCCTCCAGTGAATCCAAGGCGGATCCATCAGCAAGACCCTCTTTCAGAATCCATTCCCTGAATTTCTTTATGCAGCAGTAATCCGTCTCCCATTTCAATCTTGAGTCGTTTTTGTAACGCTCGTGTGACCCGGATGTAGAGTGTCCCTGAGGCTGTGTAACTTCATCCACATGAATCAGAACAGGCACATGTTCTTCACGTGCGATCAGCGATGCCTCATTGTAAACTGAAATAAGTTCCTCATACTCCCAGGCTCTGGCATAATAAACTTCAATTCCTGCTTCCTTTTGGGTTCGTTTAAACCCTTTGAATATCCTTGAAATACTCTCCTTCGTCGTTTGGTATTTTTTAGAAACGGATATCCCGTAGCCATCGTCCCAAACGGATACAATCATGGGAACCTGCATAACACCGGCGGCATTCATGGTTTCCCAAAAGATTCCCTCAGAAGTGCTCGCGTCACCAATTGTACCCCATGCAATCTCGTTGCCATCTACAGAAAAGTCCGTATAGCCGGATAATTCTTCATTCTCCCTGTAAATTTTTGAGGCCTGCGCCAATCCCAACAGCCTGGCCATCTGCCCGGCAGTCGGAGAGAGATCCGCTGAACTGTTGTTTCGATCTGTCTGTTTAACCCAGTTTCCCCCGGGATCGATAAGTCTGGAAGCAAAGTGTGAATTCATCTGCCTTCCAGCAGAATGCGGCTCAAATTGCGGATCCGGGTTGGCATAGAGCTGAGCAAAAAACTCGGAAACTGTCAGTTCACCGATAGCCATCATGAAGGTCTGATCCCGGTAATAACCGGATCGGAAATCTCCTTTTTTAAAAAATTTCGCCATCACCAGCTGCGGAAGCTCCTTACCGTCTCCGAAAATCCCAAATTTCGCTTTTCCGGTCAGTACCTCTTTTCGGCCCAACAGAGACATTTCACGACTCATACAAGCCAGTTGATAATCCCGAAGGATATCTTTCACCTGATTTTCTGAGTTCGCAACCTGCGATAATTCTTTATCCGTGGGCATAGAATTTCCAAAGGGGTGTTAATGATTCAATACGGTTGGTAATGACGAGGACACTGCGGATTGATGCAGCGTAAAGGATGATTTACCCTGCTTCGTTTCATATCCGTTTGGAAGACATTGCAAAATTTTCTCCCTGCAATATCAATAGAGATAATACAACCTTGAGAACAAATTCACAAAACTGCAAAACCCGGCCGGGAATCTGATAAACAGACCAGATCCAGTTGGAGCAGATCCTGAGCAGAATACCCAGGATCACTCCGAAAAGAGATTTTATTCAGAAAAACCCCCTTTGGTCATGTTGATCGGATTCAAAGCCTTCTCGAGTTCTTCATCCGAGAGGTCTGTCATCTCTTTAGCCACCTCCATCACTGAACGGTCTTCACTGAATGCAGTTTTAGCAATCTTCGCAGCCTTATCATATCCGATCAGAGGATTCAGCGCAGTTACCAGAATAGGATTCTTGCCCACCATCGATGCAATCACATCTTTTCTGACAATGAGTCCGCTGACTGAACGATCCGCAAAATTTCGTGCGGCACTGGCCAGTATTTCAACTGATTGCAGCAGATTGTATGCGACAACAGGAAGCATAACATTCAGCTCAAAGTTGCCGGAATGTCCACCAATGGTAATGGTGGCATCATTTCCAATCACCTGTGCACAGACCATTGTAAGAGACTCTTCGATTACAGGATTCACTTTCCCCGGCATAATGGAAGAGCCCGGTTGCAGTGCCATCAACTGAACCTCACCCAAACCACTGTTGGGACCGGAGTTCATCCATCTGAAATCATTTCCGATTTTCATCAGGCTCACAGAGAGAGTCTTGAGCTGCCCGGAAAGTTCAACCGGGGCATCCACAGTTGCCTGAGCTTCAAAATGATTGACGGCTTCAATAAATTTTTCGCCCGTTTCTTCTGAGACTACCCTGGCAAACCTCGATCCGAATTCATGGTGTGTGTTGATGCCGGTTCCAACTGCTGTGCCACCCTGAGGCAGTTCCAGCATTCTCACCAGCGAAGCCTCCACCCTTTCGATACCGAGTTCAATCTGTCTTGCATAGCCACTGAATTCCTGCTGTATGGTGACAGGCATGGCATCCATCAAATGGGTACGCCCTGTTTTTACCACATCCTTATATTCTTCGCCTTTGGCTAAAATTGTACTGTGCAGATGTTTGAGCGCTGGTATCAGCTTGTTCCTCACTGAAAGTACAGCCGCAATGCGGATCACAGTAGGGATCACATCATTCGAACTCTGCCCGAAATTGACATGATCATTCGGGTGGATTGTCTGATCCGTTCCCTCTTTCAGTTCATTGGCACGCCGGGCAATAATTTCGTTGGCATTCATATTGCTGGATGTGCCGGATCCGGTTTGAAAAATATCGAGCACAAAATCGTGATCAAATTTATTCTCTGTCACCTCTTTTGAAGCTTTCTGAATCGCATCTGCAACATGGGTATCCAACAGATTCAGCTCTTCATTGGCCTTGGCAGCGGCATATTTAACCAGCCCCAATGCAGAGACAAAATCGGAATTAAAGCGCAAATTGCTGATTGGAAAGTTCTCCACAGCTCTTTGAGTTTGCGCCGCATAGTAGGCATTTGAGGGAACCTTTACTTCTCCCATTGAATCTTTTTCTATTCGGTAATCTGACATTTTCTTCTCTTTAATTGTTAAAAATAAATGTCTTTTAATTTACCGATTTTCGGGCAGATTTTGTAGTAAAGTTAAGCGAATCTGTTACAGATTTTTACTGTACATCCGGTAGCGTTTGTCGATCGTTCCGCCAATTTTTTCCGCCACCCGAATCATATGTATGTTGTTTTCCAGAATCCAGCCCACTTCCGAAGAATAAACCCCTTTTTTTAATCCGCTTTCGATCGCTTCCCTGTGCAGCAGCACATCAATACCACGGCCCTGATATTCCGGGATAACTCCCATCAGTGCCGTTCTGATTTTGCTGATCTTCCTCTTGTACCACAGAATCTTAAAGATTCCGAATGGAAAAAGCCTGCCATTCATTTTTTTGAATATCTGGTTGTAATCAGGCAGGGCAATAGAGAAGGCAACAGGTTTTCCGTCAATTTCAGCAATATGAGCGAAATCAGTATCGATAACCTGCCGGAAGTTTTTAGCCATTTCATCAAACTCTTCTCTGGAAAGCGGTATAAATCCCCAGTTATTTTTCCAGGCACTGTTAAAAATATCCCGTATGATGACGACTTCTTCCCTGATCTTTTTGAGATTTATTTTTCTGATCTGAATTCCCGGAAGGCGTGATTTGACAATCTTCATAGCCCTCTCAGCCCGTTCCCGGTCAACACTATCCTGTGTTACCAGGTATGTCAGCAGGTCCATCTCTTTCTGATACCCGGCTGAAACTAAAAGCGAATCGTAATAGGGCTTGTTGTAGGGCATCAGAATGGCGGGATATTTATCAAAACCCTCGACAAGAATACCGATTTCATCCATCATGCCGGGGTTGGCCGGACCCATAACTCTATCCATCCCCTTCTCTTTCAGCCAGTCTTCTGCTACCTTAAAAAGAAGATCTGCAGTACTTTGCCGATCAATGCACTCAAAGAAACCGAAGAATCCTGTCTTTTCCTGATGAAAACGGTTAAAACGGTGGTCGATGATTGCAGCGATGCGCCCTGCAGGCTTGTCGTTATGAAGGGCATTGAACAGAATGATTTCAGCATCAATAAAAAAAGGGTTTTTTTCTGAATCAATCAGTTTTTTCTGCTCAATGCGCAGGGGTGCAATCCAGTACTCTTCATCTCTGTAGTGAGTATAGGGGAATTCAATAAATTTCTGGAGTTCTGACTTAGACTCAGCAAGCAGAATGGTATTGGTATTTGGCTGACTGCTCACTGCTGATGATCATGATTGACCATGGACTGGCCGTTTTCATCTATGATGCCATGTTTGATGCCAACGCGTCTGAAGGCTTCAAGAATTTGATCCAGATGTTCATCCGTATGGGTTGCCATATAACTGGTTCTGACGAGAGCCTGCCCCTGCGGCACCGCAGGAGGAACTACAGCATTCACATAAACTCCCTCTTCAAAAAGATCTTTCCAAAACTGAAAACAGCTGTACATCTCTCCTATCACAACCGGGATAATCGGAGTCTGACTCGACCAGACATTAAATCCGAGATTTCGCAATTCGGTACGCATGTAATTCGAAATCTGCTCCAATCTGTCTAATCTCCACTGCTCCTGCTGAAGTATCTCCAGAGACTTCAGCACCGTGGCAACGTTGGCGGGTGGCATGCTGGCACTGAAAATGTGAGCCGGGGCTTTGTGCCTGATATATTCAATAACCTGTTTATCACCAACAATAAAGCCTCCGAGTGATGCAAAGGATTTTGAAAACGTACCGCTGATTAAATCCACTTCATCCATTAACCCAAAAACAGAAGCAGAACCCCGTCCCCCCTCCCCGATCACACCAATAGCATGTGCATCATCAAGGTAGAGTGCAGCATTAAATTCCCGGGCCAGTGCAACAAGTTCCGGTATCCTGGCAAGAGAACCGGACATGGAAAAAACACCATCACTTACAATAATTTTCCCCGCATCCGGATCTGCTTTTTCAAGCAGCAGCCTGAGATGGTCCATATCGCTGTGACGGTAACGTATCGTCTTTGCATTGGATAATTGCGTGCCCACAACGATACAGGCATGGTTATCCTTATCAGAAAAGATAATATCGTTCCTGTCGGCAATAACCTGAACAGAACCTTCATTGGTCTGATATCCCGTACTGAACAGCACGCAGGCTTCTTTTCTCATGAAAGCAGCAAGCTTCTCCTCGAGTTCAAGATGCAGATCAAGAGTTCCATTCAGATACCTTGAACCTGTACAACCGGTCCCGTAGGTTGTAATCACTTTCTGAGCCGCTTCAATTGTACGGGGATCGTTCGTGAGACCCAAATAGTTATTGGAACCGGCCATAATCACATCACGGCCCTCTATGTTAACAACCGTTCCGTCAGTAGCCTGCAAAGGTTTGAAGTAAGGAAACAATCCCCGTTCCTTCACCTCTTCAGCTATTGTGAACTCAAACGTTTTCCTGAATATCCGGTACTTGGAATTATCGACTCTTATATCGGCCATTATTTATCAACTGAACGATCTGTTTAAACACGTAAATATAGATGTTATTTAGTTTCATTCAAATCAGAAACGTTTGCTCCCTGCTGATCATTCACTCTCCTGAGATAACTTACATATTTTCCCACTACAGCATCCCAGTTGAATGTTTGGGTCACATATAATTTTGCCGACTCAGAAAGGTCAGCCAGATTGCCCGTCAGCAACTCATCAATTTTATTCGCAAACTCCTCAGAACTACCCTCCGGTATCCGGTATCCATTCACACCATCCTTAATCACATCCCGGATTCCCTCAAGATCGGATGCAAGAGCGGGCACACCCGCTCTGTTGGCTTCAAGCAAAACAATACCAAATCCCTCCATATCCCCTTTTACCGGAATATTTGGCATAATAAAAAGGTCGGATGCTGAATAACAGGTGTTAAGCAGCTCTCTGGGTAACTTTCCGGTAATCACAATCCGGTCTTTAGAATCAGAATTTTCTCTTGCCCGGTGGATCGCTCTGTTTTCCGGACCATCACCTACAATCAGATAAAGAAAGTCTGATTTGATTTTCCCGAGTACACTCTCAATAAACCACTGATGCCCCTTTCTCTTTACCTGCCTGCCCACCGTTAACAGGATTTTTTCACCTTTGAGATCCCTGTTGATGATTTCACCCAGTATCTCTCTCGCACTCTCTTTCCCGGGAATTGCACTGTTCTCATCGTGATCAAAGCCATTTGGAAGTGCCACTCCCTTTGCAGGGTTCAGCCCCCTTCCGATACTCGCTTCCCTGGTCGCCGACGATACTGAAATGACACCACTTAGTTTTTTGAAAACAAACTTCAGATACCACTGATAGGGTGGAAAAGACATGGTTACATCATGACCGTGATTGATTGTGACGCAGGGTGTGCTCAGCCTGGATGCAATCAGGGGCAATATCACTGTGGTTACCATCGAGGAGAAAAGAATGATATCGGGTTTAAATCTTCGTTCTGAAAGAGGAACTCTCCACAACAGAGAGAACAGGAAAAAAGCGGTATTGATCCCGATCATTCTCCAGGAGGAGTTTAAAATGATTGTTTTAAGTTCAATATCTTTTCTGCGGCTTAACGCCCTGGTCATCTGAACACTCACATTTTGCATACCTCCAACACTTTTCAGAGGTTTGCCTTCCGGGGGGTGTAAGTGCGAGATGTATAATATTCTCAAAACTTAATCTATTTTGCCCAACAGATCTTTATAATATCCTAAAAGTGTCCCGTTTATAGCATCCCAGCTATATTTTTGAGACATCTCAAGAGATTTTTCAGACATTCGGACTCTGAGTGTGTTATCTGTAATCAGATCTTCAGTCAATTTATAGAAAATATCACTTCTTTCAACAGGAATCACATAGCCATTCTCTCCATGCCTTACCAGTGACCGGCTTCCTGAAGCATCTGCTACGATGCAAGGCAATCCGCTTGCCATAGCCTCAAGAGTCACATTGCCAAATGTTTCTGTATCCGAGGGAAAAAAGAACAGATCACTTGATGCATAGACACGGGCAAGATCTGTTCCGGTTATGAAACCGGTAAACGTTCCCCCGCGCACTGATTTCCTGACTCCGGACAAAGCCGGGCCATCTCCCGCTATCAGTGGCTTGACCTGAGGATATTTATCCCGGAGTTCATTTACCACATTTGAAAACAGTTTCAGATTTTTTTCCCAAACCAGACGGGATACAAACGTGATTACGACATCTGAATCGCCGAACCCAACTGATGTTCTCCATTCAGTATCTCTTCGCCGCGGGTTAAAGAGCTCGTGATCAATTCCTCTTGCCCATATTTTCAGATCTGTGTCGATTCCCTGGTTTTCCAGCACAGAAATCATCGATTCGGAGGGAACATATACCTGCTCACAGTGGCGATAGAACCATCTCAGATATTTCCACAAAACAGGTTCCAGAACACCAAGGCGGTAATACTTCAGATAGCTTGAGAAATGTGTATGATAAGAAGAGACGATCGGTTTTTCATTCTTCAGCGCCCATCGCAACGCTTTAAGCCCAAGCAGATCCGGAGTGGCAATATGTACGATATCAGGATCAAACTGACTGAGTTTCTCTATGCAATCGGGTGGAAATGAGCGTGAAAACCTGTATTCAGATCGCCCGGGAAGAGGAAGCGACGGTACTGCAATCAGAGTACCTTTGTGTTTTATGGCAGGAGCGGCTACCGTAGGCCCAAATACCAGTACATTTACCCCCTTGCTCTCCAGATAATCCACCAGCCGGTTCAGCGTTAGTGAAACACCGTCTCTTATATGATTATAATTACCTGTAAAAATTGCTATTTTCACTCAACAGAACCTTTTTAAATGCACAAGCCAGCTGCGTATCTTGTGCTGCAATTCACTATCAGCGCAAATATACGAATTAAATGAATGCATTTGTCACCGGCGCAACCGGTTTTATTGGTAGTCATCTTGCAGATTCCCTGATCAGCAACCCCGGTTTCAGTACAGTGAAATGCCTTGTCAGAAATGATGAGAGATGGCTGAAATCAAAAAACTATGAGAGGATTAAGGGGGATCTGCATTCACATAAGGCCCTCACTGCAGCACTTGATGATACGGATGTTCTGTTTCACATTGCTGCACTTGTAAAAGCACCATCTCAGAAAGAGTTTGATTTCGTGAACGTTGAAGCAACTGAACAGCTGATACGCCTAGCCGTTAAAACGGGAGTAAAAAAAATTGTTGTCCTCTCTTCTCTTGCTGCAAGCGGACCGAGCAGCGGACGGGCACTCACAGAGCAGGATCCAATGAAGCCTGTGAGTATGTACGGGCGATCAAAGCTTGCAATGGAACAAAGAATACATGAAATTGCAACGGATGATGTCAGCATTACCATCCTGCGGCCACCGGCTGTGTATGGCCCCCGTGAAGAACAGATTTTTACTCTCTTCAAGATGATGAGCAAAGGGTTTGCGCCACTCATCGGTGACGGAAATTCACCACTCATATCCACGATATTTGTAGATGACCTTGTAGATGCCCTCATAAAAGCGGCCGGAGATAACCGCAATGGAGTGCACACCTATTTCGTTACAGGCCAGGAAATCGCAAACTGGAATCAGATAAAGCATATTTATTCCACAGTAATGAATAAACAGGTACTCTCTCTGAAAATCCCGCCTAATCTGGTGAAAGGTATCGCCGGTATTATTGAAACTTCTGCTGGTTTTTTTGGTTCATATCCTGTTGTGAACAGAGAAAAAGCGAATGAAATGGTGCTGGAGTGGACTTGCAGCGGGAAAAAAGCAGAAGATGAACTTGGATTTACTCCCGATTACTCTATCCAGGAAGGCTTATCCAGAACCCTCAGATGGTACAAAATTAATAATTGGCTATAATCTATGATCAGGCTATCACTCGTTACCCTTTGCACAGCTCTGCTAACTCTGCTGCTCAGTAATCCATCCTATTCACAACCGGTCAGAGATTTCAGCAAACAGCTTGAAATTCCATCCATAATCTCCATCACCAGCTCTGATACTCATCTCTATGTTCTATCTGAAACAGAGGGTCTTGTCGTTTTCAGGGCGCGTCCAGATTCCCTTCAGTGGCTTTACACCTCATCCGGGATGCAGGAAAGGGGACACACACTACAGAGTGACATTCGATTTGCCTATCTCTTTGGTGAAGGAAGAAGACTGACGATCATTGAACCAACCTCTGTTCTGGGAGTCTACTCCTCTACTGTACTCCCCTCCCGGCCTGTGAGTGCCGAACGAATTGGCTTTCAGCTTTTTGTCAACATGGAGGATGGATCCCTGGGTGTATTGAGCCTGGAAAGCCCCGAAAGTGTTGACGAAGAAATTAAGCTGATCCAAACCGGATCTGAATATATCATTGATATCGCTTCGGATGGAAATAATTTACTCTACTCGTTGACAGCCAATAACAGATTGCAGCAATATGAAGTATCTGAAAATGACATCTCCCTGATTACGGAAGCTGAAATTTCACTGCGCACCGAAAGATTATTTCTGGTAAATGGCACACTGTACGGCTCAGGCAGAAATGGTTCATTGTTTACAATCTCCGGCAGCGGCACTGCGCGGAATATCGCTTCTCTCGATTCTCAGGTGACCAATATTTTGCATTGGAATGAAATTACATTGATCCGTACTTCCGGCGGATCACTGTGGACGTTTGACGGCTCTTCATCACATCTGCAGAACTGGAAACCCGGAGATTCAGCCGGGAATTTTATCACCCTCTCTGAGGGAACTGTATGGGTGAGCGAATTTGATTTTCTTGCGCCTGTGACGCTTCACGCCGCCGGTGAGGGAAGCCAGCCTGGCGGTTTCGCTGAAAACTCATTTCTCATTCGTACGATCCCCGATATTACGATGCCTTTCCCGAGGCCCTTTATCATCCCGATAGAGATGGAAAATGGTATCCCCACAGAGAATATCACTTTCTCTTATTCTGCTCCGTTTACAAATGCAAGAATACGTGGCAACACATTTTACTGGCAGCCTGCCGCCGCTCAGAATGGCAGACATGAAGTGACAATAACAGCAACTTCATCAGATGGCAGATCAGACAGCAAGTCATTTATCCTGGATCTGCGCCCCTTTAATGCTCCTCCCCAATTCTCTCCTGCCCGACCGGTAACAATTCCCGGCAGTGAACCCTTTGAGTTTCAGATATCTGCTTTCGATCCTGACGGAGCAGATCAGGATCTGATCAGATATCTGGGAGTGGATCTTCCGGAAGGTGCCGAACTCAATGAACGTACGGGGCTTCTCCGCTGGACACCATCACCAAGGCAAACCGGAGAACATACCTTTCGCGTGATTGCAACGGATCAGTTTGGAGCTGCCTCATCTCAGGTATTTGAATTCCGCGTAATTGAAATTGAGACAGACGAAACAGAAGTTTTTTAAGGTGACTGATCTCTTTTCTGCAAATCTCATTCAATGGTACCGGGAAAATAAGCGGGATCTGCCCTGGAGAGAAACATCCGACCCTTACAGGATCTGGGTTTCAGAAATCATGCTGCAGCAGACCAGAGTAGATACTGTCATCCCATACTATCATCGTTTTCTTGAAGTATTCCCCACTGTTACAGCACTTGCCGAAGCAGATCAGCAGCAGGTTTTAAAAATCTGGGAAGGACTTGGATATTACAGCCGTGCCAGAAACCTTCATTCCGGAGCCCGCTATCTGATGGAGTCTCACAATGGAGAAGTGCCTCAGAACAGAGCTGAATTACTTAATGTTAAAGGAATCGGAACCTACACTGCCGCGGCGATACTAAGTATCGCATTCGGACAAAAGCACGCTGTTGTTGATGGTAATGTACTCAGAGTTCTCAGCCGTTATGCCGGAATCCGGGAGGATATCCGGTCTGGCCGGGTGGTTAATGAGATACAGAAAATCGCCGATCAGCTGATTCCGGATGATCATCCGGGTGATTTCAATCAGGCTCTCATGGAACTTGGAGCCACTCTTTGCAAACCGGTATCTCCTCTCTGTAACAACTGTCCGCTTTCTTCAGGGTGCAAAGCCTGGAATCTGGCGGAGACAGACACCATCCCTTATAAATCACCAGCAAAGAAAATTCCTCACTACGAGATAGCTGCAGGCCTTATTCTAAATGAAAAGCTTGAATTACTTATCGCACTCAGACCCGAGCATGGCATGCTGGGCGGTTTATGGGAATTCCCGGGCGGAAAAAAAGAGCAGGGTGAAACGCTCGAGGAAACAGTTAAACGAGAACTCCTTGAGGAACTGGGTGTTCAAGTTCGAACAGGGGATCTCTTGATCAGCCTCAATCACACATATTCTCATTTTAAAATCACTTTACACGCCTATTGGTGCAGGATTATTTCCGGAGTGCCGTCACCACGATCAAGCCAGCAGCTGCGTTGGGTATCTGCCGATGAACTCGATGTTTACCCCTTTCCAAAAGCAAACAAACTGATTATTAAAAGAGTTGCCAGGCTTGACACGAGTGATCTTGAAAACGTGTTTGGAAAAATATGAACAGGGCAGCGCTCAGAAAAAGAAGTGACGCAACACTGCGGGAACTTGGATTCTATCTGGATGAGATCAACGATCATGTGGAGAAGGAAGAGTATATATTTTCAGACCCGGTCCGGTTCATGCACGAATTCACACTGAAACAGGACAAAGAAGTTGCCGGTTTTCTCGCAGCATTACTGGCCTGGGGAAGAAGGGATATCGTTATCGCCAAATCAGCAGAGCTCTTTATGAGAATGGGATCCAGCCCGTATCAGTTTGTAATGAAATATGGTCAGCCGGAGTTTAAATATCTCGAGGGTTTCAAACACCGGACATTCAGAGCTGAAGATCTGCACGGTATTATTCTATCCCTGAAATCAATATTACATGATTTTGAAGATTTTGAAGCTTTTTGGGCTGATTGCTACCGTAAAGCGCAGCAGACCCGCCGCCCGCTGATCGCTCTGTTCAGGGAACAGTTTCTGAATCAGTCGAACGGGATGCTTAAAAGAACCCTGAAACACATTTCGACCCCTGAAAAAGGAAGCCCCTGCAAACGACTCTTTATGTACCTGAGATGGACAATCCGAAAGAACAGTCCGGTTGATCCCGGAATATGGGATTTCATGACACCGGCTGAACTGCAGATTCCGCTGGACGTTCATGTAGCGCGGCAATCGCGAAGATATGGCCTGCTTACCAGAAAAAGCAACGACTGGGAAGCCGTTCAGCAGTTGACAGCGACACTTCGTAAACTTAATAAAGATGATCCGGCAAGATATGATTTTGCCCTTTTTGGATTGGGTGCGCTCAACTGTGCCCTCCCGGGAAAATATTTGCTGAACAAAGAGTATTAGGTTCTTTTTTTTCTTTTAAACTCTCCATATATTTCGTATCTGCAAAAAATTACAAATGTAACACGAGATTATGATAGGAGTAAATGTAAAGGATAACGAAAGCATTGACAGAGCCATCAATCGCTTTAAAAAAATGATTACCCGTTCACGTATTCTGAATGAATACAAAGACAGACAACAGTTTATCAAACCGTCTGAAGAGAAGCGCGAGGCGATGAAAAAAAGTGTTCGTGAAGAAAGACGAAGACAGCGGGAAAATTATTGATATTTAACCAGATCCCGGATAAATCTGTTCGTTTTCAGTTCAATTTTTCCGGGTATCGCTGTATCAGGTTTAGGTGAATATACTTCTTTGAACCCCATCTTTTCTGCCTCACTGATACGGCGCTCCATTAAAGGTACTTTACGTATCTCGCCGGACAAACCCACTTCCCCGATATAGAGAGAGTTTCCGTTTACGGGTTTGTCCCGTAAGCTTGACCAGAGTGCCATGACCACAGCCAGGTCCGCAGCGGGATCCGATATTTTTAGTCCGCCGGCAATATTTAAATAGACATCCTGTCCTGAAAATGGCAGGCCGGTTCTTTTCTCCAGCACAGCAATAAGAAGTGAAAGCCTTCTTTGATCAAATCCGCTTGCTGTTCTCTGGGGTGTGCCAAAATTACTGGGAGTAACCAGTGCCTGAACCTCAGCCAGAATAGGCCTGCTTCCTTCCATAATACACGTTATTGCATTTCCGCTGACTTCACCTGTTACATCTGTAAGAAAGAGAGCCGACGGATTAAGTACCTGTTCGAGACCATTTGCCTTCATCTCAAAAACCCCCACCTCCTGAGCCGGACCAAATCTGTTCTTGATGCATCTCAAGAGTCTGTAGTAGTGGTTTTTATCTCCTTCAAACTGGAGAACCGTATCTACCATATGCTCCAGTATCCGCGGTCCTGCGATGTCCCCCTCTTTCGTAACATGGCCAACCATGAGGGTTGTGATACCCTCTTTTTTCGCAATCTGCTGAAGCATCACTGAGCACTCCCGTATCTGCTGTATGCTGCCCGGTAAACTGTTCAGGTCTTTACTGAAGAGTGTCTGAATGGAGTCAATCACCATAAGGTCGGGCTTGAGAGTCCGGGCCTGCCGGATTAATGCTGAAATCTCTGTATTCTGACCGATGTAGAGATGCTCTCCCTCCAGTCCTATTCTTGAAGCCCGCTGCTTTATCTGTGTGGCAGATTCCTCTCCTGCTACATAAAATAGTTTCATACCCGGATTCTGTCTGGCAATTTGCAGCATCAGCGTGCTTTTTCCTATACCGGGATCCCCTCCAAGAAGAAGAAAAGAGCCTTTAATTAACCCTCCACCAAGAACTCTGTCAAATTCGCGAAGCTGGGTTGAGAGTCTTTCACTTTCAGAAAATGTTATCTCAGAGAGCAGAACCGGATCTGCCTGAAGAGTATCGGAAATATCCGTTTTATGTCTGTTTTGCTTCTCCTTAACCACCTCTCTTTCTGAAAAGCTGTTCCACTCACTGCAAGAAGGGCAGCTTCCAAGCCATTTCGGTGAAATATGTCCGCAGTTTTCACAAACAAAGTTGGACGTTTTTTTTGCCATTTTTCTTATATCGTAAATTAGACTCTGAAGTTATCATCAACGGTGGCTTTTATATACCACAACATCGCCATAATTCCCAGACCGATACTGATATAATAGGTGATAATTCTCCAGAGAAACACAGCCAGCCCGATAAATCCGCTTCTGTCAATCAGTGGTCCCATGAACAGTGCAAACAGACCTTCAACACCGCCGGAGCCTCCTGGTGTGGGGATTACCAAAAATGCAAGATTCATTGCCAGGCTTCTCAGTACCATAAGGGTTTCATCTCCGGGCAGAAGGCTTAAAATCACAATTACAGGCAGTGCTATCCTGCAGAGCCAGCTGGCGGTTGAAAGAAGAAATGCCTTCACTACAAAAGCAATTGGCTTCTCTCTGAGTCTGCCGGAATAGAGGACAAGATTTTCTGCTTCAGCTTCGGCTCTGGCTGAAAATTTTCTGAGCAGGGGTAATTTAAAAATTCTTGTAATCACCCTGCTGAGTGATGCCGGGTTAATAAGAAGCCCGTAAGCTAATAATGCGCCATAAGTGAGCAGAGTTATATAGATTAAAAGCATCGCAGCATTGCCCACTAGACCGATTTCATCAGGCAGTACTTTGAACCAGATTCCGCAAATTAATAAAATGGGTACGGCCAGAGCATACCAGAACTGATCCAGCATCACACCGTAGAGAACTATGGCAGAGGACTTCCCAAGCTTCAGTCCCTCTCTCATCATGGCAAACGTTGCGACCGGCGCTCCACCAATCGTCGAAGGTGTAATGGCTGAAGCAAAATCCCATGTGAGGGCAATGCGGATTGAAGCCATTTTACCAATCGCCTTTTCAGCAAGAAAGCGAATTTTCGCTGCTGAAAAGTACACTTTCAGAAGTGTGACCCCAATAGCCAGCACCAATCCCGGAAGCCGTTTTGGCTTCAGATGCTCGAGTATTCCCGGAGTATAGGTCAGGTACACGACAATCGCCATACTGATCACACTCAGGGCAATGGATATTGCCATGTATTTGTATGAAATCAGAGGTTTTGTCAACCGGGTATCGCTATGTGCACTTTCCTGCAAAGAGTAAGAGCTTTTTTTGATGTGTTAAAGTCAAAAAAAAAGCCATACCGTAATTTGTCGGTATGGCTTTTCTTGAAAAAGCGCCTTATCAGGCTATTGTGATTTCATCACTCAGGTAAACATCCTGGATTGTATTCAGCAGTTTCACTCCCTCAGCCATTGGCCTTTGGAATGCTTTTCTTCCGCTGATCAAGCCCATACCCCCTGCTCTCTTATTCACTACGGCTGTTTTAACAGCGTCAGCAAAATCGTCGGCTCCTGAAGCTCCGCCTGAATTAATCAGTCCTGCACGACCCATATAGCCGTTTGCAACCTGATAACGTGTCAGGTCTATGAGACTATCCGTTGTCAGTTCATCATAGATTCTCTGATCCAGTTTTCCGTAGCTGGAGCCACCCGTATTCAGGGCAAGAAATCCGCCATTATTCTCAGGGAGTTTCTGTTTGACAATATCAGCACCAATCGTAACTCCCAGGTGGTTGGCCTGACCGGTAAGATCAGCCGATGAGTGATAATCCACACCATCTACCTTAAATGCACTGTTTCTGGTGTAGCACCATAGTACAGTTGCCATACCCAATTCATGAGCATAATCAAAGGCTTCAGCTACTTCAACGATCTGCCTGGATGACTCTTCAGAACCGAAATAGATGGTCGCGCCCACAGCAGCTGCACCCATATCATAAGCCTTCTGAATGGTTCCAAACATGATCTGATCAAATGTGTTTGGATAGGTCAGTAATTCGTTGTGATTAATTTTTACAAGGAAGGGTATCTTGTGCGCATACTTCCTGGCTACTGAACCGAGAACACCAAATGTGGACGCTACTGCATTACAACCACCTTCAATGGCAAGTTCCACAATTTTTTCCGGGTCAAAGTAGATCGGATTTTTTGCAAATGATGCACCGGCACTATGCTCGATGCCCTGATCTACCGGCAATATGGAGAGATAACCTGTCCCCCCGAGGCGTCCGTTATCGAGTAATCTCTGCAGGTTGTGGAGTACTCTGATATTTCTGTCTGAATGATACCACACATCATCTACATAGGATGATGAGGGCAGATGTATCTGCTCTTTAGGAATGGTCTTACATACATGGTTGAGTAATGCATCAGCATCTTTCCCTAACAGTTCTTCTATACTTGATTTATTTAGTGTCATCGTTTTTACTCCTGTCTTATTTTGGAATTCAATTTAACACCACAATATACATTTTAAAATAACAACAGGCTATTAAGAGAGTGTTAGTAATCGTATGGAAGCGCTTCGAATTTCAAAGGACTGAGATCCTGCCATTCATTTTTCCAACTCTCTTCCGCGTCGTCAAACGTATCGCTATTTTGTCTCAAAATTACTCAAATCAAGCGGCCATACATACTCTTCCAAGAACGATTCCACCCTTCTCATTCCAACAAATCAACATCTTCAGATGAAAGAAAAGATTTTGTTATCTTGAAGCAACTTTAAAAACACACTTTTATTTGAGTAAAATGAAGTACCAGAGCAATTTAACATCGTTTTTTTCTCAGGAAAAACCTCTTCTTTTGGCACCTATGGAGGATGTTACCGACTCCCCTTTCAGGCAGATCTGCCGAAAAAAAGGTGCAGCGATGGTATTTACTGAATTTATCAGTTCAGAGGCACTGATCAGAGACGCAGATATTGCCCTGCACAAAATGAACTTCGATGAGAGTGAGAGGCCTTTCGGAATACAGATATTTGGCGGACGTGAAGAAGCTATGGAGGGAGCTGCAAAAGTAGCCCGGGCAAACAACCCGGATCTGATCGATATTAACTTCGGATGCCCGGTGTACAAAATTGTAAAAAAAGGGGCCGGATCTGCCTGTCTTCGGGATCTCGGTCTCATGGAGCGCATGGCAGGAACCGTGGTGGACGCTGCAGGTGATCTTCCGGTTACTGTCAAAACCCGTTTGGGCTGGGACGATGATTCCATACGTATTCAGGAAGTTGCGCTCATGCTTCAGAGCGTGGGCATCAAGGCACTCACCGTCCACGCACGAACCCGTTCACAAAAATATACAGGCAACGCCCGCTGGGAATGGCTCAAAAAACTGAAAAACACACCCGGGCTTGAGATTCCTGTTATTGGAAACGGCGATGTGACCTCACCGCAACTGGCTGCCAAAATGTTTGATGAAACCGGTGTGGACGGAGTGATGATCGGGCGCGGAGCGATCGGAAATCCCTGGATTTTTGAACAGACACGTCACTATCTGGAGTGCGGCGAACTTCTGCCGGAACCATCTCTTGCAGAACGCCTGGAACTGTGCGCCGAACAGCTGCGCCTGTCTGTTGCTCACCACGGAGAACGATACGGAGTGATTATTATGAAAAAACACTATGGCCAGTATCTCAAGGGTACACGGAACGGTAAAAAGCTCAGATCTGCAATTATGGAAGAAAAAGAGATGACCCCTGTACTGGATCTTCTGCTCAATTTCAAAGAAGAAGAGGTTTCCATTCCGGTTTAAAATGGCCGAACCGGAAGTTGTTTCCCAAAAGCTGTAAAGCTGATGATGATTTGATTTGAAACTTCCTTTTGAATACCGCGCAGACCTTAAACCCTGTCCGTACCCATAAATGGAATCAACACTTCAGGAATCTTCAGATCTCCTGACTCGGTCTGATAGGTTTCAAGAATAGAAGCCACTACTCTTGGAAGTGCCAGCCCCGATCCATTTAACGTGTGCAAAATTTCTGTCTTACCTTTCTCATTCCTGAAACGAAGCTGCATCCTCCTGGCCTGAAATGAACCAAAATTTGAACAGGAACTCACCTCCAGCCATCGTTTCTGTCCGGGACTCCAGACCTCCAGGTCATATTTTTTGGTTTGGGTAAAGCCCATATCCCCGGTACACATCAAAAGGGTTCTGTAGGGCAAATCCAGTTTTTGAAGAAGTGACTCTGCATACTCACGAAGGCGCTCCAGTTCACCGTCCGACTCATCCGGATGTACAAATTTTACAAGTTCCACCTTGTCAAACTGATGCAACCGGTTCAGTCCGCGTACATCCGCACCATAACTTCCGGCTTCCCTGCGCCAGCATGGAGTGTAGGCGCAGTAGTAAACAGGCATATCTTTCATTTCGATAATCTCATCTCTGTGAAAGTTGGTCACCGGTACCTCAGCTGTCGGAATCGCAAAAAAACCATCTCCGGGTACTGTGTACATCATGTCTTCCTTATCAGGAATCTGTCCGGTACCCCTGGCAGAATCTTCGTTCACGAAATAGGGAGGCTGAATCTCAGTAAACCCATGAAGGACCGCCTCATTCAGAAAGAAATTTATTAATGATCGCTGCAAACGGGCCAATGCACCAACGTAAAAAGGGAATCCCGCCCCAGCCACTTTGCTGCCGCGTTCAAAATCGAGCCAGTTTTTTTCGGATGCAAGTTCCCAGTGCGGCAATCTCCACTCCTGCTGTAATGGCTCCCCCCAGGCAGAAAAGACTACATTATCTTCATCTGTTTTGCCAACCGGAACAGACTCATCAGGTACATTTGGGATTTGGTACAAGAGAGTATCCCGCTCTTTTTGTATTACATCAAGGCTCTTCTCCAGCTCTTTTATTTTCTCTTTTACCTCTCCAGTTTCCCTGATTAAATTTTGAGCTTCCTCTTTTTTCCCCTGTCCCATCAATATTCCAATCTCCCTGGCCCGGCTGTTACTCTCAGCCCTCAGGGTTCCTATCTCAGTAACAAGCTGCCTCCAGGTCTCATCTTTTTTAATCACCTCATCTACAGCATCAGCAGTAGGCTCACCTTTGTTGAGCATTCCCTGTTTAACAATTTCCCGGTTACTCCGGATAAATGTAATATCTAACATAAATCTTCTTCGTTGTTTGAACCCGTCCGGTTACCGGACGGGACAGCCCTTCGGTTTGATTTTTCCCAGCCTGCCAGCTGGCAGACCCGCCCGCTTTCACACGGAACGACACCAGATCTGTACAGTAAAACCAGTACGAAGATCTTAATTGAAAGGTAAGATACAAGGAGTATGATTCCCTTTACAAAATTTTAATGTGCTCATACTTTAAAAGTAAAACAATTCTTGCAATAGCAACTATTTGACATTGTAATCCTAATTTATTTAGGGTAATTTCAGCCTGAATTACAATTATTAGGTTTACTGAGGTAATAATGACGCATCAGATTGATGAAATTGATTTAAAAATTCTAAACCATCTGCAAAATGACGGTCGGGCTCAAAGAAATACAATCGCAGAAATTGTACATCTGTCCGTGCCCTCTGTTTCGGAAAGGATGCGTAAACTTGAAGAAAAGGGTTTAATCTCAGGCTATAATGCCATACTGGATGCCCGTAAGTTTAATATTGATATCACAGCGTTCATTTTTGTGGAAGTAGATGGCTCTGAACGATATCCGGGATTTGTCGAGAAGGTAACGACCCATCCGGAGGTTCTTGAATGTCACTCAATTACTGGTGACGGTTCGCACATTCTTAAAGTCAGAACCAGGAATACCGAATCTCTCGAGAAGTTTCTTTCCCTGATTCAAACCTGGGACGGAGTTAACCGCACCCGGTCAAATATTGTGCTCTCTACTTTTAAGGAAACCCGGATGCTTTCCATCAATCATGCCGTCGAATTCAAATAAATAGCTGACTGACTCCTTGCGGCATTTAAGCTTCATGCTCATTTTTTTTATCGGAAGCCTTTTCTTTACTGAAACAGGGCACAGCGAAAGTTCTGTTTTTGGCGGAAACAAAATTGCTGTTTCTTTAAGCAGCGATTCCGTACCGCCTACATCCCATCAGATAAATCTCTTACAGAAATCGGGGATAAGCCTGATAGAACTTTCGGATCCCCGGCAAATTACCTTTTTCAGTGTTGATTTTAAATTCATCGCCGGGCCCTTCAGGAATTTTATTCTTCCGGAAGAACTATTGAATTCCTCTTCCCAGCTTATAACAACTGCAGTTGACCATTTTCAGGAATTTGAAGTGCGGGCACCCGGAAGAATCATCGCTTACAACCTGTTTCACTATCCCTACGACGCCAGACCCTCCTTTTTTAGTGTGAGCGGTCCGATTGCAGATTCCATTCGCTCAGAAACAGATCTCCCGATTTTCTACAGATCTTATATGAGTTCCATCCCTGAGGAAGATCATTCTTTTGATTTTATCTCCCTGAGATACCCATCCCGGCTAAACTCATTGTCAGATCCGAATATCATTTATCATTTTTACCCGGATTCAGATCATCCGCGCAGCTTATCTTCTCTGGAATTACTTCTGAACGAAATGGTTAGACTGGATGATAGTCTCATCCTTCTCCCCGATGAATGGTTGTTTCACATACTTGAGATTCTGCCCGATTTCCATTACATCCTTGCAGCACACACACGTGGAAAGGATGTGGAGATGATCTATCCCCATCTTCAGCAACAGATTGAGCTTAATATTAATTTTGTCCTGACATTTACAGTTCTTTTATGGGCTTTTCTTGCCTTGCTCTTCAAATTCCGACCCTTTTTTGTTGAACTCTTTTCAAGATATTTTTTCAATCACTCCTTTTTGATCAGTGACCTGGTTGAAAGCAGGTTGCGTAACAGATCGGAGTCTGGCATTATGTTACTCCTGCACTGCATGATAAGCGGGATCTTTTTTTATACTGCATCATCACTCTATTTCAGTGACATCAGTTTTGATATGCTATCCTATCATGCTCCGTTCCTGTTTCCGGATGGGTATCAGCAGCTTGTGATTTTTATGACCGGAATCCTTTTTGCCACTCTTTTTCATGCACTTTCTATCACCTGGCTTGCTCTTTTTAACAAAGAGTTGAGAAAACTCCCATTTCTTCTAAACATCTATGCCTGGCCTTTTCTGCTGAACCTTTTTCCCTTTACACTGATTGTCTTCCTGACACAGACCGATCGATCCGGAATGTTGTCGGCTGCAGCATTGATTCTGTTTTTCACTCTTTTCATTGTCGCTTTCATTGTTGCAGCCTATCAGGGTGGAAAGCAACTTTCCAAATACAGAATCTTGAATGTTATGATTACTGCGGGACTCTTCTGCGGCACCGTAATTTATCTGCTGTATTTGCTCTTCACATCAGATCTGATCATGGAGCCTCTGAGGCTCGCTTTATGGGTATCGTAATTTCATATCCCATCCCAGCCGAATTACAGATAATCTTCTACAGAATCTGTTTTCTGAGTCTGGCAACTGGAATTTGAAGACTCTCTCTGTATTTACTCACTGTTCTTCTTGCCACAATGTACCCCTTGTCCCGCAGCATCGACGTGAGAGCCTGATCACTGAGGGGTTTGCTTTTATCTTCACCATCAATTACCTCCTGCAGATATTTTTTCACTTCCCTGCTTGAAACATCTTCACCGCTTTCCGTTTCCAGCCCTTCACTAAAAAAATACTTCAGCTCAAATACACCGAATGGTGTCTGCACATATTTACCGTTAACCACTCGCGATATTGTGGAAATATCCATACTGACTCTTTCAGCAATATCCTTGAGAATCATAGGTTTTAATCCTTCACCATATTTGAAAAACTCCTCCTGCATTGCAACGATCGACTTCATGGTTGCAAGAAGTGTGTTTTGCCGCTGCCGAATGGAGTCGATAAACCACTGTGCAGACTCAACTTTCTCTTTAATAAATTTCTTCGCCTGATTCTGTTCCGAGTTTTTGCTCTCTCCCTTCAGATTTTCCCATATCAATTTATAATCAGACGAAATACGAAGCGGAGGCACATTCCGGTGGTTCAGATGAATTATAAATTCCCCGCTTCCTTTTTTCTCTTCAGTTTCAGGTTCAAACCATACTTCAAAATCGGGTTCTATGTACTGTTGATTTTGTTCATCCTGATTATCCACTGCCCCCGGGCGCGGATCGAGTCCGCGAATTAGTTCAAATACTTTTTTCAGAACTTCATCGTCAACATTCAGCCTGTTTTTCAGTTTTTCAAAATGCTTTTTCTCAAATGCTTCCCATTCCGTCTCCAAAACGCGAACGGCCATTCTCCTGATGAAGGTATCCTCATCCAGCAGTTTAGCCTGTGAGAGGAGGCAGTCACGAAGATCCGTTGAAGCGACACCAACCGGTTCCAGCATCTGAATCTGTCGCCTAACCTTGTGAACCAAATCCACATCAACCAGCCTTCCATGGTTAAAGGCAATATTGTCAACCACAGCATCGGGATCTCTCCGGAAGTAACCATCCCCATCAAGTGAACCCAGTATCTGATCTGCAATCAGCTTTTCATCATCATCCAATTCGAGCAGGCTTACCTGTTTTTCAAGCTCTTCAAGCAGGGTTTCATGATACGGATCCGGCAGATCCTTCCACTCTTCATTTTGTGAGTTGTAGGAAGGCGAATAATTCTCACCATCATACTCTGTATTTTGGGCGAAAGAATCCCAGTCGATCTCGCTATTCTCATCTACAGGATCAGGATTTCCCTCCTCATCTTCAGGCTTCTCACTCTGAATAGTATCCCACTCCGTTTCAATCTCCTCAATGATATCATCCGAATCCGGAGTGGCTTCTTCAAGCACAGGATTCATTTCCAGTTCCTGCTTTACCCGTTGCTCGAGTGCCATGGTTGGCAGCTGCAGCATCTTCACAAACTGTATCTGCTGGGGTGACAGTTTCTGCTGAAGACTCTGCTTCTGTGTTAATTTCTGACCTGATTTGAGCATCTACTCTATTACTTCGTTTCTGAATGATTCACATCTCAATAAAAATGACTCATACCACTCCTCACCGTATCTGCGAACCAGAGCTGCCCGAAGGAAATCAGACAACCAGATTCCTTCCTTTTCTCCCCTTTCACAACCCGCAGAACACAAACTTGGGATATATTCAAAATTTGCGTAATCAAATCCTGCAATGTGTTTTAAACGTACCGGATAAAGATGGCAACTCACAGGTTTTTCCCAGTCAAACCGCCCCTCATAAAATGCTTTCTGAATGGCACAGACAGCAGCACCATTTTCATCTCTTAAAACGAAGATGCATTCCCCTGATGCTATACAGGTGATCTCATATCCGGATGTTGAGTCACCCTGAATGATCCCTCCTTTTGCAGCAGCTTCCACAGCTTCCGGATTCAGACTCTCTTTGAGCTGATGAAAAGCCTTTCTGAGCACCGGTATTTCGGCAGAGGATACCGGCGCTCCTGCATCCCCCACAACACAGCACGCACCTTTACACCTGGTAATATCACAGGCAAATTTTGCCGTTGCAATGTCATCGGAAAGTATTACATCATCTACTCGAATCATATCTAAAAATAATAGTTAATCCGTCAATTGGAAAAGCAGATTAAAATTATTCTCAAACACACTTTTTCCGGTTAAAATTGATTCATTACTGCCCCGGAAACATCAGTGAAGGTGAAAGATTTTTCCCGCTCTCTGTTTCAGGGCACCTCTCAGCTCCAGCTCCAGTAAGCTTGCGTGTAGCTCCTGAACCTGAATTCCCATATTCTCACTTAATTTATCAATATGAAGTTCACCCTTTTCAAGTATCTCACAAATTTTCGTTTCTGTGGCGTTAAGTTCCATACCCTTCCACTTTTTTAAACTTCCCGATTTACTTTCAGAACGTTTTTCTCCGTTAACAGGCACCGATATTTCATCGAGTATATCCTGAAATGATTGAATCAGTTTTCCCTGAGCTGTTTTGATGAGGTAGTTGCAACCCTCGCCTGAGAGATCGCCGAGCGGATGAGGCACCACAAAAACCTCCCGGTTTTGATCCAAAGCGTATCTGGCAGTGATCATACTGCCCCCCTTGATTTTAGACTCTATTACGATTACTCCGTGACTCATGCCGCTGACGATACGGTTCCTTCCCGGAAAGTTCACCGCGACAGGTTTGGTTCCCGGCAGGTATTCTGTGATAACTGCCCCGCCTTTATCAATGATCGCTTTTACAAGAGATTTATTCCGTGCAGGATAGATTACATCAATTCCCGATCCCAGTACTGCCACGGTTCTGCCCCCATTATTCAGAGTAGTCTGATGAGCTATGGTATCCACTCCATAGGCCAATCCGCTGTTGACCATAAGGCCGGATGATACAATCCTGGCAGACCACTTTTCGGCCTGTTCTTTTCCATATCTACCCGGATTACGGGTTCCAATCACCGCGAGTCCATCATTCGAAAGTGTCTCTTTTTCTCCCAGTACCCAAAGGAGTACCGGCGGATCAAAAATATGCCTGAGCAGTTCCGGATAATGGGGATCGTCAAACGCAATAAGATCGGCGCCGGCTCTCTCTGTCATCCCGATGATTTCATCAACATCATCCCAGCCATCAAAACTGGAAATATTATTCGCTGAGCTCACACCGATACCATCTATACTGAGCAAGCGATTTACCGGAATAGAAAAAATATCATCCGCCGTCCGTACACGGGTTTTTTCAAGCAGCACCCGAATTCTTCTGGGGCCCAGATCGTGCACCTTTAAAAGTCCGATCAGTCCTCTATAATGTCTCTTTCTCTCCGACATCGTTAAGCTCACTCCAGATTTTTTCTTTCAGAAGTTCAATATTATGTCCTGTAGCCGATGAGATCAGTACCACATCTGTCTCTTTATCGAATACCGGGATCTCCTCAAGTTCATAACCCGGATAAAGATCCATTTTCGATATAGCGATCATCCTCGGTTTTTGAAGCAGATCCGGACGATAAGACTTCAGTTCGTGAAGCAGCGCCTGATAGTCGGATTGCAGATCTGAATCGGCAGCCAGTATAAAAAGGAGGAGATTGTTGCGTTCAATATGCCTGAGGAACTGAATCCCCAGACCTTTTCCTTCATGTGCGTCTTCAATGATTCCGGGTATATCAGCCATCACAAAACTTCTGTAATCAGAAAACGTTACTACCCCCAGATTAGGTTCGAGGGTTGTAAAAGGATAATCCGCTATTTTAGGCCTCGCTTCAGACAAAACTGAAAGAAGCGTGCTTTTGCCGGCATTTGGAAAACCTACAAGACCTACATCAGCGATGAGTTTGAGTTCAAGTTCAACGGTCCTTTCCACACCCTCCTCCCCGGGCTGATAGTGCTGGGGAGTCTGATTGGTTGCACTTCTGAAATGCCAGTTCCCCAAACCGCCCCGTCCCCCTTCCGCTACAACAATCTCTTCTCCCTCAGCTGTAATTTCACCGAGGCGGGCTTTTGTGTCGGCATCGAATGCCACTGTCCCGAGCGGAACAGTCAGAATCTCATTTTCACCATCTTTTCCCTTTTTCCTGGAGCTGCCTCCATTCTCTCCATGGCTGGCTTTGATAAATTTTCTGTAGCGAAGATCCAGCAGGGTATTAAGTTGCGGATTCCCTCTGAGGATTACATCCCCTCCTTTCCCGCCATCACCTCCATCCGGGCCGCCGCGGGGCACAAACTTCTCTCTGCGGAAATGTGCCATACCGCTTCCACCATTACCGGAGGTGACATAAATTTTGGCGTAATCAGCAAAACGCATTAATGACTATTCAGAATGTTGAGAAGACGCGAAATTTTGCTCTTCATCTTCGGTCGTTTTACGATGAAATCCAGGAATCCGTGTTCCAGAAGATATTCAGAGGTTTGGAAGCCTTCGGGCAGATCACGGCCAATCGTCTGGCGAATGACCCTCGGGCCCGCAAAACCTATCAAAGCGCCCGGTTCTGCGATGTTAAAATCGCCAAGCATCGCATAACTTGCCGTCACGCCTCCTGTAGTTGGATTGGTAATCACGGAAATGAAGGGAATTTTTTCTTTATCCAGCAACGCCAGTTTAGATGAAGTTTTCGCAAGCTGCATCAAACTCAGAACACTCTCCATCATTCTCGCTCCTCCCGATTGGGATATAATGATAAGTGGAATTTTATTCTCCCGTGCATGATCAATGGCAACACTCAATCTTTCACCAACAACGGATCCCATACTGCCGCCAATAAAGGCAAAATCCATGCATGCGATCACCACTTCATGCTTATCAAGAGATCCCTTGCCCACCCGGCAGGCATCCGTTAAACCTGTCTTTTTCTGTGTATCCGCCAGACGGTCGCTGTATTTCTTTCTGTCAACAAACTCCAGTGGGTCTGAGGGCAGGATATCTGCTGCCAATTCCTCAAATGCCCCCTCATCGAAAAGAAAAGAGAAATACTCCCTGCTGCCAATTCGAAAATGGTATCCGCTTGCGGGATCCACCCAAAGATTCTCCTCCAGCTCTCGTTTATGAATCGTTTCACCAGTTGCAGGTACCTTGATCCAGATGCCTTCAGGCATATCTTTTTTCTTATCCGTTTGAATATTCGAATCTTTTCGCTTAAACCAGGACATAGCAAACAATTAATTTTATGTTGTTTTGCAAAATAATGAATATTGAGGTAAGCAGAAACGAATAAAGAAGGTATTCCGTCAGCTTTTCATTTGATGAACGATTATGGAATCTCCAATCAGCCCTGACCAGCTGAACAGTGTACTCCAGGGTAATACTAATTTCACCTTTATTTTACATGAGTGTTGTTCACCTGATGCATGGAGAGATAGCCGGGCTCAAACTGGCCTGCATCCACTTCTTCAAAAAGTGTTCTCCATTCCGGGTTATTCCAGGCTTCAATCAAATTACAGGCACTAATCGCTTCGCTGCCACACCATTTTATTTTTCCTTTTTCCCTGTAGTTCATTCTCTGCCAGCCTGTTCCTGTCACAATATCCTGCTCTTTAATCTCCTTTTCAATGATTTTGAGCTCCATGATCTCCGGAGCCGACTGCATCACCGTTCCGTTGCCATCGGTTTCGCTCCTTCTGTAATAGAGGTGTTCCCGGCGGGCATCAATTACTGAATGAACGCGGATCCCTTTCTCTTTTAGAAAGGGAATGGCAAGTGAGGTGAGTGAGCAAAGCGTGTAGAGGGGAATATCCCTGTCGAACAACAATCCCTTCACTGCTGCTGCTCCTATCCGCAACCCTGTATATGAGCCCGGTCCGTTACTGAGGAGCACAGCAGTTAAATGATCAACCCCCAGTTGATGTCGCTCGAGAAGTTCATCTGCAAAGGTAAATGTGCGTTCCGAGTGTACCCCGAATCCCTCAATCCGCTTTTCTGTAACTCTGCCTGATTTCAGTTGTAATGCAACGGAACAGACCGGAGTAGCTGTCTCAATTGCCAGAATCACGACGGTTCCCTCCTGATGTACCAGTTTTCGTTACTGATATTCACCCATCGTTCATACAATCTGCGCAACTGGTTATAAACCGCTGCCGGAAACTCTTTCTGGGAGATTTGAATGTCAAACGTGTACTCAATCTGATTCCCTTCAATAAAATACTCTTCAAACAGAGAGGCACCCCGTAAATCAGTTCTGTTTGTGCCCCCGTCTGCATTGAGTCTGAAACCATCTGGCAAACGGATGATGTATGTCAATGTGAGCAGCTCGGGTGCATCCAGTGTTACCGGCACCCTTCGTACGGTTTCCTCGAATGGATTGTTAATCAGATATCCTACGACCATCGGTCTGAACTCAATTCCATCACTGAATGTGACTGCATAAGAAGGGATTTTGAAATCTGCTGTAATATTTAAAACTCCTCTCTCTTCCGGGTTTGATTTTATTTCGGCTGTGGTCACGGAAGCATTGGAATAACTTTCAAAAAAAGTTTCTGCTGCAATTTCCACAGCATTCAGTCCAAGGCTGATACGCTCTCTCATCTGTCTTGCAGGATAGCCCCGAACATCAGCGGAGAGCCTGCCTGAAAGATTTCCCTCAGCGGTGAGGTCTGCCTCCATCGTCAGATTAATATCAAATACACTTCGTTCCGGTTGAATATCCACCCATTTATACTCTCTTTCAGAAAGCACCAGCCCCTGTTCATTGTATGACTCCACAGGAATTAATCCGGGCATACTAAAGGGATACGATGCATCCATAAATGTAACATTCTCTCCGATTTCACTGTAAATCATAAGTCTGTTGAACTGAAAAAGAGAGGGAAAGGATTTATTGATTCTACCCAGTTCCCTGCCGGACAGATAGAGAGGTCTTGCATCTATTCCGGCTCCAGTCAGCATTGCCATGAGTGTCAGATTGATCTCAGCCTGATTGCCCGGTTGTCGCTGCAACACGTGATCCAGCCCGCGTTCTGCAAATACAGCCGGCTGTCCGTTATACTGACTCATGCTGTTTACATACGCAAAAATGGAGTCCTGAGCCTGTTCCAGGGTATCCGAGTGATCTGCGATCTGGCGTCCGGCCTGCTTCAGGACGGGGTAATTTTCTATAAAGTGATAGGGATTATTGTGGCGAAGAATCTGGGCGGATACAAATTCCCAGCTATTCTCAAGAGGCTGTCTGGGCGCTCCGAACTCACTGATTTGAAATTTTAACTTGCCCCGAATATCATCTATGGATGAGATGTAGGCTGTGGCGTCAAGAGCGGGTATCGATCTCGCAATCCATCGCTGAACAAAAACAGGATCGGGACGATTGTAGGTGAAAATAAGCGGAACCGAGCTGGTGTCAATCCTTGCCTCACTATACTCCAGATCGAAGGTTATATTTTCGTCAATAACGTTATACCTTACAAAATCACTGTTCTGCATATACAATACAGCTTCTCTCGTGGGCACACGCTCTGAAAAATAAAAATCGGGCAGCTCTTCAAGATAGCGGCGTTCCATGCGGTATCGATATTCCAGTACTGCGCCCTCACTTACATCCGGCATCTCAAATTCAACGATACGGTATCTCGAATTGAGATCAACCGTACGGATGGATTCCGGATCCAGATAGGAACGGCTTCCATCCGGATGATGGGTGATCCCATCAATAAGGAGCACACGTTCAATATTATTTGCGGCATAAAATGGAATTCCAACCAGTGAGGCTTCTGCCATTTCAATGGGGTCGTTGCTGTAAACCTTGATGCGAATCAAGAAATCTACGATTACAGATATTCTTGTACCTTCTTCGATAAAGCGCACCGAAGACTCCTTCGACAGAAATTCGTACGGATAACTGTGATTTGCCTGTGCAAACAGATCAGAGTCGGAAACTGATCCGAATGACTGAAAGATATCAGACTGCTCCAGCATATTGTTAATGTGCTGTGCGTTTCCCGCACCGCAAGCCAGCAGTGAGCCTGCCAAAGCAAGAATCAGATACAAAATCTTCATGAACAGCAATTCAGGCGGATTTATTCCTGGTTAACAAGCCTGTTTTCCATAAACCGGCTTTTGTTGTAAACCGCAATCGCCCTGCCGGTCAGTTTGTCACCGATGTAGGGAGAATTTTTGGATTTAGACCGGATCTCCTTTTCATCGAAGATCCACTCCTGATCTGTATTAAACAGAGTAATATTCGCTTTATTGCCTTTGGTGAGCCCGGGCAGAGGCAGATTTAAAATCGCTCTCGGAGCAGTAATGAGTTTATGAAGTATCTGATCAAGTTTGAGCTGACCGGGCTCAAGCAGTCTCTTCACACAAATACTCCATGCCGTTTCGAGCCCGATAATCCCGTTGGGTGCATAGATAAATTCAACATCTTTCTCCTCTGCAGAGTGAGGGGCATGATCTGTACAGATTGCATCGATCGTGCCATCTTTCAACCCTTCAATCATAGCAACCCTGTCGGTTTCACTGCGCAGCGGAGGATGCATCTTTACATGGGTGTCAAAATGCCTTTGCTCAACCTCCACATCTGTCAGATCAAAGTGGTGAGTGCACACCTCTGTTGTGACATTGATTCCTTCAGCTTTGGCTTTCCTGACCAGATCCACACCATTAGCAGTACTTATGTGGGCCACATGAATATGTCCCCCTGTAAACTGAGCCAGGAGTATATCCCGGGCAATCATTATATCTTCTGCTATCCCGGGGGTGCCATCCAGACCCAGCCGGGCTGAAACCTCACCCTCATGCATATGACCGGGCCTTGAGAGGCTCAGATCTTCTTCGTGATTGATAATCGGCAGCCCAAGCATGGAAGAATACTCCAGGGCAACCCTCATCACCTGTGAGCAGGAAACGGGATCTCCGTCATCACTGAATGCTACGGCTCCACCTTCCTTCATGTCTGCCATCTCAGCAATGGACCTGCCGGCTCTCTCCTTGGTTACACAGCCAATGGGATGCACATCCACCAGCTCTTTTTCAGCGCGGTTACGTATATATTCTACAACATCACGCGTGTGGATTGCAGGTTTGGTATTCGGCATGCAGGCTACTTCAGTAAACCCGCCGAACATGGCGGCACGGCATCCGCTTTCGATAGTTTCCTTGTGTTCAAAGCCAGGTTCCCGGAAGTGGACATGCATGTCCATCCAGCCACCGCTCAAACAGGCCCCTTTTGCATCAAATACCTTTTCATCCGGCAAGGGGCTCAGTTCTCCGGAGATTTCGTGGATGATTCCGTCTTTGATTCGAAAGTCCATCTCATCATTGCCGGTAAATCCATCTCCTATTGGTTTTACATTCTTGAGTAGCAAATCAGGTGTACGCTGCATAAAACAGAGAATTAGTTTTTCCTAAATATAGGTGGATTCAACGGGAAAAACGATTCTCAATTCAGTTCAGATAGCCCTGAAAAAAGAGGTCTGAACTCACATTATTGACTGCTGCAGATCTGAGATAATGTCATCGGCCGACTCAATCCCCACAGAGAGGCGAACCAGTCCGTCTGTGATACCGGCAGATTCACGAATCTCAGGCTTCACAACCGAATGAGTCATGGATGCAGGATGTTGTATGAGAGTGTCAACTGTACCCAGACTCACGGCAAGAGTACAGAGTTTTACCCGGTCCATCATTCTGCGTCCGGCTTCGATGCCGCCTTTCAGTTCAAATGCGATCATTCCGCCAAAGCCATCGGTGATCTGTTTTCGGATTGTATGGGCATCGGGATGTGAGGGATCACCGATGTAACACACTCTCTTCACCGCAGGATTCTCTCTCAGCCATGCAGCAACCTTTCGGCCATTTTCATCATGCTGTTTCATTCGAAGAGGAAATGTTTTCAGACCCATCAGAGTCAGCCAGGCATCAAAAGGGCCTGATATTCCGCCAAAATTTTTGCGGTAGGTACGCATCTTCGTCGCTTCAAAAAACCCCTTGCGGGCAGCAAGGGCTCCACCGACCACACTGCCGTGGCCATTCAGATATTTTGTTGTGGAATGGGCTACGAGATCGGCACCCCAGGTGAGAGGTCTCAGATGGTATGGAGTTGCGAACGTATTATCCACTACAAGCAGTGCATTGTGGTCGTGAGCGATCGTCGCAATAAATTCAATGTCGGATACCCTCATCGTCGGATTGGCTACACTCTCCAGATAGACCACTGCAATATCATCATAGTCCATAAATGCCTGCTTTACAGCGGAGATATCGGTCGGATCCACATTCACAACCCCGATTCCGAACCCCGGGGCCTCTTCGTTCAGAAACTGAGATGTACAGCCATAGAGGGTTTCCTGTGCCAGAACTCTTTTCCCTGATGCCAGGGCCATGATGGCCGTTGTGATGGCGGCCATTCCCGAACCGAAAAGCAAACCTTCTGCATCTTCTTCAATATCGAGACCCTCCATCTTTGCGATAACTTCCTCAACCCGCTCCACTGTCGGATTACTGAGACGTGAATAACCGTGAGTAGCCCCGCCCGGCTCATGGGCAAAATAACGGCGCCCCGCCTCAGCTGTTTTGAAACGGAAAGTCGAGGTTTGATAGAGAGGCATGGTGTGAGATCCATAAGGATCCTTTGGCGGATGATCTGCCTGAGCACAGATTGTATGCAGAGACTGCTTTTTTTTAGTCAGAGCTTCCATTGTTTGAGACCTCTATTTTAGATTGCTCTTTCAGAACCGACAGGACGATGCTTGTATAGATGCGATCGACTCCCGGGACCTGTGTCAGTTTTTTCCGTAAAAACTGCTCATACTCAACGGTGTCCTTTACAACTACATGCAGCAGGTAGTCATATTCACCGGTGGTATTATAGCACGCCAGTATTTCCGGCAGATTGCCGATATGTTTTGAAAACTCCTCCATTTCACCCAGCTGATGTACCGTCAGCTTGATCCGGCAAAAGACAGTCAGACCCTTCTCTATCAGTTCCCTGTCGATCCAGGCGGTATACCCCCGGATCACCCCCTCCCTCTCCAGCCGCTTTACCCGCTCCAGAGTAGGAGTGGTGGTAAGCCCTATTCTTCTGGAGAGTTCATTGTTGGTAATCCGTCCATTCTCCTGGAGAAGATCGATAATCTGGCGGTCGGTATGATCTAATTTCACTGACATACAAAGAATTATATTCTGTATATATGAATTATACAAAGGATATTTCACTTTTAAAAGTTTTCATAATAGCTTTTAGTGCTGATTCCACCAGATTAAACCAAAAAAACCTGAAAAGCTCTGTTTATATGTGTAATATATGTACAAAAGAGCTATCCTTCTTTTCCGGTTTTATCGGAATCTTATCCGGCCGGATATATCAGAACACCGTTTATGGACCCAAACCGCTATCACAATTACGATCTTGAACAGGATGTGCATCGTATCACGCTCTACAGCACTGTAGCCAGGGAGCATCAGCACATCTCGCAAAAAAAGCGGCTCTATCTGCATATGGACATGAACTGCTTTTATGCTCAGGTGGAACAGCGGGCATATAATCTTTACGGCTTTCCGCTGGCTATGGGGGGCTGGCGAAAACCCGATGGCGTGGCCCGCGGCATTGTGGCAACAGCCAGCTACGAAGCCAGGGCTCTGGGTATCAAAACAGCCATGAGTGCTTTCGAAGCGACACAGATCTGCCCCTATCTTCTCTTTATGCAGATTGACTATGACAAGTACAAAGGTATCAGCAGGGAACTTAAAAGGGTTCTCGACACCTTCTCTCCGGAAGTGGAAAAATACTCCATGGACGAATACTTTATGGATGTCAGCTTTCTGAGGGGCAGACCCTTTAAGCAGATCGAAGCTTTCGGGAAAAAGGTTCAGTCCGATATTTTCCGGCAACTGGGCCTCGTCTGTTCTGTGGGAATTGCCACCAGCAAAACCTACTCCAAGCTTGCCTCCGACCTGAAAAAGCCAAGAGGGCTTTCACTGATTCTTACCGGCGACGATGCGGCACAGCACATCTATCCACTCCCTGTCAGTGAGGTGTGGGGGATCGGGCGCCGGCGGCGCGAGCACCTGAGTCGCTTCGGCATTCATACCATCGCCGATGCTCACCGCATGGGACCGGCTCCCTTTAAAAAACTCTTCGGGGAGATGCAGGGACACCTTTTCTGGGAAATTATAACAGGACGTGACCAGGCACGTGTCCTGACAAACGAAATCCATATCCCCGATGAGGTGAGCTACATGCATACCTTCTCTGACTGGACAGACGATCCTGTCCTGGTTCGCGGAGAAATTGTAAAAGCCGTAAGAAAGGTCTGCTACCGCATGAGAGGATACCAGCGCAAAGCCCGCCAGTGGAGCTGCCATATCCGCTACCAGGAGGCTCACTGGGAGGGCATCAGCTTTGCCTTCACAACCCAGGGCTATACCAACCTCGACGACTACGTACTCGACGCCTGCCTTCCCCAGGCCATCCGTCTTGTGAACAGCGCACTTCACAAGGGGGTGAAAATACGCGGCATTGGCCTGCATACCATTGAAATGCAGCAGACAGAACAGCTCGAAATTTTTTTCCGGGAAGATGAGAGAGTGCGCAGCCTCTACCGGGCAGCCGACTGCCTGAACAACTGCTACGGTCCCGATACGGTTGCCAAAGCCGCCATCCACGAAAGTGTAAAAGGAAATACCCACTTTGTGAACCGGAGTTGAGGGTCTTTTTCCGTCAAACAGAAAAGACCTGATCCGCTTCCATAGCCAGCACCGTGCCGGTCATCAGTTCAATGAGTGCGTTAAGGTCTTTCAGGGATGCCACCTCTGCCGGCGAATGCATATAACGAAGCGGAAGTGAAATCAGCGCACTGGCAATCCCGGTCCGCTGAAAGAAGATACTGTCCGTATCCGTACCAGTACGTATACTGGTTGCCTCATGCTGCAGGGTGATATTGTTCTTTTCGGCAGCCGATTCGATCAATTCCACCAGCTTTGGATGATTGGCACCCCCATGCTGCACTGTGGGTCCGCCCCCAAGTTTCACAAATCCATGTTCTTTTCGATTGATCCCGGGAGTGTCTGTAGCATGGGTCACATCCGTTACAATAGCTGCATCCGGCATGTGACGATAACTCATCATTCTGGCACCGAATCCACCCACCTCCTCCTGAACTGCGTTCAGGGCAAGCACATTCACCTTCAGCTCCTTTCTCCGCTTGCGCAGATGACGGAATACTTCTGCAATGGCAAAGCTGCCGATCCGGTTATCCAGCGCCCGGCCGCAGATAATATCATCATTCAGGTATTCGATTTCATCCGCATAGGTAACCGGATCGCCAATCTGAACCAGCTCAAGAGCCTCTTCTTTGGAAGTGACTCCGATATCTGCATAGATATCTTTCCAGGCAGGTTGTTTGCCACCCCCATTCTTTGTCTCCTGAAGATGAATTGCCGTATTGCCAACCACTCCGCTCACCCGTCCCCGTTTATTGTGAATCACCACATGTTTGCCACGGGCTATGGTGGAATCACTGCCTCCCAGCCTGTTCAGTGTTATAAAACCCTCATCCGAAATATATTGAACCACCATTCCGATCTCATCTGCATGAGCCTCAAGCATTACTGTTGGCAGGTCACCACCAACAGTGATTCGTGCCAGAGCCGAGCCGTAGGTATCCGACTCAACCTGATCAGCATACCGGCCGATATACTCTTTCCACACTTTCTGGCCTTCCAGTTCATATCCGGTAGGGCTGGGTGTGACAATTAACGTTTCCAGAAATAACTGCGATTCTTTGTTCAGCATAAAATGATGATTTAGTATGGGGCGGGCTGTGAAAAAGTGCCTTTATAACGGGACAGATCGCCGAAGCAAACCAAAACCCGTGATTTCGTAAATCTGAATGAGGGTTTTTGGCAACGACAATGCCGTAATCAGAAAAAAAGGGATTTGACAAAGCCTCTGTTAAAATGTTAATGCACAATTCTGAAGTAACTCAGATCAGATAATATACAAAAGCATAAATTCTGCCGATGGAAGAATTTTTGCTTACTTTTCATTTGCGCAGTCAGTTTATTGAAATAACCTGGCCTTTTTTAATAGTTTAGTACCCATATTTTCCTTCATGAAGCAACCTGAATATCACCCCGGTTTATTTCTGCATTGGTTTAAACTGAGTGTCCGGTTCAGAGATCTGGATCCTTTGAATCATGTTAACAACTCTGTTTACAATACGTACTACGAAGAAGCACGAATCGATTTTGTGAAAAGTGTACCGGAATTCCGGGATTCGATGAATCTCGGACTCAGTTTCATACTCGTTCATCTTGAAATTGACTATCTGAAGCCGATATTGCTCAACAACTCTCTGATCATAGGAAGCGCAGTTGAAGAGTATGGAAACACCAGTATCAAAGGATTTCAGGCGATTTATGACAAACAGACCAAGGAACTCAAATCGACAGCCCGCACTACCGGTGTCTGGTTCGATATTAAAAAGCAGCGACCGGTCCGCCTTCCTGAAATTGAGTTCCCGGAACGGTATCTTCTCAGAGGTTTGAAGAATGGATAAGAGTACTCAGTACAAAATATTCAGCGACCCTGTTCATGGGTTCATCACCATTCCAAAAGGGATCATCCTCAGGCTCATAGATCACCCCTTCGTTCAAAGATTGCGCAGAATCCGCCAGCTGGGACTCGGTTATCTTGTGTTCCCGGCTGCTGAACATTCCCGTTTTTCTCACGCAATCGGAGCTATGGAGCTTGGTCAGCGGGTTCTCAGAAACCTGCGCGAAAAGGATACAACGATTAGTGATGCAGAAAAAACCGGGACTTTAATCGCGATTTTGTTGCATGATTCAGGCCACGGACCGCTCTCTCATACTCTGGAAAACACACTGATCCGTGATTTCAACCATGAGATGATGAGCCTAAAAATTATGCAGGAGCTCAACAAAGAGTTCGGAGGAGAACTTGAAACAGCTATTCAGATATTTACTGACCAGTATCCGAAAAAATTCCTCCATCAGCTGATCTCTTCGCAGCTCGACATGGACCGGCTCGATTATCTTAAACGCGACAGTTTTTTTACCGGAGTGTCGGAGGGATCGGTAGGGATTAACAGGATCTTAAAAACCATGAGGGTTTTTAAGGGGAATGTAGTCATAGAAAGAAAAGGGATCTATGCCGTTGAAAACTATATTCTCTCAAGGCGCCTGATGTATATGCAGGTTTACCTTCATAAAACGGTTTTGAGTGCTGATGCCCTTCTTAAAAAGATATTTGATCGCGTTCGTTTTCTGATCGAATCGGGGGAAAAGATTGAATTACCCTCTGATCCGCTTGCCTTTTTCCTGCGGAAAAAACCCTCATCCCAAAAAAAAATCAGCCGGAATGTGATGACTCAGTATCTGGCCATGGACGATCATGACATTATCATAAGTATCAAGGCCTGGGCCGCAAGCCGTGACAAAATCCTGTCCGATCTCTCCGTACGGTTTCTGAACAGAAATCTGTTCCGCACGCGATTTGTAACCCGGGCTAACCGTCATCTTTTACAGGAGTCTCTTCACAGGGAAACTCAGCTTTACCTGAAAATGAGGGGATTCCCGTGGGATGATTATTCTGTCTCTTTTTATTACGGAGCCGATGAGAGTTTCAGTGAAGCCTATAAGTATGAACATGAAAGCATCTGGATACTTGATGATGAAGGACGGGCTATTGAATTTTCAAAAGCGGCTGACACCAAACATATTATTGCACTCACCAAACCTGTTGTAAAGCCCTATCTGATTCATTTAAAAGAAATCTCTGATCGCCTTTGATGAACTCCCGGAATGTGCAGAAGCATGCCGATGGGCTTCAGAGTTCATGTTTTATGCTGCTGAAGTGAATGAATACCATGCAAATCAACAGTTTTACACGGGTCAGAGATCACCAGGTCTGTAAAAAAATGGCCTCAGCACTTCTTTTTGAGCAGTTGAAAAGCGTTCAATTCCTATTCAGGATTTCTTGAATAGCGAATAAAGGTAAAATCATCATGCTCTTCTCTCCAGATCTCCTTCCAGATGCTCCCGATATTCTGCCGGTAATCGATCAGAAATGTATCTCCCTCATACTCTCTATTTATTCTTGTGATGATCAGCTCATCTGCCTTGTCAATCGTCTGCCTGTATATATTTCCACCTCCTATCACAAACACCTTCTCATAATCTTTGAGGTACTCCAGAGCTTCTTCTATGGATGAGAATGTTTTAACGTGATGATAGCTTTTGCTTCTGCTTAATACGATGTTCTCTCTTCCCGGAAGAGGTTTTTCATTCAATTCCTCAAAGACCACCCGTCCCATCAGTATAGGGTGACCCATTGTGGTTCTTTTAAAGAACTTAAGGTCCTCACTGTAGTGCCAGGGCAGTTTACCGTCCATGCCAATCACAAGGTTCGGATCATGGGCTGCAATCAGAGACAGAATCATACAGCCACCGGGAAACGGATTACTGGATGAGGATCGTAACCGGAAAGCTGAAAATCATCGAAAGTGAGCTGATCTACAGGTTTATCTGCAATAGTAAGTGCAGGCAAAGGCTTGGGGTCGCGTTCGAGTTGCTCTTTTAATCCTTCAAGATGATTCTCATAGATATGTGCATCTACAATGGTATGGGCAAATATACCCGGTTTCAGCTCTACCTCCTGAGCTACTGCCAGTGTTAGTGCCGAATAGCAAGCCAGATTGAACGGAATTCCAAGTGCAATATCACCGGAGCGCTGAGTAAGGTGACAATTCAGCTTTCCGTCAGCCACATTAAAGATATACATCAGGTGACAGGGAGGCAGCCCCATCTCACCCAGCAATCCTGGATGCCATGCCGACACCACAATTCTGCGGCTTTCAGGGTTGGTTTTCAGCAGGTGAATCGCATTTTGAATCTGATCAAACTCTTCATATTCCCACTGTTTTTTTTCACTCTCACCCTGCGGCCGATAAAATGACCCGTCACTGGCTTTGACCATTGGAAAACGACGCCATAAAACGGGATAAATGGGTCCTACGTAGCCCTTCTCATCGGCCCATGCATCCCAGATGTGTACATTATTTTCATCACGGAGCCATCGGATATGATCTTCACCACGGAGGTACCAGAGGAGCTCCAGAATCACTGACTTAAAAAAAACTTTTTTGGTGGTGAGCAGAGGGAAACCCTCTGACAGATCCACTCTGTAATATTCAGCAAAACTGGAAAGGGTTCTTACTCCGGTCCTGTTCTCTTTCCATACACCTTTTTCAATTACATTTCTTACCAGATCGAGATATACTTTCATAGAATGATTTTCTGATTTAAAGCACCACGCCAGTTAACAGTGCAACTGCAATAGTGAAATAGATGATAATTCCGGTAACGTCAACGAGTGTTGCAACAAACGGAGCTGACGTAACCGCAGGATCAAAACCCAGCCTGGACATGATAAATGGCAGCATTGACCCGCTCATATTACCAAATAAAACCACTCCAACCAGACTGGATCCAACTGTAATTGCCTGAAGGGCAGTAGCAGCCGAAAGAGGTTCTCCTCTCAGAAACATCCAGAGTCCAATGATGAATGTACCCATAATTCCAAGTATCGAACCGAGCAGTAAACCGGACATAAATTCTTTTTTAAAAACTTTGAGCCAGTCAGAAAGCCTGATGTCATCCGTTGAGATTGAACGGATAATCAGGGTGGCAGCCTGAGCACCTGAATTTCCCCCGCTTGATATAATCATGGGAATAAACAGAGCCAGCATGGCAGCGGCGGCCAGCGTATCCTCAAAACCTGCCATGGCCGTTACCGTAAACATCTGCCCGAGAAACAGGATAACCAGCCAGCCAACACGCTTCTGAACCATCTCAGTCATGCTGGTTTCGGAATAGTTTTTGTTGAGAGCACTCATACCTGCCATCAGCTGCATATCCTCCGTGGTTTCCTCCTCTGCAACGTCGATCACATCATCCACAGTTACAATACCAACCAGAATACCATCGGAATCGACTACAGGCAGGGCTACACGATCATATTTACTGAGCATTTTAACAGCGGCTTCCTGATCGTCAAAAGCACTTAACACCTCAAAACTGTTATCCATGATGTCAGAAATAATTGCATCTCCTTCTGCAAGAATAAGCTGATTTAAGCGCAGATCATCGATCAGTTTTTCTGTCTCATCTACAACGTAAATCACATTCACCGTTTCAGCTGTACGACCAAACTTGCGGATGTGCTGCAAACTTTTCTCAACACTCCACTCTTTTTTTACCCTGACATAGTTAGTTGTCATCAGACGGCCGATACTCTCTTCAGGATATCCGAGCAGTTTCCGGACCTGGGCAATATTTTCCTTGTCCATCGAATTCAGCACCCTCTGTGTGAGATCCCCCGGTAACTCTTCCAGAAGGGCAACCCTCTCATCCGGTTCAAGGTTGTTCATAACATCGCTGAGCTGCTGCTTACTGAAGATTTCGAGCAGTTCAAGACCCTTGGCTGTCTTCAGATGTGAAAAAACATCTGCTGCCTTGGCTTTTTTCAACAATCGGAAAATTACAACAGCAATTTCAGGATCCAGATCATCCAGCAATTCTGATATATCAACTGCAGGGATCTCTTCCAGGGCTTCCTTTATAGCGATCCATGCTTTTTTATCGATAAGTTCATCCAGTTCCGGTTTCAGCAAGTGAGAAATCATTTTATCCAGGAAATGGGATTTAAGAGAAAAAGATCTGCCAGCAAAAAACTACAATCCGCAGGGCGATATAAGATATAAAATCCTGTCTTTTGGAAGTAATCTCTCAGGAAATATTTCTGAGTGCTATCCGTGCCGCCTGTTGCTCGGCAGTTTTTTTACTTTTGCCCGTCCCTGCACCAAGTTTATTATCACCTATATAAACAGCTACATGAAAGGTTTTATTATGACCCGGACCTTCCTCCGATACGACTGAATATCTTGGCAGGTCGAGACGTTCTGACTGAGAATACTCCATCAGTAAACTCTTGTAATTATCGATTTTGGTGATAACATCATCAAAATCTACATAGTTGTCGATGCATTTTTCGATAAAACCGTATGCAGTCTCATACCCTTTTGACACATAGATTGCAGCGGTAACAGCTTCAAAAACATCAGAGAGAACACTTTTGGACAGCTCAATCCCCTGACCTGCCGCTCTTTCGCCAATTTCGAGATGTGTGTTCAGATTAAGGTTCAGTGCAAACTCATAGAGAGTATCTGCCCGTACGATTTTCGCTCTTAACTTTGTCAGAAATCCTTCATTTTCATGCTCAAATTTCTCAAACAAAATCTCAGTCACAATCAGGTCCAAAACTGCATCACCCAAAAATTCCAGCCTTTCATAGGTCTCGTATGAGCTGAACTTCTCATGATCTACGATGGATCTGTGCCTTAGAGCTCTCCGGAAGAGATTGGCATCAGCGGAATCTATTCTGATCCCTAAAATTTTTTCAAGATTTGATAAACGGCTTTCCGGATATACTTCCGGTATTGGCTCGCTGATAAACCATCTTTTGAGCCATTTTATCATAATTTATTCGGAAAATCTCTTGAACACCAAGGTTGTATTGTGACCACCAAATCCAAACGCATTATTCATTGCATAGGTCATGCTTCTCTCCACCGGTTTGTTGGGTGTATAATTGAGATCGCATTCAGGATCTGGTGTCTCCTGATTGATTGTAGGAGGGATGATTCCGTGGTACAGTGCAAAAACTGTTGCGAGCGACTCGGCAGCCCCCGCCGCACCCAGCATGTGCCCTGTCATGGATTTCGTTGAATTGAGGTTTATCGAATAAGCATGATCTCCGAAAACCTTCTTGATTGAGTTGGTCTCTGCAATGTCACCAAGCGGAGTGGACGTTCCATGCATATTGATGTGCTCGATCTGGTCCGGCCTAATTTCAGCCATTTTCATTGCATTCCTAAGCGCCAGCTTCACTCCGTTTCCATCCGGATCCGGAGCAGTTATGTGATGAGCATCAGCAGAAAAACCGTAGCCGACGATTTCACCATATATTTTTGCGCCTCTCTGTTTTGCCGAATCGAGTGATTCGAGTACAAACATCGCTGCACCCTCACCAAGAACAAAACCATCTCTGTCTTTATCAAAGGGCCTTGATGCCTTTTCAGGCTCATCATTTCTTCTGGAAAGAGCTTTCATCGATGAGAAACCTGCAACCCCTATCTTCCAAACAGGAGATTCTGTACCCCCGCAAAGAGCATAGTCGGTCTGGCCCATACGGATTGAATCATATGCAAGACCAATATTGTGCGATCCGGTGGCACATGCTGAAACGGCACAGTAGTTTGGTCCCCGGAAACCGTATTTAATGGAGATCTGACCTGCCGGCATATCCGGTATGAGCATTGGAATAAAGAAGGGATTGACACCTCTGGCTCCATGCTCATGAAGGGAGACAGATTGCTCATAAAACGTAATCATCCCCCCAATACCGGTACCAACAATCACCGCAACACGGTCTTTGTCGATAGTTTCCAGATCAAGTCCGCTGTCATTTAATGCTTCTTCTGCAGTAATCAAACCATACTGGGTGACCGGATCCATCCGCCTGGCTTCTTTTCGATCGAAGTAGTCAGTGGGTTCGTAGTTCTCAATCTGTCCGGCAAACTTGGTCGGCAGATCGTCTGTATCAAAATGGGTGATCGGCCTCACACCACTTCTGCCGGCAAGCAAACCCTCCCAAAACTCAGGAGCATTTTTCCCTACAGGAGTTAATGCACCTACACCCGTGATAACGACTCTTCTTCCGGTCATGAATTTATAGCTGTTCGGCTTTGATTATTTTCCCTGTATGTACTTGATTGCGTCACCAACTGTGGCAATATTCTCTGCATCTTCATCAGGAATACTCATATCAAATTCTTTTTCGAATTCCATGATGAGCTCAACTGTATCCAGTGAGTCTGCTCCCAGATCGTTGGTGAAATTTGCTTCAGAAACGACTTCTGATTCATCAACACCGAGTTTATCTACAATAATTGCCTTGATTTTTGCTTCAACGTCTTGTGACATAGTGAACCTGTATTAGTTATAAGTTTAGATAAAATGTAATTAGTAAGAATTTTGTATCCCCCAAATATAAGATACCTGAGGATATGTTTTCAAAGTTTTTGTGCTACATCGCCATACCGCCATCCACGCGGATAACTTCACCCGTAATATAACTGCTCAAACCGGAAGCAAGAAATACCACGACGCTGGACACTTCATCCGGTTCGCCGGGTCTGCCCAGTGGTGTTTCCGACTTGATAGATTCCAGAATTTTGTCGTCCAGCTGCTGAGTCATTTCTGTGGTGATGTACCCCGGAGCAACGACATTGGCGCGAATATTCCTGCTTGCAAGTTCTTTTGCGAATGATTTGGTAAACCCTATGATTCCGGCTTTTGAAGCTGAATAATTGCTTTGCCCTGCATTACCGGAGAGGCCGACAACGGAACTTATGTTAATCACAGACCCCCCTCGTGCTTTCATCATGGGACGGGCAGCCGCTTTGCAATAGTTAAATATACTTTTCAGATTTGTATTCAAAACATCGTCCCATGCTTTTTCATCCATTCGGAGCAAAAGATTGTCTCTCGTAATCCCAGCATTATTGACCAGTACATCAAGACTCCCCCACTCTTTCACGACCTCTGTAATCACTTCATCAGCCCTGCCAAAATCGACTGCGTCAGCCTTGAAGCTGGCGCCTTTCACACCCAATTCTTCGATCTTCCGCACCACTTCTGCAGCAGCCTCTTCCGATCTCGAATAGGTAATTGCCACGTTTGCACCATATTTTGCAAGCGTTAATGCGATCGACTTACCGATTCCCCGGCTTCCGCCTGTAACCAGACAATTTTTGTTATTCAGATCCATACTATGTTTTATTCGTATCCCGAGATTTCCGGATGATTCAAGGTTCTTTTGACCAGCCCCTGCAACACGTTGCCCGGACCCACTTCAATATACTCATTAACTCCCTGGTCACTCATGTTTCTGATAATTTGCGTCCATTTTACAGGGCTCACAAGTTGCCGAAGAATATTTTCCCTGAGCACTTCCGGCTCATCGCTGGGTAATGCGGTATAATTGCTGTAAACCGGAAACTTAGCTTTTGTAAATTCAACCTCATTCAGGTTCTCTTTAAATCTTTCGTAAGCAGGCTGCATCAAAGGAGAATGAAATGCACCGCTAACCGGTAACAGTTTTGCAATTCTGCAACCGCTGCTTTTTGCCATCTCCAGAGCAATTTTTACAGCATCCACATCTCCGGAGATCACAAGTTGTCCCGGGCAGTTATAGTTTGCAGCGACCACGGGCTTACCCGTACTCTTTTCGGCTTCTTTACAGATTTCATCCACTCTTTCGTCATCCATTCCGATCAATGCTGCCATTGCTCCCGGCTGTTGAACCCCTGCATCCTGCATAAGTTCGCCTCTTAAAGAGACTAGTGACAGTGCCTCCTCAAACCCAATCACTCCTGCTGCCGTAAGTGCAGAGAACTCTCCCAGACTGTGACCGGCAACATAGTCGGGAGACAAATCGAGAGTGCTGTAAAGTGCCACAGAGTGAACAAAAATTGCGGGCTGGGTGAAACGGGTTTGGGTCAGTTTCTCCAGCGGTCCTTCGAACATAATCTCACTGATTGAGTAACCGAGCAGTTCATTGGCAGATTCAACGATATCCCTGAACTTCTTTTCAGACTCATAATGAACCAGACCCATCCCAACTTTTTGTGAACCCTGACCCGGAAAAAGAACAGCTTTCATTTTTTACTCCATTTCAGATACGATGCCCCCCATGTGAGCCCTCCGCCGAAAGCAGCAAGAATCACATTGTCACCGTCCTTCAGTTTATCTTTCCAGTCATACAGGCAGAGAGGGATGGTTGCAGCTGTTGTATTGCCATATTTTTCAATATTGATCATCACTTTCTCTTTGCTCAAACCCATTCGGCGCGCCGTTGCATCAATGATTCTGAGATTGGCCTGATGCGGCACCAGCCAATCCACATCCTCTCCGGTAAGACCGTTTTTAGTCATTATTTCAAGAGAAACGTCTGCCATCCCCTCTGTTGCCTTCTTAAAGACAACGCGTCCATCCTGTCGTATATAGTGGAGTTTACTCTCAACTGTTTCCACTGTAGCGGGATTAAGACTGCCTCCTCCGGGCTGATAAAGGCTGCATTCTTCATCCCCATCGGTATGGTGAATAAAATCGATGAATCCTTCATCAGAATCTGAGATTTCAAGAACGACTGCGCCGGCGGCATCACCAAAGAGAATACAGGTAGTACGATCTTCGTAATCAATAATTGAACTCATTTTGTCTGCTCCGATAACAAGAACCTTTTTTGCCCGGCCGGCCTCAATCATCATCGCGCCATTTGACAGTGCAAAAAGAAAGCCAGAGCAGGCTGCTGACAGATCGAATCCATATGCGTTCACGGCTCCAATCTTCTTCTGTACAAGAGCTGCTGTAGCCGGGAAAAAATAATCCGGGGTCACTGTGGCTACGACGATTGCTTCAATTTCAGACGGCTCAACTCCGGCATCCTTCAATGCCTCTTTGGCTGCTTCAGCAGCCATGAACGCAGTGGCCTTTTTCGGGTCTTTGAGTAGTCTTCGTTCTGCAATTCCCGTTCTGGAACGAATCCATTCATCGTTCGTATCCACAAACTTTTCCAATTCAGCATTGGTAAGTATATAATCAGGCAGATATCGGCCGACTCCGGATATCTTGGCTCTTCGTAAACTCATGAATTCAGACAGGTTAGTTATTGAGCGAGGAAACAATTTTACTGTTCACCTCATTCTTTACGCATTGGGAAGCATTAAAAATCATATTCTTGATCGCCGTAACTGAACTGTTACCGTGTCCCACAAGGCTCATTCCATTGACTCCCAAAAACGGAATGCCCCCAACATGCTCGTAATTGAATGAGTTTAACGTGTGCTGGATAACATCCAGAACCACTCCCTGGGCTTCACTACTCATTTTTTTCACTTCCATGGTCTTTTTCAACATGTAATGCAGTACCTCAGGAAACGACTCGCCAAATTTGAGAATCACATTGCCACTGAAGCCGTCACACAAATAGATATCAGTTTTACCATACAGGATGTCTTTACCTTCAATATTCCCGAAGAAATTGGGCAGAGAGCCCAGTAACTTATGTACCTCCTTCAAAAGTTCCGTCCCTTTCTCAGGTTCTTCTCCAATATTGAGCAGGCCAATTTTAGGTTCCTCAATCAACATGATATCCCTTGCAAATATCTCACTCATTTTGGCAAACTGCAGATACATCTCAGGCCTCAGTTCAAGATTGGCTCCGGCATCTACCAGCAGACTCACGCCTTTTATGGTAGGGTAAGTAACGGCGATAGTGGGGCGGACAACTCCTTCAAGTTTTCCGAGAAGAAACATCGATGCTGCAAGAAGTGCGCCTGTATTCCCTGCGCTTACAAAAGCATCGCAATCCCCGGCTTTATGAGCTGAAATACCGAGCGTGATGGATGAATTTCTTTTTGTCTTTACAGCTGATGCAGGAGACTCATTCATGCCAATTATTTCAGGAGCATGAAGAATCTCAACTCTGGATTTATCATAGTCCAGAAGATGGAGTTCATCCTGAATCATTTTCTCCGGGCCTACAAGCAAAACAGAAATATCTTCAAATTCCGTGACTGCCTGAACCGCCCCCCGGATCGGATTCCCCGGATAAAAGTCACCACCAACTGCATCGACAGCAATCCGCATACTTTTAATATTAATTATTTACTTACGTTTATTACCTGCCTGCCCCGGTAGTAACCACACTCCATGCAGACATGGTGATAGCGATGCATCGCTCCACAGTTTGAACACTCCGTAAGGGGTGTCTCCGTAAGAGAGTGATGTGCACGCCGCTTGTCTCTGCGAGCCTTTGAGGTTTTTCGTTTTGGATGTGCCATCTTTAAATATTATTTATTTTGCTTCAATTTGTTCAGTGCTGACCATCGTGGATCTGTGTATGCATTTTTTTCGGATATTGAATCGGATTGGGACTGATCAATCAGCCCAAACGATCCGCTATCTTCTATATCAGGATGAATTTTCCTGACCGGAACCTCAAGCATCACAGTATCCCTCACCTCATCACTAATGTCAATAACAGACTGGTGAACATCCAACCCCCGAACTCCGCCTTTAGCCGAGTCAGAATATTCCTGCACACCAGGTTCATACAACAGATGATATTTGCCACTCAGTTTTTTCTCAAATTTATTAAGCGAGCGGTCACATATCATTTCCACTGCAGCCTCCACATTAAATCTGATTTCAATAAAATGATTGGTTTTGTAAAAAAAAACTGTGAGATCCCCGTTTAAAAAACGGATTTCGTCACTCAGCTCCAAATCATTTTCATCAAGCGTAACCTTCCTTTCGCACCTTCCGGCAGGCAACCCCTGTACATTGAATATCATTTTTTTGGAAATCACAATAGCTTCGAAAAATAGAAAGATTTGATTTGCTATGCAATTTAATTAAACAATCCGTAAAGCCTCTGCTCAACCATACTGACGATCTTTCCCAGATCCTCCTGATTATTTACAAAATCAAGATCATCTGTATCGATCACAAGTTTCTCGTGATCATACTTTTCAATCCACTCTTCATAGAGTCTGTTTAATCGCTCAAGGTATTCAATACGTATCGTATTTTCATAATCACGACCGCGTTGCTGTATTTGCCTTACAAGTGTCGGGACATCCGCACGCAGATAGATCAGCAGATCCGGAGCCTTCAGGTACGTCACCATTTCTCTGAACAGAGATTTGTAGTTTTCATAATCCCTGTTGCTCATCAACCCCATCTCATGAAGGTTTTTTGCGAAAATCTCAACATCTTCATAAATGGTTCGATCCTGAATCAGACTCTTTTCAACACTGTGCAGCACTTTCTGATGCTGAAATCGACTCGATAAAAAATAGATCTGGAGATTAAAACTCCACCTTCTCATATCTTCATAAAAATCTGAAAGATATGGATTGTCATCAACCGATTCATAGTAGGTTTCCCAGCCGAAATTTTTACCAAGAAGGGACGTCAGCGAAGACTTGCCCGCGCCGATGTTCCCCGCAATCGCTATATATTTCTTCTCTTTTCCCGCCATTTCGTCACTTTTTTCCAAGTATACTGTACATGGCTTTTTTGTAATCTTCCACACCCGGTTGATTAAATGGATTCACTCCCAGCATCAAAACATAAACTGCCGTAAATAGTTCGTAGAAGTAAATCAGCTCTCCAAGCCCCTGTGCTGTAAGCTTGTCCAATTCAATTATAAAGACCGGAACACCACCCTCAGTATGTGCCAAAACTGTACCCTGAAGCGCACTTCGGTTAATTTCATGAAAGGGACGGCCGGCAAGATAGTTAAGTTGATCCGTATCTTCACTGTTTCCCTCATCCACCACATAATCAGATACAGGTTCGTCGACCACAATGAGTGTTTCACAAATATTTCTTCGCCCCTGTTGAATCAATTGCCCAACACTATGTAAATCTGTAGAAAAGCCGGACAGGGCCGGATAGAGCCCCATCCCATCCTTACCTTCGCTCTCGCCGATAAGTTGCTGTATCCATGCAGTGATACCGAAAAGTTCCGGCTCGAATGTACCAATCACATCCACCGCAAACCCCTTTTCATGCAGTAGATATCTTGCAGCAGCATACTCGAATAAATTCCCAATATTCTCAGACTCTTTTCTGAAGCAGGATACTGCCCCGTAGAAAAGTGTGCGGATATCAATGCCTGCAACTGCTATCGGTAATAGTCCCACCGGCGTCAGAACCGAAAAGCGACCACCAACATCGTCCGGTATCACATATTTTTTATATCCCTCAGCCTTAATGATTTTGTTCAGGACTCCCCCTGACGGACCTGTTGTTGCGATGATGCGTTTTCCGGCATCCTCGTAATTGTCGTGCATCCAGCGTCTGAGCTGGCGGAATGCAAGTGCTGTCTCCAGGGTAGTTCCCGATTTTGAAATCACATTCAGATATACACTCTTCTTCCGGCCATCTTCGAAAGGTGTACCAATATATTGAATCAGCTCACTCAGATATTTCCCGCTCATATGATGTCCGGCATAGAGGATTTCAGGACCGTTATGCCCAAAATGCGGGTTCAGCGCACGAATAACTGCCATCGCACCGGTGTACGATCCTCCGATGCCACATACAATAAATATATCTGCGTTTTGCCGAACAGCGGATGCATAAGAGACGATCTCCTCAATTTCCGCATCATCAGGTTCTGCAACAATCCGCCTCCATCCAAGCCATTCAGATCCCGGTATATTCCCCTCACACAGATCCTTGTATGCTTTTTCTGCTTTGAGATAAGCCTCTGCCCTGTCACTCACGCTAAGGAAGTTGTCAAGATCGTCTGAATTAAATTTTATCATAGTGTCACCTCAAAATTTTATACATCTCTAAAAGATCGAAATTTATCTGCTTAATTTTTCCAAAAGTATTTTCAATTGGGGTAATCTTTACTTCATTATTCACAATTCCAACCATCACCTTTGTTTTACCTGAATAAATGGCCTTCACTGCTTCATATCCAAGCCTGCTGGAGAGAACTCTGTCACGCGCTGTCGGAGACCCCCCTCTCTGAATATGGCCCAAAATACACACTTTCATTTCATACTTGCCAAAATCCTCTTCCAGCTCTGAACTGATTCGTACTGCCCCGCCGGTCTCTTCACCTTCAGCGATCACCACCAGGGTGCTTCGTTTCTTTCCCTGCATTGTATTTCTGAGTGAACTTTTTATCTCCTCTGTTTTTTTCAGAGCCTCAGGGAGAATAATCAGCTCGGCACCGGTTGCTATTCCGGTCTCCAAGGCAATAAAACCGGAATGCCTTCCCATTACCTCAACAAGAAAGAGACGCTCATGCGCATCGGCTGTATCCCTGATATTATCAATCGCATCCATGGCTGTATTAAGAGCCGTATCGTATCCGATAGTCTCATCACTGCCAATTAAGTCGTTATCGATGGTGCCTGGAATTCCCACAACCTCAATTCCATGCTCTTCTGCCAGTATGGTTGCACCCCTGAAGCTGCCATCCCCACCGATGACTACCAGTGCTCCTACTTTTTCTGATTTTAAATTTTTGGCAGCTTTCACTCTTCCTTCAGGTGTTCTGAACTCTTCAGAGCGTGCCGACCTGAGTATGGTTCCGCCACGCTGAATGATACCCGATACATCAGTTTTTCCAAGACGTCTGAAGTCTGCAGAGATTAACCCGTTGAATCCTTTTTCAACACCAATCACCTCATACCCGAAATGGCATGCAGTTCTCGTAACTGCCCTAACGGCTGCATTCATTCCGGGTGAATCGCCACCACTTGTTAAAACCGCAATTTTCTTCATTTACTATGACACACCATTTCTGTTAATTACCATTTTGTGAGTACAGACTGAATTCAGAGAAAAGGCTGTTCTCTGAATATTTGGAAAACCTGAAACAGAAAACCCGTTTGTTTTGTTATTTTTGCAGGAAACAACAAACAACCCATTTAACGTAAACCTGATCTGACAAACTACTTAGTCAATCTCCATTGCGCAAATATTTAACATCTATTATTTGTATTTTTTCACCAATCAGGAAAACAGACCTATTGAATGACAAATCAGTTGCTCACCCACAGTGATCGGTACCTGGGATCATCTCCCTCACTAAAAGAAGCCACCCGGCCGGTTCAGGAAGATCTGCGGGTTTTCAGAAGTTTCTTTAAAAAAGAGATCAGCAGTGATGTTTTCCTGCTCGATCAGATTATCCAGTATCTTCTGAGGCAGAAAGGCAAGGAGATACGGCCAACACTGGTTTTCATGACGGCCCGAATGTTCGGTGAAATTACCGAAAGAAGTTTCATCGCAGCGACGATGATCGAATTGCTGCACACAGCAACACTTATCCATGACGATGTGGTGGATGAATCAGATAAACGAAGAGGTTTTCTCAGCATTAATAAGATCTGGAGGAACAAGGCGGGGGTGCTTTTGGGAGATTTTCTTCTTTCAAAAGGACTTCTCATCGCTCTTGAAAATCAGGAGTATCAACTTCTTCAGGTTCTCTCTGATGCTGTCAGAAAAATGAGCGAGGGTGAGCTTCGCCAGCTCAAGACATCGAATCTCTTTAACATGACAGAAGAGCGTTATTTTCAGATTATCTCTGAAAAAACAGCAAGCCTCATTTCCGCCTGCTGCCAGTGTGGCGCAATCGCCTCCGTCAGCGACCCGTTGATCATCGAGAAAATGGGCGAAATTGGTCATAAAATCGGAATCGCATTTCAGATTAAGGACGACCTTTTCGACTACGGTATTGATGACATTGGAAAACCGACCCGAAATGACATTAAAGAGAGAAAAGTTACATTACCCTTGATCTATGCGCTTCAAAATGCCACGAACAGTGAGAAAAGAGTCATCAGAAGATTGATGAAAAAACGGAGAAAAAAAACGAAGGAGATTGACCAGATCGTGGAATTTGTGCATAACAAAAACGGATTAAAGCTTGCAGAGTTAAAGTTACGTGAAATCTCTGAAGCTGCGTTACAGCTTTTGAATACCATTCCTGCAGCCAGGGGGAGTGAAGATTTTGAAGCACTCGTCAATTTTATCATTACCAGAAACAAATAGCTTAATCCATGAGATATCTCTTTCTGTCTGATATCCACCTGGGTGCTTTTTCACCGGCAAATGAATACGAGCTTCAATCCGATCTGCTCTCAATTATCGATTACTGCATATCTGAATCCGTCAAAATTTACCTTCTGGGCGATCTTTTTGATTACTGGATGGAATATCCTGATTATGTTCCTCCACTGGGCAGAGCCATTCTGGACCGTTTTGAAAAATATAACACCCAATGCGGATCCGCTACTTTCATAACCGGAAATCACGATTTTTGGGATTTTGGACATTTCTCGGAACGGGGATTTGAGGTTGAACACGAATATCTTGAAATCAGTATAAATGGATCCAGGGGTCTTCTTTTCCATGGCGATGGCCTGAGTGACCCCTTTTTTGCACTACCCAGACCCCTCCTTAATCATCTCCTCCGGGCTCCGGAATTCGTTAAATTATTTCAATCTGTTTTTGCGGCAGAAACCGGAAATCATCTTATGAAATCATTCTCCGATTTTACGAGAAATGAAAGAAGTGCAGACACCGCAAAACTTTCCGAATGGGCTGATTTTTTTTTAAAAAAGTCAGATTTTGATTTCATTATTACCGGTCATGATCATGTGCCCCGCGTGGAAACTTATTCTTCCGGAAACTATATAAACACGGGTGCTTTTTTCAAATACCGCACACTTGCAATCTATACGGAACAGGGTTTCGAACTCGTTACTCTGGAGAACGGAACACTTCGGCCCTTTGCCGGTTCAACTTCATCTACAAGATCATAAAAGATGGCAGATACTGAAAACAATATTGATATGAGCCGATACTTCAGTGACCCGGAGTATCGTAAAGAAATCGCTGCATTGCGAAAGAAAGAAAAAGAAAAGCAATCCGGGAAAAAAATCTGGTTCTTTTTTGGTTCTCTTCTGCTGCTCTTTCTTTTCGCCGGAGCTGGCTACACCTATTACCTTTTTCAGGGTATGCCATCCATTCAGGAGTTGGAGAACCCGAGAACTGCAATTGCATCGGAGGTAAGAAGCAGAGACGGTGTGGTTTTGGATCGTTATTTCATTGAGAACAGAACCTATGTTTCCATAGAGAATATCTCTCCGAATGTTATCAATGCCCTGATTGCGACAGAAGATCATCGGTTTTTCAACCACTGGGGTGTCGATTCCCAAACCCTGCTGAGACTCCCTTTCTACTGGATACAGCAGCGCTTCCACGGAGGCTCTACAATCAGCCAGCAGCTTGCCAGAAACCTCTACCGAAATATCGGATTTGACGTTTCTGTGACAAGAAAACTGCGCGAAATGATGACAGCAGTACAGATCGAGTACAACTACACCAAAAGGGAAATTATTGAAATGTATCTGAACACGGTCGAATTCAGCAACAGTGCTTTTGGAATTGAGTCGGCCGCCCGCACTCATTATGGGAAATCAGCCGGGGAACTAACCATCCCGGAAGCAGCAGAATTAATTGGCCAGCTTCGGGCTGTTTATGCGTACAATCCACGGATTTTCCCTGAAAGGGCAACAGCAAGGAGAAATGTGGTGTTGAGTCAGATGAATCTGAGAGGATTTATTTCCGATGAGCTCTCTGAAGCACTCAGGCAGGAAGAAATTGTACTTAACTATCACCCTCCATCAAGATCAGGGCGTGAAAGCCGCTATTTTGGCGAATATGTGAGACAACAGGTGATGCCATGGATCGAGGAGAATGGATATGATCTGTTCTCAGACGGTCTTGTCATATACACCACAATTGATTCGCGGCTTCAAAGACATGCTGAACGCTCAGTCAGAGAAAACCTCGCCGAATTCCAGCCCCGCTTTGAAAGAGAATGGTCGAGTCCCGGCGGTGGTTATATGAACAGACTTTGGGAGCAGTATCCAAATTTTCTGAGAAGCTTCATTCGTGAAACCGACCGGTATAAAAATGGATTCTCTAAATATCAGACGAACCAGGAATCTGTTGTTTTTGCAAACCTGGAAGCTGATGAAGCTTTTATCGACTCTCTCAAACGGGCCAGGACCAAACTACAGGCAAGTTTTACCGCTATCGACCCGGCCAACGGTCACGTTCTGGCCTGGGTTGGAGGCGCTGACTATGGTGCCCAGCAGTTTGACCATGTGCATCAGGCAAGACGGCAGGCCGGCTCTACTTTTAAACCGTTTGTCTATGCAGTTGCTATCGATAATGGCTACATGCCCTATCATACATTCTCAAAATACCCTGTCAGTTTTATTGAACAGAGCGGAAGAATGTGGAACCCCAAAGACCCGTCTGTCCCAAGTGGTCCTGAACGGGTCTCGCTGAGGGAAGGGCTGGCAAGAAGCCTGAACAATGTTACAGTAAGGCTGCTCCCTGAAATAGCAGGTGCACCGGGAACGAACAGGGCCATTGAACTGGAACCTGCAGCCCGTATGATTCGAAATATGGCTTCAAATCTCGGAATAGATATGAGCCGCACTCCTGCATTCCCCTCCATTGCTCTTGGAACGGCCGAGGTTACTCTGCTCGAACTGGTAAGTGCCTACACAACATTTGCAAATCAGGGTGTTCACATTGAACCGATTGCCATCACCCGAATCGAAGACAAGGAGGGCAACGTACTGGTCGAATATTTCCCCGAATTCAGCCAGGAAGCCATCAGTCCTGAAACTGCATACATTATGATCGATCTGATGCGTGGTGTGGTTCGCGGCGGGGATGGTTATCACGGTACCGGAGTAAGGTTGAGGAATGTTTACAATGTGCAGCAGGATGTGGCTGGAAAAACCGGAACTACCCAAAACAGCGCCGACAACTGGTTTGTAGCAATGATGCCGCATATCGTCATGGGATCCTGGGTTGGCGGTGAGGATCGCAGAATACGCTTTCCAACCAACAGTCCCAACAGCATCGGGCAGGGTGCGCGTACCGCTTTGCCCATTGTCGGGCAGTTTATTAACTATGCTTCAAATGATCCGGATAGTTACTGGAGTACAGAAGGTTTTACTCCTCCACCCGGTTTTGTAATGCCCGAAGCGCCTGCACAACCCCAGCAGGATAATCGCAGAAACCGTATCGACTGGTGAGTCATAAAACATGATTCGTCAGTCATTCGGTCAGGTGACATCTTAATCCGTTGAATTGCTGTGATTGTGTGAACCTGTTAAAAAAACAAAATGGTTCATTTTTTTAAAAAAACAGTTCAATTTTGCGCTCAATAACTGATATATTCACTTCCTGATAAATAATTTTTATTTCAGCGGCCGGATTGTTTCAGGCCCTAAAATGATTTCAACCTGATGATTGAACAGTATTTCCCAATATTTGTTTTACTCGGGGTCGCTATGGCACTGGCTATCCTGCTGATGACCCTCTCACGGATATTAGGTCCATTCAGACCCAACAGCACCAAACTTAAGCCCTATGAGAGCGGTATGGATCCCGTCGGACAGGCTAAAGACCGGTACTCAATCGCATTTTATCTGGTCGCTATGGAATTTATCATATTCGATCTTGAAGTTGTCTTCCTTTACCCCTGGGCAGTGCGTTTTACAGAGCTGGGAACAGGAACGTTTTTTGCGATGATTATATTTATTGCAATCCTATTTACAGGACTGATCTACACGATTAAAAAAGGAACTCTCGACTGGGATCTCAAGAAAGTTAAATACAACACAATTACAAAATAATTATGGGTTTGGAAAGTGCATTGGGTCAGGGTTTCCTGACCACAAGACTCGATACAGTGGTTAATTGGGCCAGGGCAAACGCCGCATGGCCGATGCCTATGGGGCTTGCATGCTGCGCTATTGAAATGATGGCTTTTGCGGGCCCCCGCTATGATGCAGCAAGGTTCGGTTCTGAGGTGATGAGGTTTTCACCAAGACAGGCAGATGTAATGATCGTAGCAGGATGGTGTACTTATAAGATGTCTCACGCAATCCGAAGAATCTGGGATCAGATGCCGGATCCGAAATGGTGTATTGCCATGGGAGCCTGTGCTTCCACCGGGGGGATGCACAGATGCTACGGAGTGGTGCAGGGAGTTGATAATTTTCTTCCCGTTGATGCCTATATCTCCGGATGCCCTCCCAGACCTGACGCAGTACTTCATGCTCTGATGAAAATCCAGGATAAAATTAAAACTGAGCACTCCGTGATGCTTGACACTTAATTCCATGAGCTTAGAACTTTCAGAAACACTCCAAACAACGGTCAACAGTCTAACTGAACATTTCCCTGATAAGATCATTGAAGTATATCAGTCATCCGGCGATACTTTTATCAGGATCGAAACAGATGCAGTTGTGAGTATTTGCACTCATTTAAAAAACGAACTCCACTACATTTATCTCAGTGACATCTTTGGAATCGACCGTTACACCTCCGGTGAACGCTTCGAAGTTGTTTACAATTTACTCTCACTCAGAGATGTCGCAAGGGTATTTCTGAAGGTGCGATGTGAGGAGGCTGCCCCCGAGGTTGACTCAGTTACTTCAGTCTGGAGCTGTGCAAACTGGTTTGAAAGAGAAGTATATGACATGTTCGGAGTGACTTTTCGAAATCATCCGGATCTCAGACGTATTTTTATGCCGGAAGATTTTCAATATTTCCCGCTTCGAAAAGAATTTCCGCTGCTTGGCATTCCCGGTTCCATTGAACTCCCGGGTACCACACCGGATAAAGACTAAAGAACTGTTATGAAATTAACTGACATTCAGAGTAGAGTTCACTCTACATTCTTTACAGAACATCAAAAGCAGCTCTATCAAAGCCTTGAAGACAAACACACGACCATTGAAGAGTATGATGACGGAGATCCGCTGACCACCAAAATGGTTCTGAATATGGGGCCGCAGCATCCTGCAACGCACGGTGTCCTTCGCCTTGTACTGCAACTCGATGGGGAGACGATTGAAAAAAACAAACTTGATATCGGCTATCTGCACAGAGGCGTTGAAAAAATAGCAGAGAATAAAACCTATCAGGAGTTCATGCCTTACACCGATCGCATGGACTACCTCTCTCCCTACAGCAACAACGTTGCTTTGTGTACTGCCGTTGAGAAGATAGCGGGTGTTCCGGTTCCTGAAAGAGCACAGTATATCCGTATGATCGGCTGTGAGCTTGCCAGGATCTCGTCTCACTTGCTTTGGCTCGGAACCATGGTGATGGATGCCGGGGCCATCTCATTTTTTATCTGGACTTTTAAGGAAAGGGAGAAAATTTATGACATCATGGATCGAATTGCAGGTCATAGATTTACTGTCTCTCATGCAAGAATCGGAGGAGTTGCAAACGACATCACTGACGAAGCTACGGGTGCGATCAAGGAGTTTATGGAGAGTTTCCCGGGCGAACTGAAAGATTATCATAAACTTCTTGACCGTAACAGAATATTTTTTGACAGAAATGAAGGAGTGGGAGTTTTAAAGACGGAAGATGCACTTCAATTCGGTGCAACAGGTCCCACGCTTCGGGGATCCGGGTTTGCCCTGGACATCCGAAAAGTTTTTCCCTATCTGAAATATGATGACGTTGAATTCAAGGTTCCCACCAGGCTTGAGGGAGACAATCTTGCCAGATACTATGTCAGAATGGAAGAAATGCATGAAAGTATACGGATAATCAAACAGTGCCTGGCCAAACTGCCGCGAGGTCCAATCCGTACCGATAACGCCAAACAGGCCTATCCATCCAAGGATGAAGTCTATTATTCGATGGAGGGTATGATTCACGATTTTATGATGACAGATACCGGGATTTGCCCACCGGAGGGAGCAGAGTGCTATCATGCCGTTGAATCACCCAAAGGTGAGCTTGGATATTATATTCAGAGTGACGGAACGGGGCATCCGTGGAGGCTTAAAATCAACGCTCCTTCATTCACTAATTTACAGGTACTTGAAAACATTCTCGATGGTGAAATGGTCGCAGATACAGTAGTAATTATCGGCGGTGTGGATCCTGTATTGGGTGAAGCTGACAAATAATAATTATGGATTACAAATTCACAAAAGAAGACCTTCAGGAAATTGAGAACCTGAAATCCAGGTATCCGGAGATTAAACCGGTCACGTTGCCGGCACTCTGGATTGCACAGAGAAGATTTGGTCATGTGGAACCTGAAGTACAAAAACTGGTTGCCGATACCCTTGGCCTGCCTGAAGCTCATGTGCACGGCGTTGCTTCATTTTACACTCAGTACTACAAGGAAAAAAAAGGCAAATATGTACTGGACGTTTGCACATGCCTTAGCTGCCAGCTTTGCGGCGGATATGACATTTTGCATTATCTTGAGGAAAAACTGGGTATAAAAAAAGGAGAAACAACGAAAGATGGTGTGTTTACCCTTAATGAAGTGGAATGTCTTGGTGCGTGTGGTTATGCCCCAATGCTCCAAATTACCAATGATACCTATGTAAACCACCTTACTAAAGAAAAAGTGGATACCCTGATCGAGTCTCTTAAAGAGGATAAGGTTCCGGAGTATGAGAAAATTGAAATGCCGCTTCGCAAGAATAACTGACCGATTATGAGCACAGAGAACTGGAAAACGTACGAACCCGTATTGATTCCCGACATAAAAAATCTGCATACGATTGAAGTGTATGAAAAAAATGGCGGGTACAATGCTCTGAAAAGCGTTCTCACGGATAAGAAAAAATGGCCGGATCAGAAGAGTGTAATTAATGAGGTTAAGGAGGCCAATATCCGTGGAAGAGGCGGAGCCGGATTTAACGCCGGACTCAAATGGTCATTTATGCCACCGGCAGATGGAGGTCCAAGATATCTGGCCTGTAACGGGGATGAGTCTGAGCCGGGCACATTCAAGGACCGAAAGATTTTTGAGTACAATCCGCACGCATTTATTGAAGGCGCTCTCATTGCAGCCTATGCCATGGAAATCACCACTATTTACGTCTACATACGTGGTGAGTACAGAGCCTACATCCAGATGATGGAAAAAGCTATTGAGGACGCTTACAGGAAGGGGTTCATCGGTAAGAAGATATTTGGCAGCCCCTTCAGCGTGGATTTTTATGTTCATTCAGGAGCAGGTGCCTACATCTGTGGTGAGGAGACATCCATGCTCGAGTCACTCGAAGGAAAACGCGGCTACCCCAGGGTCAAACCTCCGTTTCCGGCTCAAAAAGGCCTTTGGGGGCGCCCAACCACCATCAACAACATTGAAACGCTTGCCCATGTCACCTCGGTAATCAACCGCGGAGCTGAATGGTTTAAAAATGTTGGTGCCGCTACCCATCCGGGACCCATTTTATACGGGATTTCGGGTCATGTAAACAAACCGGGTGTTTATGAACTGCCAAGTGGTGTTCCTGTGCTTGATCTTATTCATGATGTGGCCGGAGGCATGCGGAATGGAAAAAAACTGAAAGCAGTGATCCCCGGTGGATCTTCCACACCGGTACTGAGAGCTGATCAGCTTGATGGAATCACCATGGATGCAGACTCTCTCAGGACGGTCGGCTCCATGCTGGGTACGGCAGGGATGGTGGTTATGGATGAGGATACCGACATGGTAGATGTTCTCTGGAGAATTGCACATTTTTATCACCATGAGTCATGCGGACAGTGCACACCCTGCCGTGAAGGAACCGGTTGGCTTGAAAAAATTCTTCTGAAGATAAAAAACGGACAGGGGGAAATCAGGGATCTCGATCTGCTGCTCGATCTGACAACTCAGATGGAAGGAAGAACAATCTGCGCCCTGGCTGACGCTGCTGCCTGGCCCGTTCGTTTTACCATCAACCGTTTCAGGGACGAATTTGAAGCAAGATGTAAAAAAAGCGTTCACGCTCTTGTATAATAGATTCTGTAAACAACCAAATGAATAACGTTTAAGAAATGCCTGAAGTAATTATTGACGGACATAAATACGAGTTTGAAGGCGAACAGAGACTTCTTCAGTTCATACAGGACCAGGGGAAGGAAGTGCCTTTTTTCTGCTATCATCCATCGATGACAGCACCGGCGAACTGCAGACAGTGTATGGTAAAGGTCGGTCAGTATGTTCGGGACCGTGAATCAGGAGAATACGAAGCAGACGAAAACGGCGAAAAGGTTGTCCGCTGGTTCCCTAAACTGCAGACTTCCTGCAACCTGATGATGAGCGACGGAATGGTGGTTCATACCCAGGAAACGGATGAACTGGTGAAAAGAGCTCAAAAGGATAACCTGGAATTAATACTGATCAACCACCCGCTCGACTGCCCCATTTGTGACCAGGCGGGTGAGTGCCCTCTTCAGATCCAAACCTATAAATATGGCCCTGAAGGAAGTCGTTTTGAAGTTAAGAAAGTTCACAAACCAAAAAGAGTTCAACTGGGTCCGCGCGTGGTTCTGGATGCAGAACGCTGCATCAACTGTACCCGCTGTACCCGCTTTACTGAGGAGATCAGCAAAACGAATCAACTGACAATCACATCCAGAGGAGACAAGAACTATCCGACTGCTGCACCCGGTACAGTTTTTGATGATCCCTATTCTCTGAACACTGTCGATTTATGCCCGGTCGGAGCACTTACTTCAGCGGATTTCAGATTCCGGGCAAGAGTGTGGGAAATGAATCAAACTCCCAGTATAGATATTACCAGCGGGAAGGGATGTAACATTGATCTCTGGACGCGGGATAATCTCATTTTAAGAATCACTCCAAGATATAACGGGGATGTGAATGATCACTGGATGCCGGATGAGGGTCGTGAAGCTTACAAGCTGTTTAATGAGAACCGAATATCACGACCACAACAGAAACTCGATAATGAACAGATTCTCTCTTCCTGGAACAACGCAATCGCTACCTTTTCCGAACTGATCGAGATCACTGATAAAAAAGATATACTGATCGTTGCGAGTCCGCACGCCTCTGTTGAGGAAAATTACGCCCTGTCAAAATATGCGAATCTTATGGGGCTTATGCAGCCTGTCTTTGTAGCACATATCGAAAAGGGAAAGGGCGACAATTTCCTGCTGACTGATGATCTGGCTCCAAACACAAATGGATGTAAACTATTAGGATTTAAGGAAATCAGTTCAAAAAGCCTGAAAACACAAGTTTCAAAAGCACAATTAGTTATTTTCATTCAGGATCACTTTATTGATCGGGGAATTTTAAGTACGGAGGATATTGAGAACAAGAAGATTGTAATTTTTTCCTCGAATCATTCAGAGACCACCCGCAGTGCTGATCTTGTAATTCCCGTCACATGTGTGGCAGAACATGCTGCCTCCTATGTGAATACAGATATGAGAATTCAGCGCTCATTCCCGGCAAAAGAGACGAAGTATTCGAACCGTCGGTTGAATCTCGAGATGTCTGAGGGCAGACTGGATCGCCATGGCACACATTTCGACAATTGGGTTACAGAAGATAACAAAATAGATTGTCTGCCTGTATGGACTTTCATTACAGAAGTAGCTGCATTCTCTGGGATAGACCTGACACTGGAAGACGGACGATCTGTGATGGAAGAAATCGCAGGTTCACTTCCCGCTTTTTCAGGAGTCAGTTACGAAGAGATGGATGAAAGAAACGGAATGAATCTTTCTGCAGAAAAAGAAAAATCAAAAACCGACTCCTGAACCATTTTTCCAATCACTAAATTTTCCAACTAACAGACAAAATCCCGGATGGCTGAAGTTACTCTGACATCATATATCGTTTTAGGAACAGCACTCTTTATGCTTCTTAATTCAGCTGCAATCACTGTTTATGCTGAACGCAGGGTAGCAGCGTTTATCCAAAACAGGGTAGGTCCCAACAGAGTGGGACCGCTGGGATTGCTGCAACCAATTGCCGATGTTCTGAAGCTGATACTCAAGGAAGATGTCACGCCTACTGCAGGCAAGCAATTTCTACATACAATTGCGCCGGTTATACCTGTGGTTACAGCACTGATGACCGTTGCAGTGATTCCCTTTGGTGACGGTCTGTATGCTACAGATATTAATGCGGGAGTACTTTATCTCCTGGCCGTTGCTTCATTGGGTGTTTATGGGGTAACCCTTGCAGGATGGGCCTCAAACAGTAAATATTCACTGCTTGGCGGCCTTCGTGCAGCTGCACAAATGGTAAGCTATGAACTGCCTCTTGGCATGGCTGTTGCCTCCGTTGTGATTTTTGTAGGATCTCTGAGTGTAGTGGATATTGCTCTTGCACAGGAGAACTGGTGGTTTGTCTTTCTGAATCCGGTAGGTGCCATTATATTCATTATCGCAGCCTTCGCAGAGAGTAACCGGACACCATTTGACCTGGTGGAAGCAGAACAGGAACTCGTAGGTGGATTCCATACCGAATACAGCTCTATGAAATTCGGAATGTTCTTCCTGGCTGAATATATGCATGTTGTGATCAACTCTATGCTGATGGTGACTTTTTTCTTCGGAAGTTATCACCTTCCATTTGCAGGGTACTGGCTTCCCGAACTCTCACCTCTGGTTAAAGGAATACTTGATGTCTCTGTATTTGCCGGGAAAACTGCCTTTTTTGTCTTTCTCTTTATCTGGGTAAGATGGACAATCCCAAGGTTTAAGTTTAATCAGGTAATGAAACTGGGATGGTCTCGTCTCCTTCCAATCAGTATTATTAACTTTATCGTGCTTGCTGCGATCCTGTTTTTTCTCGCATAATTGATGACGCCCGGATTTTGCCTTTGAACACCCATTTGTCTTCTCTTAAACAAGACGAAACAAACAGTTCTCAGGCAACAGAATAATATCTCTTTTGCTGAAACACCCAGCCGGCCTTGTTTACCCCTCCCACTCATTCAATCATCGGGGGATCATTTGTGGCAATTTCAAAAAAAAGGTGTCAATTTATCATCGACACCTTTTTCATGTACAGATCTGAACCCGGATCAATCTACACTCAATCCCCTCCTGATTACCAAATACCTCACATCGGGGTCTTCTCCCCTGAAGGCTCGGTACATATCCATCGCATCCTCTGTGCCACCTCTCGAGAGGATTTGATTTCTGTAATGATCACCGTTATCTCTGGTTAAGCCTCCGTTCTCCCTCATAAAAGCAAACGCATCGGCAGCCAGAATTTCACTCCAGATATAGGCATAATAGTTCGCAGAATATCCGCCGGAAAAAACATGGGCAAAATAGGCTGACTTATATCTTGGAGCAATTACAGGGTTCGCCAGATTATACTTTACAAGGGCTGCGGCTTCAAATTCTTCAATATTAATATCTGCAGATGCCTCATCAAAAGAAAGCATGTGCCATTCCAGATCGATCATTGTAGAAGCAAGATACTCATAGGTATCGAATCCCTGATTAAAGTCTCTGGCAGCGATCACCCGTTCAAGCAGTGCCTCAGGAATACGCTCTCCTGTATCATAATGGATCGCATAATTTGAAAGAACTTCGGGATGAATCGCCCAGTCCTCCTCAAACGTTGACGGAAACTCAACGAAGTCTCTTGGAACAGAAGTGCCGGATTGAGACGGATAGGTTACATCGGAAAAAAGACCATGAACAGCATGACCCATTTCATGGAACAGCGTGGTAACATTACTAAAACTGATCAGAGCCGGTTCTCCTTCCGCTGGTTTGGGGATATTCAGAACGTTTGTAATTACAGGTCTCTGACCGGTCAGGTGAGACTGGCTCACAAACGAGCTCATCCATGCCCCTCCTCTTTTGGAATCTCTGGCAAAATAGTCTGCATAAAAGAGACCGATTTCAGAACCATCGTGATCAATTACATCAAACACACGAACATCCGGATGATAAACAGGAAGATCAAACCGCTCTTCAAAAGAAATTCCATAGAGACGGTTCATCGCATAGAAGACACCATCTTTCAGTACGCGATTCAGCTCAAAATAAGGCCTGACCTCAGCCTCATCCAGGTCAAACTCCGCCTTGCGCACTTTTTCAGCATAATACTCCCAATCCCATGGCTGAAGATCATCTTCCACTCCATCCTCTCTCATGACAGAGATAATTTTTTCTGCTTCTCTCTCCGTGTTACGGATTACGGACGGTATCAAACCTGTGAGCATGTTTAAGACAGCTTCAGGTGTTTGTGCTGTTTGCGGCTCAAGTGCAAATGAGGCGAAATCTGAATAGCCCAGAAGAGCTGCACGTTCCGCTCTTAAGGCGACCAATTCACGAATGATCGGTCTGTTGTCAATACCACCATCCAAACCGATTCCTCTGAAGGCAGATGCCTCCCACACCTGCTGTCTTACATCTCTGTTGTTGAGGCTTGTAAGAACCGGAACTCTGGTCGTGTTTGTAATGGAGAGAAGATAGCCCTGCTCACCTCTTGATACAGCTGCTTCTCTAGCAGCCGCAATTCGATCGTTACTTAAACCATCCAGAAGGCCTGCATCCTCTACCAGAACGGCACGATCTCTGGTCAGCTGAAGAAGATTTTCTGAAAATTGTGTCGTAAGTGTGGAGAGCCGTTCATTAATCTCTCTCATTCTGCCCTGTTCTTCATCATTCAGAAGAGCTCCTGCCCTTACGAAGTTTCTGTAGGAATCTTCAATCAGCTTCACTTCATAACTGCTGAGGTTCAACTCATCTTTTCTGCTGAACAGTGTTTCAATACGGCTGAACAGGTTCTTATTCAAAAGAATATTATCCGAATGTGCTGCAAATTTTGGTGCAAACTCAGTCTGTATTGCCTGTAACTCCTCATTCGTATGAGCTGAAGTGAGATTCGAGAATACCCTGCGGGAGCGTGTCAGAAGTTCACCCGCTCTTTCCATCGCAACAATTGTATTTTCAAACGTCGGCTCATCCGGATTGCTGGCTATTTCCTCAATCTCCTCAATATGAAACTGCATTCCATCTGTGAAAGCGTCCCTGAAGTGTGAGGGCTGAATGGCGTCAAAATCAGGAGCTTCAAATTGAAGGTTACTTGGAGAGTAGAATGGATTTTCAGCCATCCTGGCGGGGTCCGAACAGGAAATTGTCATCGTTACATAAAGTATTAGTAGTGTTGTAATTCTCTTCATATTTGGAACATTACCTTAGTAGGTTAGTATTTCCGGCTGGAACGTATGTTTCGAAAATGTACTGAAATACGGCGAGCGGTACAATTTCACGCATAGACTCAGCCTGTTATAAACGGAGTACGAAAAACAATTTACTAAAATCAGAAGTGAGAAAATATTACTGCTCCGGATAGATCGACTTCTTGGCAGCAAGCAACGTATTCTTCATCAGCATGGCAACCGTCATGGGTCCCACACCTCCCGGTACAGGGGTTATCCAGCTTGCTTTTTTACTCAACCCTTCGAAGTCACAATCACCAACAAGCTTGTACCCTTTTTCACTTTTCTCATCTGCAATCCTGTTTATACCCACATCGATAATTACCACCCCCTCCTTTACCATTTCAGCTTTGATCAGATTTGGCTGACCGGCTGCAACTACCAGAATATCGGCATCAATGGTGTGTCGGGTAAGATCCTTGGTATATTTGTGACAAATCGTAGTGGTCGCTTTCCCTTCCGCATTCTCTCTGGACAACATCGTTGCCATTGGTGAACCTACAATATTACTCGCACCAACCACTACTGCATGTTTACTCTTCACAGGGATACTGTAATACTTGAATAGTTCAAAAATTCCGGCCGGGGTACACGATTTCAGTGTCGGCTGATCCACAGTAAGGCGGCCAACATTCATAGGATGGAATCCGTCCACATCCTTTCTGTAGTCGATACTTTCTATCACATCGTGTGTTGAAAGGTGCAGTGGCAGCGGAAGCTGAACCAGAATTCCGTCAATCGCTTCATCGTCGTTAAAGCGTCGTATTGTCTGTTTCAGCTCCCTGGCAGAGATCGTATCCGAAAGATGAGTGGTATCCGTGTCAATTCCCACCTGCCTGCAGGCTCTGGTTTTTGCGCCGATATAAGTTGTTGAAGCCGGATCGGTTCCAACCTGGACCACTTTCAAAAAGGGTCTTCGGTTCCCGGTGGCCACCCAGTTTTCCACATCATCCTTTATCAGAGACATTGTAATCTGCGCGACTTTAGTTCCATCGATAATTTTTGACGACATCTATTCTGATAATTTTACTTGAAATTAATCAAACAGGTATCACTGTATTGAATTTCAGCGATCTATCTCGTATTTGTTGATTTTATTATAAATATGAGATCGTTGTATGCCAATGGCATCAGCCGTGGCAGTAATGTTCCAGTTGTGCTGACCGAGTTTTTTTAAAAGGTAAAGCTTTTCAGACTCTTCCTTGAATTCGTGAAAAGACTCAGACTCATCAATCAGCCGGTCCAGCTCGCGGCTCATATTCTGTTTTTGTTTAACAAACAGCTCTACATCAGTTTTTGAAATGAGTTCACCTGCCGAAAGCAGTGCCAGTCTCTCTACGGCATTTTGTAGTTCTCTGATATTTCCAGGCCATTTCAGTTTCATCAAAGCCTCAATGGCATCTTCAGAAAAAAGTTTGCCTGAAAAGAGGATTTCCTGCTTCGAGAGTTGATGCAAAAACCATACGGCCAGCTCCCTTATATCACTTCGCCTTTCTCTGAGTGGCGGAAGATGTACAGGAATCACATTCAGTCTGTGATATAAATCTTCCCTGAAATTCCCTTGCCTGATCTCTTCCTCAAGGTCCTTATTCGTTGCAGCCAGTATGCGTACATCAACAGGAATTTGTTCTGTACCCCCTACCCTCACCAGCTGATTCTCTTGAAGAACTCTGAGCACTTTAGCCTGAGCGTCTGCAGACATATCCCCGATCTCATCCAACAAAAGAGTGCCTTTATGTGCCAATTCAAATTTTCCTGTTCTTCTGTTTATCGCTCCTGTAAAAGCCCCCTTCTCATGGCCAAAAAGCTCACTTTCGAGAAGATCTGAAGGGATAGCTGCACAGTTCACATCTACAAATTTCTCTCCGGCCCTGTCACTTTTCTCATGAATTGAACGGGCAACAAGCTCCTTACCTGTTCCATTTTCTCCGGTTATAAGCACCCGGCTGTTACTTCGGGCAACCTTACTGATAAGCGTCCGGATATGATCCATTGCCGCGCTGCTGCCGATGATATCTGTGTCCCCGATCAGTTCTTTTCTGATTCGCAGATTTTCCCTTATCAGTTTACTGCTGCTGAGTGCATTCCGGATACTTATCAGAAGTCTGTTCAGGTCTGGTGGCTTTTCAAGAAAATCAAAAGCTCCTTTTTTTGTGGCATCCACAGCAATTTTGATGGTACCATGACCTGAAATCATAATCACCGGAAGTGCACTTTTCATTTTCTTGATTCGTTCAAGAACTTCCAGGCCATCCAGCCCCTTCATCTTAATATCGAGTAGTGCCAGATCAACCTGTTCCGAATCGATGACTCGTAAAGCTTCTTCGCCGTTTTCGGCATCCAGAACTCTGTAATTTTCAAATTCCAGAATCTCCCTTAGTGCATTTCGTATGCTTCTCTCATCATCTGTAATCAGTATAGAAGCCTTATGAGTCATGAAATTCAGTAATTCTCGTAGAGAAATTCTAAGATTTTCTGATGAATATAATCGATATGCGCAGTCCGCGACGTGTAATTATTTGTGGCAATAGTTATCGTCAGCTGCTGACCTGAATCGGCTGTCAGATAACCGGAAAGAGCCCGTACTCCGGAAATAAACCCTGTTTTTCCAAAAAAATTACCTTGCACCCTGCTTGCAGAAAACCTGTGACTCAAGGTCCCGTTTACACCTGCAACTGCAAGTGAGTTGTAAAGATATTTAAAATAATCCTCTTCCTGAACATTGAACAGATAACGATTCAGATCTCCTGCCGGGATAAGGTTTGCAGCTGCCATTCCGGATCCGTCCCGAAGAAATACCTGAAGTGTATCAAATTTCTGTTCGTGCATATACTCTCTGATCACTTTCAGTCCGAGATCGGTTGTTCCCTGTGAGCCAAATACTCTGTTCCCAAGCTTTTTCACCAGCATTTCAGAATAAAAATTATCACTCTCCATGTTTAGTCTCGTCAGTAATTTATGGAGCGGTTCAGAAATATGTGTATCAAGAAGCTGCCAATCAGTGGCACGCCGAAGGCTTGTATAGTCGCTGTTTGTATAGATCTGACCATGCACACGAATTCCCCGCAGTTCAAGATATCGAAACATTGTATCCAAAAAATAATAGGAGGGATTACTGACAGTGAGAGGCTCCGACTCGTAATAACCCTGTGGAAGAGTACTTCTCAGAAATATCACATTTGTCCCCAGTACCCTGCTGTATGATTCCGAAAATCTTGTCCCCCTGGGTGTAATTACCTGTTCGTTTATGAAATCCACATATGGGGTATTGAATGGAGACCACTGTATTCGGGGCGGTGACCCAACGGGTCCATCGGCAACCACCTCCAGATTCACAACATTTGAGTTGAAAGACAAAGCACTGATCTCGGGTGCATAATAATAGGATAAGTCATCCCACTCCCACCCTCTCGGATAGGGTATCGCATCAAAGAGTCCGTCATATCCAATTAAATCACCCGAGATTTCACGTATTCCGGATTCAAGGAGCATATCAGCCCACTTCTCAAACAGAAAAAGTGAATTACCCTCATAAAAAAACCCATCAATGGACGGATCTCCGGATGCATGAATGATTAAATCTCCGTTCCATCTGTGTTGATCGGCAGAACCTCTTCCATATAAACGGGTCTCAAAAGTGAAGTAAGGATCGAGCCGGTCAAGTAGAGCACCCGAAGTGATCAGTTTCAGGTTCGATGCCGGTCTTATGAGTTTCTCTCCGTTCAGGTTTTCAATAAGATTCCCTTCCTGGTCCCTCACCTGAACTACCCATAAAGCACCTGTAGCCGAACTTCCGCTTATAATCTGATTAATTGTATCAGAGACCTGGGCATATCCTGTTTCTCTTTCTCCAACATTAAAAAAAATCAGTAAAAAGAGTGGCAAAAAGAGATATTTCATAAAACCAGTTCCCAGTTATTGAAAATATCTGTTTTCCTCCTGATAAAATACATCATGGATTTGATCTGCGGTCTCACACTGTGTGAGTGCTTCCCTGAAGGCTGAACTGTTCATCAATCTCGAAACACGGCTTAAAAGCTTGATGTGGGTACTGTTTTTGCCCTCCGGGCCTATGAGTAAAAAAGCCATCTTTACAGGTTTCCCGTCAATGGAATCAAAATCGATAGATTGCTTTAAGATAGCAAATGAGGCTAAATGCTCCTGTAATGAGGATACTTTTCCATGAGGGATTGCAAGATTTTTTCCCACCCCGGTCGACATGATTTTTTCTCTTTCAAATACAGCCGTTCGGACCTCATCAAGTTGTGAGTCCGTCACCCTCGGACTGAGAACGTCTATCATCGCATTGAGCAGATCCTCCTTATTTTCTGCATCACAGCCTGAGAGTATTACTGATTTATCAAGAAGTGCATGAATATTCATGGTGCTGATTACACGTTGATTCCCTGGAAAGATTTCTGAATAAGATGAGAAAGGTACGCATCATAACGATGAAAAACATATAAGTTACATTCAATTCGATCGAATTATTTCTGAGTTCAATTAAATACAACAAAAAAATCTTGAAGAGTAAAGCCTGCAAAAGTGAGCCTTGAAAACCAGGCCTTTTGCAGAAGTTTGCACAAGATTAATGCGGGGGCAAATTTAAAATAGCACCGTATGAATCATACCTAAGGACCATAAACATACTGCAAGGAAGATCTCTGACAAAAGTACAGTTTTATAAAGCCCCCTGCAGTTCAAATATTATTCATTGCCGTTCAACCCGGTTTTCTTTTTTTCGTACCTTTCCCCTTGTAAACAATTATTATGCTCAGATCAGCACTGGCAATTTTTAAGAAAGAAGTACTACAGGAACTGCGTACCAAATATGCAATGAATACTCTTCTTGCATTTACAGGGGCTTCGCTCCTGCTTATACTCTTTACTCTTCGTGCTCATCAGCTGGATCCAACCCCAAAAAGCGGCTTAATCTGGATAATTATACTCTTTGCTGCAATGTCCGGAATGATGAGGTCATTTGTTCAGGAAACAGAGAAGAAGACCTGGCTGCTATTGCGCCTCCATACCAATGCTTCGGATGTGTATTGGGGGAAACTTCTTTATAATTTTATCTTCCTGCTGATTCTTCACCTTTTTACTTTTTTCTTCTACATACTGACCATGAACATGAGTGTAGTCAGTCCGGCTTATCTTCTGCTGTCGATGATTCTGGGCGCGGCGGGGCTGGCATCCGTTACAACCCTTACCTCCGCCATGATCGCGCAGGCTGATCGGAAAGGGGCTATTTTTTCCGTTCTGTGCATTCCGCTCGTGGTGCCTTTACTTCTGATACTCACACGAACCACGAAAGCTGCGCTCATCGACGGACCCGACCCCGGAGCATTAAACGACCTGGCAGCGCTGGTGGGGTACTGTGGTGTTACGATTACGACCGGAACCCTCTTGTTCGACTACATATGGAGTGATTAAATGAATTTTAAAGAAGCAAATATTCAATTTGGAGACAGGCGTCTCGTGGGACAGGACAGAGTGCGCAATCAAATTGAACAGATTCTCTCATCCGGCAGAATTGGCCATGCCTATCTGCTGAGTGGTCCGGCCGGTTCCGGTAAAACTGCTTTCGCTCTTGCATTTGCGGAGGCTGTAAATGGCGTGAATCATCTTACCAACCTGAAGGACTTAACCCGATCAAAAAAAACAAGCTGGTATACACATCCGGATATCCATGTATTCATTCCCATGCACTCCAAGGCTACCGCATCAGAACTAAACTCGAGGATTGCACTTCTGGCCGGCGACCCGTATGAAGTTGTGGATTTCTCACTTCGTCCGGAAGTTGGTGAAGCAGACTCTTCAAAAAATTTACAGGCCTTCTACTCAATTGCCTACTATCATGAGGAGATCCGGCCCAAAACCGTTTATAAGCCTAATGAAGGAATCAGAACCATTATTGTGATCACAGGCATAGAGACGATGCGCAAAGAGTCTGCAAATGCATTTCTTAAGCTATTGGAGGAACCCGCAGGGGACCTTCTTTTTATACTCACAGCTACAAAAACAGATCAGCTTCTCCCGACAATTGTTTCAAGGTGTCAAAATCTTCAGCTGCAGCCCCTCGGTAATAGTGAGATTGCAGAATCCCTGATGAAATATGACGGGATGACAAGGGAAGACGCGATGCTGATGTCGCGGCTGGCCGGTGGAAATTATTCTCAGGCCCGTTATTTTGATCCGGAAGCTCTTCAGTTACAACGCGAAGAACTGATTCAGTTTCTCAGGAACTGCTACACTCAAAACCCTGTTTACATCAGTGAAATGATCCAAAAATGGAGCCGGCAGCTAAGCCGGGAGAATCAGATCGCACTCTGCAACAACCTCGAGCTTTTCTTGCGGGATGTTATGATTTACAAGGCTTCTGCTGAACCCGCCCTGCTGATCAACATGGATCAGCATAAACTTATCGAAAAGTTCATCACCGGAATACCTGATGCCAATATCCCTGCGATGATTGAGCATTTACAGCATTTAAAGGAGCTCCTCTACCAGAATGTACAGATGAAATATATATTCACTGTTTTGTCTTTCAGGTACTATTATCTGATGAGAGGCGCAAAACCGCCGATTCCTGAGAACAAAATCTGGCAGCACATGCCTGCCCTGGCGGAGATCTGAATGATGGAAGAGTCTATGTCAATTCCCTTTGTAAAAATGCATGGAACAGGTAATGATTTCATTCTGTTCGACAACAGAAACCGAAATCTGAATGACGAACAGATCACCAGTCTCTCAAAAAAAATCTGCCAGAGGAGATTCGGAGCTGGAAGTGACGGCTTTATCGCGCTTCAGTTTGATGAAACGAAAGAGGCCGATCTGGTAATGGTATTCAAGAATCCGGATGGCAGCGATGCAGGTATGTGCGGTAACGGTGCACGCTGTTTTGGAGGTTTTGCCGTGACACTCGGCGCACCGCAAACCTTTACTTTCCGTGTTCACCAAAACATATACAAGGCTGTAGTTAGAGATCATAATGCATTGATTACATTCCCTTTACAAACTAAGGTTACCGAACTGATACTTGAGGGGGAACCTCTGCTGAGTGTCTACACAAATACTGAACATATCGTCTGTTCGACTGTCCAAACTGAGCTGAATAATATTCAAATGCTCTCTGAAAAAGGTCGGCGTTATCGCTTTCATGAACAGTTTGAACCAAAAGGAACAAATGTAAACTTCATTTACGGCCTCGGGAAAAACAGAGTATCTCTGCAAACATATGAAAGAGGAGTCGAAAACCTGACATACTCCTGCGGAACGGGTGCAATCGCATCTGCCCTTGGGTGGCATCACCTGCAGCAGGCCGGGGGTGGATCCTATCAATATCAGATCGAAGTTCAGGGCGGTACTCTAACAGTTCATTTCTCATTTCAGGAAGAGACATCACTCTATGAGAACATTCTTCTCGAGGGACCATACTCATTTGTTTATGAAGGCTTTTTCTATGTCTGATCTCTCCTTTTCACCGGGATTCCTGCGAGCTGTTCCGGTTATACTTTTTCTCACTGTCAATCTCCTTGCCTGTTCAGTTACTCAGCAGTCAACCTATCCGCGAAGTTTTGACAGAGAACCGGAATCTACCCGCTACAGGAACAGTTTTCAGGTGTCAGGTCACCTGCTCGACAGTTCATTTCTTCAATCTGTGCAATTGAACCGAACCGGTAATCCGTCATCGGCACCTGTGATTGAACTTGGAAGTAATCAGACTCTTGAACTCTTTTTTGAGATACTGAACTTCGATTCAAATCAGTTTTCTGTGACGTTTACGCATCACAATCCGGACTGGTCCAGATCCTCACTCCCACCGGATTTTTTCATGAGCGGTCTGCAAAACCGTAATCTTGACAGCGGCAGGGTGAGTCAGGTTCAGAGACCATCCTACAGGCAGTATCAATACAGATTTCCCGAAAATGACTTCCGCTTTACAAAAAGCGGAAATTATATGATTCATCTCTATGACCATGACAGCAGAAGAACTCTGTTATCCCTTCCCTTTTTTGTGACTGAAAATCAGGGAGCAGTACGCTCAGCCGTGGAAGTTTACCAGACACCCAGACAAAATCTTCGAATTTCCAACCGCCCCACAAGTACCTACGCCATTCCGGAAATTGTGGAACAACCGATATTTGATCTGGAATTTTATTTTGTTCAGAATCAGTTCTGGGGACGCTCAGTCAGGGCAGACGAGCTTGATTTTTCTGCACCAAATGAAGTGCGATTTGAAACGAGCAGTCGTTTCTCATTTCTCGGGGATTACGAGTTCCTGTTTCTTTCATTGCAAAATTTTAACAGATCCAATCCCCAGATTTTTGAAACAGACCCCGGACAGATCCCGCCAAAAATTGTACTAAGTGATGATATTTCAGGATTTTCTGCCGCAGCAAGAGCCGCTGCCTCCGGCAGATTCGGAAGGCCGGACCGCAGGTTAAGCGGGGAGTATGCCAATGTACAATTTACGTTCGATCCCGGACGGAATCTCTTGCCGGGGGAACATATTTATCTTGTTGGTGACTTCAACAACTGGACCATTCGGCAGGATTACAGGCTTACTTTTGATGCAGGTATGAACCGATGGACTGGAAACACTGTTCTAAAAGAAGGCAGTTATTACTACAAATATGTAGTGCTTTCCGGAAATGAGATCAATGATCTGATTTTTGATGATCTCTTTACCAGAACAGAGCAGGAGTATCACGCGTTGATCTATAAAAGAGACCACAAAGAATTCTATTACAGACTACTTCAGATTCATCAGTTTACATCGGGCAGAAATTAAATGCGCTTATTAAAATTTATATCCGTTTTTTTGGGAACAGCTCTGGTCGTTTTCGGTCTTGTTCTGGGTTTAAACTGGAGTACTTTCACAATTTTTATTGAAAACAGGGAATCTCTCTCAGAGGGAAGTGAATGGATATCAAAAACTCACTCGCTGCGGGGTTTATCCGAATATATAGGTGAAAATCCGGAAAGGAATTCATTTAGCCGCATAGTTTTCGATAATCCTGATCTGGAACTCCATTTCAACCCGGATGAGAGAAGAACTCTTGGGGTACTCTCAAATTTGTTCCTTTTCATAGCATTCTCAAGCGCAATGCAAGACGGTATCTTCTCCGGAGGAGAGTTGATCTCCTGGGAAGATGTATCACGTTACCAGTTGAGTGGTGTGGATGAGTCTTCACATAAAGAAGCCTACAGGCAGGCTGGCAGGCGGGGCTGGATTGAGAACGGCCAGATTGAGCTTTCAAATGCACTTCTTCTTTTGTCTGAATTCAATAACCTGGCACTTTCTGATTATCTCTGGTGGATGATAAGTCCCGAACTCTGGGAACAGTTACCCGGTCAGTTAAATCTGAATTCCACAGATATGCCCTTGCCGTTTTCAGGTCTTTACTTATCCCTTTCACCTACTGTACAACAAACTACTGCCTCCGAATTACAGCAGTTATATGATTCCTTCACTGACAAAGAGTGGAGAAATCATGTGGCGGAAACTTCAGAAAATTTTGCCTCAGATAAGAATGTCAGGAATCAGATCAACCATCTGCTTGATCAGGAAAGAATAGGACTTACATTCATGCAGGAGAGGGATATGCTAAGATTTTTTCCGAAAGGCACATCAGGTGAACTCAGCAGCCTGATTTTTTCAGCTCTGAGGGGCGATCCGGATCTGAATTTTTCCAGCATGTCACTGACAGACTGGATGCGCTGGCCTGTGAAGGGGACTTCAATTCTGAGAAGGGATGCATCCGATTACGGGGCTTTCTATGATAACCGAATAGGGCTTTTAGCCGGAATCAATTTCGGTACCTCATCCTATACAGGAGAAACCAGTGTTCAGGTATTACTTATGGACAATCTTCCGATTGGCTTCTGGTTTCATGCCTCAGGCGGGCATATGCAGCAGGATTTGCTTCAGCGCCTCGTTTATGACCCTGCCATGATCGGGCAGATGGAATTCGTTATTCGTCAAAATCAAAACTAAGCCATTATGAACAAGTACTTTTTTATACATCTTATCTGGTTGCTGCCGGCTTACTTCCTATTTCAGGCTTACTATCAAATCTCAGTGTACAGAGGAATTCATGATACAAATCTGAATGGCACAAGTTATATCGCTACAGTTACAGATTTTGATGTGAAGCAGATTGCAGCACAAACCAACGGATATGTAGTACTTAATTTTTCCACTGAGGATGGTAAAACGGTCGAAGAACAGCTGGCACTTCCTGTTCAGTTTGCGCAGGTAATCATGCAGTCTGAACTGATACCTGTCAGATACCTTGAAAGCTCATTCAGGCCCATTGTAATGACTCCTGTATTTGAATTGCAGAAAAATGTAGTGCGCGTGAATATTGCTGTGACCCTGTTTGGCTTTCTGGCAACGGTGACAATTGCTTATTTTGCCTCTGCATTTTCAAGAAAGAGGATCAGGGATGGTGAAGAAAGGCTCGAAGTCGAGTGGGATGAATCTTAGGCAGGATCTATTTTTTTCTGTAGATCGGTACATTGGAACAGGCTTCTCCATACATAAGTTTTCCTACGAAAGGCAGAAGTTTTTTGGTGGCATTCAGATAAACCGATGGAGGTAAATCAATTTTACTGCAACCCTTCAGCAGCACATATTTACTGCTGTACTCCTTCCAGTCCACTTTAGAAAATATCCGTTCATAAAGTTCACTGAGCGCATCTTCTTTTTTACCAAAGAACACCTCTCTGGCAAACCCGCTGGAGTGCTGAACAACCAGCATATAGGCCCATTTTGGAATAATCGCATCTGTTGAACAGTGAGTTGCAAGATAGCTGCCCTCAAACTGCTCCCAATTGAACTCTTCGAGATACTTACGATATTCCAACTCCCTGAGAATCAATCCCTGAAATAAAAACTGACTTAAATCAAGTTCTTCAATAACAGAATTTTCCGGCAGCATTTTTTCCAGATCAATAGTGATAAGCCGGGATTGTTTTACTTTGTTAATGATTTCAGCCATTCAATAATTGAGTTGAATCGGTTTTAAGAAATGTCAGAGAGAAAAGGATTCACCGCAGCTGCAACTTCTTGCGGCATTCGGATTATTAAAATGAAAACCCAATCCGGTGAGACCATCAGAATAATCGAGCATTGTACCAGCCAGATAGAGGAAGCTTCGCATATCAACTACCATGCGGATTCCCTGATCCTCAAAAACCTGATCTGAGGCATCACCGGGACTTTTTTCGAAATCAAGATTGTAGGTAAGTCCTGAACATCCTCCGCTCACTACGGAAACCCTAAGAGCCGTATCTGCAGAAAATCCCTGCTCCGTGCGTATTTCTTCTATTCGACGGGCTGCCTGTTCACTGATCGAAATGGACATATACTATATCGATATCCTTAATGTGAGTGTTTTATACAGAGATCACCTGTATTTCAGGATCAATCCTTTTCACCATGCTTTCAATTGCATAAAGAGTACCGGAAGTGGCACTCGGACAGGTACCACAGGCTCCCTGATAATGCACCTTCAGGCGGTTCCCATCCAGTGCAATAATTTTCAATCCCCCTCCGTCAGCCAGCAGATAGGGCCGGACCTGCTCGTCAAGAAGCTGATTAATCTGAATTAACCTGGGATCATCTGTTTCAAGTACTTCCCTGGAAGCGTGAACTTCCGAATCCTCCTCAAGATCCAGTTGCGGAGTAGCCTCTCTTATCGGTGGTGCAAGCTTTCTCAACAGCTCAGACCAAACCGCATTTCCGTTTTGTGTAACCGTAATATATCTGTCCACATAATAGACGTTGATTACATTATCAATGGAGAAGAGAGCTTTTGCGAGTTCATCATGCTCAGCATCACCGCTGTTTTCAAAAGATCTTGTAATACCATTCGTTAGTGGTTCTGCCAATACAAACCGCATTGCATCCGGGTTTGGTGTGCGTTCTATTTCCTTGATTTTTGGCATAGTATTTCCTGTTATTGATTGAAAAAAGACTGAACATATTTAATACCAGCTGCAAGCTGATCAATTTCATCTTCAGTATTGTAAAACGAGAGTGAAGCTCTTGTTGTTGCCGATACTTTAAATCTCTTCATAAGAGGCTGCGCACAGTGGTGACCCGTCCTGACAGCAATGCCTTTTTTATCGAGAAGGGTACCGGCATCCGATGCGTGTATTGATTCAAACACAAAAGAAGCCAGAGGTGCCCTTTCCGGAGCTTCACCGATGATCCGGATCCCGTCAATCGCTCGCAGCTTCTGAATCAGCAGGTCAGCCAGTTCAGATTCCCTTTCTTCGATCCGGCCCATTCCGATCTGTAGAAGGTAATCGATGGCCGCTCCTGTGCCAATCGCAGCCGATATGGGGGGTGTGCCGGCTTCAAACCGAAATGGAACTCTGTTATAGGTTGTTTTTTCAAAAGACACCTTGTCGATCATATCTCCGCCACCTCTGTAAGGAGGCATCTCTTCCAGTATTTCTTTTTTCCCGTACAAGATTCCAAATCCTGTAGGACCGCATAATTTATGGGATGAGAATGCGAGGAAATCGGTATCCAGTTCCTGAACATCAACTTTCATGTGAGGAACGGATTGAGCCGCATCCAGCAGAACAACAGCACCTGCTTCGTGAGCCAGCTCTGTAATCAGTTTTACAGGATTTACCGTACCAAGAACATTTGATACATGAATCACGGCAACTATTTTTGTACGCGGACCCAGCATCGATTTATAAGCTTCCAAATCCAGCAAACCCTGATCTGTAACCGGAATCACCCGGATTATCGCGCCGGTTTTATGAGCAATCATCTGCCATGGAACAATGTTTGCATGATGTTCCATTTCAGAAAGGATGATCTCATCCCCCCTGTTCAGCATAGTACCTCCCCATGAATTTGCAACCAGATTGATTGAATCAGTGGTTCCGGTTGTAAAAATGATTTCATCCTCACTTGGGGCATTAATCAGATTTTTCACTTTTGATCGGGTTGACTCAAAAGCATCCGTCGCATTCTGGCTCAGAGTATGAATTCCTCTGTGTACATTTGCATGTTCATTTCTGTGATAGCGATCAATCCGATCAATCACCTGAGCGGGCATCTGGCTGGATGCAGCATTATCAAGATAGACCAATGGGTGTCCATTCGTTTTTTGAAGCAAAACCGGGAAATCCGATCGGATTCGTTTGAAATCCACCACAGATTTTATGTCAGCAGCCGGATTCACTTACACCAAAACTTTTTTGGGTTTACTGTTGGCTCTTGTATAGCGGTATACTTCATCAATCAGAAGTTTATGAACAGAATCCACTTTAACATTTTCGATGGTCTCGAGTGCAAATGCGTACGTCAGAACTTCCTTTGCTTTTTCTTCCGTCATCCCGCGGCTTTGAAGATAGAACACTTCCTCCGGATCAAGCTGTCCGATCGTGGCACCGTGAGAGCAGAGAACATCGTCAGCAAAAATCTCGAGCTGTGGTTTGGTATTTACCAAACCGTCTGCAGAGAGCAGAAGGTTCCGGTTTTCCTGAAATGAATCGATTTTCTGGGCATCTCTCCGAACAAATATTTTACCGTTGAAAATGCTGTGAGCACTGCCGTTTACCACCACTTTATGCAGCTGGTGACTGTTTGCATGGGAAAATCTGTGATCCATTAAGGAATGAGTATCCGCCACCTGTTCTCCGTCAATCAGTACCAGGCCATCCATCGTAAAATTGACTTCTTCATCCTCCTGTATCACTCTGGGTTCATTTCTGGAAAGTTTTGCTCCAAGTGTGATCGTATAGGAGTGGTATTCTGAGTTCTTTTCCACGTATGCTATGGGCCGCGACATATGGATTGCATTTTGCCCATCCCGCTGAATACGGACATGATGGATATGAGCTCTCTGCTTAACCTTTACTTCGCAGACAGGGATAGTCATGTACACATTTTCAGAAAGACCGATATGCTCTTCAATGACAGTAGCATCGGAATCTGTATCCGCGACAATCAAAATTCGCGGATTGGCGATGAAAGGTTTCTCTGAATCTGTATACAGATTCAGGATCTGTATAGGTGCTTCTGCCCTGGCCCCTGGTTCGAGGTGAATAAATGCTCCATCCTCAAACATTAACCCGTTATATGCGGTAAACAGATCATTCTCGTAGTTTACAAGTTTATTCAAATAAGCTTGTACGATTTTATTGCGTGCATATGCCGACAGGTTGCCCACGGTAACACCTTTGCCCAAACCGCCAATTGATGAATAACCTTCCTGAAATATTCCGTTGATAAAAACCAAACGGCTTCTGTCAGATTCCGGGATAAAATATTTCTCAATATTCTGCGCCGGTATGGTTTCAGCCTGTCCGGTTCTAACGAACGGAGTACGTGAAATAAGTTTGAGATCAGTAAATTTCCACTCCTCAATTTTTTTGTTGGGAAATGCTGTGGAGTTCAGTGTCATCATACTCTTCTCCCGAATTCCTGTCCAGAGCCTGTTCCCGGATTCCGGTGCATGCATTGCAAGTTTATGAAGTACTGATGGTTCGATCCTTGTGGGATGTGCCATTATTTTGCCTCTCCATTTACAGTTTCAAGTGACTCCAGCCAGTCGTATCCTTTCTCTTCAAGTTCAAGGGCCAGTTCCTTGCCACCGGTTTTAACGATTCTGCCATTAATCATCACATGGACGTGATCCGGAATTATGTAGTTCAGCAAGCGCTGATAGTGAGTGATCAGAACAATTGCGTCATGATCTCCATGAAGTTTGTTGATCCCATCTGAAACTATTCTGAGAGCATCTATATCAAGACCGGAATCTGTTTCATCAAGCAAAGAGAGCGTTGGCTGAAGAACAGCCATCTGGAAAATTTCATTTCTCTTTTTTTCACCACCGGAAAAGCCGGTGTTCACACTCCTCTCAAGAAAATCCGGATTCATTTCAACGAGACTGAGTTTTTCCTTGATATAGTCATCAAATTCAAGAGGATCAAGCTCTTCGCGTCCCCTGGATGCAGCAATCGTATTGTAAGACTCACGAAGAAGTGTGGTATTGGTTACTCCCGGCACTTCCACAGGATATTGAAAAGCAAGAAAAATCCCTGCGTGGGCTCTCTCATCCGGATCCATCTCAAGAATACTCTCTCCGTTGTAGAGGATGTCGCCTTTCGTAACTTCATAATGCGGATGGCCTGCAACTACTTTAGAGAGTGTGCTTTTTCCGCTTCCGTTCGGACCCATTATGGCGTGTATCTCTCCTTTGGAGACTTTGAGATTTACGCCTTTGAGGATTTCAATTCCTTCGCCTTCGACTTCTGCATGTAAATTTTTAAGTTCTAACACTGTTCTTCTGTTTTATTAATTATTTCTTCTATTTCCATTCAAGTTCATAACGGGATGAATCAAAAGTTCTGAGGGAGAAACAAGTACTATACCCTCAAACCATTATTCATGCACCCGGCACTGCTACCCGACACTGCCTTCAAGTTTGATTCCAAGTAATTTGTTCGCTTCAACAGCAAATTCCATGGGAAGTTCTTTGAGAACTTCCTTACAGAATCCATTCACAATAAGTGAGATGGCGTCATCTTCACTGATGCCACGCTGTTGCAGATAAAAGATCTGATCTTCGCCAACCCTGGATGTTGTCGCTTCATGCTCAATTTTCCCTGTGGGATTGGCAGACTCAATGTACGGGAATGTGTGGGCTCCGCAAGTTTGACCAATCAGCATGGAATCACACTGTGAATAGTTTCTAGCATTATCTGCTTTTTTCGAAATCTTCACCTCACCTCTGTAGCTGTTATTCGACCTCCCGGCTGAAATCCCTTTCGATATGATGGTACTTTTGGTGTTCTTTCCGATATGAATCATTTTAGTGCCGGTATCTGCCTGCTGCATCTTGTTGGTTACTGCCACAGAGAAAAACTCACCCACTGAATTATCACCCTGCAAAATCACACTTGGGTATTTCAGTGTCACAACCGAACCTGTTTCAAGCTGAGTCCAGGAGATCTTGGAATTTTTGCCCCGGCAGGCACCGCGCTTCGTTACAAAATTGTAGATTCCACCCTTACCGTTCTCGTCTCCCGAATACCAGTTCTGTATCGTTGAATACTTAATTTCAGCATTATCAAGAGCAATAAGTTCGACAACTGCAGCATGAAGCTGATTTTCATCATACACCGGAGCAGTACACCCTTCCAGATAACTGACATGACTGTTCTCCTCAGCAATAATCAGGGTCCGCTCGAACTGACCGGAGTTCATATTATTGATTCTGAAGTAGGTTGAGAGTTCCATTGGACAGATGGTATCCTTTGGGACATAACAAAATGAGCCATCTGAAAAAACAGCAGAGTTGAGTGCTGCATAGAAATTGTCTCTTGCCGGCACTACTGAACCCATATACTTTTTAATCAGTTCGGGATGATCCTGCACAGCTTCAGAGATGGAACAGAATATAACCCCGGCCTCTGCAAGTTTTTCTTTAAAAGATGTGAAAATGGAAATACTGTCAAACACAGCATCCACCGCCACGCCTGCAAGCATTTTCTGCTCATCGAGTGGAATACCCAGCTTCTCATAGGTCTCCCGAATATTCGGGTCAACTTCATCCAGACTGTTTAGTTTTGGCTTGTTTTTGGGGGCTGAGTAATACTGCAGTGTGTCAAATTTTGGTTTTTCATATGTCGCATTAAACCATGATGGTTCTTCCATCTCGACCCAGGCTCTGTATGCTTTCAACCTGAATTCCGTCATCCATTCCGGTTCATTTTTCTTTTCGGAAATCAATCTTACAATATCCTCATTGATCCCGGATGGAAAATCTTCGTACTCAATATCCGTGGTGAATCCATATTTATATTCTTCACCAATCATCGACTCGAGAGCTTTTGTCTCACTCATAGAATTTTACTTTTTTTATGATCCTTGTTGTTAGAGATACCGGAACGGGTATTTCAGGGGTTAAATCTGCTGATCCGGTGCGGGGTTTAGATCTATCCTTATTTGGAATGAATAAATATAAGGAAAAAAAACAGTGTCCCAAACCATTTCACAAGGGTTAAGTAACAGATTTCATGGCTGATTCACTAATTGATTGTCCCTATCAGCTTAATAGTGCTGCCACACATGCTGTATTGATGATATCATCAACGGAACACCCTCTTGAAAGATCGAGATAAGGTTTCGAAAGCCCCTGAAGAATTGGCCCAGTTGCAACAGCTCCTGCCAATCTTTCTGTAATTTTATAACCGATATTGCCTGCATCCAGATTTGGGAATATCAATACATTCGCATCTCCTTTTAACGATGAATCGGGAGCTTTCCTGGTCGAAATCTCCGGAATTACAGCTGCATCGAACTGAAGTTCACCATCCATCACCCAATTACTTTTCTCCTTTGCCTTGCTGTACGCCTCCTGAATTTTGGTAACGGATTCGTGCCTGGCACTCCCCTTTGTTGAAAAAGAGAGAAATGCGATTTTTGGTTCGATTCCGGTTAGCTTGAGGTGCGTTTTTGCGGAGTCAAGTGCAATATCTGCAAGCTGAATTGAATCGGGGTAAGGAACAACTGCGCAGTCTCCGTATGTGAACACCCTGTGATCCGGCATCTCCATTAAAAAACAGCTCGAAACCAGGCCTGAATCATCAGATACTCCTACAGTCCGGAGTGCCGCAATGATCACTTCAGGGGTAGAGGCTACTGACCCCGCCACGGCTCCGTCAACATCACCTTTTTCCAGAAGCCAACCTGCTGTAAACAGTGCATTCCCACAGAGTGTCTGAAGCGTTTCCTGATCGGGCTTCTTATGTGCAAGTTTTTGGCTGAAGAACTGATATCTCTCCTCAAAATCACTCTTTCCGTTAACCGGAAAAATCGTCAGACCTTTCGGGATGGACACGTCATTTTCACTGCAGAGTTTCTGAATTTCGTCCTCTGAGCCCAACAACACCGGGGATACGAGTTGTTTCTGATGCAAAAAAATGGCTGCTTCAATGATTCTTATGTCTTTTGCTGCTTCGGGAAAGACAACTCTTCGCCTGAGACTTGAAGCTGCAATCCGGATTCTTTCAATTAATTTCATATTAACTTCATGGTTTGTTCAAAATTACTCTGCGGTTGTAATCAAGCATTTTAAATGCCCGGAATACTGCTCAAGATCGTGACCTGAGAATTTTACGCACCGAATATATTAAAGGTTAAGATCTCAATTTGAGACAAAGAAGCCTGTGACAAGGGACGGTTTTTACAAAGCTTTCCAAACAGACATTTTTCAGACCTTGGGTTTACCAGGAAGAAAATGAAATCACATTTTGGAACTTCACACTCTGTAGAATACTCATGTGCCTCATCATATGCCGGATACAAAAAATATATAATGTTCTGTCTATTTCGAATTTGCACAAAAACCCTCCCTCAAAGAAGGAGAAGAATCGCGATCATTGCCAGAAAGATACCAAGCCACTGGCTCGAAAGAAAACGGTCTCTCCAGTAGAGAACACCCAGTACGGTACCTCCGGCCACAGTGATAAGATTAACGGCACTGAATACCACAGCTCCGTTCATCATTTCCAGTGCGGAAATCAAAAACAGGGATGTGAGCAGATTCGGAATACCAATCATAACGCCAATGATCAGTTCAGTTTTCCGGAATTTAAGTTTGCGCTTCCATATGAGAGTAGTAAGCCCGCAGCAAAATGCAGTCAGAAAAACAACTCCCATAAACAACTCCTTCGAAACAAGGTGTATAAAATGAATTTCAAATACTTTCAGAGATGTATCTCCAATGCCTGTTCCAACAAAGAGCAGTAACAGGTACCCTCCTGCCTTTAAGGGTTCGTTTTGCAATCCCTTTTTCCCCGGTATCAGTAAATAGAGAATTATAAAAACAAGTAAAACACCGGCAAACTGAGGGTAAGAAAGAAACTCACCAAAAAAAAGGATAGAGACCAGCACCGGAACTATAAGTGAGATGCGCATCATCGCCACACTGATTCCAATTCCGTTTAGAAAAACAGATTTACTGTAGATAAAAAAGTTCAGTATAAAAATGATCCCCACCAGAATCGCCAGCAGAAAAGCCGGAAAAACACCGGTACCGGCATCTGAAAAGCCCGATTTATCTGCAAAAAGAAGAGCTGAAAAAGAAGCAGTAAAGTAATTTACAGTTAGAACCCTTACCGTATCAAGCCCCCTGTTTTCGCTTATTTTTAAAAAATGTGCAATGAGCAGAGAGCTGAATGCAGAAAGCAGAATAAAAATCCAGCCGGTCATTTCCCGGTGATAAGCAGATTCCGGTTTCCAAAAGCCTGAATTTCCTGAGACCTGTCGTGAAGCCGTCTCGACATATAATCAACATTATTTTCCATATGGCTGATAATATCACTCATACGCATCCGGCGCTGCTGTAAAGCCTCAGCCAAGAAATAATTAAATATGTGGTGCCGTTTATTCTCCACCCCACTGCCTGCGAAGAGCGATGACTTTTGCCCCGGCCTGTTGCTGAATAGTATCACACTTTCAGGCATACGGTTAATCAGTGCAGCTGCCGTATCTTCCAAAACCTGAATCGACATGCTTCTGCTTAATTCAGAACTTCTTTCCGACTCAGCTCTCTCAATAAACTGCAAATCTGCAAACAGAAATACCTGGCCCGCTCCGATACGTTCGATACCTGTAAAAATGATATCCTTGATGATTGATTCTTCAGGAGACTCCTGCATATGCAAAACTCCGATGGAGTTATCCTGTTTTATTGTTGCATCACCGGAGAGATAGATATACAGGGATCCGGTGCTGTCAGTCGGACTCATTTCTCGTAATCTCTGTACCCAATTCCTGCTCTTATCCATATCAATGACTGAAATCTGTTCATTATTTAGCTGGAATGCGGATCTCATATAAAAAAGAAACAGATCATGATCCCGATCCAGATACTGCCGGGGTTCTGAGTCGCCCGAAAATGCGTTGGTAAGAACCAGTGCTCTGTCTGCAGGATTATGATCCTTAAGTACCGGAACAGATCTTTCGACATCAATCTGTCCGAACGGTACGGCCCTGAACTCAAATACATCCGGAGCCCCGGCCATGAAAACTGACCTCCATTCAGTTTCGGAGCTCATTTTTGGAAGAAAAACCTCTGAGCCTCCGAATCTCACATTGTACCATTCATCAATTCCATCGTCAATTAAGAAAAAACGGCTTCCTTGCCCCACCTCTGTCAGTACGTTAAGATCTGATATGAGCGGACTGCTTCTGAGTTGAACAACAGGTTCTGTCACGATCACATAAGGTGACAAAAACGAGGATACAGGAATTGTGAAATCAAAGACTTTTCCGTTTAAATAGATCTCAGCATCGATTTCATCTCCGCTCCTGAAATCTCTTGAGAGATCCTGTGTTAAAAGAGCCAGGTTTAAATCAATCTGTCCATCGGCAAGAATAGCACCTGATCTTGAACCGATGATCTCCCCCTGATATAGCAGGTTTATGTCTGCCTGCCTGTCAGAATTCAGATCTGAAGCCCTGACAGTATCCGCTACAATCTGAAAGCCCACTGGCTTGCCCAGCTCCGTCTCACCCGTAAAAATTGGTTCTTCCACCGGTTTTTGTTTCACAAAAGGAATTAAAGCCGCAACCGGTGCAGCGATATTGAGAAGAACTTTCTGATCAGAGTTCAAAGAGACCGGCAGAACAGAGGTATTGGCAGCCAGGGCGGCTCCTGCTGCAACCATGAGCCCCGCAGTTGTCAGAAACCATCGCGGCCTGAATTGCTGGATATTTCTCTCCTTCATCTCCAGTAACTGAAACTGCCTCTCACTATATTCCATGAGATTGAAAACAGCTACCGGATACTCGGGCGTGGGGTACTGCTCCAAAACAATTACCTCTTCATTTACCAGTATATCAGGTGAATAGCCTGGATTGATCACCTGCTCATCAATAATGGACCAGCGGGTTACTGTACAGGCATTGAACAGGATCCATAAGAGCAACAGATATGATTTCTTGCCGGATATCATCAGAAAGCGATCACTGCTCCGAACCCAAAAAGTGACCTGAATGAGATGGAGTTGCCATTCGTCGGATCTGATATCCAGAAAGGCATTTCATATCTCAGTACAAAACCCCTTGATTTTCCAAGATAGTCCGGAATATTCAGTGAAAATGAGATTCCGGCACCGGCATTGGAAAAAATTTCAGCTGGCTGATCACCAATCCAGCCCGTCGAGCTTCCGGTATCATAGAAAAGGTAGGAGCGGAATCTGAGAAATTCAGATGCATAATTATTTTTATTTAACAGTGCATCTACCGGGTTCCAAAAATCAAACTCAGCATTAAAAGAGAGAATGGAATGATACAGAGAACTGCATAATTCCACTTCATTCTCACATTCTACAAAGGATTTAACATCACTGTGCATATACCCTCTAATGTTTGCGCCACCTGCAATATGGAGGGATCCGCTCTCGATCCAGTTTTGGGGAATCGTGCCTTTTGCTCTTGTGACACCATTATTCATCCACCTGATCGCGGGATTCATACTCCTTGAATAGAGATATTCCGGCGCTGACGCTGAACTGTTTACACCTGTAAAAGCACGAAATCTGAATCCCCAGTGTCTGTTTAAATCAATTTTCTGAAAAGCTGTCAAAGAGCTGACTATAAAACTATCATTCAGATACTGCAAAGAGCTTTCGAGTTCAAAAAAATACAGCCCAAGAAAATTTTCATCCTGCATTTTGAAAGCAGCAGTTGCCAATATTTTTGAATCCTCCGACCAGAGCGCCGGAAAAGCAGTGTATGAACGATTAAATCTTTTCTCAAACGTATTGAAGATATTCAATTCCCTGAATTTGTTTTCCTGAAATCCAGGTTGCCAGCGTTTATTGAAGCCCGCACCATGTCTGTGGTATCCTGTGCGGATTGAGCTCAGAAACTGAACAGATGCCTCACTCCCAAATTCTGACCAGCCGGGTACGGGCTCCGTGTACAGAAGCTGATACGACACAGGCATGGACGGGAACCAAAGTCCGAGCCAAACTCCAGCATTCAGACGATGCGGGCCATCCTCAAATGTACCCGGTACCTGTCCCACAAAATTCACCCCAATCCGTATTCCATCCACAGAATTATACCACATGTCGGGCGAGGGTAGTAATTCATATGCTTTTTCCTGTCCTCTTGTCTGATCAGGAAGAATGAATGAGCAGAAAAAGAACACATATACTATGAACCTTACGTCTGGGGAATGCACCACTCTTCGGGAATTATTTCGGAAGTTATTATCGTAAAAGTCAATCTTAGCAATCTCTGCTGTTCCGGCCAGATCACTTTTTCAACAGCATCTTCAACACGGAACCACTCGTACTGATTATGTTCCGAATTGAGAACAATTTTATCGTGGAGTGAAACTTCAGCCGCAAATGCAGGGATAGTCAATATTTTGTCCGTTCGATGTTCATAGAACTGATTGACTGAAGGAAGGGTAAAGAATCGTATGGGGTTCAGGCCGGTCTCTTCCTTCATTTCACGTACTGCAGCTTCCCAGTATTTCTCACCTTCTTTTACCTTACCTCCCACCATTCTCCACTGACCTTCGTAGATATGCCCCTTTGCTCTTCTGAAAAGCAGAAAAACCGGTTTGCGATCTAAATAACTGTACAAATATAAATCTATCAGTTTTTTCTTACCCACTTATATTTACCTGATGCTTAAAATACTCGAGCGTTTTCAAAAGACCTTCCCTGCGGCTTGTTTTTGGTTCCCAATTGAGAATCCTTCTGGCTTTGGAAATATCCGGTTGCCTGATCTGAGGATCATCAGCGGGTAAATCTTTAAAAACAAGCTCACTGTTACTTCCGGTTATCTCGATAATTTCTTTCGCAAAATCCCTGATGGTGATCTCTTCAGGATTGCCGATATTGACAGGCCCGGCTTCAGAGCTCTCAGCCAGTCGGTAGATTCCCTCAACAAGATCATCCACGTAAGTGAATGACCGGGTCTGAGATCCATCCCCAAATACTGTAATTGGTTCATTACGTAGTGCCTGCCTGAAAAATGTAGGCAGGGCTCTGCCATCTTTCAGCCTCATTCTGGTACCGTACGTGTTAAAAATTCGGACGATTCTCGTTTCCAAACCATGAAAACGGTGATAAGCCATCGTCATTGCCTCTGCAAAACGCTTGGCTTCATCATATACACCACGATACCCGGTAGGATTTACATTCCCCCAATAGGTTTCCTTCTGAGGATGCTGAAGCGGATCCCCATACACTTCACTTGTGGATGCAAGAAGAAAACGGGCTCCTTTTGCCTTTGCCAAACCAAGGGCCTTATGCGTTCCGAGAGAACCCACTTTCAGCGTCTGGATCGGCATTTCCAGATAATCGATCGGAGAAGCCGGTGAAGCAAAGTGCAGAATCAGATCCAAATCTTCATTGAGGTCGATATAGTTGGTCACATCATAATTGATAAAACGAAACCGTCTGGAACTTCTCAAATGCTCAATATTGGTTTCTGACCCGGTGATCAGATTATCCATACAGATAACATCCCAACCGTCAGAATGGTAACGATCGCACAAATGCGAACCCAGAAATCCTGCTCCACCCGTAATAAGTATTCGTTTTTTCAATTTCGACCCAATGAGTTAAACTTAAAAATAATTCTCTTCTCAGAATCAAGCATTTACAGACGGACGGCCTACACTGAAGTAGGTAACACCTGCATCAGCAACACGATCCAGATCATACAGATTCCGACCGTCAAAAATCACCGGAGCGTTCATCACCTTCGCGAATCTGCTCATGTCCGGCCTCCGGAATTCGTTCCACTCTGTGCAGATGATCAGCGCGTCAACTCCTTCAATTACTGAATCCCGATCATCCATGAACTCAACAGCTTTCAGTACATCATCAGTTACAGCTTGTTTAAACGTATCCATCGCTTCAGGATCATATGCTTTCATTTTCGCTCCAAGGGCAGCAATTTCTCTGGTGATATAGAGAGATGGCGCTTCACGGATATCATCCGTTTCCGGCTTAAAGGAGAGCCCCCAAACACCAAATGTTTTTCCGTCAAGATCTCCATTGTAGAAATCTTTTATTTTTTTAACAATGGATACTTTTTGAGACTCATTTACTTTCATCACAGAGTCAAGGATTTTAAAATCATAGCCATATTCTCCGGCTGTATGGTGGATAGCCTGTACATCTTTCGGGAAACAGCTGCCTCCGTACCCGATTCCTGCAAAGAGAAAACGCTGACCAATCCTCGAATCAGTGCCAATACCCCTGCGCACGTCATCCACATCCGCACCCACTTTTTCACAAATATTGGCAATCTCATTCATAAATGTAATTTTCGTGGCCAGCATCGCATTGGCTGCATACTTGGTGAGCTCAGAGCTTCTCTCATCCATAATGATAATCGGATTACCGCTTCGAACAAACGGTTCATAAAGAGCTGTCATTAGTTCAGCCGCGCGTTTACTGCCCGTACCAACTACTACTCTTTCAGGCTTCATAAAATCTTCAACCGCGGCTCCCTCTCTGAGAAACTCCGGGTTTGAAACCACATCAAATTCAGCTTTTGTCTTTGTCGCGATCCTTTCACGAACACGGTCTGCCGTTCCAACGGGTACCGTACTCTTGTTTATAATCACTCTGTACCCGGGGAATTTGTTGAAGAGATCTCCCAGTTCATCAGCAACATTCAGAACAAAACTGAGGTCTGCCTGTCCATTTGCACCAGGAGGAGTGGGGAGACAGAGAAATATCATTTCTGTTTCTCTGAACGTTGACTCCAAATCTGTGGTGAATACAAGCCGCTCTTCCCGGATTGCTCTTTCGAAAACCCGGTTGAGTCCGGGTTCATAAATCGGCACTTCGCCTTTTCTGAGGCGATCCACCTTATTTTGATCAATATCCACACAGATCACATCATTTCCACTGTCAGCAAAACAGGTACCTGTCACCAGTCCTACATATCCTGTACCAATAACTCCAATCTTCATCTGTTTTCCTCCGATTTTACCTTTCAATATTCAGTATTTCCAATTCCAATAACCCTGCCGGCACATCCACTTTAACTCTATCACCAATCTCCCTCCCCAGAAGTGCTTGTCCTATCGGGGAATCCACCGATATCTTGCCCAGCTTAAAGTCCGCCTCATCTTTTGATACAAGTGTATATTTCATCTCCCGGTTAACCTTGATGTTACGAATAGTTACGGTGGACAAAACGTAAGCTTTTGAGGTATCAATATTTTTGTCGTCAATAATTGTTGCCAGTGCAAGCGTATTCTCCAGTTCAGCAATTCGCTTTTCAAGATGACCCTGAGCCTCCTTTGCTGCATCATATTCAGCGTTTTCACTCAAATCACCCTTCGATCTTGCTTCAGCAATTTCATTGGCAATTTCTTTCCTTCCTCTGATTTTGAGGTCTTTTAATTCTGCTTCGAGTTTCTCGAATCCTTCTCTGGATAAATAATTTTTTTTCATTTCGGGGAAGTTGACATGCTTACTAAAACAAATAAAGCAGCCCTCATGCTGCCAAATTTGCATATCTTTATGTTAATATTCAGAACAGGAAAAATATGAGGATTCGACGCTGTTTCCCAATCTTTTTTACACTATCACTATTCCACCGGATTTAACTTACCGGGGGCTCTCTCCGATCTGGTTCCCTTCGTTGATTTGGAGATGGTCTTATTACTTTTATATTTTTCTCTTTTTTAATTTGAACTTCGTCAACTCTGCGAATTCGAAAGATATTTTCAACTTATGGATCTCTCTAAAAGATAGCTATGAAGCTTTTATTCATTTTAGGTTTACTGCTTCATTCTTTTTCGTTGGATTCTGTGCGTACAGATCTGTGTTCCGATGATAACATTCATGTTGAAACCATTTTCGAGATCGGCACTGTTCAGAGTCTCATGATCTCAAGAGAAGGCGATCTCCTCTCTGAATACTTCAGGGGAAATATGAGTGCAGACAGAAAAGTGAACATCAAATCTGCATCAAAAAGCATCCTCTCTCTGCTAATTGGTATCGCTATCGACCATGGTTACATAGACGGAGTGCATGTCACCCTGGGAGCATTCTTCCCCGGTTACTTTGCTCAGTATCCGGACCCTGTCAAGGAATCTATTACACTAATGGATCTTCTGACAATGAGAAGCGGACTCGAAACCACGAGTTTCAGAAATTACGGACGCTGGGTTTTAAGTAATAACTGGACAGAGTATGCAATATCTCAACCCCTGATTACTGATCCGGGCAGCCGCATGGTTTACAGCACAGGAACATCACATCTTTTGTCTGTAATTCTTACCAACGCAACCGAAATGAGTACCAGGGCTTTTGCTGACAGGTATCTTTTCGGCCCACTTGGAATCAGAGCAGGTGGATGGGATCGGGATCCTCAGGGATTCTATATGGGTGGTAACAATATGGCCTTGAGTCCGGCCGACCTCATAAAAATTGGTGAGCTGATGATGGATACCGGGGTTTACAAAGGAGAGCGTATTGTATCCCGAAAATGGGTTCTTGAGTCCACACGTATATACACTCAAAGTAATTTCAACCCCTATAATTACGGTTACATGTGGTGGAGAAAAAATGTGTCGGGAACTGAAGTCTTTTTTGCATGGGGTAATGGCGGACAGTATATTTTCATGCTTCCGGATTACGATTCCGTAATTTCAGTGACCTCTGCGCTCAGAAGTGGCGGCTCCAGGAATTATCAGCGTGAGATCTTCACCTATCTTGAAAATACTCTATTGCCTTATCTCAGTTGTATTGAAAAAATCTGATACTTATTTCATTGCAATAAAGAGCCAATACCGGAAGCTGAAAAGATTCTATCTGAAGTCAAAATTTCATTTATCACTAAAACCGGGAAGGCTCACCGTTCACCTTTTCTCTATCGGTTCGTTGATCATTGATTCCAATGCTTGGCATCCTTTTCATTAATTTGCAATTTCTTATTTTTTAGATATTGAAAAAACTGACCACAAAACAGATCCTGAAAAATAACCAGGCAAAAACTTCCCCTCTGAATGACAATTTCATTCTTTGGCTGCACAACATCAGAAGCATGCATAATGTTGGAGCCGCGTTTCGTTGTGCTGATGCTTTCGGCGTTAAGGAGTTGTGGCTGTCGGGTTACACACCTGTACCACCACGTCCCGAAATAACAAAAACAGCTATTGGAGCTGAAGAGCATGTAAGTTGGAAAAAGGTGACCAGTATTACTGATGGAATCGGTCAGCTCAGACAGGATGGATACCGTATCGTTGGTCTGGAACAGACTTCCCGGAGCCAGCTGATCCAGAATTTCAATCCGGGCAACCAGCCGCTTTGCCTGGTTCTTGGAAATGAAGTATCCGGAATAGATGAATCTTTGCTTGCTGTTCTGGATGACACAGTGGAGATCCCTCAATTTGGAATGAAACATTCGCTGAATGTCTCGGTAGCCGCCGGAATTGCGCTCTATGCTTTTTTAGAAAAATCGCAGATAAGTCTTTGAGAACGGGCAGACTCACAGTATTATAACCCTAATGAATTCAGGGAACTTCATTCAGCATCTTGTTTTCCAAAATGGTAATTTTATCCTTCATAATTTTTCAGAAACGTGATCTGCCGGCGCAATTTTCATTATGTCGAAACGTATTTTAGTAACCTCCGCCCTGCCCTATGCCAACGGACCGATTCATCTGGGTCACCTTGCCGGAGCTTATCTTCCTGCCGATCTGTATACCCGGTTTCACCGCCTGAACGGTCATGATATTCTTCACATCTGCGGATCAGATGAACATGGTGTCCCCATTACGATTGCTGCAGAAAAGGAGGGAGTAACTCCTCAACAGATAGTGGATCGCTTTCACACAGCGAATAAGGCAGCATTTGAAAGATTCGGGATTTCATTTGACTATTACGGCAGAACAAGCTCCGCAATGCATAAGAAAACTTCGCAGGAAATTTTCCTTGAACTCTATAATCAGGGAGTTTTCAAGCAGAAAGTTCAGCAGCAGCTTTATGATGAGGAAGCCGCAATGTTTCTCCCCGACCGCTACGTCAAAGGCACTTGCCCCCACTGCGGATATGAAGAAGCCTATGGAGATCAGTGTGAAAAATGTGGCACTTCACTCTCACCAACCGACCTCATCAACCCTGTTAGTGCAATTACTGGAAATATACCGGTGATCAAAGAGACTGAACACTGGTTCATTCCGCTGGGGGATTTCCAGAAACGCCTTGAAGAGTGGATTTACAGTAAAAAAGAGTGGAAGGCAAATGTAATGGGCCAATGCAGGAGCTGGCTGGAGAGCGGTCTGGGCGATCGTGCCGTGACTCGAGACCTCAACTGGGGGGTTCCTGTACCTATTGAAGGATCTGAAGGCAAAGTGCTCTATGTCTGGTTTGATGCGCCCATAGGTTATATCTCCGCTACACGAGAGTGGGCTGAACTTAAAGGAAAACCGGAATTATGGAAATCTTACTGGCAGGACTCCGACAGTTCAATCATTCACTTTATCGGAAAAGACAATATCGTATTTCACTGCATCATGTTTCCCGCTACACTGATGCAGCACGGCAACTACAATCTGCCCGAAAATGTACCTGCCAATGAATTCCTGAATCTGGAGGGTCAAAAACTTTCCACTTCCAGAGGCTGGGCTGTTTGGCTGGAAGAATACATGGACTATTTTGAAGCTGATCTGCTCAGATACGCACTGGGAACTATTCTTCCCGAAAACAAAGATTCTGACTTCTCGTGGAAAGATTTTCAGCTGAAGGTAAATGGGGAACTTGCTGATGTACTTGGAAATTTCGTATTCAGGACTCTCACCTTTACCCAGAGGTTTTTTGATTCAAAAGTACCCGCCCTGAGTAATCCTTCATCTCCAGATCTGCAAACACTTGATGAAATTTTAAAACAGAAGGATAAAATTGAAAAGGCTTACAGAACATTCCATTTCAGGGAGGCAATCCTCGAGTCAATGAATCTTGCCCGTTCCGGTAACCGTTATTTCACGGAAACCGAACCCTGGAAAACCAGAGGGGAAAATCCGGAAGCCTGTGGAAACACCCTGCATGTCTGTTTACAGATCACTGCAGCACTCTCAATCCTTTTTGAACCTGTTATGCCTTCTAAAATGCATACCCTGAGGGAACAGCTCAATCTGGGGAAACAATTCAACTGGGACTCAGCGGGAACATCCCTGCTGGAAACCGGATCTACTATCACTCCCGGTGAAATTCTGTTCCGAAAGATTGAGGACGAAATGATAGAAATCCAGATTGAAAAGCTCTCAAAGAGTGTCATCGGGCAACCACAAGCGGAAGTGGACTACCCCCCTTTGAAAAGTGAAATTAACTTCGATCAGTTTTCCGCCCTCGATATACGATCGGCCCGAATCATTGCAGCAGAAAAGGTAAAGAAATCACAAAAACTTCTGAAAATTCAGGTGGATATAGGATTTGAAAAGAGAGTTATTCTCTCCGGAATAGCGGATCATTTCGCGCCGGAAGATATTGTTGGAAAAAATGTTTGTGTTGTTGCCAATCTGGCACCCCGGAAAATGATGGGGACAGAGAGTAACGGTATGATTTTAATGGCGGAAGAGAGTGACGGAAGACTTCGTTTCATCGAAACAGACGCACAGCCCGGAAGCACGGTTAATTAGTATAGTTCATGTCAGATTTAAATAAGAGTACCCCGGGTGTTACTGTTACAGATACGTCCACAACTTTTCGGCTTCATTGCCCGGATGTTCACTCAGTGACCTGTGTGATATTTGATTCTTACGATTCGGACAGAGGTATCGAACATGCTATGAGACCGGACCCGAATGGGGACTGGCTTCTGAAGATACACGGGAACCTGAATGGGAAATGGTATGGATACAAGGTTTCCTTCCGGGAGAACAATAAAAATCTCTCCCCCTATTCCAGGGAATTATTTGCCGATCCTTACAGTAAACATGTGACTGTCCGAAACAACTACCGGCAGGAAGCACGAAGCTACATTTTTTCTGATTCATTTGACTGGCAGGGAGCAACACATCAGTTCCCCGATGATCCCAGGGATCTTGTCATCTACGAAACTCATCTAAAAGATTTAACTGCACATCCAAAGGTAAAATCTTCAAAAGCCGGTTTTTACAATAAATTTGTGGATACCGGTCACCCCGGAGGCATCAATTATCTAAAAAAACTTGGAGTGAATTGTGTTGAATTTCTACCACTTCAGAAATTTGCACCGATTGAACCTCCATATGGCGCGAAAACAGAGGAGGGCTTTCACAACAGCTGGAATGTCTATTCTGCCAACTACTGGGGATACATGACCTCATTTTTTTTCGCACCGGAAAGTTTTTTTGCGTCCGATCTGAGTAACAACCACTCGGGCAAAACCCCTGTCGCAGTCAGTGAATTCAAGGAGATGGTGAAGAAGCTCCATGAGGAAAAAATCACAGTGATTATGGATGTAGTTTACAATCACACCTCGCTTTTTGATATCAACCCGCTTACCCATCTTCTGCATGATACTTACCTCAGGAAAAACGAGAAGGGGCATTACCTCAACAGAAGTGGTACAGGTAACGAATTCAGGTCTGAGCATCCTGTGGCAAGGCAGCTGATTATTGATTCGCTGCTCTATTGGATGGATGAGTATCAAATCGATGGTTTCAGGTTTGATCTCGCCGCACTCTTTGACAAAAAAACCTGGGATGAAATCAAATTCGCGCTACATAAAAAGTATCCAAAAGCTGTCCTGATCGCAGAACCCTGGGGTGGCTACTATTCACCCCATGAGTTCTCTAATCATGACTGGTCATCCTGGAACGACCGTATCAGAAACAGTTTAAAGGGCTCAGATCCCTTGCATGACCGGGGCTTTATCTTCTCCGACTGGCAGCATGAAACAAGAAGGCTCCGATTGGAGAACATCTTCAGAGGTACACTTGTAAACCATGAGGGAGGACTCTATCAGACATCGAAGCATGCTGTTAATTATCTCGAAAGTCATGATGGTTATACCTTGGGTGACTTTATCAGGATCGGACTGAATCCCGAAATCCAAGATCAGAAAATTACTGATATTGATAAACATGTGAAGTTGAATGATGACCAGCTGCGCATATCCAAACTGGCGGCTCTCTCTCTCTTTTCTGCTCAGGGAATTACCATGATTCACGCCGGACAGGAGTTTGCCAGGTCGAAAATTATTGCCAAATCGATTTATGGTGATCCGGATGAGGGTAAAATGGATCATAACAGTTATCAAAAGGACAATGCCACCAACTGGATAGATTTTGACCAAATAGATCTGAATCGTTCTCTCTATGAATACTACAGAGCGCTCATTCAAATCCGGATAGAATCGCCGGCATTGAGAAAAAGTGATCCTGAAGGGATCTGCTTTGACCATCATGGCGATCCGCTTGTTGTCAGTTTCTATATCAGTGGCAACACTTCCGGTGACCTGTACGACTATTACATCATCCTCAATGGAAATTTCAACTCAGCGGCTGATCTCACACTGCCCTCCGGTTCGTGGGAAGTGATCGCAAATGGCGAAATGGCCTCACTTCAGATTATCGATCTGATCTCCGGAAACATCCGGATTAATCCAACTTGCGGTTTCTTGCTCAGAAAGTTGCGACATTAATCAGTTCAGGATATTTTATGTCAGTTTAATAGAAATTAACCTCTGCTCAATTGACACCCACAACATCTTCGGAAAGGGGAACCTGGAATTCAAAAATCGGTTTTATTCTTGCAGCAGCAGGCTCTGCTGTCGGGCTTGGAAATATATGGGGCTTCCCGACACAGGTAGCAGATAACGGAGGGGCTGCATTCATCCTGATCTATCTGCTTTGTTGTCTGATCATCGGTTTTCCGGTTATGATCGCAGAACTGGCAATAGGCAGAAGAACCCAAAAAAATCCGGTTGGGGCCTTAAAGGCTCTCAGCAAAGGCAACTCTTTCATCCCGTTAATCGGCTACTGGGGAGTTATTTGCGGAGTGATGATTCTTTCATTTTACGTGGTGATATCCGGCTGGACACTCGCCTATGTTTTTGAGGAACTTTTCTACTTCTTCCAGTTTGAATCTGCTGCAAATTACGTGGGTGATCTTGGGAATGGGCTGAAAAATGCCGTTTTCACACTCTTTTTTATGGGTTTGACAATACTCATTGTAACCGGTGGAGTCAGTAAAGGCATAGAGAGAGCTACCAAACTGCTTATGCCGGTTTTAATCGGAATCCTCTTTATACTGATTTTCTACATTTTTACACTGGACGGTGCCAAAGAGGGCCTGTTAATGTTTTTCAAGCCCGATTTTTCGACCATTGACGGAAATCTTCTTCTTTCAGCGATGGGGCAGGCATTTTTCTCACTTTCACTCGGAATGGGCGCACTCATAACTTACGGTTCATATCTGAATAAAAAACAAAATATCGTCGAATCTGCTGCATATATAACCATCTTTGATGTGGGCATTGCTGTTGTTGCAGGCTTACTGGTCATTCCGGCTATGTTTGTCGCTCAGGCCGGAGGTGTTCAAATCTTCAATCCGGAAACCGGCGCTCTTTTCTCCAGTGTGACCCTTGTTTTTGACGTTCTTCCGGAAATGTTTCATAACATTGGTGGATTTGTGGGAATGCTGCTTGGAATTACTTTTTTTATTCTGCTCGGGCTGGCCGCTCTGACTTCATCCATCTCTCTACTCGAAGTCCCCGTCGCTTATGTGATTGATGAGCACGGTGTCAACAGAAAAAAGGCCTCCTGGATCGTTGGCGGATTTGTGGGAATAATCAGTGTAATTGTCTCTTTTGAACTCAGTCTGATCGATTACTTTGTGATGATCTTTAACGAAATCGGTCTGCCTCTTGGCGGATTGGCCATCTCTGTTTTCCTCGGATATTTCTGGAAAAGTGAAAATGCATTACTGGAACTGGAACAAGGAAATGAATCCATAAGAGATTCCGGATTCTACACTCTCTGGGTTATATTGATAAAATATATTTCACCTGTACTGATAGGTCTTGTACTTCTTACTACTATCTGGAGCTTCCTCACATAGCAGGAATTTTTATTCGTATCTTTACTATCTTTTTATCTAACTGTAATTCTTATACCCATGGCAAAAATCAGCACTTCAGACTTCCGGAACGGACTGGCAATTCGACTGGACGGAGAAATTTATACGATTGTTGAGTTTCAGCATGTCAAACCGGGCAAGGGCGGAGCATTTGTCCGCACCAAGTTAAAAGGCGTCGAAAACGACAAAAACATTGACAAGACATTCCGTTCCGGAGAGAATGTTGAATCGGTCCGGATCGAGCGTCATCCGTATCAGTTCCTCTACTCTGACGGTGACATGTATTTCTTCATGCATCAGGAAACCTATGAGCAAATTCCAATCGAAAAATCGCGCGTGGAAAAGGCACAATTTGTAACTGATGGTATAACCTGTACGCTTGTTGTGGACGTTGAAAATGAGAAAATTTTATATGCTCAGCCACCTGATCACATTGAAACCGAAATCATCCAGACGGATCCCGGCGTTCGTGGAGATACGGCCCAGGGCGGAAGCAAACCTGCTACCGTAGCCGGCGGAGCAACAGTTCAGGTACCGCTATTCATAAATCAGGGAGAGAGAATTAAGATTGATACTCGTACCGGTGAATACTTAGAGCGGGTTAAATCCTGAATTTCATTGCATTTTCAATAGAGAAAACTTTAAATAAAATTTTGATATGGACTTAAAACTTGTGAAAAATATCCTCACCCTCATTTCTGAAAGTGATGTTGATGAAGTTTCGATAGAGGAAGGGGGTTTCAAAATTAAAATTAAGAAAAACTCTGACAAAACTGTTCAAACAGTTCAATATCAGGTTCCGTCAATGCCAGAACTGCCTCAGTCTAAGGCTGCGGTCGGCACACCGGATGTGAGAACAACAGAAAAATCTGCAGATAAAACGGACGGCGAGGTCATAAAGTCACCCATCGTCGGTACATTTTATGAAGCTTCCTCTCCGGAATCCGAGCCTTTTGTGAAAGAGGGTGCAAAAGTACAGAAAGGAGATACCTTGTGCATAATTGAAGCCATGAAAATTATGAATGAGATCGAATCCGAGTACTCCGGAACCATTCAAAAAATACTGGTTAATAACGCCTCTCCGGTAGAATTCGATCAGCCGTTATTCATAATCAAGAAGGATTAAACACTCTATGTTTAATAAAATACTGATCGCTAACAGAGGCGAAATCGCACTCAGAGTTATACGAACCTGTAAGGAGATGGGGATTAAAACGGTTGCGGTCTACTCAACTGCCGACCGTCACAGTCTCCATGTTAAATTTGCGGATGAAGCCGTTTGCATCGGTCCGCCGCCAAGTAAGGACAGCTACCTGAAAATTCCCTGTATTCTGACTGCAGCCGAAATAACCAATGCTGATGCTATTCACCCAGGTTACGGTTTCCTTGCTGAGAATGCCGAATTTAGCCGAATCTGTTCAGAGCATGATCTGAAATTTATCGGACCGTCGCCGGAAATGATCCAAACCATGGGCGATAAGGCTACTGCAAAAGAGACTATGATCAAAAACAATGTTCCTGTCGTTCCGGGTTCAGATGGTATTGTGAAGAGAGTCGAAGATGCGGAAAAAATTGCTGCTGAAATCGGATTCCCCGTTATCATCAAGGCAACTGCAGGCGGTGGCGGACGCGGTATGAGGGTTGTGCATGATCCTGCGAAATTCCGGAATGCCTACACTACCTGTAAAAATGAAGCAGAATCAGCATTTGGAAATGCTGAAGTGTACATTGAAAAGTTTATTCTGAATCCCAGACATATTGAAATACAGATTCTTGGAGATCAGCATGGAAATGTGATTCATCTCGGCGAACGGGAGTGCTCACTTCAAAGAAGGCACCAGAAAATTCTTGAGGAAGCTCCCTCCCCTGTTGTCGATGAGGAACTTCGTGAAAGAATGGGACAGGCTGCAATAAATGCAGGAAAAGCTATCAATTATGAAGGTGCCGGAACCGTAGAATTTATTGTGGATAAGGATCTTAATTTCTACTTCATGGAGATGAATACCAGAATCCAGGTAGAACATCCCGTTACGGAAGAGATCACTTATTGTGATCTTGTCAAGGAACAGCTGATTGCAGCTTCAGGCGGGAGAATCGGTACCAAACCACTCAAAATGAGAGGGCATGCCATTGAATGCAGAATCAATGCGGAAGATCCGGCTCATAATTTCAGACCCAGCGCCGGAACCATCACAAGTTTTAATATTCCGGGCGGACGAAGCGTCAGGGTTGACACACATGCCTACGCCGGTTATAATATACCTCCCTACTACGATTCGATGATCGCAAAACTCATTGTAAGTGCGCCAACCAGAGAGGAAGCAATCAGCAGGATGAAACGGGCACTCGATGAGTTTATCATTGAGGGGGTTAAAACGACAATCCCCTATCACAAGCAGCTGATGAATGATCCCGGGTTCCTGAGTGGCGAATTCAATACACAATATCTCGAAACATCTTTTACGTTTAATCCCGACTTATAAACAACAAATCATGAATTTTCCTGAAGATTTCAAATACACCAAAGAACACGAATGGATACGTGATAACGGCGACGGCTCCGTTACCGTTGGAATTACAGATTTTGCTCAAAGCGAACTCGGCGATATCGTATTTGTAGAGCTCGAACCCGAAGGCTCAAATTTTGATCAGAATGAAGTTTTTGGCACCGTTGAAGCTGTAAAAACAGTCTCTGAACTCTACTCCCCGGTATCGGGCGAAATTATTGAAATCAACACCCTGCTCGAAGACGATCCTGAACTGGTGAATAATGATCCCTATGGCGATGGCTGGATGGTGAGAATCAAATTAAGCGATCAAACTGAATTGGATCAGTTACTCTCAACGGAGGAGTATAAAAAGTTAATCGGATAAACATCTTCAGCTTAATACTTCATTAAAATTCCTGCAATCCTAAATAAGATGATGGATACACATCATGAGGAGTGGATCCTCATTCTTGATTTTGGTTCACAGTACACACAGCTTATTGCCAGAAGGATAAGAGAGTTGAATGTTTATTGTGAAATTCACCCCTACAATACATCACCTGAAACCTTCTCAGGCCGGATACCAAAAGGTATTGTTTTGTCAGGCGGACCCAAAAGTGTTTATGATCAGGACGCTCCTGTTCTGAATCTGGAGTATCTCGGGTATCCTGTCCCCGTTCTCGGGGTCTGTTATGGGTTGCAATCCCTGGCGCATGCAATTTCACCCGATTCTGTTTCCAAAGCAGAAAAAAGGGAGTTTGGCAGGGCAAAACTAATCATCGATGACAACTCCGATCTCCTGTTCGGTGTCAGAAATGAGTCGATCGTGTGGATGAGTCACGGAGATCATATCAATCATCTTCCCGAACCCTATCGAATCATCGCTCACACCTCAAATGCCCCTGTAGCTGCTGTAAAGCATCAGGAAAAGCCTGTCTATGGAGTGCAGTTTCACCCCGAGGTTGTCCACACTGAAGAGGGGCATCGAATTCTTGAGAATTTTGTTTCCAGGATATCAGGGTGTACCGGAAGCTGGACTACAGCGTCATTTATTGAAACTGAAATTGAATTAATCCGAAACAAAGTAGGAGATGATAAAGTAATCTGCGGTCTCTCCGGAGGAGTGGATTCCACCGTTGTGGCTACCCTCTTACACCGTGCCATTGGTGAAAAACTGCTCTGTATCTTTGTTGATAACGGACTCCTGAGAAAAAACGAGTACAAGGATGTTTTAGAGACCTATCAAAAACATCTGAAACTGCCCGTCAGGGGTATAGATGCCTCTGAGAAATTTCTGAAAAGATTGTCCGGTGTATCAGATCCGGAAAAGAAACGCGTCATCATTGGAAATACCTTTATCGATGTATTTGACGAGGTGGTATCCGATCAGTCAGAATTTAAATATCTTGCACAGGGTACCCTCTACCCCGATGTAATTGAGAGTGTCTCATTTAAGGGGCCTTCAGCCACAATAAAGTCCCACCACAATGTCGGTGGGCTACCGGAAAAGATGAATCTGCAGTTAATTGAGCCGGTTCGTGAACTGTTTAAGGATGAAGTCAGGAATGTTGGCCGGGAACTGGGTATTCCGGAGAGTTTTATCAGCAGACACCCATTCCCCGGCCCTGGAATGGGGATACGGGTTCTTGGAGAAATCACACGCGAAAAATTAAATCTGCTCAAGGAGGCAGATGCCATCTTTATCGATGCACTAAAACGGGATGGATTTTATGACTCTGTATGGCAGGCTCTTGCCGTACTTTTACCGGTAAAATCGGTAGGAGTTATGGGTGATGAACGTACCTACGAATATACAATCGCCCTGCGGGCTGTTACCAGTGTGGATGGAATGACTGCTGACTGGGCCCATCTTCCCTTCAGTTTTCTTGCTGATGTCAGTAACCGGATTATCAATGAGGTACGGGGAGTGAACCGGGTTGTGTATGACATTAGTTCCAAACCTCCTTCAACAATCGAGTGGGAGTAGCTTTTAAGGAACAAGCAGGTAACAATTACAGTTCATATCCTGTAAACTGTCAAAATATTATGAAAAATCTGATTCCTGTTTTACTCGTTCTTTTTATCCCTGCAACTCTTTTCTCACAATCATTTGATGAAGCACTCGGTCATTTTCGGGCTGAAAGATATACAGAGGCCGCTACTCTTTTCTCTCAGCTTGAAGATGAACGGTCTTCTCTTTTTGCCGGAAAAAGTTACCTCTCCCTTTTTGAATATACACTGGCAAACTCTTATCTCTACCGGGCTTATCAGACCGCAGACGACAGCAGAATCCGTGAAGAAGCTGCCTATTCTCTGGGACAATCCCATTTTCATTTAAAAAATTTCGACAAAAGCCTGGAATATCTGCATCAGTTAATTGAATCCGACAACAGAACCGGATTACGAAATGATGCCCGCCGACTCTATTTTCAGATATTAGACTATCTGAGCAGAAGTCAACGATTCGATACTCTGTTCAGATTACAGAATCCATCTGTCAGATATGATCTTACTCTGCGTTCAAGATCTTTTCTGGATTCGGATAGTTTTCAACTCCTCGTGGATGAGTTGATAAAAATGACTTCTGATGAAAGGGAAAAAATGAGGCTTAAAAATGAACTGAGCAGAAGTCAAAGCAGCCGTTCTGTAATCAGCAGCTTTCCCATAGCTCCGATTGGCACTGTTTATCATGTTGGAGTTATTCTGCCTGAATTCGATGAAAATGATCCGGAGTTTTCTATCTCCAGAAATCTTTATTTCGGAATGTTACTGGCGGCTGAAGATCTCAACAGCAGAAATATTGACCAAAAAGTAAAACTATCTTTCCGGAATTCCGCTGAAAACACAGACACAACCGCCAGAGCTTTTATCGATTTGGTGGCAGCGCATAAGGCTGACGCGATTATAGGTCCCCTGTTTTCAGAACCCGCTTCCCGCCTGGCCTCACTTTCAGAAGAGTTTCAAATTCCAATGATTGCTCCGCTCGCCAACTCAGATCAGCTGAACAGGGATTATAACTACACATTTCAGATCAATCCTACTTTCGAGATGCACGGCCGGGCTATGGCTCGATTTGCTGTTCAGGAACTGCGGCTCGACACACTTGCCATAATTACGGAAAAGGATTCTCCATCCCGTCTTGCCGCATTGGGATTCCGTCATGAAGCCGAAAAACTTGGCGCTCATATCTCCTACTACATAGATGAGGATTTTGCTTCCACGGGTTATGACCTGACGGACGTAATGGAGGTTTTTACTACAGATCAGACACTCACTGATTCACTCCGTATTGTATCCTCCAAAGCTGTTTATGCTCCCTTTACCGGACAGGCATCAACCACACTAATGAACCTTATGCTGAATGACCTGGAAGCGAGAGGCAATAATCCTGTGATTCTTGGCGGAGCTGATTGGGAATCAGCAGAACTGACTCCGTTTCAGGAGCGTTATTTTCAAATCTATTATACCAGCACAGGCGTACCCACTGCCTATAGGCCCTCAGAAGAGTTTTTCATTGAAGATTACCGGTCCAGATTTGGTTTGGAACCGGATTATTTTTCCCGTATTGGATACGACACAGCCACCTATCTGTTCAATTCTCTCGAACGGGCGGGGAATCCGGTTTATCTGACAAGAGCCCTTAGAACAGGATCCATCTATCATGGTTTCGGGACCTCAATTCATTTTAACGAGGGACGGATTAATCAGCGACTGCATATTCACCCGCTTTCTGAAAGCGCAAAAAATCGTCTCAACAGATAGTTGAGCAGTTTCAATTGACAACTGGATCTTCACCTCTGCTTTCTCGTTCTCTTCGGATTCTGAGTTGTTCCCTGAGCCAGCGGCGCCACTCATCACTTGCAATTCTGTGTTCTTCGAATGTACGGGAGAAGCGGTGCGTACCCTCAGGGGTTGCCACCATATAGAGATACGAGTGTTCCTCCGGGTTCAGCACTGCCAGGATCGATGTTAAGGAGGGATTTGTAATGGGAGCCGGCGGCAAGCCCGTAATCCGGTATGTGTTGAAAGGATGATCAATCCGGTAATCTTCAAAGAGCAGCCTGCGTCGTTCACCCAAAGCAAAAGCAACCGTTGGATCCGCTTGTAACATCATGCCACGTTCCAGGCGATTGAGATAAAGGCCGGCAATACGAGGTTTCTCATGGTCAAACCTTGCTTCCCACTCAACGATGGAAGCCAAAGTAATCACTTCACTCAACGACAAAGGAGAATCGGATTGCCCATCAAAAAAACGATACGTAACAGCTCTGTCAAATTCACTCAACAGGCGCCTGACAACCGCTTCAGGAGCTGATGTCCAGAACATTTCATAGGTATTTGGCAACATTCTTGAAAACAACTCCAACGGCATCATTTCAAGCTCTGAAACCAGTGATGAATCATCAGAAAAAACAAGCGCAAAAGAGAGGCTGTCGGCCCGGAGCTGCCTGGAGAGACTTAAAGATAATCTTCCGGGGTCCGATCCGGGTAAAATGGTGACAGAAACAGGGTCCTGTAAACCTCTTGCCAGTTTCGAGAGAAGACCCTGATATGAGTAACTGCCCGAGAGTAAGTAACGACCCGGTCTGAATCTCCTCCATCCCAGCGTCTGTGCGGCCCATACAAACTCGTCTCCCTGAAATTCGAGATCAGCATTGAGAAGTATCTCAGTTACTTCCGAAAGTTCCGTAAGATCATTTAGAAAAATCTCAGTCGGATTGCTGACTTCGAATGCAAGACTATTATGTAATCTGGAGTTTCGGGATGTCATCACCAAAATGAAAAAAAACAGAAAAACAAGAATTTGAAATCCGGTTAACTTTACAAAATCAGGATTCATGGGGATAAAAAAAGTATTTGGATATGGTTGACTCTCGGTTCACAATAAGGGTGTCACCAGAAATAAAGACGGTTCAATAATATACCCTGTAAACAATACAGATCTTAGTTGTCAAAAAGAGTTAAATCGTTCTGGTATAAGCCGAAAAGCGATCATAATGGAAACATTTACTGAAATTTTTCAGTATCTTCAGTAAGAAATTTGGTGGTCAATTGACCCCAAATGCCCTAAAGAACAGTCTCAGGCTTTGAACGGCCTGAGACGATTTATTTTAAGCCTGGTTTCCTCCAGAACCTCTTCATTTTACATTTCTGAAACTAAGAATTCAAAACAGTCTAACTGAAAACTTCTATCAGAAATGAGATCTGTTCGGCTAGATCCCTGTTTACCAGATCAGCTCCTTTCCGGATATCACTTCTTGAAACAGTAGCAGCAAATCGTTTATCCTTCATTTTTTTGATTACCGATTTTGGTTCCATATCGGTAAAACCGTTTGGGCGCATCAGCGAAACGGCCTTCATAAATCCCGATAGCTCATCACATGCAAAGAGATTACATTCCAGGCTGGTTACGGGTTCTCTCCCCGTTCTTTCAGGGGCATGGGCAAGAATCGCATCAATCACAATCTGAGGGTATCCCAGCGGAGGCAGAATCTGGCTGGTTGCCTGATGCGGATGTTGCTCCGGATACTGCTCCCAATCCAGATCATGAAGCAGGCCTGCCGTCCACCACAACTCTCTTTCCGACTCCTCAACACCGGCTGCTTCAGCACTTTTTTCCATTGCCTTTGCAACCATGTAGCAATGCTCTCTGAGGTTATCTGATTTAACATATTCTGCAAGAAGCATTTCTGAACTCCTTCTGTCAGGCACGGTAATCATCATCGCTCAAGGTCTTTCATTAAATCGTCTGCAACTTTCCTGTTGTACTCAAAAGCAAAATTTCTGTAGTTGATCATATCTACAATAGTTCCTACAAAACATAATCCCGCTGTCAGTACATATAATATTCCCATTCCTACATGTCCTACAAAAAAACGGTGAATTCCTGCAACACCCAACAATCCAATAAGTGCGAGTATCAACAAAAGAACCGGATCCTTTCTTCTTGATCTGTAGATATTCGCGAAAAGTTTTGACCTGTCTTCACTTAATTTTTCAAGGAGATTTGATATGTACAGAGATTCATCCCCCTCTAACTCCGGCAGTAACTCAAAAATTTTTTTCATGCTGACTCCTCTTTATTCATGGTTAGATTTCGTTTTAAAATTGCAAGAATCCTGGAACAAATGATCAAAACCGCAGGCAACCCGGCCGGGTGAGCAACAATCGAATCTGACAATTCCCCCCGGAACAGAAGAGCAACCGATGTCCCAAGCCCGCAACCCGGACAAAAAGAAAAGCCAAATCTGCCCGCAATACAGAAACTTTCAGATGAGCCGTACGGATTATGCACAGCTATCAATAGGAGACCCAGAGAAAGAATTATCCACTCAAAATGTAAAAAAAAGTACTTCCGGAACGAATCCATATTTTTAATCATATTATATTCCAGTTAATGGATTTCCAGAACTCAATGGTTCATTACAACCCTGAAACCTATCACCTCTGAAACGGATTTTGCACACAAAATAATCCGAATCACCTAAAATAGTCACATGAATCCAATACTGTCGGTGATAAATTTAACAGTACGTATGTTATATTCAAAAGTTAGTCTTTTTCTGATCTGTTTATCTGTTCCTTCCTTCTTGCATGCCCAGAGTGCTGAAACTGATTCAATCTCAGTCAATCTTGATGAAATACGGGTTGAAGCCACGCACTCATCCCTGACTCTTGGCAGGGCGCCATTATCTGTAAGTTTTTTCAGAAGGTCAGATGTGGATATGACTATCCGGACCGCAGAAACATTGAATGACTTAACCCACACTCTTCCGGGAATTTGGATCAGTAACAGGGAAAATCATGCTCTGGGTGAAAGGATGACTATCAGAGGCATGGGATGGCGAAGCCCTTTTGGGGTGCGTGGAATTATGGTTGTACTGGATGATATCCCGCTAACTGTTGCTGACGGACAGTCGATACTGAATATCGTAGATCCGGCAATGATTACCTCTGTTGAACTGCTCAGGGGACCCTCTGCTACCTTTTGGGGTAATGCAAGCGGTGGTGTTCTCTATATGCGTACACGCTCTCTCCCTGATGCTCCGAGGCTCTCTTACAGGGCTTATACCGGGTCATACAACACCGTCAAACAGGAGTTGAGATGGAGTGATATTGTACAGGGTGTACGCATGCAGGCGTATGCTTCATATCTGGATTCCGATGGTTTCAGGGATCACAGCGCTTACAGGCATTTGCGAGGTGGTATTTCAGCCGGTTTTGATGTATCAGCTGCTACCACTGTTGAAGCGCGAATTGCCTACGCAGGAATGCCGAAGGCTCAGCATCCCGGCTCTTTGAACAGAAATGATGCTCTCACAACACCATCCATGGCTGTACCCGCTTTTGAAAATTTAAATGCAGGGAAGGATTTCCAGCAATTGATGGCATCCCTGAATGTATTCAACAGAAGAGACTCAGGTGTATTAAATATATCCGGAAATCTGACATACCGCGAACTGTCCAACCCACTGACATTTGGATACATCTCAGTTGACAGGCTTGCAGGGGGAGTGCGCACAACATATGATTTTTCCCTTTTACCAGTGGATCTGCAGATCGGCTCCGAACTAAAATGGCAACAAGATGACAGACTTCAGAGAAACAATATTGACGGACAGCCCGGCGATATTGTTTCCATTGATCAGAAAGACCAGGTAGCCAGTCAGGCGATATTTGCACAGACGGGAGTCAGCAAAAACAGATTATCTTTTAATTTGGGTATCAGAGCAGATCGAATGAGTTTCTCGGTAAATGATTTTCTTGGCCAGGAATCCTCCGAAAGAAGCTTTTTTTCAGTCAACCCATCCGCAGGAATTACTTATGATACCGGGAGCGTACTCTTCTATACAAGTGCGAGTTCCTCCTTTGAGTCTCCCACAACAACCGAATTTAAAAACCGCCCCGGAGGAGGAACAGGATTTAATCCCGATTTAAACCCCGAAAAAACTGTAGGATTTGACGCAGGCGCCCGCGGTAGTATCAGATTTCTGGACACCCGGTTTGACATGGCTTTTTTCAATCTGAATGTCGATGGGCTGATCGTTCCATTTCAGGCAAGTGACGGGGGACCAACTTTTTACAGAAATGAAGGAAGAACCGAACACTATGGATTTGAAAGTCATGTCAGAACGGAAATCAGCCGGCATCTGAACCTGAATCTGATGTACACTTACACAAATGCTACTTTTTCTGAAGGTACATTCAGTGGCAACCGTATTCCAGGAGTTGCACCTCATCGATTTGGATCTGCCCTGGAACTGCATCTTGGATCAAACCTCTTTTTGACTGATGCGGAATGGATCGGAAGCTATTATGCTGATAGCGCAAATGAGGCTCTGAACAAATCCTATTTTATTGTGAATACCAGATACCTTTATCAGGGGTTCACTTCTTCAAATTGGAGCCTTCAGCCTTTTATTTCAATAATGAATCTGTTTAATGCGAGATATAACACATCGGTTGCGATCAATGCCTTTGGCGGAAGGTTTTATGAACCGGGAAGTGACAGAAATTTCAGGGTAGGAGTAAGACTGAATATCATTTGACAACCCGGCGGGGGGGGTGAAAACCAGGAATTCTGCATATAATTTCGGCGAAAGCAAATCTTTACAAAAAATGATCCTTAAAAAGCAACCATTGGAATTCGTTCACCGAAGAATTTAATTCATTTTACATTCAATATTGCTTAAAACAGATCATCGAGCTATCTTGCCGACTAGAGTTGCATTTATTAATACTTGAAAACTCTGAATATTCAAAACTAAATGGGAACTAAGTAGGGACTGTATATATGGAAAACCGTGAAGTAGGAACTGTAAAATGGTTTCACAATGGGAAAGGTTATGGTTTTATAACCAGAGAAGGAGGAGAAGATGTATTTGTGCATTATTCTGAAATTCAGAGCGATGGATTCAGAAAGCTTAATGAAGGTGATAAGGTTGAGTTCACATTAGCAGATGGTGACAAAGGACTTCAGGCAAAGGAAGTAATACAACTCTGATGCAAGGAAAACCAGGCATAACATTATGCCTGGTTTTAGTACTTCACTTCTTGATTAACTATTCCTCGCAACAGGAATACAAAATGCTGCCGGTAATTTACATTGAGCAGTATGTTTGATTGCGGTTCATTCACCTCTGTCACCATAGAACTATATAGTAATGGCTTTCAAACATTACTATCTGTTTACTCTGAACAGTTGCCTTTCATTCACTAAATCTCTCGAAATAGAAGTGACGTTCATTGTAATTTATTTACAGGCTTTACTGTTCAAATTCACACTGCCTGTTATCCTTTTACAGGGTAATCATCCGGAATGAAATCGAAATAAAGGGTGTTTTCCGTTTATGGGTAGAAAAAAAACCTGTATAATTTTTTTTTGGTTAGCAGTTCTGGCTCTGGCTACTGCATGCCGGACTAATGGCCAGCGTCAGGTGATGACGGAAGCAGAACACCTGAGCCACCTCAATTCAATCACTTATTTCAGCGTTATGTCAGAATCATTTGAAGTGGATAAAATCAACCGTACAGAAGATGAATGGAGGAGTATCCTCTCATCCGAGGAGTACAGGGTGCTTCGCCGGCAGGGAACAGAAGTGCCTTTTCTAAACAAATACAACAACCACTATGAAGAAGGGGTCTATGTCTGTCGAGGTTGTGGAAACCCCTTATTTCACTCTGAAACCAAATACAACAGCAGAAGCGGATGGCCAAGTTACTGGGCCCCCATCAGGGAAGATGCTGTTGATGAACGTGAAGATCGCAGCCTTTTTATGGTGCGTACGGAAATAGTGTGCAGTCGTTGTGAATCGCACCTTGGGCATGTATTCGATGACGGTCCTGAGCCTACCGGCCTGAGATACTGTATGAACTCGGCCGCACTGCATTTTGTTGAGAAAGAGAACGAAGATACGTTGCGGTAAAGACTCAACCATCCAGTCTATAATCAATTCACAATCGTTTTAGCTACAATTTTACTGTTATAAAATTTCAGAAGCCCCATCACCATACCCCACTGAAGAAAAACAGTAGCTACAGAAAAAGGACTTAGAGGATTATACCAGCTGTCTGGTGCAAAACTTGTTGCGCTCAGCCAGATCCACCATGAAAGAAGTGTAATTACCTGAACCGGAACTATATACTTGATAACAAAGACCCACCAACGACCAAGTTTTACACTGCTCTCTTCTGTATTTACCAGAGTCGTCCTGAATTTTTCAGCACCGAATGTAATCACAGAAAAGGAAATCAGTCCGCCGGAGACCATGAGTCCGACACCCCATACAAAATCCTGATTTGCAAATATTTCAAGTGAAATCGCAGATGGCAAACCAAAGAGAAAGCCGGCAGCACAGACTGCATAGGTGGCTTTTTTTCTTGTAATGCCCATATCTACAAATACTTTTGTAGCCAGTTCAATCATTGAGATTAACGAGCTGAAGGCCGCAAAAGTAAGACCCAAAAAGAATAAAACAGCAAATATCCGCCCTCCGGCCATTTCATTAAAAAGCTGTGGCATCCACATAAACGTCAGGCCGGTCGATGCAGGACCTGAAGTTTTCATCACATCCAGTATTTCACTGTTTGTCATATGAGAACCTAATATTCCAAAAACTGTGGAAAAAATGATGATCGCAGCAATCAGTGAAATGATATTGTTTCCGATTCCGGTTTGAAATGCACTGATTGTGATATCGTCTTTCATCCTCATGTAAGCTCCATAGGTAAGTATAAGACCCCAGGCGGCTCCGGTATCCCAGGCATTTTGAGTCAATGCTTCCAGCCAGAGACGCGGTTCCGTCAGAGTATTCCAATCCGGAGTAAAAAGATAAGCAACACCCGCACCGCTTTGAGGAAGAGAAAGAGCCTTCACCAGTGATATCAGAAGAACGAAGAGCAGAGAAGGTATCAGAATCTTGTTGATCCTCTCTATGCTTTTCACTCCTTTGAGAATTACAAGTCCGCCCAGAAAAATCATTAACCCATGAAAAAGAGACGGAAGCATCGAATTTTGAAATCCGTTCCAGACCAGTTCAGCCTCACTGGAGTTTTGTGGCAGTGCATATAAAACAGACTCCGTCAGATAATAGGCACACCATCCGGCTACCACACTGTAATAAAACATAATAGCTGTAGCCACAAAACTGACAAAACCTCCCATCCATGCAAATCGCTTGCCGGCCATTTTTATATAGGAGCCCACTACACCCTTCCTGCCATTTCTGCCAATGCCATATTCAGCAATGATCAGAGGTACCGACCAGATAAACAGGAACGTTATCCATGCGATTAAAAAAGCACCCGCCCCGTCTTCCGTTCCGTTCTGAGCTGCAATCCGCGGGAATCGCCAGATATTCCCGGTTCCGACTGCAATTCCAAGCACACTCAGAATCAAGCCCCATTTGGTTGTAAACCGTTCTCCGCTCTTCTTCAGCTCCGCCATTATAAATTTTATGACTTTTAGTTAAAATGAGGTCTATTGATAACTATTTTTTAAATCATATACAAACATGCTGATCCCTCTCTGATCTTTGGCCAGCCTCATGGATAACTGACTATATTGATGATACTTTGATTGCGGAATCTTGAACTGATTCGGTATCTTAGAGACGAAATTGATAAAATTATTTACTGTCATCCGACGTTCATTTTTGACTCCATGAAATGGGGATCTGAACGAACCTACTTAACAACCATGAATTTAGCTTTACTGTTTTCTCAGCATAAAACGCGAAATCTGTTTTTTGCTACTATCAGCTTCACCTACGCTTTCATCATCTATACGATGACAGTGGCCCCAACTGCTTCCTTCTGGGATCCCGCTGAGTATATTGCCATATCACATACTCTGCAGATTGCACATCCACCGGGTTCACCTTTTTTTGCACTTGTGGGACGACTGGTCTCCATGTTCATGCCTTCCGAATATGTTGCCCTCAGCATAAATATGATCAGTGTAACTGCATCTTCTTTCACCGTCATGCTGCTCTATCTTATCGTGGTTCGCCTTGTGGAGGAGTGGAGAGGTCCGGCTGAGAGCATGGACAGATCTGATCTTTTGGGTTTATACGGAGGCGGGATCATCGCTGCATTTACATTTACAGTTACCCACACGCACTGGTTCAATGCCGTAGAAGCTGAAATGTATGCATCCTCTATGTTTTTTACGGCACTGGTAGTTTGGATGGCCCTGAAGTGGTCTGCTTCTCACCGGAATCCGCACTCTGAAAGATGGCTGTTATTGATTGCTTACCTGTTCGGTATCGGGATTGGTGTGCACCTGCTCAACCTTCTGGCTCTCTTTTTTGTCGCTCTGCTGGTTTATTTTAAAAAATATACTTTCTCCATCAAGTCTTTTCTGGCTATGATGGGTCTGTCAATTATTGGCTTTTTATCTATCTATCCACTCATTATCATTCTTATTCCCGATTTTGCAGGCAGAATTTCGGCCCTTACATACGGCTTGATAGGACCTGCCAAACTTTTGGTTCTTGTGGTCGCTTCCGTTGCAGCCGCAGTTTATTTTACACACAAGAAAGGGTACCGACTCGCTAACCTGATACTGCTCTGTTATTCGATGATTATCATAGGCTATTCCAGCTATGCTCTTGTGATTATCCGATCACAGGCTGAGCCCCCTATCGACGAAAATGATCCCTCTACGGTCGAAGCTTTTGTGAGCTATTTAAGCCGGGACCAATATGGTACATCCCCGCTCTTCAGGGGCCACACCTTTGATAACCGTACCGGTACGATTGACCGTTCGGCTGAAGTGTACTTTCCCCGACGCCACTCCTCACAGCCCCACCACCTGGAGTACTATTCAAATTTCCAGTCCGATATGCAATACTTTCTGCAGTATCAGGTGAATCACATGTATATGCGTTATCTCTTTTGGAATTTTATTGGCAGGGAAGCTGATATTCAGGATACCGGCTGGTACTCCGGATTCTCAACTACGCGTCACGCAGACAATCCTGCCAATTCAGGATACTTTTATCTTCCTCTTCTGCTTGGACTGTTTGGAATGCTCTACCATTTCAGAAAAGACTGGAGGCGTGCGATCTCTGTTTTTGCACTCTTTATTCTTACCGGACTTGCGATCATTTTCTATCTAAATCAAACACCCTATGAACCGAGGGAGAGGGATTACGCATATGTAGGCTCGTTTTTCGCTTTTACAGTATTTTTAGGGCTTGGAGTCACCGGCACTGTGGAGCTGCTCAAAAAGAGCCTGGGGAATCAATTAATGGTCAAATATACTGCACTCGGAGCAATATTTATTGCAGTACCCGGCTGGATGCTCTATCAAAACTGGCCCAGTCACGACAGAAGCGAACGGTATGTCGCAAGAGACTATGCTTACAATCTGCTGAATTCTGTGGACTATAACGCCATTCTTTTTACCAATGGAGATAACGACACCTTCCCTTTGTGGTATCTGCAGGAAGTGGAGCGGATTCGAACAGATGTAAGGGTGGTCAACCTCAGTCTCCTGAATACCGATTGGTACATCAGACAGATGCGGGATCGTCAGACTCATGAATCTCTGCCGCTTGCCATTACCCTCACCGACGAGGAAATTGAAAATATGACCTCCAGGCTTGAACTCTATTTTCCGGATGAAATGGCGATACCGGTAAGAAAAGATCTGCTATCAATCATTTTTGAGAAAAGTGCGGATGAACGGAACAGTCTCTCACTTTCTGATGTCCGGGAGTTGGTTCCGGATGATATTGAGGTCACTGAAGTTCTTTTGAACCAGATCCGTATGGCTACCCCCTTCTCATTGGCAGTGGATGAACTGGATGATGAAGTTCGCTGGTTTCTTCCAGGAAGATCAGCAGGAAGAGATTCTCAGGGAAATGAGCGTTTCTATCTGCAGACGCAGGACCGAATGATTCTGGAGCTTCTGATAAACAACATGTGGCTGAGGCCTGTTTATTTCGCGAATACTGTAGCCAGAAGTGGTCAAATTGGCCTTGAAGAGTATTTCCAGTTTGAAGGGAAAGCATTCCGTATTGTACCGAAGAGGCGTGCAGCCGGGCCCTTTGGCTATGTAGATCCAGATGTTCACGCAAGCAGAATGGGGGCATTCCGGTTTGAAGGATGGAATTCTCCCACGGTTTACTTCGATGAAAATATCCGCAGAATGCTTGGAAACTATCGCTATGGTTTCACTCAACTTGCCGATGCGTATGCAAACAGCGGGGATCTTGAATCTGCAGCTCACTGGCTGAAATTTGGAGAAGAGGTGATTCCATTCAGGAATATTGAACATGACTGGACAGTTGCAGCACTTTACGCATTCCGATATATGAGAGTAGGTGAAGAGTTACGGGCAAATAATCTAGCATTCTTTATCGCTCAAAGATTAATGCACGACTTAAAATTTGATATGATTAAACTGGATGAAATTGAAGCCAAAATTTCTCAACTCGATCAGGATATTCGGACTGCCAGAAGCAGAGCAAGAACCGAAAGAGCAAGAAATTTAAGAACAAGACAGGAAAGAGTGATCCGGCAGCGGGAAGCTGCAATTCAGGATATCAGCTTTTCAGTCAGCAGATTAACTATTTTGCAAAATATCTTTTTTGAACATAATGATTTCGAAACTGCTGAATATCTGAAAATTGAAGTGGCCCGGATCACTGATAACAGACTGTCAATACCTGATTCTATTGAAGAAAGCAGGGATCAAATCCGTTTTTTCGGATTAGCTGATTAAAGAATCTCTGCTTCTTCACACAAATTCATTTTATCAGATTCAGATTGTATATTCAACAATCGATTCCAACGACAGAACATTCTGTCTTCGCATACGTATAGATGCAGAAGAGTGACAGATCACGTGGGTCTCTAATCAGAAACTTTGATAACAAGGAACCTGGTTGAATGAAACATCTGAGTGAACATACAACCACCGTATCTCAGACAAGCTGTTCATATTTACCGGAGGGACTCGATTTGACAATCTGAGGGCTATACAATGTGCCCTGAGATTTTTTTTATTATTTTAGGCCGTATGATTTTGATTATCCTTTAGCTTACTATTGATATGATACACGAATTTACCGAGCAGAACATTCAGAATATCGGAAGAGTATTGAAATGTACTCCAAAAAAACTGGGTGACGATGTTTTCAGGCTTGAGCTTGTGAGTGAGGAAGACAACAGAAAGCTTGCACTGGAAATACATTTGGGCCTGAATCTTGAAGATAAACGCATGAACATGGTCTCAGTTTATGCTACCAGTACTTTTATGCAGCTTCATAACTGCACTGCATTTATCGCAAGTGATATGCTGAGACAGGTTACTTTTTTCGGGAAGTGTGAACAAAAAACATCCGGATTAATCGTCGGCAGCAATGCAGGGTGCAGTTTTTATGCGAATGTGGATGAAGCTGTGCTGACCGGTGATTTCACAAGGCTGCCGCAGGATGTCATGATGTGCGGTGTTGCACTATCTCTGACCGACAGTCTGGATGGAGACGATTTCAAATTTGATGATGACCCTCCGATTTCCTGATATCCCCGATGCGTCAGGTGACCAAAAACTAATCATTGACGGGTCACTGCAAAGTAAGCTGCCCGTGAATGCTCACCAGTTTGAGCAACTAATGGCCGTTACAGAGAAGGTTCATCACATTCACTTCCGCTCAGTTGAACTGATTTTGGTTGATGAAAATGAAATCACCGAGATTAACAGAGAGTTTCTTGATCGGGATTATGTCACAGATATCATTTCATTCAACTACAGTGACGAAACCGATCTGTTATCCATTGAAGGTTCACTTTATTGCTGCTTGCCCAGAATTGTTGAGCAGAGTTATGAATTTAATGCTTCCATTCAGTGTGAACTTTCCAGGATCTTTGTTCACGGACTCCTGCATCTGGCCGGTTATGAAGACGATACCTCTGAAAAAAGAGAGACCATGACATTACTTGAAAACCAAATTCTGAAACTGGCCGGCATCGAATTGTGACACCTGTTTATACACTTTTGATTGTTGAATCTCCTGTAATTGCCCGCATTATACAACAACTGGTGCCCTCATCAGTTTATGTAGTTGCCACCGGTGGATATTGCTGGAAACCAAAATTCAATTACAGGAACAGCAGTCTCCAGGCGATTGCAGATCCAAATCTCTCCTCCGTAAGGAAAGAGTTAAAAGAACAAGCCGGGTTGGCTGGAACTGTGATTATTGCAACAGATACCGATCCTTCCGGTGATTTTATCGCCTGGTCTGTCGCAAGATTTTTAAAAACAAACACCGTAAAGAGGGGCAAACTCCAAAATCTTTCAAGAAGCGGCATTCTTTCCATGATGGATGAAATCCGGGAAATGGATACTGAACAGCTTGAAGTGCGTCTCAAGAACCGATTTCTGATTCGCCATGAGTGGTACCATCAGAAAGAATTTCCGGAATTAGAGCTTTCAGGATTTATCTCACTTTTCTCCGGCAGGACAAGCTACCGCCATTTTGTTGATGAAAATAATGAGTTGCATCAAAGTTCAGTTCCTGTTAAGGCAAACCCTGATCAATGGATTTCCCTTTCAAAAATTGATAATGAAACTAAATATTTCAACCAGAATCCGCTTTCCCTCTATGATTTAATCCCGGCTCTTGTTCAAAACGGAACTGCAAATTCATATCACACTGCTCAAAATGATCTTCAGAATCTTTTTGAGGCATCATTGCCAGACGAACAGGTTTCACTGATCAGCTATCCGCGAACGGGAGCTTTTTCTTTCTATAGTGAGACGTGGGATGTACTTCAAACTCAATACCTGAAACTGGGCTTACAAGAGCCTTTCAAACCAAACTTTCTGAGGGACATTGCCGATCCGGAAATACCACATGAGAGTATTCATCCGCTGAATCTGGGAATAGGTCCGGAGGCTATCCGAAAAAGAGTACCTTCGGAACTATCTCAAATCTACTCCCTCATCCATGATCACACTCTGCAGTCGGTCCAGATACCGGCACCACTGCACAGCGCATGGTTCAGTGAACTCGATCCTGAGGTTTACTTCTATAGTTTAATAAGAAACGGGGAGAAATCAGCCGCAAAAGAGATCTTTCTCAGGCCTTGTATTACTCTCTCAGACGCTGGCAAAATGCTTGACAGATTAGGGGTACTCAGACCCTCAGGCTTTGGGAAAGCCATCGATAAATGGGTAAATGAGGGATGGGCGACGATCTCCGGTAACGTAATCAATCCCGGTAAATCAGTTCAAAAATATCTCGGCAAATCTTCACGAATTTACAAAACTCTACAGGAACTGAATGATCATGCAGACTCTTTTTCATTAAATTCTGCAACTATACAAAGTCTAATTACGTCAAATTAAGAAAATACCGCATCTGATCCTGGATCCTGTCGTCAAATCCGTATGGAAGAGCAAAAAGATATAAAGCCCGGGCAAGAAGAACCTGTAAGAAGCCTGGGGAATCTCCTTTACACCCATCTTTATCTGAAAACGGAGAAGAAAGAAACTGTGCAACATCATTCGGTATCACCGAATCTTGCCAAAAGTTTACCCATTCTTGCTTTCCTCAGACCTCTGCCCTGGATTCTTACCGGGTTTTTTTTATTTTCATTTTTCTGGGACTTTAATGGTATCCACTGGAGTTATTTTCAATTCAATCTGCAATTTGAGGGACTCCTGAGGATTTTGTCTGTGAGCGGGCTCATCGGTTTTTTAACAAACTGGATTGCGATAACCATGCTGTTCAGACCACTAAACCGGAGGCCACTTCTTGGGCAGGGATTAATTCCGGCTCATAAGCAAAGAATCGCCTACAGATTAGCGTCGGCAGTCTCTGATGATCTGATTAACCCCGAACTCATCAAGGAAAAAATCAGAGAGTCAGACGCCATCAGCCGATACAGAACACAAACAATAGAACATCTGAGCAAAGTTACTTCAGATTCTGAATTTCGTGAAGATCTGAAGAGATGGGTTCACAACTATTTGACATCATTGGCTGAAAATCCGGAATTCAGACACAATTTGATCTCTGAATTGCTCAAGGAGATTGAAAACACCCTGAATGACCATATCCTCGAAAAAGCTGCTCTGAAGACCTATTTTTTTTTCAAGGGACAAACACTGCATCAGTTCATTGATGAACTCCTGGGTAAGCTGCCTGATACCACTGTCCATCAGTTTACCTGGATTGACACCTATCTGGATGAATTACCCGACCGGATGAATTCCAATGGTGAAGCAATCGATGAAATATTTTCCCTTGTTTTGCACCGGCTTGTAAACCAACTCGATGTTCGACAGCTTGTTGAGGCAAATCTCAAAAAGTTTGATGAAAAGAGATTAGAAAACATGATCCGTAACGCCACAAATGAACAACTCCGCACCATCCAGTACCTGGGTGCCATCTTGGGTACGATCGGAGGATTTGTCATCTGGGAACCTTTGATCAGCATCACATTCATCGGTTCGGTATTTATTATGGTCTGGTCGATTGACAGGGTGGTTTTTCAGAATTCCGCCTGAACGTTATTGCGATTTCCTTGAACCGTGTCAACCAATCAAAAAAAGGCAGATCAAGAAATATCCTCTATTCTGCCTCTTCTGAGATCTCAATTTTTTCAATTTTATCACCCTGCCGAATCTGGTCAATCAGATCCAGCCCCTCCACTACCTTTCCGAAAACTGTATGGTTACGATCCAAATGAGCTGTGTTTTTCCGATTGTGACAGATAAAAAATTGTGACCCTCCTGTATTTCTTCCGGCATGAGCCATGGAAAGAACTCCTTTGTCGTGATACTGATTACCTCCATCAAGTTCACAGTTGATGCTGTAACCCGGTCCTCCTGTGCCATCTCCTTTAGGACAGCCACCCTGGATAACAAAATCAGGGATTACTCTGTGAAATGTGAGTCCGTCATAGTAACCCTCTTTGGAAAGTTTCACAAAGTTATCCACAGTTGAAGGAGCATCTTCGTGAAAAAAATTCACCTTCATATTTCCTTTTTCAGTAAAAATCGTAGCAGTTTTCATGGGTATCGGTTAAGTCAAATTATAAATCGGGATTTAAGAAAGAGCTTTAAAAACCAGGAATTTTGCTCAAGGTCAAATCGGTGGCGAATTTAAAAATGCAGCGTCTTTACTATGCGTAATGATTAAAAATTTGCAACAACGACGATACAGAATAAAATGAAAGTTTTACAAAGCCCTGTAAGAAACAGAAACCACCAGCAAAGCATGGAATCCCAGGTAATATACGGTCTGAAATCATATTAAACTGAATAAAAAGGAGGCAGATTATTCAAATTTTTCATCTTATACTCTGGTAAAGGCATCTGATCAAGTCAGAAATGATTACAGCCCGTCCTGATATCTGCACGGGAACGATCTTTTCAGTACAGAATCATTTTATTGCAGATGATATCAGCTCAAAATGACGAAACTTCAGATCATACAACTCACGGCTTCTCACTGCTGTTTCCGAATCAGTATCATTCCAGCCGTCTGCTCTTGCAAATGCATTACCATGTGTGTAAAGATTTCCGGCAACTGTAACAAGCATACCCGCAGTGGAAACAGAAATTCGGTCATCGAGAATACTTCCGTTTTCATAGTCAACTGAGAAGGCAACGAATCCGTTATCTGAGAGGTGATACTCCATCATTCCCAATAGAGCATCATCAGCCAATTGTCCAAATTGTGGTCTCAGATCCTCTCTGTACCTGTTGATAAACTGAGACGTCCCATCCCGTTCACGGTCAAATGAAAATCCGCCGCCGATGTGATTCAAAAACTGATACCAGTCATAAAGATTTACATTATCCGAGGCCGCTTCGGCACCGGCTTCAGTAAAAGCAATCTTCTCAGGAAGTCCCCAGGGTCTGATTAAAGGAGTCACTGTTTCAAACATATTCGCCGTTCTGTCGAACACCCTGAGAGCCAATTCCCGGTCAGATTCATCGCCAAACATATAGAGAGCATCGTACATTACCTTCTTACCCCGAATGACCGCACCAACAGCATCTGTTGCCCAGATCACACCATCACCGAAATTATAAGTATTTCTCTTTTCATCCCATGCATCGTCCAGTCTTTCAGCTACTGAGCGATACGTTTCCAGCATATCAGATATACTGTAATCCAGCCAGGCGTCCAGCATCTCTTCAGATATTAAGCCCATATTATCTGCGCCATCTGGTTTTTTCCAGACAATCCATGCATATCCGTGTCCGTGAATACCGGCCAGACCGTAACTCATACTCAAATGATCGACATCTCCATTCTCATGCGAAAACAGACCCTCAGAAAAGCGTTCTGAAAGCAGAAACCGACCGGGCATAGTAATAAAACTGGTCGTTTCTCTCGACAGTCTTTCAAAAAGAACGGGATCATTAAACCGATCACCTCTGTGATGCATATGATAGGAATAGACCAGGTGCGGATAGATCGACATATCCAAAAATTCAGCAGGAGCATATTCACCTTCAGTTCTGCGGTATTGATTGACAAATCGACCGCTGTCATTAAAAAAACGATCCGTGATATGCATCAAATCCAGCCATTCCTCAGCTCTTTGATTCATAAATTCAGGATAGAGCTCCGGCCGGTAATTGGGATGACCGTATTCAGAACCGCGGGAATTCCCTGCAATTATAAAAATGGCATGCAATGTATTGCTGTAATCATTCACATAAACCGAGTTTTCATGAAACAGAGACTCTCCGTTTGGCGTGACAAATGCAGGGATCATTATTTCAGGTGAAACTACAGATTCCTTTTCCGGAGTACTGCAAGAATAAAAGGATCCGATTACAAACGTTGAGAAGAGCAGGAAGGTAGTAAATCTGTAGATTTTCATTAAACTGATTTTATATGTGAGTTAGCCTATGCTTACATTACACCGACACATCAGAAGCCCGGAAATAACGCAAGGATGACTATGAGAAACGACGATGTAATACTCAATATAAGATATATGCTGAATATCAGTAATTCCAAAATTGCTGAGATTATCGAAATGGGTGGTTATAAACCCAAGAGAGAAGAGATTGAACATCTTTTCAGGGAAACAAAAGAGGAAGAAGAAAAAGATGATGTATCTGATAAACTCATGGCTCACTTTCTTGATGGCCTCATCTACTTTAAAAGAGGCAAAAGTGAGAAGCATCCGCAACCTGCACTAACACTGCCTGTAACGAATAACCAGATCCTGAAAAAGCTAAGAGTTGCATTCAAATTACGGGAAGAACATATTTTGAAAACACTTAAGAATGAAGGCCTTACGGTTTCCGGTTCAGAACTAAATGCGCTTTTCAGAGATAAATCGCACCGAAATTACCAGCCCTGTGGTGACCAGCTCCTGCGATATTTTTTACGGGGACTCACAAAAAAAATGAGGAAACTTGAATGACAAAAATAAAACCCTTAATCCCTGTAAGGATTCTTCCTTCACTTGCTCATGTAGTTGAATCATAATTTTCAACCACATGGAATAAGCAATGGAAAATGCAGGATTTTCAGAATTAACCAAATCAGAGCAGTTCCAAAATGATTTTCACTGGCGACCGATTCTCTTTCAGTTTCATTCCGATTCCGGTCCGAAGTTATTGAGTCTGTTTCGACACCTGAAAAAAAACAATTATCATATCGCTCTTTGCGCTGGCAATGAAACCACCGGATTCACCTGCGTTGCAGCACGCGAGATACCTGATAATACAGATGTGATGATGCGTTTGCCTGTTGATATGAGAATACTGGCCGACAAATTCGATGTTCGCTTTAAAGGAATGAAGAAAGTTGAATTGAAAAACACAGGATAATATAATACAATCATGAAAAAAGCACTTGTTACGGGTGTATCCCGGGGAATAGGACTCTCTATAGCCAGAAAATTAATCACTGAGGATTTTATTGTGACCGGTACTCACTTCAGAACTGACATACCGGATGCCCTTCAGGATTCTGATCATTTCGAAAGTGTCAGAATCAATTTTGAAGATCAGGAAGAGATTACCCGGATTATGAAACCTTTGCTTGCTGATTCAGCGTTTGACTTGTTGGTAAACAATGCCGGAATAGTTCTCGATGCCCCGATCACATCAGCTGATGATTCATGGAGCAGCGTATGGGATAAAACCATGCAGGTAAATCTCAAGGCCGCCTCACTTCTCTCCAAATGGTTTGTTGAAAACACTCTTGCTTCCGGTAGCAAGGGTATCCTGATCAACATCGCATCAAGGGCGGCATTCAGAGGGGATACACAGGAGTATGCTGCATATGCTGCATCTAAAGCCGGACTAGCGGCCTTTACTAAAAGTATTGCGCGTAATTTTAGCAAAATGGGTATTCTGGCTTACACGATTGCGCCAGGTTTTATCGATACAGATATGGCGAAGGCAAGTGCGGAACTTCTGGGAAACGATATCCTTACAAAAGACAGTGTATTTGACGAAGTTACATCCCCCGGTGAAGTAGCAAATATCGCAGCTTTCCTGGCCCGGGGAGAAGTAAGTCATATGAGTGGCTCCACAATACACATAAACGGCGGAAGCTACATGTTGTAGGGCATCCCCGAATCAATGAGCGCCAAACCGCTGGCTGGTGACTGTTGGGATTAACTAAATCTGGCAACGCGGAAACTTAGGATATGAGGGCTGATGGCATGCTGGTAGCTGTGGGTTAGCCTGGCCGCTGGCTCTTCACTCTTGCACCATGGAAAAATCGCCCTGGTCTCTGATTTGTTGTCATCGCTTTTTGACAACCAAGCAGTCACTTTCATCCGGCCAGGAAAAGATGGAATTGGTCGGGTGGATACAACATCCTGACAGAATTTCTATCCTGAAAAACAGAACCAAGAAGAACAAAGCTTTTACGGTCCGTTTTTAGTCTGTCTCCTTACGAATCTTAAAGCCATTTTCAGCAAGCTTTTTCTCCATTTTGAAGTGAGTCAGATCTGCTGAAACCATCTCACTGATTAATGAATGAACGGAATACCTGGGTTCCCAGCCAAGCTTTTCTCTTGCTTTGGTTGCATCTCCGACCAGTAAATCAACCTCCGTCGGACGGAAATATCTCGGATCCACCTTTACTAAAGTGTCTCCCTCTTTCTTCTTCAAAGTCAGATCAAGTTTTCGGATCAAATCTTCATCCAAAGACTCGATGACTCCGGTCTCCTCTATTCCCTGTCCTTCAAACCGGAGATGAATTCCCAATTCAGCAAAACTGAGTCTAATAAACTCTCTAACTTTGGTCTTGACTCCGGTGGCTATAACAAAATCATCCGGTTGTTCCTGCTGCAACACAAGCCACATCGCTTCAACATAATCCTTTGCATGCCCCCAGTCCCTCTCAGCATCCATATTGCCAATATAGAGAGTGTCAAGTAATCCAAGTGATATTCTTGAGGCTGCACGGGTAATTTTCCGGGTTACGAATGTCTCCCCTCTTCTGGGTGACTCATGATTAAAAAGGATTCCGTTGCATGCATACATGTTATAGGCTTCCCTGTAGTTCACTGTAATCCAGTACGCATACATCTTTGCCACACCGTAGGGTGATCTCGGATAGAACGGGGTAGTCTCTTTCTGAGGCACTTCCTGAACAAGGCCATACAGTTCAGAAGTGGAAGCCTGATAAATCCTGGTTTTATTTTCGAGACCGAGAAGCCTCACTGCCTCCAGAATTCTCAGAGTTCCCAAGCCGTCTGCATTTGCAGTGTATTCAGGGGTTTCAAAACTGACTTTCACGTGACTCATAGCGGCCAGATTATAGATCTCATCCGGCTGAGTCTCCTGGATAATTCGTGTAATATTCATGGAGTCAGTCATGTCTCCGTAATGCAGTACAAGAGAGGGATTCACTGTATGAGGATCTTCATAGAGATGGTCAATCCTTTCAGTGTTAAAAAGACTTGCCCTTCGTTTGATCCCATGCACTTTATACCCTTTACCGATAAGTAATTCGGCAAGATATGATCCATCCTGTCCTGTAATACCGGTAATGAGTGCTGTTTTCGTAGCTGACATAAACTATCTCATTAATTGATCAGAAGAAATAATTCTCAACTGCAATTTCTGTTACCCGAATGCACATTCTCAACAGTGAAGGACTTCAATACAGAGATCATACCGTGCTGGTTTATCTGTCTTGCAGTCTGTCCAACAGAGTAATAAACAGGAGTGCAGTAGAGGCAATGCTGGATGCAAGAGCTACTGTTTCCTGAGGGGACAGTTCTCTTGATGCCGGTTTTTCAGGAATGATGATAGTTGCACCCGGTTCCACATCAGGATTTTTCCTTAATCGTAAAAACCTTCTGGTTCTGTCCACTTCACCATTTGCATACACAATGTAGGCTCTGTGTCTTTGCCCCCGGTCTGTTGTGCCACCTGCAGCATCCACATAACGTTGCAGTCCTCTTCCGGGCACAAAACGCATGGTAACAGGGGCAAGTACGCCTCCTTCAACTCGGACAGTCTGAAACTGTCTTGGAATCCGTATGATATCCCCTTCCTGTAATCTCAGATCGTTGATACCACCCGGAGATTTCAAGGCCTCTGCCAAACGAATTCCAACTGGAGTAAAAGTAGTGTCATTAATCGTCTGAAACCGATCCAAATCAACATTCTCAAGATTCAGACTAGATAAGAGTTCACTTCTGTCCAGATCTTCTCTCTCAACATCTCTTGCAGTAATCTCGAGGATACGCTGCATGGAAGCACCACTTGGAAAAGCATACTGAGATAAGCCTCCGGCTTGCCTGATAACATCTGAGAGTCTTGCATCTCTGGTTTCCAGGACATATTCACCCGGAAACTGAACTTCACCTTCAATTCGGACCGTCAGCTGTCTTTGATAATTGGGTTTGGTTCGAACAAAAACTCTGTCAAAAGGCTTTAATTGAAATTCAGCGTCTCTCCCCCTAAATGAAAAATTGGGTTCAACTTCAAACTGAAAAACTTCAGCCATTTGATTTACCTTTACCCTTGTGTCCTCTTCAACAACTCTTCGCGCAACTTCAACCCGATAAGCTGCAGCCTCGTCTCTGAGCCCGTTTGCCAGAAAAATTGCATCCTCCAGCGTCATGCCGTCAAGAAACTCAAAACGATCCGGTTTGTTCACTGCACCGGATACCTGAATCGTAAATGTTTCCTGAAGATCAAAAATTGAGCTGATCCGGACCTGATCATCTTTTCTTAACAGAATATCATCAGCATCGCCATTCAAAATATCCCGAACAGAAAAGGCAATGCTTTCGAGCATTAAATTGTCCATCTGTCTGAGAATAATCCCTCTGTCCAGAAATGCATCTTCCTTTACTCCCTCAGCTTTCTCTATCAGTTCGGTAAGTGTCAATCCTTCTGTTAGTTCATAATCTCCCTCCTTGAAAACCGCTCCTTCAATCCTGACACGATTTTCGTATCTGTCAACAATAGATGTAATCTCGATGGTATCACCATTACGCAGTTCTATTTCACCACCCTCCGGCCATTTTACATCGGATATGGATCTTTGAATGTTTGTTGTCCTGTGAATAATAATTCTTTCAGTGTAGGCATTTTCAGAAAACCCTCCATTAAATTGAATGAGATGCTGAAGGGTTTCACCATCTTTCAGCTCATAGATACCTGGTCTTTTTACTTCACCACTTAAACGTATACGGTTGATATAGGGGTTTACTTTAATAATATCCTGATCTCGTAGTCTGATATTATCTGATTGATCAGCATGGATGATAAGATCGTACAAATCGAAGTCTGCTACTATCTCATTTCCCCTGATAACCTGTATTGATCTCCATGATCCTGTTCTGCTTGGACCACCGGCAGCATACAGCATATTAAAAACTGTTGCCAGCGACGAAACTGTATAGGATCCTGGCTGAGTTACTTCTCCGATCATATTTACATTAATGCTTCTGACCCTGCCAAGTGAAATGTCAACGAAGGTATTTGCCCGCTCTGGTTCATTCAGATTAATGCCAGAATAAATCCGCTGAAGATTGGTTACAATGCGTGTTCTGGCTTCATCAAACCGCAGGCCACTCACCTGGATAGGACCGAGATTAGGAATTCTGATATATCCATCAGGGCTAACGATCAATCTGTATTCAGCTTCAGCAGCACCGTAAATATCGATCTGTATTTCGTCGTCAGCTCCGAATATGTAATCAGCAGGAGTGGGGATATTAAACGAGGGTTCAAAAGACATTGATGAACCCGAAAAGAGATTGGCTCCAAATATTGGAAATCCTTCATCAATAACCAATTGCAACTGCCTCAAGACATCTGCCTCATCTCTCTCCTGTACAAGTCTCCTTAGTTCAGAAATCAAAACTTCATCTTCGAGATCCATGAATGGTGGAAATAGTAAATCGGCCTGTTCTGCAGTCCTGCCAGTTGGAGTAACTCCTGATTCCCCCCTTTCATCACGACCTGTCGCAATACGATTTAATCTGCTTGTCAGTTTTGATACTTCGGAGGCAGGCATTCCCCTGGCCCGCGCAATATTTCCAACTTCCTGAACACTAAATCCCTGAGCCTGCATCTGCCGAAAGAAATTCAGCAGTTGATCATCCGAAAGATTATCCACCTGTACATTCTGAATGTCTGTCAGATTTACACTTCCCGACTGGGAATATAATTCTGTCTGACCTGCCAGAATGAGTAATAGCGTAAAGATAAAAATGAAAATTTTCTTCATTTAAAAGAGAGTATAATTAAAAATCAGTGAGCATTTGTATCCAGGTTGATCATCTTTGTAACCGTTTTCAGGACAATATATATGTCCATGGATAGCGTATTCTTTTGTACATAAATCAAATCGTAATCCGTCCTCTTTCTCATGAGTTCTACATCATATGTTCCGCCCCTGTACCCTTTTACCTGAGAAAGACCCGTGATCCCCGGCTTGACTGCATATCTGTAAAAAAAATCGTCAAACATTGAATTCCAGTAGGCACACTCTTCGACGGGATAGGGACGTGGCCCCACCAGACTCATCTCTCCTTTCAGTACATTGATAATTTGCGGCAATTCATCAAGATTGAGTAAACGCAAGAATTTTCCGAATGCAAAAATCCTCTCGTCATTCTCAAGAGTAATATCCGGCTTCCCGTTGGGTATTACCTTATCAGTGTTTCTCATTGTACGGAATTTGTAACAGGTGAATACAGTACCATTCTGACCTGTTCTTTTCTGCTTGTAAAACACGGAGCCCTTTGATGAGATTTTAATACCCAAAGCTATAAGCGGATAGAGCATCAAGCAGAAAAAAAGAGCGATAATACCCAACGACAAATCCATCACCCTTTTGCCTTTGTACTGCCTGACTCGTAAATCATTATAGGTTTTTTTGTTCAGACTGAATCTTTTCTCGCGCTGTTCTTTCTCATTCTCGGGATTTTCGAACTCCTGCTCCAATCTTTGCTTTACCGTCTGAACTTCGTTAAGTGATAAATCCATTTAAAATACGTTGGCTCGCACTGCATTTAAAATAAGCAGAAATTTACCGTCTTTAACTATGATTTACAATAAGAAATTTAAGAGTCCTGGTTCCGGATATGCAAAACATGAAACCTAAGTTCTCATCGATTCCCGATTCAGAAGGAACCATTCATACGTTTTCTCAATCCCTTGCCTGAGCCCTGTTGAATATCTCCAGCCCTCATTTTCCATCCTTGAAACATCCATTAACTTTCTGGGTGTCCCGTCAGGCTTGGTGGCATCCCATTCAATATGCCCCTTATGACCTGTAATATCACGGATCAGTTCAGCAAGATCACGGATTGTAATGTCCCTTCCAGCGCCTACGTTATATAAATTTTCACTCATCGTTCTCCCCATACTAAAATAGACAGCATCTGCCACATCATCCACGTAGAGAAACTCTCGCATCGGATTCCCGGAACCCCACAAGATTACACTGGAGTGATGATTCTCTTTCGCTTCATGAAATTTCCGGATCATCGCAGGCAATACATGTGAGGTACGAAGATCAAAATTATCTCCAGGTCCGTAAAGGTTTGTGGGCATAAGACAGTAATAATCCCTGCTATGCTGCTTTCGCAAAGCCTCACAGAGCTTTACTCCGCTGATTTTGGCGATTGCATACCACTGATTTGTTGTCTCCAGTTCACCGGTCAGCAAGGCACTCTCTTTCATAGGTTGTACTGCAAATTTCGGATAAATACAGGAACTGCCTAAAAAGATTAATTTGGGTACGTCATTCAGGTGAGAAGCATGAATAATATTATCCTGAATAATTAAATTATCATGAAGAAAGTCATATGGATACTCATGATTTGCCAGTATCCCCCCTACTCTTGCAGCTGCAAGAATCACCAATTCAGGTTTGTGATCTGAAATAAAATCGGCAACATCGCTCTGGATTCGTAAATCCAACTCATCTTTCGATTTTACAACAACGTTATGAAAACCTTCCTTGGCAAGCCTTCGGTAAATCGCTCCGCCAACCATTCCCTTATGACCGGCAAGATATATTTTGCTATCCCTGGTAATCATGATGATATTTTTATCGACTTTAGTTTTTGAATAATAACAAGAGGAATAAATTTCGGAGCCTCTATAAGGTATCTCGAAAATAATCTTTTTGGTTCCTGAAGTAATCTGTAGAACCATTCAAGGCCATAGTGCTGCATCCATTTTGGCGCCCTGCTGATATTGCCTGATACCACATCAAATGCTGCTCCTACCCCAATCGCAACAGAAATATTAAGTTTTTCCAGATGCTCCGCTATCCAATAGTCCTGTTTTGGTGCTGTCAAACTCACCCAGAGCACATCAGCACCCGACTCATTGATTCTATTTATGATTCTCTCATTTTCATCTTCGGAAAATTTCTCTGCATAAGGAGGTGAGTAGGTACCTGCAATTTTCAAATCAGGATAGCTCTGCTTTAATTTTTCAGAAAGTTGATCTGCCACTCCTTCCGCCGCTCCAAGAAAGAAAAATGTAAAGCCAAAGTCAGAAGAAATTTTTGAAAATTCAGGAAGCAGATCCAAACCTGTCACCCTGCCTCTGATCGGTTCCCCGAGTAACCTGGACGCCCATACCAACGGAACCCCATCAGCAGTGGTTATGGCAGAACGATTATATATCTCCATCAGGCCGGGGTCTTCCCTGGCCCACAGGATGCAGTTTACCGGAGTAACTGCTACCTGAATTTTGTCTCTGTTACGAATGGCCTCACTCATCCGGGTCATTGTTTCATCAAGATTGTATCTGCTCACTTCAACCCCGAGAATATTAACTCTTTCCTGAACCATAATCAGATCGTTTAAGTCCGCTTGCTTTCCATCTGCCGTGCATTCTCGTATATCTCCATTAACTGTTCATAATTTCGAGACGGCGTGTATTTTTCAATGTATGTCGCTCTGGCATTTTTGCCGAGCACACCAAGTTTAGATGGATCAGATAGCAGACCGGAAATGATACCATACAGCTGTTCAATATTTCCCGGCTCAAATAGTATTCCGTTCTTGCCATGTTCAATCATCGCCATCGGATTTCCAATCTCTGAACTGATTACAGGACACCCCATGGCAAGTGCCTCCAGCAAAACAATCGGCATACCCTCATACCAGAGTGTCGGAAAGAGCAGAGCCAGAGACTCGGAAAGCAATTCGAAAATCTCTTTTCTACTCTTTGTACCCACCCATTTCACTGTTTGCAAGTTCTCTGTACTCTTTTGCAACTTTTCCCTCATCGGCCCATCCCCTACAATCCATAGTTCCACGGGGATTTCATATTTCAGCCAGCACCTTATCATTTCCTGCACTCCTTTTTCATGGCTGATTCTCCCTACATACAAAATCCGCTTTTTTTTCTTTTCAGAAAGTTTGAGACCCTCAAATTCCAGAAGCGGATCCCTTATGAAATTGGGCTTTGAGAATATTTTCTTTTCTGGCAGCCCACCCTTAACAAACTTCCCTTTTGAAAACTCAGACAGTGCAATAAAAGCTGTGGGTGAACTGTTCCAGGTACCCTTTCTTCTGTGATATTCAATCATATGAGCCGTTACAGCAGTTTGCAGAACAGAATTACGATAGACTCCATCTGCCACACACCTGTATGCACTCCCTTCAACACTTCGTTCATCGATCCTGCCTTTGTAATACATCAGACCGTTGGGATGAATCAGTCTGTAATTATGAAGCGTCATTACCGTGGGCACACCGGCATCCCTCGCGGCATCAAATATGGAAGGAGACAACAGCGGGAAGAAATTATGAACATGAATGATATCATAGCTCTTCTCCATCAGCTTCTGATAGAACCATCTTTTTGAGTCCCGATTGTAATGTGTGTTAAATATAAGCCGTAACCTGCTGTAAAATGATGACAGCTGCTCACGGTTATCAACAACAAGCTGATCCACCTCATGCGATTCCTTCAGTAGTTCAAACTCCTGATTCAGAACTGTCCACTCTCCTCCCGGTGTTCTGTACTGATTATAAACCTGAAGTATATTCATGATTTTAAGACTGATACTATGCTAATTTGTTTCTTTTGAAAACCGACCTGAGTGAACTATTCTTATTCTTCGGTATGAAAAATTACCAGCTCTCTCAAAACTAAGCAGCATTCCAATTGCAAGCCAGAAAGGAAACGAATGGTGTGGTCCCTCGAGCACCACGTTAAAGAAAGCAAGTACATACATCACCATCAGAAATCCTGAATTAAGCAGAAATAGACTGTAAAAATCATCCCCATCCCTGTTCTTGTATCTGATCAGATCAATTGAAACACGTAAAGGTTTAATCAAGGCATACAGAAATATCGGAAAGATCAATATCCCGAACCTTGCCAGTATATTCAAATAGGAATTGTGGGGCTGGGCATTTCCGCCAAGATCGCGAATCTGAAAATAAGTGAGGTTTATTGTCGAGTAAAAAATATTCTCATACGCATACATAACTGGTTTACCTACGCCGTAACCCAAGAGAAAAAATTCATTAAATTTCAGCAGAACCTGTTGCCAGGAGAGAAATCTGTAATTGATATTCCCCTCTTCAAGTGAGCTTTTTTGATCTAAAATCCTGAAAATATCCACGTCGACAAGAGTATTGTAATAGACCAGAAATGCAAATAACAGAACAACACTAGAAAATCCATAAAGAACGATAGTTCTTCTGGAAACCCAGGTTCCCAGCCAGAAAATGAAGAGCAATCCAAGGATAATCCCAAAAAATATGGATCTGTGGAAAATTGTAAATACAGCCGGTATCATAACCAGTGAAATCAGTTTATACTGCCATCCTATCTTGCGAAAGGGCAGAAAAAGCGAAACTACTATCAGGGAAGGAAGAATGTAACCAACCCCGAATCGGAAACCCTCGAATGTGATCCTTTTAAACCCGAGTAAAATCATTCCGGCTTCATAAAAATACGCCAGGGCTTTCAGCACAATGAACATCTTCAAAAAAAGAAGAAAGAGCTGATAGTGGCTTTTATCCCTGAAAACGTGATAGACAACCGGTACCCAGAGTGCATACAGTAGCATAAATGAGTCTCTGACAGCATCAAGCCTGAACTCAATAAAGTAGACCATTGCGAAGCCTGCACCTATCAGAATTAATACGTAATAAACGGCCAGTATTTTTCTGATTTGCATCAGATCCTTTGCATAGGAAAAAACTAAAATGGTCAGGACAATCTCCGTTAAAAAGAGCGGTTCAAAGCCCAGATATGCAAATGCACGTTCCCCAAAAAGCATGTGAAAAGCGTAGATAAAAAAAATCAACTCCCTCCAGTGAAGATCCGATAAAGCGTTATGAATCTTCTCTTTATATATAACAAACAAGCCGGCTGCCGCAAGCACAGCTGCAAGCAGTAAATCTTCATAAAAAAAGAATGGAAGTACTAAAAGAAGCGAAAGGATATGTATGTCTGCCCGTCTGGTCAAAAGTGTACCACTTCATTCAGAATTTTATCGGTTTCAGATGCAACGTCTTTCCAGCTTCTGCTGATTCCAGCCCCTTGACTCTCAGGAAGATCCGATATAAAAGCTCTGATTTCTTCAGGATCCCCGATGTAGTGATAGTTCGGATGACTCTTTTGAATCTCACTTCCGGACTTATTCGAAATCGTAATTAATCCGTTACTCAGATATTCAAATGTCTTTAAAGAGCTGTTGTAAAATCCCCATCGGCACCAGGAGTAGTCACCATAGAAAGCAAGTCCTGCATCCGCATTTGAAATAATAAATTCCACATCCTGTCTGTCCAGTTTTCTGAATACATTTATATTTGCATTTTCAAAGTGAGACATCAGGCCGTCATCTTCTTCTTTCACAATTAAATAGAAGATAATCCCGTCACTTACATTTTTTATAACCCATGTGAGGAGTTCAATATCTTGTAATTTATTGACCGAACCGGACCAGATCACTAATTTTTGTCCCTCGTCTTTTATTTTCTTTACTCTGCAGAGAATACCGGGACTTACTCTCTTCTCGTCAATTCTGAAGCGGTTCGCTCCATTTTCAATTACAAACACATTCTCCAGGCCAAGCTGTTTCCTGCAGTAGTTTTCTATCGGAGCACTCACAACAATTACAGCGTCTGCCCGCTTGAGAATTTTTGAATAAATAGTATCAATCACCGAAATATACGCATTGCTTTTTCCATGCAGCAACAGCTCATCTGAAGGAGTATTCAGTTCAACGACAATTTTTTTTCTGAACAAAATCAGCAGCAAAACGAGCATATTTCGGGGTTTGAGAAAAAAATCCATCCTCACGTAAAACAGATCACAATTTCTCAGCATCCATAAAAAACCTGCCACCGGATTAGACAGCTTGTTTGTATAAGGATCACTCTCACCATTTAGTTTATACAGACGGTGCCCCAAAAAAGATAACTCTTTCGCAAGATGATACCCATGTATAGCGGCACCCCCTTCAACCGGAAAAAAGTTGTAATAGAGATATCCAATTTTCATTGATTTCGGTTAACAATCATGATCATTAATTACGAATCGGTTGCAGTTGATTTTTATCTCAGATTCCGGCCAGTTCAGCCAACATCCCGGAGAGATCTGACCCCCTTAATTCTCCCCAGCCCTAAAAGAATTTTATACGCCCATGCTACAAACCAGATTTTCAATCGGAACCATAACGATTCACCTGTGAGGCCTTTCTCTTTCATCCAGCGAAATTTCGGAGGGAAAAAAGTACGCAGAATCTGATCTGCAATTCGGGCATTTGAGTAGCCGTATCCTCTGAAAATCATGGGATGTGCTATTCCAACCCTGAAGGATTTCTTCATTAAACCAAAAAAACGCCTGGGTGTGCATATCACAACAGCAGACTCTGAAAAGGCAAGTTTAAATCCTTTCCTGACAGCTCTCTGACTCCACCAGATATCCATCCCTGACCTGAAACTTCCCGGAAACTCCCCGAGTTCATCGATTAAACTCTTCTTAAAAAAAAGATTGCCGGTAACAGATGCCTGTTCATTCAATACCAGATTCCGGTTGTTGTTAAAGTAGAGAGAATCAAAACGTTCAGAAGCCGTGTGATTTACAGGCAACTGGAATGTAATATTTCCTCCGACAAGATCTGCATTTTCAGACTGGAGTGTCTTCACCCCTTCTTCAATCCACTGTCTTACCGGCGTTTTGTTGGCATCAGTCATCGCTATTAAAGAACCAGTGGCTGCTTTCAAACCCCTGTTTCGGGCTGCATATGGACTTCTGTTACCTGTTTCCTTCACTAAAACGAAGCTGAAAAGTTCTGAAAGCGGTTCGAGCGGTTCATCAGAGCCGTTATCCACAACAATGACTTCCAGTAGCTCTTTCGGATAGGTCTGCTCATGCAGAACCTGCAAAGTACTTCGAAGTTCCTCTCTGTTGTTTAATACGGGTATGATTACGGATATTTTCGGATTGGATGGTGTCATTCTGAGCTTCTTGTAAACTCCAAATATAGGGAAAAGATATTCAAATGATTTCTATCAATATTGTTTGCCTTTCTTCAATAGGAGACTTTGAAAAACTCCTGGTTTTTCAAAGCCCCCCAATAAAAAGAATCTTAAAAGCATTTAAATCCAGAATTAAGTTTTCACCTTTCATTTGAAGTTCAACTGCATAACATTATGACACTCTTTTACTTCCGCTGGAAACCTGTTCAAGTGATGAAAAATAGTGCCTCAATAGCTCCGCTGAACGGAATTTTCACTTCAACCCTTCAAAAGGAAGCAAACGTGAAAATTATTCAGCAAGATTGAATATATTTATCTTCCGCCAATACAGTAATTTTCTTTCAACCAATTAGCTACAACTTTTCCTCTTTCAGGCTGAAAATATGTCAAACAAGATTCAACGCATAGCCGAACGTTTACAGCTCCTGTTTTCATCCACCGATACTCTCCGAAAACGCTGGCCGATGGCTCCGCAGCTTGAAGAGATCCATATTAAGAACTGCAAAGTTGTTACTGACCGATGGAAAATGGTTGATGAATTACCCAAAGGGGGTGTCTGTGCTGAACTTGGGATCTGGAAATGCGATTTTTCTGAATTTATCTTTCAGACTCTCCAGCCGGAAAAGTTGCATTTAATTGATATTGATTCTAAATCAATTCAAATTGCCCTGGACAAATTTTCCGGGGAAATTGATAGAGGAGAAGTGCAGGTTCATCACAGTGATTCCTCAGCTGCTCTTCTCTCCATGCCCGATCAGTATTTCGACTGGATTTACATTGATGGTGATCATCAATACCACGGCGTAAAAAAGGATTTGATGGCTGCTCATGAGAAATTGAGTCCTTCAGGTCTCATCTCACTGAACGACTATATTTTTTTTGGATCATCTGATTTAACCAAGTATGGAGTGGTTGAAGCTGTGAATGAATTTTGCGTAAATTTTGATTATGAGATCGTCTTTATGGCTCTTCATGGCAGAATGTATAACGATGTTACACTAAGGAGAATTGATGATTAAAATCTCATCACATTTTTATAGAAAGTTGCAATCGGTAAAGTGGCTTGTGTTAAGCTCCATTTTTCTGATTTCATGTACGGACCCTCATTCTGAATCAATCCCTGATTTCACGGGATCGAATAACGGTCCGTATATTATTGACATTTCACACCTTGAGATTGTCAAAGATAATTCCGAAGACCCCGTTATTCAGCGGGAACTTCAGGTCCTTCTTAATGGTGCAGACCGTATTTTATCCAGGGATGATTTTCAATTTGTAACCGATAAATCCTCCATACCACCCAGTGGAAATCTTCATGACTACATGAGTATTGCCCGATATCTTTTCCCGGATTCTACAGGGGCTTACACGGTTAGTCGGGATGGAATTACAAATCCTGAAATCTACAACTACGACAGACCCAGACTGGCAGATCTATCCTTCTCTGTCTACGTTCTCTCACTGTCTTACTTTTTTACAGAGAATGAATCTTATGCTGAAAAGGCATCAAAATTGATTCAAAACTGGTTTTTTAAGGAAACAACCCGCATGAATCCCAATATGAACCATGCTCAGGTTGCTAAAAATGTAAATACCGGCTCAGCTCAGGGAATTATAGATGCCAACGATCTTATACGGATTATTGAATCTGTCTCATTGCTGTACGACAGCCCCTACTGGACCAGTAATATGCATGTTCAACTAAAAAGATGGTTTTACAGATTTGGCAGCTGGGTGACTTCAAACTATAATCCGGATGCTTTTTGTGACCCTTCCTGGTGTAACAATATTTCTACATGGCTGGATGCACAGAAAGCGATCTATTTCAGATTTACTGAACAAGATGATAAGTTAGATTCTAACCGCTATATCGAGCCGGTTTCCAGAAAAATTGCACTCCAATTTGATGACAGGGGAAAGCAGAAGTTTGAAAACAGAGTGTTATCTCAGCACTATTACTACTTCAATCTGAAAGGGTTCATGCAGATCGCCATGATTCGTAAAAATCGTGATGCGGTTGACAGAGACTGGCCGGTACTTGATACTGAGAATTATGGAGGGATCAAGCCTGCACTGGATGTGATTGTCAGCTACCTAGAAGGGGAATCTGCCGGAGATTTTTTCAGAACAAGTGGTGATTTCGACAATTGTCAATATTTGAAAGTATTAAAGCCAGCAGCAGTTGCATTTAATTCTGATACTTATGATCAAGCGGCCAGAGATCTTCTTAATTCTGGTTGTAATGATCCTGTGATATCACTGGTTTATCCATCTCTCGCTATGATCGCGGAAGCTGAAAAATAAGTCCCATCCTGAATAGTCATGCGATCTTTCCGAATCTTCCGCATTCCCTGTCTTTATCTCACTTTTTTCTTTTTTACCTCTTCTCAAATATCAGCCCAGAACAAGTTTAATGGGCCTTCTTCTTCTTCTTTAGAGACGGAACGCATTATTTCCCAATCACAAATAAAACTATTAAATACTCTCCAGGAACTAAATTTCAATCCAAGCCTTCATCCGGGTCACACGGATCGGCTAACAGGAAAGTGGGACACTGATTTTCTGAGAAGAGAAGAGTGGACAAGTGGCTTTTTTGCAGGAACGATGTGGTACATGTTTCAACTGACCGGAAATCAGGTATGGAAGGAATATGCACTCGAGTGGACCCTGGATCTCGAACGTGCCGCCAATATCAGAAGTGATCACGACACCGGGTTTCGGATCTATTCGAGTTATGGAAATGCATACAGATTGCTCGAAAACAGAGAACACTATCACATGATTCTGCACGCCGCATCTGTTTTGTCTGAACGCTATGATCCCCGTATTGGTGCCATTAAATCGTGGGACTGGATGAAAGACCGCAATTTTCCTGTGATTATAGATAACCTGATGAATCTCGAGCTTTTGTTTGAAGCGTCCAGACTCTCAGGCAAGAAGGAGTGGTATGATATGGCTCTTTCTCATGCAGACGTTTCGCTCAGGCATCATATGAGAGCAGATGGAAGCACCTATCACATCGTAGATTTTGATAATCAGGGAAAACCTCTGGACAAATTTACGACCCAGGGTTGTGACCGCAACTCTCCCGGTTGCAGAGATTTTCATGTCTGGTCACGCGGTCAGGCCTGGGCTATCTATGGATTTACGATGATCTACAGATACACCGGAGAGAACAGGTTTTTAAATGCTGCGATAGATGCAGCAAACTATTTTATGGATCAGCTGCCTGATGATTTTGTACCGCCCTATGATTTTTTTGAGCCAGTCCCTTCTGTCCGAACAAAAGATGCTTCAGCATCAGCCATTGCATCTTCAGCAATGCTGGAACTGTACACAGTTACTGATAACACCTTCTATTTCGAATCCGCAGTCAATATTCTTGGCTCACTCTCTTCACCAGTCTATTTTTCTTCCGCAAACGGAATCAGTTCAATCCTTCAAAAATCAACCCGCCACAGGGGACAGGGAAATATCGGTACCAGCTATGCCGATTACTATTTCATCGAAGCTCTTGTAAGATATCTGAATCTGTCCGGTTTCGTTTTCCCTGAAATCACCAAGGAAGTCAGCTTTTTTCTGGATCAAAACTATCCGAATCCTTTCAGGAACAGTACAACAATCTACTTTTCTTTGGATCATGAAAGTTGGATCAAAATCGATCTTTTTGACATAAACGGAAGATGGATAAAAACCCTGCATCACGAGAATCGAAAGAGCGGAAGCCATACACTATCACTCAATGTTACCGGGCTCTCTTCAGGTGTCTATTTATATAGCTTATCTTCAAACGGTCAAAGAAGAACCAGAAAAATGACCTTGATTAATCAGCCTTGAATCTTGTTTGCAGGAGATCTTTATATCGAAACTAAAAACAGGATGTCACTAAAAGAACCCATTTCCGGTCTCTACCGGTTTCTGTAATATTCGCGGATAAATGAAATTTGTTCTGCTATGCGGGCTGTATAGATGATTATCCAGACTAGGAATATGTTCGAAAGTGTTATCCGATCATGAGCTTTCAGCGCAAAAAAACCTTGCGGTTTCAGCACGCGTAAAAAGTTGCTGTACCATTTTTCACCAGCTCTCTTTTCGGTAATCCATGTGTAATAGTATCCCCTTCCTGTCCTGATCTTCTTATTGAACAGCGCCCCGTATGATCTTGCCTCTTTAAAGACTACAGCTTTCTCACAGTATGTTATTGAATATCCTTCGGAATCCGCCTTTTTGCAAAACCGGACATCTCCACCTGAACGTGCACCTTCCTCAAATAAACCGGTTTTGGAAAAAACTTCTTTTTTGACAAAGAGATTTGCAGTGTAGGCCACCTTCCGTTCCAACACTGACCGTTTCATCTGAATGGATATGATTGAATCTGCAATTTTGGCTGAGGTAACCTTCTCACCAAAACTAAATTTAACTGCGCCGGCAAGCAGATCACATTTCGAATGGATCAGCATATTTGCCGCCTCCTGAAGCCAACCGGAATCAGGATATGAATTTGCATCTGTAAACACCACAACATCGCCTGCAGCCGCCTCAATTCCCCTGTTTCTGGCTGAATAAGGACTATCAGCATATCTTTGTTCACTCAAAAAAGAGAGATTTATTTTCTCAGATTTCGGGTAGTCGGACGGATCATCTGATCCATTGTCAATGAGTATAACCTCAACATGAGTTGCGGGATATTTTTGGCGTTCAAGATGTATAATCAGATTATTTACCTGCTCCAGATTCCCTTTAAAGGGAACCACGACTGAAAAAAATGGCAGGGATGCCACGCTGTTATTAATTATGGTCTCCATCTTCTTTATGCGGCAGAGAATGACTGATTGCTTTCAGATTTTTTTGATAATAGACTTTTACCTGTTCCTCCAGAGAAATGACTAAAGCTTTTAATTTTTCATCATCCATCATAATCTCCGTAAGTGTTTTTTTCCAGAAATCAGGATCATCTGAACAAATTAAACCTTTATCCCGAAATGCAGATAGACCGGCAGCACCCGACAAGGCACTCAATACTGGCTTGCCAAATGAAAGAGCTTCAACGGTTTTAATTTTGAGCCCGGTTCCCTCCTGCATTGGATTGATGCACAGATCTGCCTTAGTGAAAATTTCATCCTCAGTGTTATAGGAGCCGTAGAGTACTATTCCATCTTCTTTCGCGAAATCCGGTAACTTTTTGCATATAGAACCCGCAACCAAAATCCGGACCCCAGGCAGGCTGTTTCTTATTGTTTTCCAAACTCTTTCATAGAACCAGTAAAAGCCGGATATATTCAGTTGATTATCAGATCCTACCATTAAAATCGTCTTGCTCCCGCAGAGCTTGACAGCCTTCTGAAAAGGCTGAATATGTCCGAGCGTCATGATATTCATCTCTGTATCGCTGAGCATGCCCCTGTAATACTCTTCCTCTTCATCTGTAATTGCCCAGAGGATATCTGCACGCCTCAGAGCTCTCATTTCATCAGTATACCTCAAACTAAACCAGGTTGAAGGTTTCCCCCCTTTGGAGAGGAAAATTTTATATCTGTCTGTAAGCTTGTCATGGGCATCCACGATCTTCACTACTTCTGAATCAAATAGCGAAAAATAATGTGTAAAGACCGCATAGTTCACAATAACAGCGCTGTAATCAGATTTTGATAAAGAGAGCTGCTTCTGCAGGAGCAGTACTTTTCTAACGCTCTTGTACTCATGTAAAGAGTGGTTGTATCTGCCTGAATCAAACCCGTCAAAAATTACTCTTTTTATAAAATCAGCCCTCATGAACAGACCGTTCCAGATCTCGTTTAACCGGATTTTTAACTCTTTCAGTAACCCATGATTCCGGTTAACTGAATGCTCCAGAACACGGCCGTTTATAAAATTTTTATGCTCATCAGAGAGTGTCTTCTCAAATCCGGTATAAAAAAAATCAATGGAATAACCCATCTGCATGAGGCTGCGACAAATTGCATATATTCTTTTTCTGTTACCGGAATAAACGGGAAACAGAGGGACCGGACTAATAATCAGTACTTTATTCACCATGGTCTGAATCTCACTCTTTGCCACTTCATGGCCAGATAATGGATCCAGCTTTCCAAACCACCCCTCAGATTATACAGAGCCCTGAATTCATCAAAAAGGGATAGCTGGTTAGTAAGTGACCGAATTTGACGAATGTACCACAAATCGGGCAGGTTTTCAGGAATAAGCCTGCAGGAACCTTTTGATTCCTTCCTTATTTCATTGACAAAAATCAATGACGCCTCCATTTTCTTTCCGGCCGATTCCCTGCTCTTCTTTCCAGACACATTTTCATTGCTGTACCTCCACTTCACTACTTCATCAGAAATGGCTATGGCTTTGCCTCTGTTATACATTTTAACATAAAAGAGATCGTCCGCTGCCCATGCCAGCGGCAGTTCAGGAAATCCTCCGATTTCATAGAAAAGAGATCTTCTGAATGGAGACTCCACCATGTAGCTTTCTTCATCATAGGATAATTTTTTTTGAAGAAAAGTTTGCGCAGTCAGCGGATTATGAAACTCATTCTCTTTCAGAATTTCTCCACTCACAGATATTTTCTGTGATTTAAAACGGAAAATATCAGCATCTGTATATTTTTTTAGCGCACTGTAAAAAAATTCAACACAATGCTCCCCCATCAGATCATCATCTGAAAAAAGCCATATCCACGGTTCCGACTTCGTAAATTCAATACATCTTTGCCACTGCTTTGTTAACGAGTTTTGTCCGAGATTCTCATTGAAACGATGATAGATAACATTCGGAGTATTTAAATAATCCCGGACTATTTCATTCAGTTCATGTGGACTGGCATCATCGAATATATAGAGAATAAAATGTTGATTGGATTGCCCAAGAATACTTTCTATCGCTTCTCTTAAAAAGTCTGGTTTATAAGCAGGAATCAGAATGGCAAGTGTGTCTTCTTTCATCTGAAAAGTGGCTGGCTGCGGATTCACGATTACGGCAACAAATAGAACCTTCGTGACTGATTTAATTCCAAATCTTATCGTTTAATCGTGGCCGATTCCGGTTCAAAACGGTTTATAAACTCTGAATTTGTATCATTTTTGAAAATCTTGATGAAGTGTCCAGAGCAAGATCATCATACGTGCCGCTTTCAATAATCCTTCCCTTTTCAATGACATAAATGAGGTCTGAATTCTTAATGGTTGAGAGCCTGTGTGCAATGATCACGACAGTCATAGCACCTTTCAGGGAGTCGATACTTTTCTGGATAAATCGTTCCGAATCTGTATCCAATGAACTTGTTGCCTCATCCAAAATCAGCAGATTTGGATTCTTGAACAGTTCTCTGGCAATAAAGAGTCGTTGACGTTGCCCCCCGGAAAGACGGACTCCCCGGTCTCCAACTACAGTCTGATAGCCCTCACTCATCTCAGTAATGAAATCATCAGCATAGGCTCTCTTGGCGGCCTGCTGAACCCTTTCTCTGACCTCATTGTCGTTATTATAATCACCCTTCCAAAGGCAGATATTGTTTGCGATCGTATCATCAAATACAACCGTTTCCTGAGACACATAACCGATTTGAGAGCGCCAGGAATGTACATCAATCTCTTTTGCATTGATATCATCGATATATACCTCTCCTTTTTTAGGTCTCAAGAGCAGAGTCAGCAGGTCGATCAGTGTTGACTTACCGGCTCCCGATTCACCTACAATGGCAATCATCTTGTTGATCGGGATCTCTGCAGAGATATCCCTTAACACATGGTGCTGTTTATCCTCGTACTTAAACCATACATTTTCTAATCGAATTCCTTTGGAGAGATCTGACAGGGCAGTAGTGCCATTCATTTCCCTGTTCCGGTCAAGTTTTTCAAACTCATCCACCACCATCTCAAGAGATCCGATTTTTTCCATTGTTCGCTGCCAGTCATCCTGAATTCCAATCATGTGCTGCATCCCCCGATGAAAAAGAAGAAGGGCTACAAAAATCGGAGCGATAGGTGAATTAAAGATCATGACCTGAAGAATGATGACAAAGAGCAGAAAAATTACCGATACAGGTTCTCTTATCGCTTCAGTAAATGCACTGGCAGCACCCTGTCTGAACATATAGTTGGAGAGCTTTCTGATGCTTTCCATGATTCCGCCCTTCAGATGCTGCATTTGATTTGTGGAGGTCAGATATTTAAAAGATTGAATCGTCTGGACAAGAAAGGTGCTGAGAATACTCTCTTCATGCGCCGTTTTCCGCGAAAGATCCTGAACATATTTATTGAGTGCCTTAAAGAGAAATAGCAGTACAACTCCGATACCAATGGCCATTAATGCAAAATTCCAGGCGATCAGAAAGGCTATTGAGAGATAAGAAACACTGATGATGATCATTTTTAAAAACCGGGTAAAAGTATCAAAGGTTCTTAAAAAATTGTTGACCTGACCATTAATTACATTGATAAAATGACCTGTATTGTTGTGCGCATAGTAGTAATAATCCATCTCCCTGTATGCGTTGAACATCTTCGATTTGATTTCACGCATCAGTTGAGCTCTCAAATAGCTCGAGTACCCTCCCTCCAGAAATTTGATGATTCCCTTGCCAATAAATATGACTCCTATAAATACAAGGATGCCAACCACAGAGGCAGAGATTCCCAGGGTATTCAGAATCGAATAGAGAAACCGAACGGCAAATGAACCACTATCGATATCTCCGTCGCCGGCATCAGCTGCCTCAATCAGTGGAAGTATCAGTGTAATACCAAATCCCTCGGTAACAGCTGCTGCCGCTGTCAATGCAAATACCAGATAGATTCTTCGCCCTATAAAACGTTTATAAACACTTAAATAATAGGAAATACTGTCAAATATTTTCAAAATGATGAAGAATCTGTGTCAATTTCTTTTTTTTCGAATTGAACCCTGAACTTTCGGTATCCACGCCTCAAATAGAATAGAGCAACACCCAAAAAAAAGCCCACAAATACTGATCCTGCCAAAATACGGGTTGCCTTGGGTTCTGCAGGTCTGGTAGGCACTGTGGCAGGCTCGTGAACCCGGAATACGGGGGTCTCTTCCTGTACAGTAATTCTTGCTTCCTGAAATCTTCTTCCAAGATTGTTATACAACGTAAATGCCATCTCAAATTCCGATTCCAGTCTCTGCTGCTGAACGGTAATTGTTGGTCTGTTGATATTTTGATTTCTTTCCTGAAATTCAGCCAATGAATCCTGAACTGCCTGAAATGTTACCTTTGCCTCTTCAAACTGCTCTTCAATAAACTGAAGGTTAGTCAATGCCTTTTCAGTACGATACTCGACTACATACTCCTGAAGCTGATTCTTCACCAGATTCACCATGGCTGCTGCTGCCGATGCATCCGGAGCTGAAACACCGATACTGACCAACCCTGACTGAGGGTCTCTCGTAATGTTTATAAAGGATCTCAGAGTTTCTGCGACCCTGCGAATCCTGCTATCCAATACAAATGCATCATCAAAAGTTGTGAAGTGAGTGAAATCGACCGGCGCTACTTCTTCATCAGTACCGGAACTGAAAATACCTCGTATAGTAGCAGGCAGTCCAAATGAATAATCATAAAGAAACTGTTTCAACCGTACGTACAGGCCTGGAGAATAATGATAATTGTAATAGTCAAAAATGGTTACTGTCTGGCCAATATCACTGAAGTAAACTTCCTGCTGCATCAATTCGATCTGAAACGGCAGGCTCTCCACTATGAACGGATAGAGTGCTACGCGAATATCTTCTTCTTCTGCAGCTCTTCGCTGAATTCCAAAAAGGTTATCCGCAGCCTGGAAGAGCTGACTCATCTGAGACTGCCCCGTTGCTTCCGGCATAAGTTTTGACTCCGAATAATAAATTCTGTCACTTGTAGTATAAATGAACAAACCAATGCCAAAAACCACTCCTGCTACGATCGCTATCTGAAGTCTCTTTATCCAGAGTTCTTTGATGATCTTAAGAAGATCCAGTACCTGATGATCATTCCCCGATTTTTCCTGATAGGGGATCAAAACATATTCATCAAATGACTCCCTTCGTTTCACCGATCCGGCATGTTCATCAGATGATGGCTTATTCATAGTTTCAGCTTTTTTCTATTACAGAGGTATCAACTCAATTAAAAACATTATGTTTCAAGATCTCATTTATTGCCGGCCTGAGAGATGCATCTATTTCTTCATCTCAAGAATGATTCACTTTAAAACTTAAATCTCTGCTTTCAATTTTGAATGATAACGAAAAGACGGAACAAGTTCATGGATCGCAGATTTAATCTGCTCTTTATCCCCTTTTTTGGCTGTATTGTGCAGATGATCCAGCTTTTCAGATAAATTTTTAAGATTGTCAATGCTTCTGGCAACGTATATTTTCTCATGCTGGGTGACATCCGTCCCCTCTTCAGCAGTCAAAAGTTCTTCATAAAGCTTTTCACCCGGTCTGATTCCCGAATACTCGATGGCAATGTCTTTGTCCGGCTCGAGACCGGACAGCTTAATGAGATCTCTTGCCATTTTTTCTATACTGACCGGCTCTCCCATATCCAAAACAAAAACCGATCCGTTCATATCCAGGGCACCCGCCTGCAATACAAGCTGTGAGGCCTCAGGTATTGTCATAAAATAACGAATCATTTCCGGATGCGTGATCGTAACGGGTCCACCATAACGGATTTGATTTTTAAATTTCGGAATCACACTGCCTCTGCTGCCAAGAACATTTCCAAATCGCACTGAAACAAAAACCTCTCCATTTCTTGTCTGAGATGCACCCCACTGGACAATCTGTTCTGATACCCTTTTGGTTGCACCCATAATCGAAGTGGGATTCACAGCTTTATCCGTTGAAATATTTACAAAATAGCTGACCCCATACTCAAGACTCAGATTTACCAGATTTCTGGTCCCCTCCACATTATTGAATACAGCCTGATCCGGATTTTCTTCCATTAACGGAACATGCTTATGTGCTGCAGCATGAAACAGAACATCAGGTTTTTTCTGTGCAAAGATTTTCTCCATTGTTGAGTAATCCCGTATGTCAGCGATCTGTAATGAATAGTCCACTTCCGGATAGTAGTGATCCAGTTCCTGTCCAAGTGTGTATATACTGTTTTCACCTCTTCCAATGAGTATGAGATGTTTGGGGTTGTACTTGCAGAGTTGCTTAACAATTTCAGAACCTATAGAGCCCCCTGCTCCGGTCACCATGATGATTTTTCCTTTGAGGTAATTTCTGATTAATGCTGTATTCAATGTAACTGGTTTGCGGCGCAACAAATCCTCAACATCAACATTTCTTATCTGATTGATCGTCACCTTCCCCCGTATCAGATCATAAATACTCGGAATAATTCGGTAGGTTACACCGGTCTTGATTGCTAAATCCACAATGCGACGAATGACTTGCCCTGACTCAGAAGGCATCGCAATCAGCACTTCATCTATCTGATAGGATTGAATAACGTGACCCATCTTCTCCATACTTCCCAAAACCGGTAAACCAAGAAATTTTTGCCCGTGTTTGGATTTATCATCATCCAAAAATGCCACCGGCTTCATTCCGGCTTCCGGATGCCGGAACATCTCTCTTGCCGCCATATTTCCGCTCTCTCCGGCACCTGCTATCAGCACTCTTGAAATCTCAACCTCAGGTTTAAACACAGAGCTTCGGTAAACTTTCGTATATCGGGTAACAACCCGAATACCTGAAAGTATGAGGAGCGAGAGTATAAATTCGATGACCGGAATCGAGATTGGGATTCTCAGGGTTTCCCTAGTCAGAATTACACCAGCAAAAAACAAAAAAGAGACGAATGAAACAGACTTAAGCAGTGTAACCAGATCGGTAAAACCTGTATTCCGCCAGGATTGCCTGTGAGTGGCAAACGCATAAACAGTCATGATCTTTATCACAAACAGAATGGAGAACGTATATAACAAGGCTTCCCGATACTCTTCCGGGAACCCGTCAAAGCGAAGGAAAAATGCAAACACAGTAATCAGAGACCATACTGAAATCTCCAGTAAAAATTTTAAAAGATCTCTGTATGTATTTAATTTTTTTACCATTTATAAAAAATTGATCTCAGTCCATAGAAGAATTAATAAAAACAGATTCAACCGGTATCAAATCCAACTTTCTTCCATATGTAAAATATCACGTTACAACTGCGACTGTTACAGTCTATAATAGTCTTTAAACCACTCAATAAAAAGCCTGACCCCCTCTTCTACGGATACTTTTGGCCTGAAATCAGTCAATTCAAAAAGATCTTCCACATCGGCCCAGGTTCTTGGCACATCACCTGGCTGAATGGGCATTAAATTTTTTTGAGCACTATATCCAAGATTCTTTTCAATCTCCTTAATAAAATCCAATAGTTTGACAGGGCTTCCATAACCAATATTGAACAGATTGTATGGAACGGAGACTTTTTCGGACTGAGCACTATTTTTAAGCCCCATAGAAGTTCCCGGAATTTTTGGGATCAGCTTTGAAATACCTTCAACAATATCACCTACAAATGTGAAATCCCTTCCCATCTCACCGTAGTTATAGACATCGATCGGTTTTTTTTCAATCATAGCTTTTGTAAATAAAAACAGTGCCATATCCGGCCGCCCCCAGGGCCCGTAAACTGTAAAAAACCGCAGACCCGTGGTTGGTATGCCGAAAAGATGTGAGTATGTATGCGCCATCAGTTCGTTCGACTTTTTGGATGCAGCATAGAGACTCACCGGATTATCCACTCTGTCATTCGTACTAAAAGGCATCTCAGTATTTGAACCATAAACAGAGCTGGATGAGGCATAGATCAGATGTTTAATTCCATTATGTCTGCAACCTTCCAGAATATTTAAAAACCCCGTGATATTGCTGTCAATATATGTCTGCGGATTTTCAAGACTGTAACGAACACCCGCCTGTGCAGCAAGATTAATAACAACATCAAACTTCTCCTTCTCAAAGAGATCACTGATGCGATCGCTGTCTCCAAGATCAGCTTTTAGAAAGCTGTATTTTTCATCCGTATCGCTTTTTGTGATACTGCCTTGCTCCATGCGATAAATACCACAATCCGACAGACGATCTGTCTTTAAGCGAACATCATAATAGTCGTTAACATTATCGAGGCCCAAAACCTCATATCCCTCACCCAGAAGTTTCTTTGTGAGGTGGTATCCGATAAAGCCCGCTGTTCCTGTAATAAAAACTTTCATTTACTGATATATCTCTGATTAATGCTTTTTGAACATCCCATTCAGTTTTCCCGGAGAGTGTTCTATCTGGCCTAAGCTATACGGAAATAATGCAGAGTCTCACGGGCGGATAACGAGCAATGTATGTGTTACTCAATCGATTCAACATTATGCTTTCCACAATTTATGAGTGTCACTTACAGTTTTCACTGCGTTTCGCGTGTCAACGATTAATGAGCTCCAATCAGACAGTTCCTCATAATTAATTTCCGAATGATTTGTGGAAATGATTACCGCATCAAAACTTGAAATCGTTTCATTATCCCATTGAACCGATTTTTTACCTGCCCAGTGCGCATGTTCTCTTGTCTCCCTGATTACAGGTACAAAAGGATCATAATATTCGATATCAGCGCCCAGTTCACTGAAATAATCCATCAGTTTGTAAGTTGGTGACTCCCTGTCATCATCCACATCAGGTTTGTAGGCCAGACCAATCAACAATAACCGGCTTCCGTTGATCGGCTTTTTATGCGAATTGAGTGCTTCAATCGTTCGTTGAACCACATATTTTGGCATTGATGTATTTATCTGGCCGGCAAGCTCAATAAAGCGGGTATTCTGCTCAAATTCACGTGCCTTCCAGGTAAGATAAAATGGGTCAATCGGAATGCAGTGGCCGCCTAATCCAGGGCCCGGAGTAAACTTCATAAATCCAAAAGGTTTCGTAGCCGCAGCGTCCAGAACTTCATGGACATCAATACCCATTTCAGCATAAACAACCTTGAGTTCATTCACCAGGGCGATGTTGACAGACCGGAAAATATTTTCCGTCAGTTTCACCGCCTCGGCAGTTTTGGTGTCACTTACCGGGACTGTTTCAACAATGGATGTATCATAAAGTGCACAGGCAAGTCTTAGTGCGTCATCCCCATGCCCGCCAACAACTTTTGGAATTTTTGAGGTATTGAAATTGACATTTCCCGGATCTTCCCTCTCCGGGCTGTAGGCTACATAGAAGTCTGTTCCGGCTTTCAATCCACTGTTCTTTTCCAGTATCGGTATAATCAACTCTTCCGTAGTACCCGGCCAGGTAGTTGATTCAAGTATTACCATCTGCCCTTTTCTGAGATATTTTGACACAGATTCTGTTGTTTTTACAACATATTCCATATCCGGTTCTCTCTGGGTGCTCAATGGAGTTGGGACACACATCAGCAGCGCATCCGGTTCGGCAAGTCTGGTAAAATCTGTAGTGGCCTCACATCTGTCTGAGGAAGCGAGCAGGGACATCTTATCTTCACCCAGGTGCTTTATGTAGGTAATTCCTTTATTGACACAGTCCACTTTGAAGCTGTCAATATCAAACCCAAGAACAGGAACTTCATTTTCGTGGAAAGTCCACATTAAAGGCAGACCTACATACCCCAGCCCGATAACTCCGACTTTATATTCTTTCTTGCTGATCTTGTGAAGTAATTCTTCTATTTCCATTTCAAAGATTTTGATTTTTTACTGTGAATAGAGAGACTTGAATAACCTGTGCTATTTGTCTGATACAACACTGCAGTAACCATGAGCCTGACAGCGGTTGAATAAACCAAAAAAGAGGCTTCCATAGTTACATTTGAGCCGTAATCTGGAAAATACGGTTTCCAATTTCTTTTAATATAAACATCAAAGATACGTCAGTTAGCAAAACTAAAGAAATGGAAAATGGGGATTGTCTCAAGCTGTGTTGGAATCTTCAAGCCGGCTTACTGTCCATGCAAATCCAAATGAACCGGATATCAGAAAAGAGAGCGTAATTAACTGAATCAAATCGCTGCCAACAGTGAACAGAATGGCTGAAACTACAGAGATAAGGATAAAGACACTGTAAAGCAGAGTTATTTTCTTATGAGACCAACCCTGAATATGCAGCCGCTGGTATAAATGAGAGCGGTGTCCTTCGAATATATTCTCACCATTACTATATCTTCTCACAATAGTAAAGGCTCCGTCAAACAGAAAAGGCCAAAGCAGAAGAGCTCCAACCCAGATCGCTTCTGTCAATGTGACGTTTGAAGAATAATAGGTGGCATAAAATGGAAGCGCACCAAAAAGAAACCCCAGGAATAAACTGCCAACATCCCCCATGAATATTTTAGCAGGCGGCCAGTTGAAAAACAGAAAAGCTGCTACACCACCTATCACCATGAAACTCATAGAAAAAAGGACCGGCTCCCCAGAGAGATAAAAATAGAGTGACCATCCAAAACCGGCTCCAATGGCCTGAACTGATGAAAGACCATCGATCCCATCCATGAAATTGTAGATATTTGTCACGCCTGTCAACCAGATTATTCCAATCAAAACTCCAAAAAGACCTAAGTGAACCGTTCCGGTGAATGGAAGAGCAAACTCACTGAACCCGGTTACGAAATAAATAATCATAGCCGCCAACATAATCTGTGTACCGAAGCGAATTTTCCTGGACAAATCCTTACGGTCATCCATCCACCCAAGCAACGACATGGAAAAAAGTGTGGAAAGAAAAATTATGTATGCAAGGTCTAACAGTTCCCTGTTCCTCAGGCCTACAATCAAAAGACCCAACAAGATAAACAATACAAATCCAAATCCTCCGCCTCTCGGAGTTGGAGCAGAGTGAGAGCTTCTCTCAACCGGATAATCTGTAATTCTCTTTACCTTGGCATACCGTATAAACCACTTCGTAAAGAAATAATTCGAAACGAGAACTGCTAAAATAAGGGCTATGATTGATATGCTTGGCAATGGGAAGAATCTGCAGTTAATTCACTTAAATTTCAACAGCTCAAAGCTACGTCATTTAAGAGAATATTTCATGATGAATTTCGCAATTCATTCTGATTTCTGTTCGCCCTCCATGTACAAGCAGGATCTGCCCGAATACAATCTAAAAGCTGGCAATAAAAAAAGACTCCCTGTCATGGAAGCCTTTTTACCGTTATTTGATTGTCGATAGTTCGCTTGAATAAGCAGTAGCAATATAAATGCTCTGCCCTCCCTTTTATATTACTGTAGTATTAAATTTTTGCTGTCAGGCTTATTTTGAATTTCTGTCACTTTTCTCAATCTTCTTTTTTGGGACGTCAAACGGGGTTATCTTTGATTTGATCATTTCAATCTAAATTCTTCAATCTACTATGCCCGATATATACCCGGAAATGAGGTTTTTCAGCCGAAAACTGATCAAACCCGAGGATCTGAATGCTCACGGTACCCTTTTTGGGGGCTCTGTTTTATCATGGGTTGATGAAGAGGCGGCAATTTATGTGATCTGTCAGCTTGGCAAAGGAAATATCGCCACAAAGTTTATGTCCGAAATCGATTTTGTCAGTTCAGCCAAATTGGGCGATATTATTGAGATCGGAATGCAGACTGTAGCATTTGGACGAACATCAATCACTGTACGGTGCGAAGTTCGTCATAAATTTACGCTTCAACCAATTATTAAAATTGAAAAAATTGTTTTCGTTCATCTTGATGAACATGGAAAGCCAATTCCTCACGGACTCAATAAACCGGTAAACTAATTTGTATGGAATACGAAAAACCTTTGGTGGATAAGGAGATTATCAAAAGCCTTCTTTACGGAGATGGCGACTATATGCAGGAGTTTATTAAAGTGTCAATTGTTTCATTTACTGAGTTTAAAGACAATTTCTCACTTCACTTTTTAAGCAGGGATGTAAGCAAACTTCGTGCAACAGGCCATAAAGTAAAGCCTGTGGCTCAGATGATGAACCTATTCGGGCTTTTAGAACTGTATGAAGAGGCAAAATTAATTCTCGAAGCTGAGAAGGAGCAGGCAGTTATCAATCATCATGCAGAAAAAATGGATCATTACTGTTTGGAACTGATCTCGGAACTGGAAGCAATGGTAGAATAACCCGCATAAAAACCATACTCTTTACTTTTTATCACCCGTCAAATATTCCATTAGAACGAAATAACAGATGCAAAAGATATTAGTCTCAGGGGGAGCCGGTTTCATCGGAAGCCATACCGTGCTTGAACTCCTGTCGGCAGGGTACAAAGTCATCGTGTTTGACAACCTTTCAAACAGTAACAGAGAATCTCTCGAACGTGTTCAAAAACTTTCCGGCCGTACCATTGAGTTTCACAAAATTGATCTGCTTGACAAGGAATCCCTTGGAAAGCTTTTTCGCGATCAAAGATTTGATGCCGTTATTCATTTTGCCGGACTGAAAGCCGTTGGCGAATCCGTTGAAAAACCTCTTCTCTATTATCAGAATAACGTAGCCGGCACCCTTAATCTCTGCGAATGTATGATCGAAGCAGGTCTCAAACAGTTGGTGTTCAGCTCTTCAGCAACAGTTTACGGCGACCCGGAATCTTCACCCATTCCAGAAGAGAACCCGCTTAAGGCTGTGAATCCCTACGGCGCAACCAAACTGATCATAGAAAATATTCTGAGGGATCTCTATCAGTCTGATCCCGAATGGAAAATTGCACTTCTTCGGTATTTCAATCCGGTTGGTGCTCACGAAAGCGGGGAGATTGGTGAGGATCCAAATGGTATCCCCAACAATCTGATGCCTTTTGTTACTCAGGTGGCCGTCGGACAAAGAGAGAAACTGCGTGTTTTTGGCAATGACTACCCAACCAAAGACGGTACCGGAGTACGGGACTACATACATGTTAAAGATCTGGCCAAGGGACATCTGAAAGCTCTTGAAAAGATATCAGGTGAAAAAGGGCTGCACGTCTATAACCTCGGGACAGGAAGCGGCTCCAGTGTGATTGAAGTAATCAATGCTTTTGAAAAAGCAACAGGTTTGAAAATACCCTATGAGATTACTGAGAGAAGGCCCGGTGATGCTGCCACATGCTTTGCAGATGTCTCAAAAGCGAAAAGAGAACTCGGATGGAGTACAGAGAAAGATCTCTATGATATGTGCCGTGATGCCTGGAACTGGCAGCAAAAAAACCCTGACGGTTACCCACATTAACCCCCGCTTTTTAAAATGTTCAGTCGGAGAATCTGATCTCGGCAAGTACCGGAAGATGATCGGATGGAAATCGCCCATCTCTTACATCCGCAAGTATCCCGTGTTGTATCACACTGAATCCCTGATTCACAAATATGTAATCAATTCTTCTGTTTGGTACGATCTGATTGAATCCGTTCCATGTGGTATCCGGACCATGATGTCCGTACCTGGAGTGATAAAAACCATCAAAGAGAACCATCTCCCCGGGATGAAGTTCCGGTTCAGCAAGGATCCTGTAGGCCATCTGCTCTTCTGTTACATTCAGATCACCCATCACAATGACCGGATCACCGTCAGCAAGTTCATTTACCCGATTCATCAGCAGTACTGAGCTCTGCTCACGGGCCTGAACTCCTCTGTGATCGTAGTGAGTATTGAAAATGATAAATCTTCGGTCATTCGTTTTATCATGCAGACGGGCCCATGTAACAATTCGGGTAATCGCAGTGTCCCAGCTCATACTTCCCGGCTCCTCAGGGGTCTCAGAAAGCCAGAAAGTGTCACCTTCAATCAAGGTGAAACGATCTGTTTTGAAATAGATAGCGCAAAATTCACCCGCTTCTTTCCCATCATCTCTTCCTACGCCTACCCAATTGTATTCAGGCAACATTGTCTTAAGATCCAGAAGCTGATTGTGCAATGCTTCCTGGGTTCCCACGATGTCAGCCTGATGAAAGCGGAACATACTTGCCACAAAATCCTTCCGATGGGGCCACGCATTGGGGCCATCATTCGGGTTATCAAAACGAATATTGAATGACATGACCCTCATATCATCCTGATTTGCAGGAGTTTCAGAACCGCTTGATGCTATTGAACTCATTAATAGCAGAAACGCAAACAGGATGATCATAGTTACAGTTGTTAAATTTTGGATTTACTTGATTCAATATAATTGAAGCAAAGTGATCTATGCAAGAGAAGATCACGATTGCCTTCCTTTGATTTCGATGTTGTGGATGATCATTTTAGAATGGTATATTTCCATTTAACCTGCCATGCCTCGGTGGCGGAATTGGTAGACGCGTTGGACTTAAAATCCAATTGGTATTTAAATGCCAGTGCCGGTTCGAGCCCGGCCCGAGGTACTGAAAGCCCCTGATCCTGAATTATTTAAGATCAGGGGTTTTTTTATCTTACCACAATTTATTAAATCCCTGATGTTGCCTGCATGAATATTCTCATCACAGAAAGAATCAACGCATCCAATCAGTACATCGAACTTCTCGCATCTGCCTATCAAACACAGGGTCATCAGGTAATTTTCGATGTTCAAAATTTTCTTTTTTCCGATTTCCTGCCCGATTTCATTCATATCCACTGGCCCGAAGCCCTCTACAAATGGAGGCATCAATTGAAACAGAATCAGGATTCCACAGATCTCATCAGGTCTCGTCTCAACTATTTTAAAACACATCATGTCCCCATCGCCTATACCGCACATAACCTGCTGCCGCACAAAGATGTGAGCGATTTTGACAGAGATATCTACAAAATCGTGATTGAGGCAGCTGATATTCTAATACACCACGGTGAAAAATCTATCGGATTGCTGAAAGATAGTTTTGATTGCGCAATTAACAAGAAGCATATCATCTGTCCACACGGCCCCTATCCTTTTGTGGAAGTTGATCATGAAGATGCTAAAAGTCTTTTTAAGCTTCCGGCTGACAAACTGATTTTTCTAAACTTTGGCAGACAGAGACAGAGTAAAGGGCCCGATTTTATCCAACATGTTTTTCATTCACTCTCCGACGGTAACGCCTTTCTTTTCACAATAGGACCCAACCCGCCTGCCAACCGGACAGAGAAAGCAATCAGATTGTTCAAGCAAAATTTACAGGGAAAATTCCCTTCCCTGTTCCGGAAGAGTGATGAGTTTCGTGACGTTAACCACAATGAAATACCCGCAATCTTTGCTGCCAGTGATGCAGTATTTCTCGGACACCGGAGCGGACTTAACTCCGGATTGATTGCACACGCTATTTCCTATAAGAAACCTGTTGTTTATCCAAATCTTGGTAACTTCCGGGAACAGACTGAGGGATGGCCATGGGCCGTTGAGTATGAAGCCGGTGACGCGGATTCAGCGACGTCAGCCATTTCAGAGCTCATTACAAAAATGAAAACATCACCCCTCCCGCAGAACAGAGATAACTCAATATGGCTCGAAAGAAACTCCTGGGATCACTACGTATCAACAGTGATCCGGGAAGTCCAGACCCATTTATCAAATTGATCTATTAAAGGGATCTCATCGCCATAATTGTCAGCTCATTTTTGCTATGAAAGGAAACCTGAATGAATTAATCTTACGTACAGCATCCTCCGGATTGACGCTTCAATCGGCTAACGGAGCGATGCCGGCCGGCCACAACGGTCTCTACAGAGATCCTGAAACACCCGTCAGAAACACAGCTCACTGGGCTATGACTTTTTTGAGGGCGTTCGAGCTTTCAGATGACCCGAAGTACAAAACAGCCGCAATCAGGGCTGTGGAATTCCTTCAGAGTAAAGAAGCACGTCCGCTTGGCTTTACCTTTTGGTGTCGTTCGAATCCGAAAAAGGACAGCTGCAACGGCCTGATTGGACAGGCCTGGGCACTCGAACCTTTTATCTATGGCGCAAGGCTCACAGACAATCCGGAATGGCTGAGATTCGCAGAAGAGATTTTTTTACTCCACCCCTTTGATGAACAGCGAGGTCTCTGGATGAGAGTAAATATCGACGGAATGCACCTCCCATTTGATGTTACCTTTAATCATCAGCTCTGGTTTGCAGCTGCAGGAGCGCAACTTGCTCACCATTCTGAGAAGGTCCAAAAACAGACGGATCGGTTTATGAATCAGCTAAACAGGCACCTTGCAATCTATTCAAGCGGCCTGATCTATCATCCTCTGCTCTTCAGATATTCGCTTAAGGAGAAAAAAAGTGACATTTTGAGGATGCTTCTAGAAACAAAAGAGAGAAGAAAAATGATCAGACATAAAGCTGTGGGTTATCATCTCTTCAATATGTACGCTTTTTCAATGCTCTACAAGATCTATCCGGAACATCCTTTCTGGAAAAGTACACCATTCAAAAAGACAGTTGAGTATGCGTTCAGTGATCCTTTTGCTGACGCGGTAAGCGATAACGAATTTGCTTTCCCTTACAACCCCCCCGGTTTTGAAATAGCCTTCATGGCAGACACATTTGGCGATCAGTTTGGAAATACCCCGGATATATCAAGCTGGATTTCTGAACAGCTGAAGCGTACCTATAACCGTGAAAAGGGCTTAATGAATCTTGCTTCAGAGGATCCCGCTACTCAAGCTGCCAGATTTTATGAAGCCGTAAGAATTGAGAACAGACCCATTGAAGAGTCACTTTACAAACCTGAGTCCTGAGGAATTTTTCATCCTCACGGACTCTTCTGGTTTATTCGTTTTCTTTCGGTGCGTCCACCACTCTTTCAAGCTCATCCACACCTATACCCAGCTTCACTTCCATCTCTTCAAGTGAGATGTTTTTAGTTTCGGGCATCAGCTTCCAGACAAAAAGAAGCTGAAGCAGCATCATCAGCCCAAAGAAAGCAAATATGGGTCCGCCACCGAACAGACTCTCCAGATACACAAAATTACCCGCAATCAGGGCTGCAAAGATCCAGTGTGTACTACTTCCGAGAGAGTTTCCGTAAGAGCGTACGGAATTCGGAAAAATCTCAGATATGAAAACCCAGATCACAGCACCCTGGCCAATGGCATGAGATGCAATAAAAACAAAAATCAATATTGGTATGGTGTAGCCTGTAAAAGTCTGGGTGAAGAATGCATACGCGATTGCTGAAAGGGAGATCAGATACCCGAAGGATCCGATATACATCAGGAATCTTCTTCCAAAACGATCAATCAGTACAAGACCCAGCATGGTGAAGATAAGGTTTATCAGACCCACCCCCACAGTAGATAACAATGCAACTTCCGCTCCCAGACCGGTCAGTTCAAAAATTCTTGGTGCAAAGTAAATGATCGCATTAATACCGGATACCTGATTGAAAAATGCAAACAAAAATGCCAGCAGGATCGGGAATTTGTAGCGTTTACTGAAAAATTCCGATAGGGGTGTGGTCTTTCCGGGATTTAAATCGCTTGCCTTGATCGCAGCTAATGAAGACTCTGCTTTATCCGGATCGATGATCAGCAGAATTCTTTTTGCTTCTTCGATTCTGTTTTTGGCAACTACAAGCCATCTCGGACTCTCCGGCAGGGTGAACACCAGACCGAGAAACATGACTGCCGGGATCACCTCCACACCAAGCATCCATCTCCAGGACTCAATATCATCCGTACCGATCAGAAAATTTGAAAAATAGGCGATCAGAATACCCAGCACAATGTTAAACTGAAACAGTGCTGTTAGTTTACCCCTCTGATCTGAGGGGGCAATCTCAGATATATACATGGGCGCAACCACCGACGACGCCCCGATGCTGAGTCCGCCAATAAACCTGGCAATCATCAGCGTATAAACACCCGGAGCAAGCGCTGAGCCTACAGCCGAAATAAGAAAAAGAGCTGCAATCCAGATCAGAGAAATTTTCCGGCCATATCTCTGAGCCGGGATACCTCCAAATATCGCACCAATAATCGTTCCATAAAGTGCCATAGCTACAGTCTGGCCAATCATGATGTCACTCAGACTCCACATGAGCTGAATATTCTGCTCACCTCCAGAGATCACAGCAGTATCGAAACCAAAAAGAAAGCCCCCAAGTGCAGAAGTTATTGCCCAAAAATAGATTTTGTAATTTTTCATTGATCCGTCTGGTTAGTGTTCGCTGATATTTTAAGTTTTTCTGAACTGCTACACAAACCTGACTCGAAAAAAAGAGGCAACCCGTCTTGAATACCACTAAAAATGAAACAATCAACATTTTTCCCGATTTTCATCTTCAGATTCTCACTACATTTCAAGGTAAACCGCCGTTAACCTGTAATATCACATGAAACTATCTCCTACTCCTCTTCGGATAATCCCTCTCATCCTGGCAATTTTCACCGTATCCTGCAGTTCATCCGAGCCTGTAACCAGTATACCTGATTCCATTGCCGGATCTGTACTGTTTAAACCTGAAAGGCCCATTCCCTACCCGCTTGATGTACCTCAGGCATTTGAGGCTGCGGTTACTACAGGTACCCGAACAGCAACAGGAGAACCCGGTCCCAAATACTGGCAAAATTTCGCTTCTTACAACCTGCATGCATTACTGGATCCTGAAACGGATCAGATCCGGGGCAGGGCCAGCATACGATACCAGAACAACTCACCTGATGATCTGGAAATGATCGTTTTCGAACTGGCTCAGAATCTTCACAAGAAGGGCACTCCAAAGATGGATGTCACTGAAATAACCGGAGGAATAACTCTCTATAGTATCTCCGTAAACAGCAATGAAGTTAATGAAATAAGTATGGCTGATCGCTGGCTTCGCGGAGCCAGCGGCTATATTTCAGAAGGCACTCAACTCTATCTCTTTCCGGAAGAGCCGCTTTTATCAGGCGAGGAGATGGAATTTGAGTTTGAATGGTCATTTACAATTCCTGAAAACGGGGCTTCAGGGCGCATGGGCCGAAGCCGTGAAAATCTCTATTTTGTCGCCTATTGGTATCCACATCTTTCTGTCTATGATGATGTTTATGGTTGGTTTACCGATCCCTTTCTGGGGAATGCTGAATTCTATCACGGTTTTGCAGATTATAATCTGACGGTAACAGCCCCAAGGGAATGGCTGATTATGGGTACTGGTGAATTCATGAATCCTGAAGAGGTTTTAAGCGAAGTCTATCTTGAACGTTACAACTCTGCAAAAAGCAGCGATGATCCTGTCCTGATTGCTGATTTTGATGAAGGTCACAAGGTTACCCAACCATCCGGGCAGGGGCTGGTATCCTGGATATTCAGTGCAGAGAAGGTTCGGGATGTGGCATTCAGCGCCACACTGGCTTCGAGATGGGAGAGCGCCAGAACTCCGGTGGGTGATCTGACCGGTGACGGGAAAATCGATTATACCCGAATCCACACGTTTTACAGAGAGTCAGCTCCCCTCTGGACATCGCAGACCGCATATGCCCAGCACTCCATCACTTTTCTCTCCGATTACACGAGTGTTCCCTATCCATGGCCTCACATGACCTCTGTGGAAGGTGCCGGCATTATCGGGGGAGGAATGGAGTTTCCAATGATTACCATCATAGGAGATTACAATACGGCAGGAGCTGAACGCCTTTATGGTGTAACGGCGCACGAACTGGCACATATGTGGATCCCCATGCTGGTCAGCTCCAATGAACGAAGATATTCATGGATTGATGAGGGGTACACATCATTTCATACAAATGAAGCCAACATCGATTATTTTGGTGCGGATCGTTACAACAGTAACAGTGTATTCAGCCGGTATCTGCAAATTGCGGGAACCGATTTTGAAGGGGAGATGATGAGATGGTCTGACTTTCACTATCCAGGACCCGCGTTCGGGATTGCTTCCTACCCTAAACCCGCTTCGGTACTTTATGCTCTGCGCGGAGTGATCGGGGAGGAGCTTTTTATGAAGGCACATCTTGAATTTATTCAGAGATGGCTCTATAAACATCCCTATCCCTGGGATATCTTCAACACAATCGAAGATGTTACCGGGCTGGATCTGTCATGGTTCTGGAGGGCCTGGTACTATGAGACCTGGACTCTGGATCAGGCGGTAGCTGATGTCACAATAAACGGCAACCGGACTGAAATCCTGATTAAAGACCTGGGCAATGTTCCGATGCCGGTTCATCTTTTGATCTCCTTTTCGGACGGTTCTGAAAAAAAAGCAGTCCTGGATGTAGAGCCCTGGCTGAATGGTCATCGCAGGCAGAAGCTTCAGATAGATAGCGGAAGCGGGGTAACAAGGGTCGAAATTGACCCTGATTATCTCTTTCCTGATATTGACAGGGATAATAATGTCTGGCAGCGATAGTCCGCCATAAAAGTTTGCATCGACGTAAAATATTGCAAATGCTGATGAAGTTAGTACTGTATAATCTATATTCAGCATTAGGGGGGGATTGAAAAATCAGGAGTTTTTCAAAACCCCCTGTTACAGTAGCCAAAAGACTCGTTATTTTATCTCAAACGTTCTCAATAATCCATGAACAGATGTCTCTGCTGAAAACAATTAAACAGAGTGATACAATACGGTGGTTTTTTTTCGGTATCGCAATTGCAGCCGTTTTATCACTCACAGTTCTAAATATCTACTCTCTGCATGCACTCAGAGAATCTACCATCGAATCCGCAAAGGAAAACAGAAAGCTGCAGCTTGAAGAATACACCAGCAGAATCAGTTACAATTTTTACCAGCCATTTCGGGATATCAGAAATTTTGATATGGCTGATCTCAACCGGAGCTGGCAAACTGAGAAAAGGTTTCCGCTTCATTTCAAGCAGGTGCTTGAAGATGCAATCGGAGATTCTCTCTATTCAGAAATATACTTTATTCCTCAGCAGGAAAACGGGTGTCAGAAACCTGAATACCCCATATATAAATTTTCCACTTTTACAGGCCAGTTCAATCCCGTGTATGAACATCCCAAATCAGTCTGTGACGGAGTTGGGATTTCCTTGTCTGGCCTCAATACAATCTCACTCGATGAATACCGGTTTAACAACCGGCTCGATTTTGATGCTCACAGATCCATGACTTCTGCTCTGATTAACCTCGAGGATAAAGATGTAGTCGGTCATATGAATTTCCAGATAAACAGGGATTATTTGCTGAACCGGATTATGAAGCCGGCTCTTGACGCGAAATTCGGAAGCCCTGAAAGTTCGGGGATGATCGTCTGGATCCGTGACTGGATGCAGGATGAAATTTTGCTGAGCAACAGTTCAGAAGTTCCTTACAACCGGGAAATTGTGGATATACGTCAGCGTTTTCCCGGCCTCATGGATAATTGGGTTTTGCACGCCTCATTTGTTGAATCACCGGCAGTCGCCGCAACACATGCCTCCTTTATCAGGAGTCTCGTTGTGCTTGGTTCAGCTGTATTTGTTCTGATAGGTGCCCTGATCTTTATTTTTATCAATGCTCAAAAAGAACGGGAGTTTGCTGAACGCCAGGCTGGCTTTTTGGCAAACGTTACCCATGAGCTGAAGACTCCGCTTGCCGTAATGCAGGCTGCCGGTGAAAACATATCAGATGGTCGCGTAACCGATGGGAAGAGATTGAAAAGCTATGGAATACATATTTACGAAGAAGCGATCAGACTTCGAAAAATGATTGATAAATTGCTGGATGTAGCAAAAGTTGATTCCGGTCAGACCATGGTGAACCAGGCTCCACACCATCTGAATGAGCTGGTTCTGAATTATATAAAAGACCACAACGATTTCATCACCAACAATGGATTTCAAATCCGGATTCAATCCGATGATGCAATACCTCTTGCGATGGTTGATTCAGATCAGATTGAGACCATTTTGAATAATCTGATTGAAAACAGTATTAAATATTGCAGAACAGATAAAGAGATTTATATCAGTATCTTTAAAAAAGGAAAAACTGTGGGCTTCAAAGTTGCCGATATGGGACTGGGTATTCCAAAGAAAGCGATCAGGAACATTTTCAATAAATTCTACAGAGTGGAAAACTCCATGACCGCAAAAACGAAGGGACACGGTCTCGGTCTTTCCATTGTGAAAAATCTTGTCGAACTGAACGGCGGCAAGATAGAAGTGGAAAGCGAAGTGGGGGTTGGGTCAGAGTTCACGATTACATTCAATGCTTTAATGCAACAGTCTTATATTGAGAAGAACAGAGACGAAGAAATTACTCAAACAAAGGAATATGCTTAACAAGGAAAAAAAAATATTGATAGTTGAAGACGAACCGAGCCTTGTTTTTACTCTTCGGGATACCCTTGAAGCAGAGCACTATTCTGTATCCGTCGTATCTGATGGTTCTGAAGTTATGGCACAGATAGAACGGGAGGAGCCGGATCTCATGATTTTGGATCTGATGCTTCCCAATAAAAGCGGATATGACATTTGCAGTGAGATCAGGGAACAGAAATATACATTCCCTATCATTATGCTCACCGCACGGGATCAGGAAATTGACAAAGTAACAGGACTCAACATCGGAGCAGACGACTACATCACGAAACCCTTCGGAGTGAAAGAGCTTCTGGCCCGTATTAAAGCCCGTCTCAGGCGAGCCAACGCCTACTCTAAAACAGGCCCGGCAGAGATTCTGAAACTTGGCAGTGTAAAAATTGTTCTGAATGAATCAAGGGTGTACAAACCGGAGAATGTAACTGTGGAACTTTCGACAAGGGAAGTTGAAATTATCGAATATCTTCTCTCCCATGCGAACTCTCCAATCTCCAGAGATGATCTTTTGGAGAAGGTATGGAGATATGAATACAGCACCAACACACGTACAGTAGATGTACACATTTCAAAACTCAGAGCCAAAGTAGAGATGAATCCGGACGACCCTAAATATCTGGTCACTCTTCACGGAGTGGGATACATGCTTAAGCTCAATTAAAACTTTTTTCAGTTCTGATTAAGCTTTCTGACAAACCCAGGAAATCCCCGGAGCTGTCCCAAAAGAAGCTTTTGAAGTGACTCATTTTTTAAACCTGAATTCATATCAAAGTTGTCGTTAACTCTCTGGATGAACATCCTTTCCGGATAGATATATGCCTTTCTGTACTTCAGAAGCTGCTCAAATTGTTCCACGGATCTGAGAGCTCCAAAATTTCCTGCAGCTTCCCCAATCAAACTGACAGGCTTGTGGCTGAACGACTGAGGGAATGGGAGGTAATCATAAAATAGTTTCAGAATTCCGGGAAAACCGCCATTATACTCCGGAATCACAAACAGATATCCGTCAGCTTCCAAAAAAGCCTGATTAAAGGAATTTACAGAATCAATCTCCTGACCATACTTTCCACCCTTCACGTCTTCAAGCGGATAATCTTCAAGAGAGAATACAGAAACAGCTGCATCCTCTTTTAACACTTCTGAGGCATATCTGCTTACTTTTTTTGCGTTTGAACCTGGTCTGTCAGTAGCTGATAAAATATGAATTCTCATGAGTAATAATCGGAATTTGATAATATTATGATGAATCGAAGTGAAAGGAAATAGTCTCAGAATTCTCTAACCCGGCCTTTCCCTGCATACTTACGGGTTTTCTCACGCCATATATAACAGAAACAAAAGAAACTTCATTCAATAGATAACAAGCTATTTAAATATTTTTTTTAAATAAAAGCGCTTTTCCAATCATTACAACTTATTAATCAATGTATTTTATGATTTTTACTTAAATTAATTTGAAAATTATTAAAAAAGCTTCTATCATTGTCTAAGAAATTAATGCAGGTTATACACCAAGAACTCATGTTATGGTAGACATCGAGCAATAGCTCCAATTATGAATGCCCGGAACTGAACCTTCCGGGCATTCTTTTTTAGTTATTTTTTTTCTTTTTAATCTCTGCAATTCGCTTTTTAAGTATTGCCTCTCTTCCTTCCGAACCGGCTTCATACCACTGCATATTGTGCAATTTTTCGGGCAGATAGCGCTGATCTACCCAGTTACCGGGAAAATCATGCGGGTACTGATAACCTTCTGAGGCATTATCGCGACCCAGATATTCTGATTCAATCTTACTGGCGGTTTTGTCTCTGAGATATGCGGGTACATCATCCACTCCGTTCTTTATTATATGTTCCTGCACTTTAAAAAGTGCCTTCGTGCTGTTACTTTTGGCGCAGAGAGCAAGAAAGATTGAGCAATGAGCCAAAAAATAGAATCCTTCCGGCATCCCGGTTTTGAGAAAAGCTTCATGAGCAGAATTGACCACGGTTATCGCATACGGATCAGCCATACCCACATCCTCGGAAGCAAAGATCAGCATACGTCTGAAAATAAAGGCCGGATCTTCTCCCCCTTCGAGCATGGCCATCATCCAGTAGAGTGAAGCATCCACATCCGAGCCCCGCATTGACTTTATGAATGCCGATGCATAGTGATAATGTTCATCTCCCGTTCCGTCATATCTCACATTCCGCTTCTGAATCGACTGTTTTGCTACCTCGATACTTATATGAATTTCACCATTCTGATTTCTGGGAGTTGTAAGCGCCGCTACCTCCAGTGCATTCAATGCATTGCGTACATCACCTCCGGCATACTCAGCAAGGTGCTCTTTCGCCTCAGTGGCCAGTTTGATATTGAGATATCCCAGCCCTTTTTCACTGTCAGTTAACGCATCATCCAGCACTTCAGACAGATCCTCACGGGAAAGAGAGTGAAGTTCAAATATCTGACATCGTGACAATAACGGACTCACCAGTGAATAAAAAGGGTTCTCTGTTGTGGCACCGATCAATGTCAGTATTCCGGATTCGAGATGAGGCAGCAGTGCATCCTGCTGTGATCTGTTCCAACGGTGTATTTCATCAATGAAGAGAATGGTTCCGGTTCCCGATGCTTTCTTGCGGTACTCCGCCCTGGCGACTACCGCCCGCAGCTCCTTTAACCCGTCAAGCACGGCATTAATCACCTCAAATACAGCCTCCGTCTCCTGTGAGATCACATGAGCCAGGGTTGTTTTACCGGAGCTGGGAGGACCATGCAGGATCATTGAGCCAATTACACCGCTTATAATCATCCGCTGAAGAAGTTTTCCTTCGCCAACCAGATGCGACTGACCTTTGAACTCATTCAGAGATTGAGGTCTCATCCTCGTAGCCAGTGGCTGTCGAAAATCACCACTCCTCACTTTTCCAGACTCCTTATCTTTGTTCTCAAACAGATCCATTCTTACCTACTTTTTCAAGAGAGTTCGTTTCGGCAGAAAGCGGCCTCAAAAATCACAACTGCCTGCTATAGCGGAAGATTATCATGTTTTTTCCTCGGTATCTGTTCAGCTTTATGCTCTGTCATCTCCATGGCGTGAATGAGCCTGCTCCTGGTTTCTGAGGGAAGTATCACATCGTCAATGAACCCTCTGGCTGCCGCCCTGTAGGGATGGGCAAATTCCCTGTTGAATTTCTCCTCCAGTTCCAGCTGTTTACCATCCGGATCCTGAGCCGCCATAATCTCTTTACGGAATATAATTTCCACGGCACCCTTGGTACCCATAACTGCAATTTCCGCAGTAGGCCATGCGATGTTGTAATCTGCGCGAATATGCTTGGAATTCATAACATCATAGGCACCACCATACGCCTTTCGGATGATAACCGTCATTTTTGGAACCGTAGCTTCGCAAAATGCATACAACAGTTTTGCCCCGTGCTTGATGATCCCTCCCCACTCCTGGTCGGTGCCCGGCAAAAATCCGGGAACATCTTCAAAAACGATGAGCGGGATGTTGAACGCATCACAAAAACGCACAAATCTGGCTCCTTTAAGCGATGCATCGATATCCAGAACCCCCGCCAGAGACAACGGCTGATTAGCAACCACACCAACCACTTTCCCATCCAGCCGGGCAAATCCCACAACAATATTACCGGCATACAGCTCATGAACTTCATAAAATGAAGTATCATCCACCACACCTTCGATCACATCCCTGATGTCGTATGGTTTATTTGCATTCCCAGGTACTATTGTATCCAGCTTTCCTGCTTTTTCACGATCAGGCTCACGGGAAGCCTCCAAAGGAGGCTTTTCTTCACAGTTTTGAGGGAGATAGGCCATCAGTGAGCGTATCCGACTCAGGCACACCACATCATTTTCCACTGTAAAATGTGCAACTCCTGATCTGGTGGCATGTGTATGGGCACCACCCAGTTCCTCGGATGTAACTTCCTCATGAGTCACTGTCTTTACAACATTGGGACCGGTGACAAACATGTAGCTAGTGTTGTTTACCATGTATATAAAATCTGTCAATGCCGGACTATAAACAGCACCACCGGCACAAGGGCCCATCACGGCGGAAATCTGGGGAATGACACCCGAAGCCATTGAGTTTCTCCAGAAAACCTCAGCATAGCCGCCCAGCGAACTTACACCCTCCTGTATCCGCGCACCTCCTGAGTCATTCAGCCCGATGACGGGAACGCCGTTTTTGAGAGCCAGATCCATAATCTTACAGATCTTTTCAGCATGAGTTTCCGAAAGAGAACCTCCGAAAACAGTAAAATCCTGGCTGTAGAGATATACCGGTCTGCCATGAATCCTCGCAGAACCTGTAATGACACCATCACCCGGTATCTGCTGTTTTTCCAGTCCGAAATCATAACTCCGGTGCGTTACAAACGCATCTATTTCAACAAAACTTTTTTTATCTGCCAGTAGCTCAATCCGCTCTCTGGCGGTCAGTTTCCCCTTTTCATGCTGTTTTGTTATTCTCTCAGGCCCGCCACCCATTCTTGATTCTTCTCTTCTCCTGAGCAGTTCTTTCTGCTTCTCGTTCATATCGGTCATGGATTAATGATCATTATTCAGGATCTGTTCTCAATAAAAAAAGTATGAAGCCGGTCTGTAAAATCAACAGCAATTTCATCATAGATATCAATTCTGTTGCGGCTGAAAATCTCTTTTTCGATATATCTTGCAGCCAGTTTCCAGTCACTGAACTCCAGAATGTCAGCAAGTGCCTGTTCATAGGCTGTTTCTGATCCGCCAAATATTTCATCTATAAATAATTCAGAAGCGTCGTTCATCCAGTCTGAAAGACCTATAATCCGCTCCGCCGCCTCAGGCTCGTCACGGGTCAGGTCAAAAATGGGCTCGGTAATATACCCATATTCATCTGTTTCAGGCTCGTCCTTATCTGTAGCAGACAACTCTTTATCATCAATATCAAGTAAGAATGGAGGCTCCTTATCCGGATCATCCCGTTCCAGAAATGACTGCCACATCGGCAGATCATCACCCGCACCTGCATCAAAATCCTCCGGTCTTTCAGGATCCGGTTCTTCAGAATCCTGCCCTGAGCTCCCGAATGCTTCTTTATCAGCTTCTCCGGCAGTCTCCTCATCATCTTCGTAATCTTCCATTTGAAGATCTTTGTCATCAACCAATGAAAATAGATCGGGTATTCCAGATTCCCTGTCCCGGGAGGAAAGTCTCAACTCATCATAAATCGTATGAACCCCATCATCACTCCCGCTTGCAATTTCATCCTCACTCTCAGAACTGTCATCAAATACAAATTTGCTGAGCAGAATATCCTGCTCCTCATTTGTCTCTTTCAGATCAGTATCCTCACCTTCATTCTCATCTTCAATCAGATCGCTGCTGCTTTCTGTAAAAACTGACTCTTCCCAAGGTGCAGTTTCATCCTGCGGCGCTGCTTCATCCATGAATTCACTGTCCTCCTGAAAATGTGTATTCAATTCATCAGCTGTTGCGGCACTGCTATCTGTGTCTTCATTTTGGAGGGAATCCGCTTCATCTATGGAGTCAGGAGCTGCAAAATCGTCCCGTCTCACAATGTCCACGGATTCCGGAGTCGTACTCGCATCATTATGCTCTCTATCGCTTCCTGCGCTTTCCTGGCTGATTCCTTCACTCTCGTTTATATACTCTGTCAGAGGTTCATCAGGTTCCCTCTCCGGGGTTTTTGATAGCTGATCTTCATCGATATCATCATTTTCCCGGTAGAGTGAGAGAACAGTTTCTTCACTCTCTGAAGGAGCGTCTGGTTCCATTTTATCTGCTGGGGAATCCATCTCATCCATCAATTCATGATCATCCGGTTCCGCCTCATCAGTCACAGAATTTATTTCATCCGGCTGCTCAAACAGATTTTGCTGAGGCTCACCGTAGCCCTCTACCTGAATCAGGCCGGGAGAACTGAGTATTTCAATAAAAACTCTCTCACCTACTGTTTCACCTTTATCTTCAAACACTTTTGAATAGCTGTAAAAGCCCCGCTCTTCAAAAAAGAGCTGCACAAGACGGGTATTTACTTCAGATCCGGATAACTCGAACAGAGGCCTGATGAGTGCGAGCCAGTTTAGAGGATTGTAGCCGGCGGTCAATTTTTCATCAATCGTTCTCAGAATACGCTCTGCTTCAACCCTTGAAAGTTCACTCCTCTGCTTCTTCTCCAAATATCTCAGTAATGCCCATGCAAGATAACTGTTAATGGTGATACGTGATGCTCTGTGAATGAGCAGATCTATTCCGGCTGAGTCATCTTCCTCAAAAAGAAAATCGGTTATAGCCCGGCAAGGACGAATAATTAACTGAACACAATCGGTCAAAGATCTGTTGAGAATGAAATTCGATTTACCCGCTGGCAGAACAAGATACTCCTTGGCTGAATTCTTAAATTGTGACCAGTTGACCGCCATTGTTTCACCCGAAAGTTCAGCCCAGTCAGATTCAGGGATCTCAATTGAGTTACTGAATTGTATAAAAAGCTGATTGGAAATTTGCCTCAACAGAAACGGAGGAAGATTGAGCGCCTCCAAATCATTCAGCGAATAAACGTCCTTATCTGCAGGCAACTTTTTCAGCAGGGTCTGTGTCAGGTTTTCTATACTTTTTTCCATGAAATCTGTAACAAAGAAGTCCGTTGAGATTGAATAAAATTGGCCTTGGCTCTCAATTTATCACATTTAAAGTTTCTGAAAAAACAGAGATATTGGTCAGCCGTCCTTTTTTTTTGATCCATCAGAAGCTACCTTTACCCATATGATTGAATTAAGAGTACATTCACTGTCAAAACAGTACGGATCCAACCGCGTTCTATCCGGAATCAGTTTTAGCAGTAATAAAAAGACGATTGGTATTGCAGGATCCAATGGCGCCGGGAAGTCCACACTTTTGCTCTGTCTTGCAGGATTGTTAAAGCCTAGCTCTGGCAGCTACGAGTGGTTCATTGACAGTGAAAACGTATCTAATTACAATTTAAATCATAAATTGGGATTTCTTGCACCCTACATTGAGTTATACGAAGAACTTACGGGTATGGAAAATCTTCAATTCCTTGCCGACGCCAGACACCTTCCGGAAGGGGCGGTTGCAGATGCCGTTGAGCTCGCTGAGGCGACTCTGTTTATTCACCAAAGCTACGGATCCCTCTCTACCGGTCAGCGCCAGCGCGTCAAAATGGCAGCAACCCTGCTGCACGAACCTGTGGTTTTGATGCTGGATGAACCCGGCTCAAACCTTGATCAAAAAGGAACAGACACACTTGGCAGGGTGATCCATCAGCATACAGAAAAAGGCGGATTAGTCATTCTGGCTTCCAACCAGGCAATGGAATTGAGTTTATGTGAACAGATAATTGACTTAAACAGCTACAGACGTGTATGACACTATTTTCAGAAAATGACCTCAGACTTGCCGAACAGCTGACCCTCCATAGTATAGAGCTTCAGGAGGGTGACAATGTGATGATCCAGCTTGTAGGTTTAAATGGAATTGGTCTTGTGAGGGCTCTGGCTAACAGACTGCGTGATCAGGGCGCCCATCCTTTTATTCGTATTGAGGATTCCGCTACCCAGCAGATCCTGCTTGAAAAGGGAGATGGTGAATTCTGGGAAAATCAGGCTGATGCGGATCAACTCCCTTTGATGAAAAAAATGGATGCCTTCATCGGAATTCGCGCTGCTGAAAATATCTATGAATACTCCGGGGTATCCGGAAAAGCGAATGAAGACTATTCAAAATTTTTCCTCAATCCTGTTCATTTCAAACAGCGTGTTGAGCATACCCGCTGGGTTGTTCTGAGATACCCCTCACCGGCCTTTGCGATGAATGCCAGGATGTCAACGGACCGGTTCATCGATTTTTATTACAACGCGTGCCTTCTGAATTACACAAGGCTTGAAGAGGCTATGAAGCCACTCGAAAAAATGCTCAGAGAAACAGACATTATACACTTGAAAGGAGAAGGAACGGATATCCGGTTCTCAGTTAAGGGGCAAAACTGGATACCCTGTTTCGGAAAACGGAATATCCCGGATGGTGAGCTTTTTTCTTCACCATTGATCGATTCCGTGAATGGTGAGATTACCTATGCACCCTCAGTTTATCAGGGAAAACCCTTCGAATTTGTAAAACTTCGAGTCAAAGATGGGATTGTCACAGAGTTTGACTCCTCCAATAATGATGCACTTAATGAGATTCTGGAAACCGACGACGGGGCAAAACGATTTGGTGAATTTAGTTTTGGATTGAATCCGGTAATTGAATCTCCGATGTACGATATCCTTTTTGATGAGAAGATATACGGATCCAACCACCTGACATTAGGCAAGGACTACGCCATTGCAGCCAACGGCAACAGTAGTAATATTCACTGGGATCTGGTCTGTATCGGTGCGGATGTCCTGCTGGATGGTGAATTAGTGCGTAAGGGTCGTCTTTTCATCAAAGAAGAATTAAAAGGTTTGAACCCTGATTCACTTTTGCTTTAAACGATCCATTTTATAACTCCAGCCGCGTTACTCTTCTGCCCAGGCACCGGCATCGCTGTAAACTTCTGCAAACTGCAGGGAGTCTCCATCTTTGCTGATGGTCGCCTCATATTCTATTCCCGATGATTCCTCTACCCTCATGATCATCTGTTTGGCCAGCTGATTCACGATCTGTGTCTGAATGACCCGTTTTAAAGGACGAGCCCCGTAGACCGGATCATAACCGCGAACTGCAAGCCAGTCTTTTACTTTATCTGAGACAATGAGCCTGATTTTATTTTTGGCAAGCAGTTTATCCAGCCGTTTAAGCTGGATATCCACGATCATACGGATATGATTCTGATCGAGAGGATGAAAGATGACCACATCATCAATTCTGTTTAAAAACTCCGGTCGAATCGCTCTTTTAAGCTGTTCCAGTAACTGATTCTGCAGGGATCGATAGGTTGAATCGTCCATCGCTCCTCCGCTTTTTTCAATCTGCTCAGAGATCAGATGAGACCCGATGTTGCTGGTCATGATAACAATAGTATTGGTAAAATTTACCGTCACACCTTTATTGTCGGTGAGCCTGCCATCGTCAAGCAGCTGAAGCAGGATATTAAATGCATCCGGATGTGCTTTTTCAATCTCATCCAGCAGAATTACAGAATATGGCTTCCTTCGCACAGCCTCCGTCAGCTGCCCCCCCTCCTCATAACCAACATATCCCGGAGGTGCACCAATTAATCGGCTTACAGAGTGCTTTTCCATGTATTCACTCATATCAATGCGAATCATGGCATTTTCATCATTAAAGAGAAAATCGGCAAGAGTGCGTGCAAGTTCAGTTTTCCCCACCCCTGTGGAACCAAGAAACATAAAAGAACCAATTGGCCTGTTTTCATCCTGTAAGCCTGCCCTGGCCCTTCTTACTGCATTTGACACGGATTCAATGGCCTGATTCTGTCCGATCACACGATTGTGAAGAACCTCTTCCAATAGCAGCAGTTTTTCTCGTTCGCTCGAGAGCATCTTGCTCACCGGAATCCCGGTCCATCGTGAAACAATATCTGCAATCTCATCTGCTTCCACCTGTTCTTTCAGCAAAGACCGCTCTTGCTGAATTTCACTCAACTCATTTTTTGTCTTTTCGAGTTCTTTTTCGAGCTCAACTATGGTACCGTAGCGTAATTCGGCAACCTTCTCATACATGCCTTCTCTCTCTGCTTTATCCGACTGATTTCTGGCGGTTTCTATGGCCTGTTTCATTTCCCTCGTTTTCTGTATCAGCCCTTTTTCAAGATCCCATTGCGCCTGCATCGACTTTCGCCTTTCATTCAGATCGGCAAGTTCCTTTTCATTGGATTTCAGTTTAGCGTCTTCCTTTTCTCTTTTCAGCGCTTCACGTTCGATCTCCAGTTGTCTGATCTGACGCTCAATACTGTCGAGTTCTTCAGGCATGGAATCGATCTGAAGCCGAAGCCTCGATGCGGCTTCATCTATCAAATCGATCGCTTTATCCGGTAAAAACCTGTCTGAGATATAACGGTGTGAGAGTTCAGCAGCCGCTACGATAGCCGAATCAGTAATTCTGACGCCATGATGAAGCTCATATCTCTCCTGTAAGCCCCGCAAAATTGAAACTGTGTCCTCAACAGTCGGCTCTCCGACAAAAACTGTCTGTAACCGGCGCTCTAAGGCCTTGTCTTTTTCAATGTATTTTCTGTACTCGGTTAATGTGGTCGCACCAATGGCATGCATCTCTCCTCTTGCAAGAGATGGTTTTAATATATTAGCTGCATCCATCGAACCTTCACTTGCCCCCGCACCCACAAGAGTATGGATTTCGTCGATAAAGAGTATCAGCTGCCCATCTGAATCAGTGACCTCTTTTACAACAGCTTTCAACCTCTCCTCAAACTCCCCTCTGAATTTGGTGCCGGCAAGCAATGAACCCATATCAAGTGCGACTACCTGTTTGGATTTTAATCCTTCCGGTACATCTCCGCGAACAATCCTCAATGCCAACCCCTCAGCGATGGCTGTCTTTCCGACACCCGGTTCACCGATCAATACCGGATTATTCTTTGTACGTCTCGACAATATCTGCATTACACGGCGAATCTCCTGATCCCGGCCTATCACAGGATCGAGTTTATTTCTTTCAGCGAGCTCATTCAGATTTTTTGCATATTTTTTCAACGCTTCATATCTGCTCTCTGCATTTGGATCGTCCACTTTCTGAGACCCTCTCACCTCTTTTAACACTTGTAATATACCCTTCTTTGTCACCCCTTCATCTTTCAGAAACCCCCCGGCATCAGCCCCTGACAAGAGAAGCGCAATGAGTATGTGCTCTGAACTGATGTACTCATCCCCGAGCTGGTCCGCTTCCTTCTGTGCTTTATCAAACAGCTCCTTGGACTGATTTGAAAGATATTGCCCGGATACTGATGCCCCTTTTACAACAGGAAATCTGGAGATAGACTGATCCAGTTTTTCTATTAAACCTCCTACATTCACACCAATCTTCTTGAGAATGTTTACTGTTACATTCTCACTGTCACTGAGTAAAGCTTTCAAAACATGCGCAGGCTCAACAGCCTGATGATTGTCATTCTGTGCAATTTCAATCGCTTTTTGAACAGCCTCCTGTGCTTTAATGGTATATTTATTGAAATTCATGCCTTTCCTCTTTTAAGTTCTGTAGTGCAATTCGTAAGCAGTCTCAGGTTTATGTGTATATCTTGTCCAATACATCAGAATCCCGGATGAAAGTATGTCTCATGCAGAAACCGGCTCAATTCTCCTGGTAATGAAGATCAAATCACTGCATAATAGAGCAGTCACCAAGGCCATCTATAAAACAATAATTTGATAAGCTCTGTTCACCTTATAACTTTCACGGTTTAGATGAAACTTGGCTAAAATTATTCCTTTATTCAGTTATATGCCGTAATTACAGAGTAAGGAAGCATCAGATAGTCAAAAGCATGTCAGACGGGCAAAGGTGACAGGTAACATGACATATTGGATAAAAAAATCCGGTTGAATCTCACATATAGTGGAATCAACCGGATCAGATTGGGTGGGTTTCAGTTTTATTTTTTAAAACTGCTCCATAGATTTGCACATGTCCAAATCAGATGAATCGGACAGGTAATGGATTTAATAGTAGGTTGATGTGAATTGCTCATTCTGGATCTTATCCTGTAAATAGAAGAAGATTCCGTTTTGATGCCTGTAATCCAGTATGGACAACAGTTGTTCAGGTGCATCAAACTCACCCGGATTCCTGTAATAGGCCAAAGCCAGAAATGCTCTGTAGCGAAGTGAGTGGGTCGCACCTTCCAATGCTACTGAATAGAGCTTTTCCGTAACTGTCTCTGAATTAAACTCCGGATAGGCAATTTTAAAATTCAGGGCGTTATAAATTGAAGCTTCAACCACTCCTTTTACTTCTGAATCGAGTCCGCTGATCAGCCCCGCTTCAAAACGATTAAAGAGTACGTCAGTAGTTGCTTGCTGTGTAACTACTGTTGAGTCGCTGCCTGTCAGATGAAGTGCAGAGACCTCTTCTGAAATTGCACCTGCAGTAAACAGGATGACTATTGTGGTTACAAAGTATATAGCTTTCATTGTATCTGTGTTTGTTTTTTTTGATTTGTAGTAACTGATGCTTTATCAGTACAAACACAAGTTAAGCCCTCCCCTCGCTGTCTATCAAGTTATCATCAATTAATTTTTCCACAATCATCAATGATAATAGTGCCAATTTTTCACATATTTTAATTGGAAACGCTTTCAATAATGATTCATTAACATTTACGTAACATTCCCAGATTGATCATATTTTTTTACACTGATTTACTTATTAAAAAAGCGGTTTTTTTTTAACTAAATGATGGTAGCGCTTTTTATAAAAAGAACCGGACTCATGACAAAGATTCATTCCATTAGTTAAAAAAAAGACACAAAAAGCGCTTCTCAGGCTGATTTATCAATGAGAAATCATTGAATGACATGAAAAAATATGGGGTTTTTGAGAGCGAAATGAATTGACTATGTCGCTATCCCAAATGCGATGAAGATTCAAGGGTTGGCCCATCCATCCAAACCGACGCAAATACAAGGGATCTGCTACAGTATGGGATACAACCGTTCTCTTGCAAGTGATGAAAGGTGATATACTGCTATTTCGCCGGTCACATAATGGCCAATTGCCCTATTCAAAAGAAATTTTCTCACCTGTGGTAGTAAATAACAGCAGAGTCGATAAAAAGATCGAACTGATCATATTTTCCGGTTTAATTTGTTTTGATTTCCATCGAAATAAAAATCTCCCGGGAGATATATGTGGGGAATCCTGATAAAAAAATTCCGGATATCCTCATTTCAAATCGCGCTCATAGGCAAGCTTCCTGAAAAGTTCTTTCTCTTTGGCATTTAACGTCCCGGGCAGTTCAATTTCTCCTTTTAGGAAATAATCCCCCCTGTTTTCCGGATTTTCCAATTCGGGCAGCCCTCGACCGGCAAGCCGGAACACCTTTCCGTTGGGTGTTTCCGGGGGAATATTTAGTTTAATTTTCCCTTGTAACGTTTGTGCCGTTACTTGCCCGCCAAGCACCGCTTTGTAGAGATCCAGCGGGAAAGTTTGATGAATATTCAGCCCTTTACGTTCAACCCCCTCCGGCTCTGTAATTCTGATTTTCAAATAGAGATCACCTTTCGATATATCACCCTCTCCCTTTCCTTTCAGCTTCAGGCGCTTCCCATCTTCAATTCCGGCCGGTATCTTGATTTTGACCCTTTCGCCGTTCACCCTTAACTGTTTTTCGGTGCCTTCAAAGAGATCTTTCAAATCAACAGATATCTCCGCTTCACTATCTCTTGGAGTCTTCGATTTTCGGGTCGCCGTTCGGTGTTGCCGGGTTTGCTGCTGGCTGCCCGAGAATGGATCAGCCCCTCCAAACAGGGTTTCAAAAAAACTCGAAAACGGGCTCCCACCGCTTCTCCCCTGCTGCGAACCCGGGGCTCCGCCAAACATGTCATCCATGTTGATATGGACCCGCTGACCCTGCCCGCCTTGACGTGCATACTGTCCCCAGTTGAAGTCATCTGCCCCGGCTCCGGCCTGCTCATATCGTTTCCAGTCGGATCCGACCTTGTCGTACAACTTCCGCTTCTCCGGATCTTTTAACACTTCATACGCTTCGCCGATCTCCTTAAACTTTTTTTCAGCACGCTTGTTTCCCGGGTTTTTATCCGGATGAAATTTTGCCGCCTGCTTTCTGTACTTCTTCCGGATCTCCTCCTGTGAAGCATCGCGGGCTACTCCTAAAGTTTGATAATAATCCTTGTATTCCATCCTTTTTTTCAAAAAAATAAGCAAATGGCATGCCATCGGCTATTTAATTGCGATTTTGGCAGGGATATAAGATTGCCAGCACCAAAATCAATTCACGCTGATTCCAAAAAAAAAGCCCCTGCGGATTTCACCGCAGAGGCTTTCAACCTTAACCATAACCACATGGTATATCTATAACTCAATTGCAATAAAAACGTTCCTTCCCTGCCGGTTTACTCTAAGCAGTGCTGCATCGGCCTCACTGCTGATGAGTGAACCGACTGTTACAAAAAACTGTTCCGAACTGCTTATGCTTACATCGGCAACCTGAGAGATTACATCGAACTGTCTTAGGCCTTGCCTGTATGCCCGGCTTGTCTGATTGATTGACGTAACAACTACTCCGGAAACAGTATCACCCAGATTTAACTGCCTGCGTACTGAATCTGTCAGATTTTCAACATCAAAACCCAGTGCTTCCCGAATCTCTTCAGTATCTCGCTGGCTCGGTGCGTATGTACCTGCCATTGTTCCCGTATCGAGTTCACCTAACGTTACCGGGAGTGTAGTTCGTTCCCCATCTCTGAAGATTTCCAGCTCTACTACCGTTCCGGGCGACATATTCCCGACTTCCACCCTGAAATCAGTCCAGTTTCTTACTTCCGATCCATTGAGCCTCAGAATTACATCCCCTTCTCTGATACCGGCATCCGCTGCCGGGCCCTCCGGTACCACATCACCTACCAGAAACCCACGGGCGCGTTCAAGTCCCAGTACCCTGGCCATGGTTCGATCCACTTCACCTCCAAAATTAATTCCTAAAAATCCTCTTGCAACCCGACCGTCCGTAATCAGTGCTTCCATTACATTTCTGACCATGTTTACCGGTATCGCAAATCCGATTCCCTGATTTCCGCCACTTCTGCTTGCGATTGCAGTATTGATACCAATCAGCTCACCGTCCAGATTGATCAGTGCACCCCCGGAATTACCCGGATTAATCGCTGCATCCGTCTGTATGTAGTTTTCATACATATTCAATCCCAGGGTTGAGCGCCCGCTTGCACTCACAATTCCTTTGGAAACCGTGTGAGCAAATTGCTGATCCAGAGGGCTTCCGATCGCCAGTACCATTTCACCCACTCTGATGTCGTCACTGTTGCCCATCGGTACTGCACTCAATGATGAGGAAGAGACCTTCAGAACAGCGATATCACTTGCAGGATCTGTACCCACAATCTCGGCATCCAGCTCATCGCCGTCAAATAGTATTACCCTGATCTCATCTGCATTATCAATGACATGGTTATTTGTAATGATATATCCGTCGGCCGACACAATGACGCCGGAGCCCAGTCCGCTTCTCTGAAATTCGCGTTCCCGGTTAAACCTTGGATCATCAAAAAACAACCCAAAGGGCGATTGCTGCCGCACCCTGACCGTCTGTGTGGTTGTGATCGTCACAACCGTGGGATTTGTTCGCTCAGCAATACTGACAATCGCGTTATTGAAATCCCTGAGAGTTCGTATGGGTACATCATCAGATGAAGTTACCGATGTATTATATTCCGGGAGTTCAAAATTGGTTGTCTGGCTGCTTTGTGAGGTCTGATCTGCGGCATAATAGACCCCAAAAAAGAAAGAGAGTGCCGCAAAAACAATTGCTATTCCAATTTTAATTTTGTCCATAGATAAAATGACATGAATTTGTGATTCCCATTTACAGATCTCCGAACCCCACAGAACAACCGGATCTCCTCAAAAAAATGCCGGAGACGCATGTCAATGCAGCTCCGGCGCTAACTAACCTGCTCTCTTTAGGGGACTAAGAAGAACAGCTCTTACTTAATTTTAATCTGCTTTTTCATCATCTGTTCACTCTTATCAACGGTGATACTTAGTATTCCATTGTTGTAATTTGCAGAAATTGTTTCTGTATCTACATTTTCCGGCAATGTGAACGAACGGCTGAACCTTCCATAAGATGACTCTACCCTATGAAACGTCTTGCCTTCTTCTTTATTTTCAAACCTTCTTTCACCGCTTACTGTCAGTGTATTTCTTTCAACGTTGAGTTCGATATCTTTCTTGTCCAATCCCGGAACTTCAACATCAATAAGATATTGTTTATCCGTTTCTGAGATATCAATGTTGGGTGCAAAGAATTCATTTCGGCTGGTTACAGCATCATTAAAAAATTCATCCATGATATCTGAAAACCTTTTTCCAAAAAGATCTGTGCCTGGTTGTCTGTATTTAATAAGTGTCATTGTCTTGTCCTCATTTGGTTACTGTTGACATTACGTTTACACTTTTACCATGCAATCCTGATGCCAAGAGGCCTCTGTTGCAAAAAAGCTGACAAGGTTGTAAAACTGCCTGCACTTATTTCACAATGAGTTAACGCAGACCGACCCTTTGACATTGTTCAAAAGACACACTGTCGCCTTACCCTGAAAAAATGTCTCTCAGATCTGGTTTTTTGCCCGGTTCCATTCTTTTGCGACCAGAAAAGACATCTCAAGACTCTGCTCATAGTTGAGACGCGGATCGCAGTAGGTCTCATAATTTATACCCAAGCCCTCTTCATTCAGGCCGTTTGCCCCTCCCACACACTCGGTTACATTATCACCGGTAAGCTCCAGATGTACCCCTCCGAGATAGGATCCCTCTGACCTGTGTACAGCAAAGGTCTCCCGGATCTCCTGAAGAATGTCATCAAACCTTCGGGTTTTAAAATTATTCCCGGTTGCATACGTGTTGCCATGCATAGGATCACAGCTCCATACCACCGGATGTCCGCTTCTTCTTACTCTGTTGATATATTTCGACAACTCAGTTGCAACGTTTGCATGACCCATCCGGGTAATCAGTACAATTTTTCCGGCCTCATGTGACGGATTAATCCGATCCAGAATATCAATCAGAGCATCCGGACTGAAAGGCGGACCGACTTTAATCCCTATGGGATTTTCTATTCCGCGAAGATATTCAATATGCGCACCGTCAAGTTGTTGTGTGCGATTCCCCAGCCAAACCATGTGCCCGCTCAGATTAAACCACCCCTCTTTACGAGGAACGGTTCGTGTTTGTGCCGATTCATAAAACAGGTTAAGTGCTTCATGAGAGGTATAAAAATCTACCTTGTGAGTTGTATTTAGTTTGTTGGGAATAATGGCGTCCATAAATTTTATCGCCTTCTTGATGGTATTAACCATCTGTTCATATTCCTCGTAGAACTCATTATTCTGCATAAAGTCAAGCTCCCACTGACCCGGATGCTGTAAGTCGGCAAATCCCTCATCAGAAAGAGCCCTTAGAAAATTCAGTGAAAGAGCCGCTTTCTGATAGGCAGTCACAAGCCTTTGGGGGTCAGGAACCCTGGCGTCTCTGTTCGGGAGATAACTGTTGATCAGATCGCCACGGTAGCTCATCATCTGCTCACCATTCACCTCTTCATAATTCTGAGATCTCGGCTTGGCATATTGCCCGGCTACTCTCCCAACCCTGATGATCGGAATGCCCATCTCATGAATCAGAATAAAACTCATCTGAAGCATCACCTTGAGCATGTTCACCAGTTTGACAGAATTGCACGAGTCAAAAGTTTCCGCACAATCTCCGCCCTGAATCAGAAAAGCTTTCCCCATAGACGCCTGAGCGAGCTTTTCTTTTAAAGCTTCGATTTCCCAGGATGTGATCAGTGGCGGCAGGCTTTTCAGTTCATAATAGGCTCTGCGCAACTCTTCCGTATCAGGATATTCCGGAAGCTGTGCAATATCAAACTGATTCCACGACAAAGGATGCCATCTCCCATCACTTTTTGCTTCCGGCTGAACGATCTGATTGGTGGGTTTTAAAATTGAACTCATGCGGTTTTTCTGATGTTAAACTCAAAATAAGCCTTCAATATAAGGATCATTTGGATATTTGACACTTACATGAAGGGGGCTTTGAAAAACCAGGAGTTTTGCACAAGATCAAGGCGGAAGCAACTTTAAAACCGCAGCGTATTTACCATACGTGAGGATTTTAAAGTTTCGACAACGAAGATATTGGGCAAAAGAACAGTTTTTCAAAGTCTCCATGAAGCAGCTGTGCAAACCGGGATTTTAATCAGGCACGGCGATTCACTGAGTTCAGGCTTTCGTATTTTGAAACCGGATGAGTTTACCAGAGCCCGGGCACCCGGGCAACGACAACATACCTGTTTTGCAATATTACGCTGATTCTCACTCTTTACCCGGCAATCCAGCTTTTTAAACACGATGCCGCAATCGTTTGAGTTATTTTACTTCTACACTGTGTCTCAGAGCTTTTGTATCTTAATCACTTAATCAATTTTCCAACTTCCTTGTCAGACAACATCATTATTCGCGGTGCCAGAGAGCACAATTTAAAAAATATCGATATCGATATACCGAGAGAGAAACTGGTTGTCTTCACAGGTCTGTCCGGTTCCGGTAAATCCTCCCTCGCTTTTGATACGATCTACGCAGAAGGACAGCGCCGGTTTCTGGAATCACTTTCCGCCTATGCCAGACAGTTTCTCGGCATGATGGAACGGCCGGACGTGGATTTTATCGACGGTCTCTCTCCGGTAATCTCCATTGATCAGAAAACAACCAATCGTAATCCAAGATCAACGGTTGGGACAGTGACAGAGATTTACGATTTCCTGCGACTCCTTTTTGCCCGGATTGGAACTCCCTACTCCCATCTCACAGGCAATAAGATGGAGAAGCAAACCTCTGACCAGATTGTATCTGCAATTCTGAGTCTGCCGGAGGGAACCAAGGCTTACTGCCTGGCTCCGGTTGTGAGAGGACGAAAGGGGCACTACCGTGAACTCTTTGAGCAAATTCAGAAACAGGGGTATATCCGGGCACGGGTGAATGGTGAAATGATCGATCTTGAAGGTGAAATCAAGCTGGACCGATACAAAACCCACAACATCGAGGTTGTGGTCGACCGCTTTGTCATCTCACCCAAAAGTGAAAAAAGAGTTTCAGAAAGTGTTCGGCTGGCTCTCGAAATGGCAGATGGCAATCTGATCCTTGGAATACAGAACGGCTCTGAAATCAACGACCGCATCTACTCAAAAAATCTCTACGATCTGGAAAGCGGACTCTCCTACGAGGATCCGGCACCCAATCTCTTCTCATTTAATTCGCCCTACGGAGCCTGTAAAAGCTGTAATGGTCTGGGATACCGTTATGATGTAAGCCGTGATCTTGTAATTCAAAATCCTGAATTATCAATCGGTGAGGGAGCCGTACGTTTTTTAGGTCAGCCAAGAGACATCTTCCTCTTTAAATTACTGAAAGCTGCACTTGAAACCACCGCCACCGGTTTTGACACTCCTGTTTCACAGTTTCCCGAAGAAGCCATTACCCTGCTTTTTGAAGGGGGAGGAACTCAGAAATTCAATGTCAGCTACGATTTCAAAAACAACAATGTTACATACAAACATACATTCTCCGGACTCCGAACCATTATTCGCGAACAGTATGAAGAGAGTAAATCAGCCAAACAGCGAGACAAGGCCAAAGCTTATCTGGCAAAAGTCACCTGTCCATCATGTCACGGGGGAAGATTAAAAAAAGAAGCTCTATCCTATAAAATTGATGGGTATTCGATTCAAAACCTGGTAGAACAGGATCTGCAAACGCTCAGGAAAACAGTCGGTAATCTTAAACTGTCGGAAAGGCAGAGAAAAATCGGGCAGCAGGTTCTGAAGGAAGTGATCGACCGGATTGATTTTCTGCTGAATGTAGGCCTTGGATATCTTTCTTTAAACCGGGAAGCACAAACCCTGAGCGGCGGGGAAGCACAGCGCATCCGGCTTGCAACTCAGATCGGCACACAACTGGTCGGGGTTCTCTATGTTCTGGATGAACCCAGTATCGGTCTGCACCAGCGCGATAACATCAAACTGATTAAATCTCTGGAAACACTTCGCGATCTCGGTAACAGTGTGATCGTTGTGGAACACGACAGAGAAACTATCGAACATGCCGATTTTGTAGTGGACCTTGGACCCGGTGCCGGCACCGAGGGAGGCGAAATCGTTACCAAAGGAAAACCTGAGGAACTAAGCAGAAATTCCATGACCACCCGGTTTCTCAGAGATGAGGAAGAGATTCCCAGTCCGGAGAAACGGAGAAACGGTTCGGGGAAAAAACTTGAACTCACCGGCGCTTCCGGGCACAACCTGAAAACTGTCAGTCTCACCATTCCCCTCGGTAAATTTATCGCTGTAACAGGTGTCAGCGGAAGCGGTAAGAGCTCCCTCATCAATCAAACCCTGACTCCAATTCTTTCGAACAGATTTTACCATTCCAAGGAAGTTCCTCTCCCTTACCAATCCATCAATGGTCTTGAACATGTAGATAAGGTCATTTCCATAGATCAGAGCCCCATCGGACGCACTCCGCGATCAAACCCCGGCACCTACACGAAAGTGTTTGATCAGATCCGAAATCTGTTCGCAGATCTTCCGGAGGCAAAAATCAGAGGGTATGATCAGGGCCGATTCTCATTCAATGTAAAAGGAGGCCGGTGTGAGAACTGTCAGGGAGACGGAGTTCGTAAAATTGAGATGAACTTCCTGCCGGATGTCTATGTGAAATGTGAAACCTGCAATGGAAAACGATATAACCGTGAAACACTCGAAATTCATTACAAGGGGAAAACCATTTCCGATGTGTTGAACATGGCTGTCAGTGATTGTGAAACTTTCTTCGATTCTGTACCCGGCATCAAAAGAAAACTGAATACACTCAACTCCGTTGGTCTGGGGTACCTCACACTGGGGCAATCCAGCACAACCCTCAGCGGAGGAGAAGCACAACGAATCAAGCTTTCCAGGGAACTTGCAAAGATCGGAACCGGCGACACCATTTATATTATGGATGAACCCACCACAGGACTCCATTTTCAGGATGTGAAAATGCTAGTGGAGGTGATACAGAAACTTGTTGACAAAGGAAATACGGTTATTGTCATTGAGCATAATCTGGACCTGATTCAGGCAGCAGACTGGGTAATCGACCTGGGACCCGATGGCGGGGAAAAAGGAGGGGAAATTATTGCTGAGGGAACTCCTGAAGAGATCACCTGCGTAAAAAAAAGCTACACCGGTCAGTTTTTGAAAAAGGATTTCGACAGAAAATTGTCTGTGCACAAATAGCACTTGTCAACAGATCATAAACTGACTATTTTTGATCTCTTATGAAAAAAAGGGTTTTACATACCGGAAGGCACCTGATTATCTCACTGTTGCTGACAGGATTTTTGGCGCATATCATGATGCCACTCTCCAGCCATGCCAAAAAAACAGCGTTTACCCAATGGCTGGATCAGAATCTCGTTGCTTCCGGAGATGAAAATGAGATCAGGCTTCGTAATACAATCCGGCAACTTCCGGGGCAATCCGATACATTTAATGCACTTATCACAGAAGCCTCGAAGCTGGTAAGTAACTACCGCAATGAGTTTAAGATCAATTTCTCATTTGAGGAAAACCATGAAGATCTGATACTCACTAACTGGCTTATCGGCCAGTGGAATGCGTTTCAACATCATCAGTCCGATAAGCAGGCGGTCCTGACCGATTTGAGTACTCTGCTTCATAAGTGGTCATTACAGCAAAATAACTTCGTATTCAGTGCTTTCCCAACGGGCAGTATGACTACCGGTCTTGTCCCGAAACTTTCTCTCATTCATACGATTTACTCTTCACTCATACTGAAACCACTCATTGGTGGTGTGAGTATCAATGCACCCTGATTCCTTCCTCTCTCCGGCTGATCTCCGGTAAATAAGGCCTGAATCCCCTCAGCCTGCATTTTTTTATCATTCTTTAAGAAATAAGACTATCAATTCATTACCCTAATTCACATGAAAAAACAAAATAACGGATTTAAAATAGGTACAATCCTCCTTTTTCTGGGGCTCACCCTGTACTATCTCTTTCCAACGATTCAGTGGAATCTGGAACAGAGACATATGAACAGCATGACTGAAACAGAACGTGTTCTGTATGAGGCTGAGAACTTTGCAAAACTCTCGAATCTCCGGGAGAGATCCCTTTCTCTCGGGCTGGATCTTCAGGGAGGTATGTATGTGACCCTGGAAGTGGGCACCCCGCAGCTTGTGCTGGAACTGGCGGGGGATTTTGCCGACAGTTTTCTCGAAGATGTGCTGAATACTGCAAGGGAAACCTCACTTGAACAGCGCACAGATTTCATTGACGAATTTGTTAATGAGTTTGAACGCCGCGATCCGGACGCCATGCTGAGCCGCTATTACCGATCCGATGGTGGTAACATTACACGAAGATCCACCAACGCCGAAATCAGCTCTTTCCTTAAATCCCAGAGAACGGGTGCCGTTGAAAGAGCCATCGAAATTATCCGCTCCAGGATCGACAGGTTTGGCGTTACGGAACCCTCTATCATCCAGCAGGGTGACAGCCGTATCGTTGTCGAACTTCCGGGAGTGGATGATGAGGAGCGTGTAAGGGATCTGTTAAGGGGTACAGCCAGGCTTGAATTCAGGCTTACTCCGGAAGTAGATGAGATCCGGGCGGCAAAGCAGCGGGTTGCCAACTATTTCAGTAACCTTGCCGAAGAAGATACCGGCGAGGCTGCAGACAGTGAAAACGGTGCTCCTGTTCGCAATCTGCTCGAAATTTTTGACCTGCGCGGATCCAACGACTTTTCATTCGGGTATTCCGCAGCCCGGGACACTTCTGACGTAAACAGACTTTTAAGCAAGCCTGAAGTTCAGGAACTCATTCCCCGTAACATATCCCTTCTCTGGAGTGCCAGACCCTTTGCGGCAGACAGCGGAATCGATCTTTATGAGATCATCGCTGTTCGCAGCCAGATAGAACTTACAGGAGATGTGATCTCGGAAGCCAGAGTCGCATTTGACCCAACAACCAACGTGCCGGAAGTATCCATGACAATGGACTCTGAGGGTGCACGACGATGGGCTCGTATCACCGGCGCCAATATTGGCCGGCCGGTTGCCATTGTACTGGATGGATTTGTTTACTCCTATCCCACCGTTCGTTCACAAATCAATAACGGCCGATCCTCCATTTCCGGACTCGGAGGACTCAGAGAAGCAGAAGATCTTGTAAACATACTGATGTCGGGTGCGTTGCCGGCTCCGCTGGAAATTATTGAGGAACGAACCGTCGGTGCCTCACTGGGTGAAGCATCTATCCGGGCCGGTCTCTACTCTGTCATGTTCGGCCTCACCATTGTTGCTTTTTTTATGATCGCTTACTACAGGGTGGGCGGAGCCATAGCCGATCTTGCCCTCTTGCTCAATATCATTTTTATACTGGGTATTCTTGCAGGCTTTCAGGCCACTCTCACGCTGCCAGGCATCGCGGGTATTGTGCTGACAATAGGCATGGCTGTGGATGCCAACGTACTGATTTTTGACAGGATACGTGAAGAGATGCGGGGCGGAAAAACGCTCAGGGCTGCAATAGATAACGGTTATTCCAATGCAATGAGCGCCATCATTGATGCCAACGTAACCACATTTTTCGTCGCCGTAATTCTTTACAGTTTTGGAGTGGGTCCCATCAAAGGGTTCGCGGTTACACTTATGGCCGGTATCGTGGCCTCACTCTTCAGTGCAATCGTCATAACCAGAGTTGTAGTGGATTATCTCACCCGTGAAAAAACAGCAGTTGTCAGTTTTGGATAAACAATTTATTAATTCATTTAAATACAGGTATCTATTATGAGATGGTTTGAATCTCCAAATTTTGATTTCATCAAAGCACAAAAAATTGCCTACATCTTCTCAGGCACTATGGTGGTAGTCTCAATCATAGCCATCCTTACGATGGGCTTAAACTACGGGATTGACTTTCGCGGCGGACAGGAGTTTGTCTTCGAATTCCAGCAACCGGTCGATGTAGTGGAAATGCGCTCTGAACTCGCAGAGCCTCTCGGTACAATTCCGGAAATTAAACTCTTCGGTTCCAACAGGGAAATCCTCCTGAGAGTTGACACGGAAGAAGACATCACAACCATGCGTGAATTACTGATTACCAGTTTTGGAACCCTTTATCCGGGTAACAGTGTCACGGTTCAGAAAACCGACCTGGTCGGACCCCGTTTTGCGGAAGATCTCCGAAGAGGAGCGCTCTACTCCATCATTTTCGCCATGGCCGTCGTCTTCATCTATATATTCATCCGCTTCAAGGGATGGTACTTCTCAGCAGGTGCAATCGCAGCTCTTGCTCATGATGTGCTGATCGTACTGGGTATCTTTACCATTATGGGTGAATTTGCTCCCTTTGATGTAAGTATAAACCAGGCCCTTATTGCTGCTTTTCTTACCATTGTCGGGTATTCACTGAATGATACGGTGGTGGTATTCGACCGGATCAGGGAGAATTCAATTATCTATAAGACAATGAATTTTAAGGATATGATCAACAAAAGCCTGAACGATACCCTCAGCCGAACTGTAGTCACTTCCGTGACAACCTTGTTTGTGGTAAGCGTCCTGTTTATCTTTGGAGGTGAGGTATTAAAAGGCTTTGCATTTGCTCTTGTAATTGGAGTTATTTTAGGAACCTACAGCTCGCTGTTCGTTGCAAGTTCCATTGTTGTTGAACTTCAGAAAAGAGCTGTAAAAGTAAAAAATTAAACTGTCCATTAATCCACAGGTACTGTCATGAGTTTTAATCTTTCAGAACGCTACAACTGCGTCATCATCGAATTAAAGGGAAATGTTATGGGGGGACCAGATACTTCCGCTTTAAACAATAAACTACATGAGCTGATTGATGCTGAAAAAACCAATGTTGTTGTCGATCTCTCCAGAGTAAAATTCATGAACTCTTCCGGTTTGGGAATGATGATCGGAGCTTTGACCACCATGCGAAAAGCAGGTGGTGATCTGCGTATTGCAAATGCTACGGACAAAATTGAAAGCCTGCTTATCGTAACGAAACTGATCACTGTTTTTAAACATTTCAAATCGGTTGATGAAGCTGTGGATTCATACAAGGAAGATTAATTTACATTTATAGTTCACTGTCTGGTGCAGATCACGCTGCAGCAGAGTTCTTTCATTTATAACCCGGAGGTGTACTATACACCTCCTTTTTTTTGAAAATTATGGCTGTACGAATTGTGATCGGTGCCCAGTGGGGCGATGAGGGAAAAGGCAAGGTGGTGGATATTCTCAGTGCAGAATCGGACTATGTAGTCCGGTATCAGGGTGGCGCAAACGCAGGGCATACTCTAAAATTTGATGACACGACCATCGTTCTACACCTGATTCCGTCAGGAATGTTCAATGGCGACTCAAACTGCGTGATCGGAAACGGAGTGGTTGTGGATCCAATTTCACTTGTGGATGAGATTGAAGAAGTTGAAAAACTGAATGTAAACTTAAAAAACCGGCTCTATATCAGCAGCTCTGCACATCTGATACTCTCCTATCACAAAGTGCTCGACAAATTAAAGGAGGAGCGACGCGGGAGTGATGCTATCGGCACTACCGGCCGCGGAATCGGTCCGGCCTACGTCAGTAAAGTGTCACGTGTCGGGATCCGGATGAGTGACCTTCTGAATGAAGAGCTGCTAAAGGAAAAAATTGAAAAAAATCTGCTCGATATCAATTCGGCACTGAAAAGTGTGTACAGGGAAGAACCCCTGAGCAGCAGTACCATTATGGAAGAGCTGAAACCCGTAATAGAAAAAATTACTCCTTTTATTTGCAATACCACCAAACTGCTGCATGATGCACTGCAGCAGGGAAAGTCGGTACTTCTCGAAGGAGCTCAGGGCAGCCTGCTGGATGTGGACCACGGGACCTATCCCTATGTCACCTCCTCTTCGCCCACTGCAGGAGGAGCCTGTACCGGTTCCGGAATACCACCAACTGCAATTACACACGCAATGGGCATCACCAAAGCGTACTGTACCCGCGTGGGTAACGGACCGTTTCCTACCGAACTGCATGACGAAAACGGAGAATTACTACGGAAAAACGGTCAGGAGTTTGGTGCCACGACAGGCAGGCCAAGGCGCTGCGGATGGCTCGACCTTGTCGCATTGAACTATGCAATCCGGCTCAATGGAATGAATGAAATGACCCTGACCAAGCTTGATGTACTGGACAGCTTTGAAGAGATTAAGGTCTGTACAGGCTATCGGCTCGATGGGCAGCTGACTGACGACTTCCCTCTGGACTCAGACCAGGTTCAACGGGTTATCCCGGTTTACAAATCTTTTGAGGGCTGGCAAAAGACAACCCGTGATATCAGTTCTTTTGCGGATCTGCCGGAAAAGGCCAGAGAATACATTCTCTTTCTCGAGGAGTTCACAGGAGTCAGGTTCAATATCATATCGACCGGGCCCAAACGGACCGAAACGATTCTCAGATAATTCCAAACCTGTATGGATGGAGACCGGTTTACTGTTACCTACATTCTGTCGGCTGAGTCTGAAAAGGAAGTAAATAGCAGAGCCGAGAGCATCCGGGTAGAGCAGACGGTCGAAATGCCCCTCTCAGCAGTACCAGCGCCGGGGTTACACTCTTTGGGCCGTATAGAGTCGATCCGGAAAACCGAGGAGAACTGCCGCTGGCGGGTTGTAATTTCCTATCCGAATCAGTTATCGTTCAATGATATCACTCAGGGGATCAACGTTCTTTTTGGCAATATCTCTCTGCTGCCGGGTATTCTTATCACAGATTGCAGCGACAGTTTTTTTAAACCGCTTTTCAGCGGTCCTGCTCACGGGATCAGGGGAATCAGGGAGTTACTGGATAATCCGAATGGTGGTATTAGCTGCACAGCTCTGAAACCGGTGGGTCTTTCACCTCAAGAGCTTGCCGAAAGAGCGCTGCATTTTGCCGCGTCAGGCATCGATCTTATCAAAGATGATCACGGGTTGACGAATCAGAACAGCGCGCCTTTTACTGACCGGGTCCGGCAGTGTGTGTATGCAGTGAGAGCCGGCGAACAGAAATCCGGAAAACGTACTCTTTACTTTCCCAATATTACCAGCTCCCCTGAAAAGGTACTTGAAAACGCAATATTTGCCCGGGAAAACGGTGCTGACGGCCTCCTTCTTTGTCCGCAGCTATGCGGACTTGAGCTGATCCGCACCATTTCATCAGAAATCGGTCTGCCGGTCATGGCGCATCCGGCTTTTTCAGGATCCATGGTCATACATCCCGATCACGGTTTTACACCGGAGTTCTATTACGGTAAACTCTGGAGAGCCCTGGGTGCAGACTGTGTAATCTACCCAAATGCAGGCGGCCGGTTCAGCTTTTCTGAGGAGACCTGTCAGCGTATTAACACTCAGCTCAGAACTCCCTTTTGCGGATTTCAGAGTTCTTTGCCGGCACCGGCGGGAGGGATTTCTCTTGAAAGTATCCCGAAACTGCTACAGCAATATGGCCCCGATACTGCCTACCTCATAGGCGGGAGCCTGTATGCGAATAATCTGGGTTTTGCAGAGGCGGCCAAACAGTTCAATCAAACTCTTCAATAACAATGAGACCAGCTTCCAGGGTACTAAAGGCAGAAAACTACGAGTGGAAAGGTGTTGAAAAAAAGGCCTATAAAGAGAATAGCTCCCTATTCAGAGATGTCCGCAGATTTACACTTTTGGGAAATCAGATCCCTGAACTAAATTTCGAAACCCGGTACTTCGAGATCGGTCCGGGAGGGTATTCATCCCTCGAACATCACAGGCACCCGCATGCCGTTGTTGTGATCCGGGGAAGCGGAAGTGTAATTCTGGACAATGAGATCTTTTCCATATCTGCTCATGATGTGGTGTACATCGCACCGGAGACCATCCATCAGTTTCATGCAGACAACCAGCAGCACCTTGGCTTTCTCTGTGTGGTCGATCGCTACCGGGACAAACCCGCGATTCCGGATGATGCTGAAGTGGAGTCCAGAATCACTTCAGAAAACGTTCTCAATAAAATCAAAAAATAGGTTTGAAAAGAATCCCCTAAAGGTTTTATATTTGTGATCCGTTGAGATGTTAACTGACCACAGTTAATTCTTAACCAGACATACCACCATGCGGGAATAGCTCAGTGGTAGAGCACCACCTTGCCAAGGTGGGGGTCGCGAGTTCAAATCTCGTTTCCCGCTCTCTCTTAAAGCCTTTGAAAAGCAATAACTTAAAGCTCTTCAAGGGCTTTTTTGTTTATAAAAACCGCAAACGATACAGCCTCCCATGGGCTTTTATATCCGCAAAGCTTTCAAGACCGGCCCCGTACGCCTCAATCTGTCCAAAGGAGGGCTGGGGCTCTCCGCGGGAATTACAGGCGCCAGAATCGGTTTGAATACCCGCGGGATCTACGTGCATGGGGGCAGGCATGGCCTCTATTACAGAAAATATTTAAAAAAGGGTACTCAAAGAGATTCCGGGCGCACACAAGGATCTGCACCAGGCAGCGGAACTGTCTATCTGTTTCGCGATACGGGGGCTACTTTCAGCCCCATGAAACCCATAGAGATGGCTTCCGATAACCCGGTTTTTACTCTTCCTTCTACAAACCTGTTTACGGCCGGGGCACTCATCACACCACTCTTTCTTCTTTTTTTAGCCCTGCTCTCACTTTCTAAAGGGCTCCAATGGCTTTTTGTCCCCGCACTGATTGCCTCACTCATGTGGCTCAGCTGGTTCGTTTATCAGATTTACTGGAGAAACAGGGTGCAGAAATTGCTCAGTGATGCTGAAATCTCTGTGAAGGAGAGTGGTACTCTGCCTGATATGCTTTCTATGTACAAAAAGAAAATTCCCGAGCGGTGGAACCTTTGGTTGAGATTTCATCTGCATGCCGTGATCGGAGAAATGGCGATCCGTGAAGAAACCATTGATACCCAATCCATATTGCACAGCCTGGAAACAGACTATCCTATACCCGGGAATTCACTGGCTTCAATCCGTGTATCGATTCTCAATGCCATCCTTGAGGAAATGCTAACCGACCATCTGCTCAGTGAGCAGGAAGAACTGGCACTGAAAGGTCTTCTCAAAAGTATGAACCTGCCGAAGCCGGAAAAGCTCTCCATTACGGAAAAAATCGATTTCTATTCTCAGATACGTAACGAAATGGAGAAACCTCTGGAAAAGACAGACCCCGACATTCCGCTTCTGCGCGGTGAATCAGCCTACGAACAGTTTGAGCAGGTGAGACGGTTAAAAGAGAAAGTCCTGAATCGTTTTCAGAGAGATCATGTACAATACCGAGAAATCGGATATGAAATAGAATCAGAGGGGAGCCTGATCCTCACAGACAGAAGGATTCTCCTCATCGGAAGAGGAACAGACGAGTACCGTTTCAACAGGCTGGCCGATATCACCACAGATCACGAAGCCGGTATTTTGGAGCTGACCTTCACTAACCGGAAAACTCCTGTCATACTCTCCTCACCGCAACCTCTGTTGCTTGCTGCCCGGCTGGAAAAAATTCTTGATATATTAAGAGCCTGTTGACTTGCAGACCGCTTGAATCAATACGCTGATTTTACAATCAATCACTCATGGAAGGCTTTGGAATTCCTGGGATTTTGTTTGTATTCAACTCCAGAGTTAAAACAAAATCACAGCATGGTCAGTCTGTTTGGGGATTTTATTTAACGACAAGGCAGAAGACATTGCGCAATTGAACAGCTATTCAAAGCCCCCAATGCAATAAACCGGGTGTTAAGTGAAATTCCTTAGGAGAAAGCGGTCAATTCATCCAGAACAGCACAGGGTATCCTCCGGCAACCACTCTCCACACATCCTCCCAATCCAATTCAGTCATGTTTTCCTCTGCCTGCTCGCCCGTCATTTGCGAAGTGAGAAGACCTGTCACACCTACATCTGTACCCAGTCCCACTCCAGCAGCCATGGCGGTTACCGCAGTATCCCAGTAGCTTCCGGTCAGAACCCCTGCATTCCGGCCGGCAAACCCACCCGTATCTTCGGTTCCCGTTACCGTTCCGGTTGAGTACGAACGTGAAACGCTGGCATTCTGACCGATTGTACCTGCAAAACCGCCAACACCGCTGGTTCCGGTAACACTGCCTCTGGCATAGGAGTTCTCGATCCTGCTGCCGGAGTCATCATGCCTGCCAACAAAGCCCCCGGTACGCTCTTCACCGGTCACATCTCCATCAGCATAAGAGTACTCAATAATTCCACCCTGGCGGTTCAGCCCGGCAAAACCACCCGCTATATCACCTGCCGAGACCATTCCGGTGGAAGAAGATTCCGTAATTGTACCTGAATTAACTCCGACGAATCCACCCGTCCTGAAACCACTGGCAGACACATTGCCACTTGAACGGCTGAGCAGAATCGTACCCTCATTTCTACCCGTTACACCACCTGTATGATCAGCGCCGCTTATCTCTGCAGCCGAAACTGCGTTTTCAATCCGGCCGGAATTTCTTCCGGTAATTCCCCCGGTATCGTTCTTTCCTGTCACGTTCCCACTTACTGTAACGTCAGAGATCTCACCCAGGTTGAGTCCGGCGACACCACCCGCGCGCTCATCCCCGGTAACGGCTGCATTTTCAATTGTTAACCTACTGACACTCCCTTCAATTACCCCAAACAAGCCTGCATAGAACGCATCCGGCCGGTTTACTGTCAGATTCTCTATGGAAAAATTATTCCCGCTCAGCGAGCCTGTAAAGGGTTGCTCCTCCGATCCGATGGGTTCAAAACCGAGCCCCCCGTCCCAGAGAGCCGTAGCTGTGGCATCAATCGAATTCAGCAGGATATAGGATGCTTCAGGTGCACTTCGGATTTCATGTAACTGACTGAGGGTTGATATCTGATAAGGATCTTCAGCGGTGCCTGTGCCCCCTTCAAAAAAACTAAAGAGTGCGGTAACAGTAAGGTCCTGATCCATTGTGACCGTGAGTGGATTATCGGTGCTGCTGATATCTCCATCCCATCTCACAAACCTCCAGCCAATATTTGGCTCAGCCGTCAGTTCAACCTCGGATTCAAAAAGATACCCATCCGGCGTCTCTTCCCCTGAAAGTAACACTACAGACACATCCCCCTGTCCTTCAACATTTGTTGAGAGAGAGTAAGCCAGTCGCTCAAACCGTGCTGTGATGGTCTTGTTGCCATTCATTGTCAGATTAAAGGGGTTGACTGTACCTGTAAAATCACCCTCCCACCGGCTGAATCTCCAGCCACTGTTGGGAGTGGCGGTTACATCAAAACTGAGATCCCGTACATAGTTTCCTTCTTCCGGACTGATGCCCCCCCCTTCCCCGGGTTCAGCGATAGTAATCAGACGGAACGTTCTCAGGAATGTAGCGGTAACACTTTTCGGCCTGTCTACAAGTATCACATCAACACTGTCAGTCGATACCAGATCTCCGCTCCACTGAGAAAATACCCAGTTTTCATCCGCTATGGCTGTCAGCTCCACCAAACTCCCTTCTTCATAACTCGTCGTTCGCCCCGGCAGCACCCTCTCCTGCACACTTCCCTCTCCGATCGTAGTGATGGTCAGCGGGTACTCAATTCTTTTAAATACTGCCTCAACGGCAGTCTCTCCTTCAATAAGAAGTTCAATATCAGGATCATCTCCTTCAGCATCCCCATTCCAGCCAAAGAATTCCCAGCCTTCAGCAGGAACAGCCTTAAGCATCACCAGAGTGCCATGGCTGTACTCTGTCGTTCTCTGAGCGATCACCTCTTCCAATACCTCACCTTCACCTGTCACTGTTACCGTTAAGGGATAATCACGCTTAATAAAGATGGCTGCAATCTCCTTGTCAGAATCCATCGTTAAGCTAACCGGATTGACAGACCCCCCGAGGTCACCTTCCCACCGGCTGAAAATCCAGTGCTGATTGGCAGTGGCTGACACTTCAAGGGATCTTCCTTCTTCAAAAATACCTGATTCAGGTGTCACCTTCCCCGCTTCTGACGGAACCGCGGTGATAGTTATCCGATAGGTTCGGTTTTCTGATGATCCACACGAGAGAAGAAACAGTATCGGGATTATCAAAAACAGATTGAATTTCATGGTCATTGGAAGTGTTATGTACATATCTGTTTTATTAAGCTGGTCACAACACCTCTGCTGATCGCAAGAACAGCCAGTAAATGCATGTACTGCAACCAAAGCAACTGCAACCAATTTGAACAGTATTTTGCATGAAGACACCTGCAGTCATCTGTTCACCTTTAATTTAACGATTACAGTTTTCCATAAAAAGGCTATTTTACGCAGGAATGAATATGAAATCTGATCATCTCAACCCCCTGGCTATGGTATCTGAGTATCTGAAGCGAATTCAAAATAAACGTACTGAAAATCCTGAAACACGGCATCAGGATCATCTGGAATCACTCTCTTCATGGATCGCAGCTGAGTACAAAAAAACCGGCACCACTTCCCTAAACTTTATCTGTACACACAATTCAAGACGAAGTCAGTTTTCTCAGGTATGGTGCCATATGGTGCAATCATGGATGGGACTCAAGGTAGCTGATGCTTTTTCCGGGGGTACTGAAGTTACTGCCTGTAACGAGAGAACCGTAGCTGCGCTTGAACGTGCCGGGCTTGGCTCAGACAAGCAGGGTTCAGAAAATCCCCGTTACCTCATCACAGCTCCTGAATTTGACACCGAAATCACGCTCTGGTCCAAGACCTATGATGATGACCTCAATCCGAAATCAGGCTTTGCAGCAATCATGACATGTGACCATGCGGATGAAAACTGCCCGTTTGTCCCAGGGGCAGTCCTGAGAGTCCCTCTTACATATACCGATCCCAAGTATGCTGATGATTCCCCTGAGGAATCTTCCGCCTATGATACAGCTTGTGAAACCATTGCAACAGACATGATAAGGCTGTTTATACTCGTGAAGGAGAAAATAAACCAGGCATAAATTCCATTCAAATTTAGAATCGATTTTCAATTGTATGAGCAAACAAATCCATGCAGATCCTGAATCAAATGCTGAAGAGGGAAACACTCTTCAGCTTCGTTTTGACGAAGAGAGCGGCCTCATGCCGGTATCTGTGCAGGAAACTTCCGGTGGACGCATTCTAATGCTGGCGTACGTGAACAGGGATGCACTGAATCAAACCATTAAAACCGGCTTTGCTTCATTCTGGAGCCGAAGCAGAGGGGAGCTTTGGGTAAAAGGACTCACCTCAGGAAACACTCTGAAAATTGACGAGATTCTTGTGGATTGTGATCAGGATGCACTTGTGTACAGAGTGACCCCACAGGCCGGGGGTGCCTGCCACACTAAAAATCGGAATGATGAGTACAGAAGATCTTGTTTCTACAGGAAAATCGATTTAACCGATCTGAAATTAAGCTTTAAAACGGATTATCCTGATGAATAAAGAATCAAAAAATGTCTTTGGGGAACCCCTTGAGACCTGCAGCAGTGAACCCATAACCGGATTTTACAGGAACGGATGCTGTGATTCGGGTCCGGATGACATGGGCAGACATATGGTCTGTGCGATCATGACTGATGAGTTTCTCTCATTTTCGAAGCAGATGGGCAATGATCTCTCTACACCTGTCCCGCAATACCGTTTTCCGGGGCTTAAAGCGGGTGATCGATGGTGTCTCTGCGTACTGCGCTGGAAAGAGGCTTATGACGCAGGCATGGCTCCAAAAGTTGTATTGCAGGCTACCAATGAACTGGCACTAAGATATGTTACCATAGAACAGCTTCTGGAACACGCCTTCATCGATTCAGAAGAACCAAGCTGAATTAATCAGCTGGTTCAATCACATAGAGTCCACCCGGGTTTTCATCCGTCACCACATAGATATTTCCGTCGGGACCCTCTCTGACATCACGTATTCTTCCGATTTCAAAGGTGAGTAATTCTTCATCATGAATCACTTCACCATCCATAATCAGCAGTCTGCGAATACGCTCGGGTTGTAATCCTCCGGCAAGCAGATTTCCCTGCCAACGCGGAAATCTATCGGATGTTACGAGTGCCAGACCCGCGGGTGCCAGCGTAGGCAGAAATTCATAGACTGGGTCAACCATACCTTCAATACTTCTTGCCACTGTGCCGTCATGAAATCGTGTCTCATCACCGTAACTCATTCCGAGACTGGCATCGGGCCAGCCGTAATTGAGTCCCTCTTCAACAAAGTTCAGTTCGTCACCACCCCTTGGTCCATGTTCAGTGGCCCATATTTCATTATTTTCCTGGTTGATAATCAACCCTTGAATATTTCTGTGACCGAAAGAAAAGATTTCATCCGCAACATCCGGATCATTCACAAAAGGATTATCCGCAGGAATGGATCCATCATCGTACATGCGCAACAATGTGCCGGCATGGTCGCTGTTATCCTGAGCTCTTGGCGGGTTCGCTCCGCGGTCCCCAATGCTTACATACATCACACCCTCGTTGTCAAAAGCAATTTTTGATCCATAATGCCGCCCGGGTGAAGAGAACTGATTCTGGACAAAAATCTCCTCCAGATCGGTAAATTCGGTGCCATTCAGCCTTCCGCGAACAACGGCAACAGCAGTATCTCCCTCTTCATTTTCCCGGGAGTAGGTAAGGTAGATCCACCCGTTTTCTTCATAATCAGGATGAGTAACCACTTCCATCATTCCACCCTGATTCACAGCTTTAACGGACGGTGTGCCACTGACAGGGGTTATTTCACCATTATCAACGATCACCAGACTTCCCGGCCTCTCTGTAACCAAAAATCTTCCGTCTGGAAGAAACGCGACGGCCCAGGGTCGCTCAAGACCACCTGCAATTTTTGTGACACGGATGTCCTGATACTGGGTGCGGTATTCCCTGGGGCCCCAGGTCTCTGCAGTTTCGACTGAAGGCTGCTCAGCACAAGAGATTGTCAGGAAGAGAAGGGAAACAGCGAGAAGATAAAAGAGTTTTTCCATGTTGGTATCAGAGTATGTTTTAATTTCAGCGGGAAATTAGGGGTTAGATCTATAAAATATCGTTAAACATTGAAAAAAATGATAATAATCAAAAGTCAGTCAATCTCACTCCTTCATCTTCTTCTCTCTTCTCCAATGCCTGATAATTGAGATACTAAACCCGGTCATCAACAGAAATGTACCCAGCCAGACCACCGACACAAACGGCTTTTTCTCAGCTACAACGAGTATCCAGTCCTCTTCAAAATCCTCATCCAGTCCAAAGACGGTAAGTTCGATGGAATCGGATTCAGGATGTATCGAGGTAAACAGTACACTCATTTCCCAGGCGTCGATATCGAGTGGTGGAGAGTAGATGAAACTCCTGTCACCTTCAGTATATACTGCAAAAAGTGGTTCTATCTCATACGCAGAACCTGAAGGCGTATGTTCAACACGAATCAGCGAACGAATTCCGATCTGAGTGTTTTCCGGCACAGCTTCTTCACCGGCCGGCCGGAAATCAATAAATGTAAATGAAAAGGGCCCTGCAGCGATCGTCTCACCCTGTTTGATCTCAATCTTACGGATGTCATCCTCTTCTGAAGGATCGGAATCACCCATGCCAGCCGATCTCTCCCTGCTTCTTTCAAGTTCGTTATTTCTTCTTTCAACATAACGGCTGCCGGCCACATAGAGGTAAATATCACTTGTCCAGCCGGTCCGCACATGCGGATCTACAGACCATTCAATATTATCCGGGGTTGAAGAGGTTAGCATGGGATATACGACCGGCCTCATGTAGAAAGTCTGACTTCCGTCAATTGGCACAAACCGAAGCACATAATACTGCTGACCGGGTCGCGGTGAATCGCTGAGTTCATATCCTTCATAGGTGACCATGTAGCGATTGTTGATCAACTTCGGCCGGTTCAGCTCCAGCTGAAACATGTCAACCCGCTGTGTAACCGGAAAACCTTCATCATCAAATACATCACCTGCCATAATACGCTGATTGTACCGCTCCATCTCCTGATCCAGAAGGGGTACTGTATATACGGATGAGGCGATAATACCAAGAAGCAGGGCGCCAAACCCGATATGAGTTACAGTGCCCCCGACAAGTTTTGGGTTTTTCCTGATCAAATGAAGAAGAACTGTGCCATTACCGAAAACTGCAAACCAGGCAGTAAAAATATAAACCATATAGTAGAGATTGGTCACATCTCCCAGGATAATACTCAATACTGAAGCAACGGAAGTAAACAGAAGCGGCCAGACCAGAACTCCGGCGAGTGACTCCCAGGTGTGCTTTTGCCAGAAAAGATACTGCCCGATCACTGTCGCGATTGCCATAACCATGGCAATCGGCATACTCCAGACGTTATAAAACTGAATATCAGGAGGTGTTGGATTGTCCACAAAAAATCTTCCGATGATTGGAGAGCTTGTTCCGATAATGATGACAAATCCCAAAATGAAAAGAAGTATTGCACCCGTAAAGGTCATGAACTCTTTACTCAAAAAATCAGACTCCTTCTCAGGACTCGGAAGCTCCTTGTAGCGATAGAGATAAAAACCTACACCCATAATGGTCATCACCAGAATAAACGTGAGCAGCTGACCGTAGAGTCCCAAATCCACAAAACTGTGCACTGACTGATCTGCAAGCACACCCGAGCGGGTAAGAAACGTCTGATAGATGATTGCACAATAGGACAGGATAGCAAAAAAGAGAGCTGCTTTGTGGGCGCGCCGGCTTTTCCTTTGGATAATCATCGCATGAATACCGGCAGTTCCCAGCAGCCATGGCACCAGAGAAGCATTCTCAACCGGATCCCATGCCCAGTAGCCACCAAATGAGAGGGTTTCATATGCCCAGTATCCGCCAAGAAATATTGCTGTCAGAAGTGACAGGTTTGCCGAAAGGGTCCATGGCAGAGCAGGCCGTATCCATTCATTGTACCGTTTCGTCCAGAGTGATGCGATCGCAAAGGCAAAGGGTACGGTCATCATGGCAAAACCAACAAAGATGATCGGCGGATGGATCATCATCCAGGGACTTTTCAATAAGTCGTTCAGCCCTGTCCCGTCAGCCGGTACAAAACCCGGATTGGCAAGGATAAAAGGGGCATTGGGCATTTCATCGGCAATGGTACGGAATGGGGATGCACCAATCTGAGTCACATTTAAATCCCAACCCACAACCATAGAGAGCAGAAAAAACTGAGTCAGAGACATTACAAACATGACAGGTGCTTTATAAGGATCTCGGGTCCAGCGGATCAGGCCAAGCCCAACAATGAAGGAACAGAAAATCCAGAGCATAAAACTACCCTCCTGCCCCCCGTAAAAAGCTGAGAAGAGATACCGGGTCTCAAGGTCGAGGCTGGTATAGTTCCAGACGTAATAATACTGAAACTGATGCGTCATGATCAGCCAGATGAGTGCCCCGGAGGAAGCAGTAAGCAACAACCCTTTAGTCAACCAAAGCCAGTTGGATATTTTCTCCAGCTTCCAGTTATCCTTCGCAGAGGATAAAGCATAAGCGATCATTGCGGCAAGTGAAGCAACAAATGCGCCGCTTAGAAACAGATTCCCTAAAGTCGCTATCATATTCTTTTAACTCTCCTCAGCATTGACAAATTCCAGTTGAGAAGGATCATTATACTTGGACGGGCACTTCATCAGCATTTCATTTGCATGAAATACATTATTTCGCATCTCACCTACAACCACAAGCTGCGTTGCCTGTTCAAAATTGTTAGGCTTCGGCCTTGGATACACAACGCGACGCACATTTCCATCCTGATCTTTCATATGGAATGTAAACTGGAGTGTTTCGCGCGAGAAGCCATGAGCCTGAGTATTATCCCAGGTTCCTATTACATGCGATATCTGTCTTCCGTCAGCCTCTTCAAAGTTTACATACGTGCTGATACTGTTACCAAAATTGTACATGAGCAGTGAGGTAAACCCCACAATTGCTATGATTCCAAAGATAAGTTTAGGCTTCATTTTCAGTTTCTTTTATTGATTCCTCAAGTTTAGATACTTTTTTATCTACTCTGATGATAAACCAAAGCAGCACAAACCAGATGATAAGACTCACCCCAAGCACCACAAAAATCAGATCATTGGATGACATCCATTTCATCAGAAAAGAAGCCTCTTCCAGCCCTGCAGTACCCTCCCATCTGTCGGCATATGCCTGGGTCAGTGTATCAACGGTTGTCGGTTCGGTTTCGTGCATAAAGTGCGTGCTTAAATATTGGATGCAGTTTTCAGTTCCAGCTGTTTATACCTCTTCAGGATATCCATCAACCAGAATGCCAGTCCGATAAATCCAAGTACTGCAGGATAAAAAATCAGCCTCAGCTCCGGAGCAGTGATGTCACTGAAAGCCGGATTTCCATCAGCACCGGGGTGAAGGCTTGGAAGCTGCCTTGGAATAATATACAAGAGAAACGGGATCGTGGTGACACCAAACACATTATAAACAGCAGAAATCTTCGCCCTCTTTTCCCTGTCGTTAAATGCACTCCTCAAAACAAAATAGGCAACAAAAATCAACATAGCCAGGGCAGAAAGGTTCATTCGGGGTTCGGAGAATGTCCACCAGGTGCCCCACGTAAATTTTGCCCAAAGTGACCCGGTAAGCAGGCCGCAGATTCCGAACAGCAGCCCAACCATTGTGGCTGTCTCCGCCTTTAGATCCCAGCTCAGATGTTCATCATTGAGATAGCGTACACTAAAATAAAAAGCCATGGCAAACGCCACCATCATTGTAAACCACATGGGTACATGCAGAAACAGATTTCTGGCTGTCTCTTCAAGAATTGGTATTTGTGGAATACGAATGAGAAAACCGGCTGAAATCACCAGTGTCATCCAGACCGCAACTATGTACTTCCAGGTCTTCAACGTTCTTATTGAGGGCTTTTAGGGTTTCAAATCGGACAGGAATATACACAAAAGAGAAGTTATTTTTATGAACATTATATGAAAAACAAGCTCTTTGCAGAACTCAGAATCTATCAACACATTTCATCACCCTTGATTCACAGCGAAATCAGTCTGGCAACAAATCGCCCTATTTCGATTTATGAATACCGGTTTTCACTTTTTATCTTACAGGTATGAGTCATAAGACAATCACCATCGAACCCGAATACAGATTTTATTTCTGGTGGTTTTTTTTTGGTTTCTTCCTGGTTCCCGTGTTTGGCATTGGATTGATTCTGTTTTGGATTGGGTATCGGAAAAAAGCTGAATTTCATTATGAAATTTCAGACCGGGCGATCACAGTTCGAAATTCAAGCGTCGAAAAACATCTGACACTTGCTCACATAACCGATTCTAAAGTCAGGCAGCGATGGATTGACAGGAAGTTGGGAACGGGCACAATAATCCTCTTTTCCGATGAGGATTCTCTGGAACTTACAGGTATTGAGAACCCTGAAACCATTTCGGGGCTGATCCTGAAAGCCGCAGCCGCTGAAAGAGACCGTCTGCGCCCAAAACCCAGGCCGAAAGAAGTTGTACCGGTGCATCCGCCCGGGACACTTGATAAGCTGGATTACCTTACCGGACTCTGGCAGCAGGGTCTTCTTTCTGATGAAGATTATCAGAAGGAACGAAAACACTTCGGGAACTGAAGAAACAGATCACATTCAGTGACAAAAACAACTCAACCTAAACCTTAACCTCAACCTCAACCTAAACCTCATGCGTTACATAATCTGTCTTATCCTTTTTATCGGCAACACTTCCCACGTTTTTTCTCAAACTGAAGAAAACACACTCTATCTCAAAGTCGATTATTTTTTCAGTTCATCTGAGCGGATCGGAGATTATCTGAAGGTAGAACAGGAACTCTGGAAACCGGTCCATCAGGAAAGAGTAAACCGCGGTATTATTCTGGGATGGGGGTTTTACTCTCTTTTCGCAGGAGAGCCCAATGCACCCTATAACTACATTGCTGTGAACGTCTTTGATGATTTCGATAAAATCGACTATTTCGGTTTGGGTGATATCGTGGCTGAAATCTACCCTGAAAAAGATCTCGGATTGTTTTATCAGCAGACACGAGAGACTAGAGAAGTGGTGCGAACTGAGATCTGGAGGGTGGATAAAACTCTTTACAAAGAGAGTGGACAGCTTCCGATTGGTAATTACATCACGAAAAATTTCTTTGATGCCCGCGGTGGAAGCGGTGAACATATGGAGATGGAAACAGGCTTCTGGGCCGGTATCCACAAGGCGAGAATTGACATGGAACTGATACATGGCTGGGCCATGTATTCGCTTTATTACCCCTCCGGAACGGCTGCGCACTATACCTACAGTACGGTTGATTTTTATGAACGGCTTGGAGATCTGACAGCTGGCGCAGGTATCGAACTGGCCCGTGTGGCTTATCCCGGACAAGCAGATGAACTGCTCAATGAAAACTTTCAGAGAACAGCCGAATCGAGATCACTATTTAAAACAGAGATCTGGAAACTGCTCGATTCTGTCGGATATAAGTAAGGGTTTCACTATTATTTGACTTCTTATGTCTGTTTCGGGAACTCTTTTTGACCATTAGAAATATCGGGCTGTCTCTATATTTATTGTACAGCGAATCTGAACGTATCATATATCACTTCAGACTGGGATCCACTACGGGCTAACAGATGGTTTTTAAACGCATGAAGTACTTTGAATCGAAAATCTTATCCAACACCTACATCTATTATGAAGACTCTTAAACTGGGATTTATCGGTGCCGGCTTTATTGCCCGTTTTCAGGCAGTTGCCATGAAGCAGGTTCGTCATTGTGAACTCACTGCCATTTTTAATCATACAGGAGCTGAAGAGCTCGCTGATTACGCCAGAAGCAACCGGCTGGGAGAACCTGTGATTTACAACACCGTTGCAGAAATGTGTAACCATTGTGATGCAATCGCCCTCTTCTCTCCAAATTATACCCGTATCTCAATAATGGAGGAAATTACTGAAGCTGTTATAGCCGGAGCCCCGCTAAAAGGGGTTATCTGTGAGAAACCGCTCGGAAGAACGGTTGAGGAAGCTGAAAAGATGGTACAACTGGCGGATAAAGCCGGTCTTCTGACCTCCTATTTTGAAAACCAGCTTCACATGAATTCCATCAACAATGCCCTCCATCAGCTTCGGCCTCAGCAGGAGGCCATGGGTAATTTCACCCTCGCAAGGAGTACAGAGGAGCACTCCGGTCCGCACAACGGCTGGTTCTGGGATCCGACACAGCAGGGTGGGGGAGTTCTCTCGGACATGGGATGTCACAGTATTGCCATTGGAAGACATATCCTGACCCCTGCCGGTAAATCACCAACTTTTCTCGAACCCGTTTCCATGCAGTGCGATACGGCTCTGCTGAAATGGGGACAACCCAAATTCCGAAAAGTACTGATGGATAAGTATGGGGTAGATTATACCAAAACACCTGCAGAGGATTTTGCTACCGGTATCGCAACATTCCGTAACCCGGAAACAGGGCAGCATGTGAAAGCCCAGTTTACTGACTCCTGGATGTATGACAAACAGGGTCTTCGTCTCTGGATGGACGCGCTCGGACCGGGTTATGCAATGGAGGTAAACACCCTGATTTCTCCACTGGAAATATTTGTGGGCGATGAAGCAGCTGAAAGTGTGGCCGATGCGGAAACAGCACTGGAGAAATCCACAGCCTCCAGAGGGCTTCTTGCCGTGCATCCGAATGAAGCAGATCTGTATGGATATACAACAGAGATTCAGGATGCGGTTGACAGTTTTCTGCAGGGCAGGAACGCCATGCTCGATTTCCGTTACGGAGCTGAAATCACCTGGCTGGTTCAGGCCGCCTATTTGGCCGCCGAGCGCAAGGTAACCCTCGACCTGACTGACCCGGCTGTCCGGGAAGAACTAAAGGGCTACCGTTCTCTGATTTCACAGGGAAGAGGAGCGGAAATTCTCTACCCCTGAAGCCTCACTGCTTTTCCAACCTGAAATAAAACCTGTCTCCGGCAAGTAGAGGCAGGTTTTTTACGGATTCAATATCTCCTGAATCTCCTCAAGCATCTCATCCAGATCAGTACGGCTAAGATAGATTCCCTGAATTATTACCCCTTCGATATAACTATTGAATGGTATGCTCTCAAGCGGATTTTCACTCAGCAGCAGTAAGTCTGACCGAAATCCGGGGGCTATCTTTCCTGTTGTCTCCTCTTCCCCAAGATATACCCCTACGTTTACTGTTCCGGTCTTTATGGCCTCCCAGGGTGTGAGCCCCGCTTCGGTAAGCAGTGCCAGTTCCCTGTGTACTGAAAAACCCGGGGGATTGAAAATCTGAGGTGCATCAGCACCAAGCAGGAGCCCTGCACCAGCCTGATGCAGGGCATAGGTCATCTCCTTTCTGAGGTTCAGAAAATCACGCGCCAGATCCGGATTGTACGCCTCGCCGTTTCGTATCAGATTCACATAGTTTGACCAGCCAACTTTCGTCTGTTCAGCGATATACTCCATCCCAGGCCAGTTCATCATATCTGCAATTGAATAATCCGGATTGAACACATTCTCAAGGAGTGTGTTGGTAGGAACATTCCAGACGCCCGCAGCCCTTGTCATCTCAGCTGCAATCGTCATACGTGATCTTTCTGCATAGGGTGTCAGATCATAGCCAAAGAAGATAATCGGTGGATCTTCACGTTCTGCAGCCTCCCCGGCAAGAAATTCCATATACCGATCGAGGTGATCAATGGTGCCCTTTCCGCTGGCGAGGGTGCGTTCCAGCCCAACCCCAATAGAAATATGCCCCGAAAATTCGATGCCGATCCTGTTTGCTTCCTCTGTAGCTGCTTCAAAGTTTTCGAGTGTGATCCCGGGGTGAAATTTCAGCAGATCATAGCCTGCAGCTGCCTGTTCCCGAACCATCTGCCTGGTGGTTGCCGGATCCGTAGCACTGTTGCCATTAAAGGAGGGGCCCGAAGTGAAAATTCTCGGACTCATGATTTCACCTTCCCGGGCCATTTCCCTCATTTCAAGATGCAGTGGATCTCCAAGCATTCCGCGAATCGTGGTAACACCCTGGGACAAATAGAGTCCCAGCGTAGCCTTGACTCTCTCGGTTCCCTGTGATGCAGGCGGTATGTGGGCATGCATTTCGGCCAGGCCAGGCATCACATACCACTCCCCGCTGATCACTTTTGCGCCCTCGGGAACGTCCGCATTTGCATCGTCGCCTACCCAAATGATAATCCCGTCTTCAATGATGAGGGTCTGCCCGCTGACAATACCCTGGTTCTCCATTGTCAGAAGATGGACACCCCTGATCACAATTGAATCTGCATATAACAGGTGAACCGACGAGGTGAATAGAAGCAGTGCAGAAGTAAAAAAAACGGATATCAGTCTTGAATTCATGATCAGTCACCTTTGAATTTTCTGTTGTAAACACCCACCAACTTCTTCCTTAAAAAAAAGAAAATCTGTTCTGAAAAAAGTACTCAACGAGATTCAATGAAAAAAGAACTACTCATTTTTTTCTGATTCCCCGGATGAGCGATTTAAAATCGGTAATTTAATAGTCTCTGCTGCTTTTTCCCCTGCCTCTCTGATCTTTCTGGCAAGAGCACTGCGCTGTTCACTTTTCTCCCCTTCGATACGCCCCAACAGATACCCATAGTGATTCAGTGAGTCCACTTCATCAAATATTACTTTCAAAATTGCACCGATAGGGATAAAAAGGATCATCCCCACCAGTCCCCAGATCTGAGCTCCTACAAACAGAAAAAGCAGTGTCACCAAAGCATTCATGCTCACCTGACTCCCTACAATCGTAGGGGTAAAAAGATTACTCTCGAAAAGCTGAATAACATAAAATCCCAGCATGATGATAAGCGGATAGATCAGCGAGTCCATCGTGATCAGGGAATAGAGAATGGGTAAAATGGATCCCATGATAGGACCTATAAACGGAATGACATTCAGCATTGCCGCAAAAACACCGAAAAAGATAGCGTGTTCCACCCCTATAATCAGCAACATGGTTGAATTCAGGATAGCAAGGATCAGAATCACCATTAAAATACCCGTTATATACTTCTGTACGAGTGTTTTTACCCTGTTTAAAATATTCTGAATCTTTTTCAGGTTGCCCTCTTCTCCCCTTCCAAACGCCTGAAGCGCAAAATTTTTCAGGAGATCACGGAATAAAAGGATCAGATACATAAACACCGGAACCAAAAAAACCGAGGTAATTGTGGAAGCGGCTCCGGTAAGTCCGCGGGTCAAAGCCGATGCATTGTCACGTACATAATCAAAAAAAGCGGAGGCGAGTCTGTCCACATTAACATCGCCTTCAACCGCAAACCAGGTACTCAGAAAGGAGTTCATGGAATCCAAAAGGTCATCCAGGCGCTGGGCGAACATATCCAGATCCTGGGCAAAGGAAATCACCTGGCGATAGAAGAAAAACCCGATGATCACAATAAATAAAATCGCCAGCAAAATAGCTGCCAGAGAAGAAAGAAACCGGGGTATCCTGAACTTTTCTAGCCAGCCGCTGAATGGGGATAGCAGTATGGCAAAGAAAAGGGCGAACAGAAGCGGCACCAAAATCGCTTTGGCAACCACCATGAGATAGACGGTCAGTAGAAGTGCCGCAAGTGCGAATGTATATTTTACATACCACTTTTCTGCCATGATCAACTCAACGAAATATATTTGACACCATGAACACCTTCGATTCCCTGTATCTGTTTCACTTCATCCGAAGTCAGCTTCTTGTCAATAACCACGGCTGTGATGGCATTGGAACCCTTGCCTTCCCGACCCAGGCTCAGCGCACCGATGTTGATATTCTGTGATGCCAGTTTACCGGCTACAGCAGCAAGCATACCTGGCTTGTCGATGTTCTGATACATCAGAATATCCCCCTCAAGACGGAGCTCAATACCAAATCCGTCAATTTCAACGATGCGGTAATCGCCCGGACCGAACACGGCTGCTGAAATCTGTTTATACTGGGAAGCATCACCGATTTTCACTGTAATCAGATCCTGATAGTTTTTATCGTCACTCTTTTTGGTCTCACTGATACTGAAGCCCCGCTCAATCGCATAATGCCGTGCATTGATCAGATTCACGGAATCGTCCACATACTGTGTAAGCATTCCCTTGAGAATAGCATCACTCAGAACCTCGGAATAGCCTGTGCAGATTCCGGTATATTCAAATGAGAATGAAGTCGAGTTGACCGGCATGATCTGACCGGATACCCGGCCGAGTTTCTCCGCAAGTTCGACATATGGCTGAACCTCGTCATTGGTTAGCAGAGAAATCGATTTTCCATTAATACTTCCTTTATATCCCTTGTTTTCGAGTGCATCAGAGATCTGATGCGCAATCTGAACAGCCACTTTTTCCTGTGCCTCATCTGTGGACGCACCGAGGTGGGGTGTACAGATAATGGATGGATGACGAAGCATTTGGTAAAGTTCCTCTGTTGGCGGTTCCGTCGTATAAACATCCAGTGCGGCAGAAGCAACCACACCCCGTTCGATCAGCGGAATCAGATCCTCTTCCCTGAAGATACCTCCCCGGGCACAGTTGACCAAACGAACCCCCGGCTTCAGCAGAGCTGCATTTTCAAGTGATATCAGATTGCGTGTCTTTTCGGTAAGGGGTGTGTGAACTGTAATAAAATCCGCCTCCCCCAGAAGCCCCTTCAATTCCCTGAGCTCAGCACCGATACGTTTTGCCTGCTCCTGTGTCGTAAACGGATCGTAGGCGATAATTTCCATGCCGAATGCTTTCATACGGGACGCTACTTCCGAACCGATTTTTCCTAATCCGACGATACCGAGCACCTTCCCGTGCACCTCCGTTCCCATAAATTTTTTCCGGTCCCATCCACCCGACTTTACTCTGCCCACAGCCTCCGGAATATTCCTTGCAAGAGACAGAATCAGCCCACATGTATGCTCCGCTGTAGAGATCGTATTCCCATCCGGGGTATTCATCACCAGTACCCCCTGACGCGTAGCGGCATCAATATCTATATTATCCACACCGACTCCGGCCCTGCCAATCACTTTCAGGTCTCCGGCATGCCGGATCAGTTCTTCGTCAAATGTTGTGGCACTCCGCACAACAACCGCCTGATAATTTGCGAGAATTGTTTTCAGCTCATTCAGGCTCAGCTTCTCAGGCTGGTCAGCAATTATTCCCCTGCTTTCAAAAATATCAGCACAAACAGAATCCACATTATCCAGTAAGAGAACTTTAAAAGGCATAGTCTTGAAACGGTCTTTATTATTTCAGATTCATGTTCTGATTCGTCATCAGGACAAGTAAAAATCAGTGATTAGTAGTTGCAGATCTTCGATGCCCGATCCGCTGTCAGCTGAACAGCTTACAAGAGGTACATCGATATTCATCTCTTTCAGCGTCTTTCTGACAATACTTTTCGACTGTCCAAGTTTATTGGCAGACAATTTGTCCGATTTGGTCATCAGCACTGCAAACGGTTTTTCATTCGATGCCATCCAGTAAAAAAATTCTTCATCAAGAGATGTCGGAGGATGCCGTGAATCGATCAGATGAAAGATCAGTCTGAGGGAATTTCTGTTGAGCAGATAGTTCTGGATATCTCTGCCCCAGCGATCACGTTCTTTCTTCGGAACCCTTGCAAACCCGAATCCCGGCAAATCCACAAAATAACAGATCCCGTCTATTTCGTAGTAATTCATCTGCTGGGTCTTTCCGGGGGTATTACTGGTTTTAGCAAGCTTTTTCTTGTTTGTAATCCTGTTGATCAAAGATGACTTGCCAACATTGGATCGTCCGGCAAAACAGAACTCGGGATGTGATTCCGGCGGACACTCTTTAAGCGAGGGCGCTGAGGTGATAAATCTGGCTGTCTGGAATTCCATCAGACGATTTCGTTTTCTTCCTTCTCAACGCCAAAGTGCACGGGAACCGGATACTCCCCGGTAAAGCAGGCCGTACAGTATGAATGAGGCGAACTGTTCGCCTCCCTCACTGCATTCACGAGCCCGGAGGAGGAGAGATAGCGTACACTATCCACACCGATCTCCTTCGCTATTTCGTCGAGATTGCTGTTGAACCGATTGGCAATAAGCTCTTCTGTGCTTGGAAAATCCATCCCGTAGAAACAGGGATGCGTAATGGGCGGCGAACTCACCAGAAAATGAATCTCCAGCGGATTGGCTTCCCGAATCATATCCACCAGATAGCGCGAGGTTGTTCCCCGAACAATGGAATCATCCACAATGATTACCGACCGCCCTTCAATAACTCCTCTTACAATATTAAACTTTGTGCGCACTTTCTGATCTCTGGACTTCTGGCCCGGAGAGATAAAGGTTCTGCCCACATAATGATTTCGGATCAGACCAATATCATATTTGCAGTCAAAACCGGCCTTGTTGCTCTCATGAACATATCCAATCGCCGCTGTATTGCTTGAGTCGGGCACAGAAATCACGATAGGGCGCTTATCGTGATCAGGGTATTGAATTACCTGATCCAGCGGGTGCTCCTTGGCAAGTTCTTTTCCGAGATTACGGCGTATTTTATCAACATTTTCACCAAAAATACGGCTGTCAGGGCGCGAAAAATAGACATATTCGAAGATGCACTGACTGGTCTCAGAGCCGGCTTTTCTCTCCATAAAGAAAGATTCCGGCTCTCCTCCCTCAACGGCCTTTTTGTCGATAACTATCACTTCGCCAGGCTCCACATCCCGGATATATTCTGCATTGATAATATCAAAAGCACATGTCTCACTGGCAACCGTATATGCGCCATCTATCCGCCCCAGCGCCAGTGGCCTGAACCCGTTCGGATCCCGAACCGCAATAAGCTTGTCATCCGTCAGAATCACAAGACAGTATGCACCTTCAATCATGGAGAGTGCTTCAAGCACCTGGTCGATCTGATTCTCCTTGCGACTGTGCGATATCAAATGCAAAATCAGCTCTGTATCAGATGTACTTTGAAACAGAACTCCCTCATCCCTGAAGCGCTCACGCAGCAGACGTGCATTGGATAAATTTCCATTATGCCCGATAGCCAGATTCCCGTGACGGTAGTGAACACGAAAAGGCTGAATATTTGCAGGATTTCGGGAAGAACCCGAGGTAGAATAGCGGTTATGGCCAATAGCCATCTTTCCTTTCAGATCCTTCTTGATGATATCAGGATCCTCGAATACCGACAGGACCAAACCAAAATCCCTGTGCATCGGCATGATGTACCGCCCCTTTTTCTCATCATAATAACTGGTCACAATCCCGGCCGATTCCTGCCCCCTGTGCTGCAGTGCATGAAGTCCATAGTAAGTTAGAAGTGCAGCCTCCGGGTGGTTAAACACCCCGAAAATTCCACAGTAGTCTCTGGGCTTGTCTGACATAGTTTATGTTTGCCTGAATGTAAGGCTTAAAGATAGGAAATCAAGCTCAAACTATCAGTCTGCATATTTCTTTTTTTCAGAAGCAGAACTCTGAATTTACAGTAATGTTTTACACATTTGTGTATTTTGTAAAAATGGAAAAAAGAATTGTAATAAAAATCCTCTCCCTTATCTTCCGATTCCTTCTTGGGGGTCTTCTGGTTTTTGCAGGTGTACTCAAAGTGATCGATAATACTACTCTTTTTGAAGCTGTTGCCTACATTACCTGGATTCCGGTCGGCCTGAAATCTCTTGTAATTGACTTTCTGCCCTGGATAGAAATAGTAGCCGGATCTCTCCTGATACTGCATCTGTTTGACAAACTGGTGATCCCTGTGAACGGACTCATCTATCTGAGTTTTTTTCTTTTCACCATCTGGGGACTTAGCAGCGGCATTGAAATGGATTGCGGTTGCTTCGGCGAGCTTGACAAAGGCTCTTTTCTGGGCTCACTTCTTGGCAGTGAAATCAGCTGGCAGATGATGATTCGCAACGCAATCTTTACACTGATGGCCGGATTTGTTTACTGGCACTCACAGATCTACAACAGATCCTGACCACAGGAATCAGCATGATCACTTATCGATCATCCATCGGTATGTCCGATGCGTTTTATGATGATAGCATCCCAGTGCTTCAAGGCTTCTCTGCATCAGCCAGTTCTTTTCACTCACCCAGGCTCCCTCAAGATATTCGAGCTGCGGGGCGGCTTTCCGGGTCATTTCGATCCCCCTGACAAAAGTCAGGGCTTCCAGTCCGAGTTTTCGGTATTTTGGCACGGTACCAAACACAATCGTCCGTAAATGCCGGGCTCTTTTTTTGAACCGAAGCATTTTTGGCAGATGCCACCAGTTCAGATTACCACCCGTTTCTGCCGATATTTCATTCAGATCCGGAATACAGACGATGAAAGAGGCCGGCTCTCCATTCACATAAGCGATCAGTACACTCTCAGGAATCATGATGCGCTTCAGCTTTGACATCATCTCCTTAACCGTTTCGCGGGTTAGCTCCGTAAATTCCCGCTCTCTCTCTGCGATATCCTGAGCTCTCCAGGCTTCGTTGTAAATCATGCGGATTGCCTCCGCATCTTCTTCAAGGTTTCTCATGTTTACAGGTCTCAGTGTAACATCCGGCCGGCGCTCTATCCTGTCGGTAATTTTAACAAGCCGTTCAGGCAGAGGCATCTCAAATTCCCGTTTGTAACTCCATTGGTCATCCAGCTTTTCGGCACCGGTCTTTTCGAGTAGAGTTTTGTAATACGGAGGATGATAAAACATTCCGTAAACCGGTGGTTCATCATAGTTTTCAACAAGTAAACCCCAGTAGTTATCATTTTCACCAAAATTAATGGGTCCCCGAAACGCCTTGTATCCTCTCTTGGCGTGCCACTCGCTCACGAAATCAATCACGGCTGCCGCGGCGGCTTCACTGTTTACCATTTCCAAAAAGCCCATACCCCCCATTTTGGGGTTAAATACGGCATCTTTACGGGAGTGATTCATCACTGCAAAGCGTGCTGCGACATCTTTCCCATCCATCATAATGTATCGTTCGCACTCACCATGCCGGTAAAACGGGTTCTTCTCCGGGTCAAATATCTGCTCTATTTCGAAACGAAAAGGCGGGCACCACATCGGATACTCCTTGTACAATTCAAATGGAAACGTGTGAAAAGTATTCACTTCATTTTTATCCGTAACCTTTATAAAATTAAATGCCATTTCGAATCAGTAATGTTTAATGCCAATTTGATGTAAATTTCTGCTTTCCGTCTTCTGAATTCCTAAAAGTTGCGGAAACAATCCATTTAACAGGAAAGGAAGCAATTCAACCTATACCTTTGCATACGTCCACTGAATTTTTCACTGAATATCGTTTCAGGAAACAGCAATATCATACAGGCAGATCTCTTGCGACTATTTGGAAAAATTACCGTAAACTACAATTAAATTACTGCAAAGGCAGAACAGAGCAAATTGAATTTTTTTTATCCCATAACTGCAACCCTGAAGAGAAAGACCTGGATAGCCGGATTGCTATCGGTATCTGCCCTTCTCTCGTTTGTTCTTCTTTTGAATTCTGAACCTGTTCCTGTCCATCATCTGACAACCGCGGCGGAGCTCGATTCACTGATCAGGGATTCCTTTATCGAATTCAATATCTCCCCGCTTAGCATCCAGCACAGATCTGTCGGGGTTGACTCCCTGTTTTCCAGAGTTGTCTTCACCGCAAGGGTTCCTGATTCTTTTTCAAAGACAACATTTCATCTGCATCTTAACGCCAAACTAAGGCCATATAGTCTGAATACACATGGTCTTGTCACCTTTCCTGAACAGAATCTGCGCATACACCTGCTCCTTGATGATAAGGTGGTTCGAACGATCGATTTGTTAAATGCCGTGGATTAATAATCTTGAATGATGAATTTCAATTGTATCAGAGCCTTACAAGTCTGTATTTAAAATCTGAGGTATCTCATGAAATGGATCGAATTTAAATCCTATCTGAAGAAGCTTGAACTTTCTCAATTCCCTCAGCCTGAAATCGTGCAGCTGAACTATCCGGTTTTACTTTGTCACGGATACGGCGGTTTTTCGATGCTTATCAGTCCGTCTCCTATTCACAAGGCCTGCATGAGATTACGGGAACACGGGGTTGCGGCATTCGCACCCAATATCGTTCCCTATGCAACCATTGATATCCGTGCGGAGCAATGGGTTGAGATTATCTGGACTCTGATGAAACAGTATTCATTTGAGAAAATAAATGTAGTTGCTCACAGCATGGCCGGACTGGATATGCGATATGCAATAAACCATCTGGATCTGGTTGAGAAAGTAGCCTCCCTCACCACCATCGCAACACCCCACAGAGGCACCAGTCTCGCCGAACTGGTTTTGACCGCCCCAGAAGCGATTCGTGAGAAGCTGGGCGATCTGGCCGACTGGTTCGGAGAAAGTATCTATCCGCATCAGAAAAGCGATGCGGTGGCAGCGGTAGAACAACTTACAAGAGAATATGTAACCAAGGTCTTCAATCCTGAAAACCCCGATATCGGAAAAATTCCCTATTTCTCATATAGCGCTGCAGTAGGTAAAGGAACCCCTCATCCCCTGAATCCGATATACCGTCTTCAAAATCAGCTGATTTACCAGCAAGAGGGTCCAAATGACGCCTTTGTGACCGCCGAAAGTGCTGTTTGGGGAACACATCTTGATACCTTGCCGATCAGTCATCTCGAACAGATCGACATTCAGGTAAGCCGGGAGAGAAGACCTCTGGTAAATGAATTCTGGCTGAGTCTGATTTTGAATCTAAAAAAAGAAGGGCTGTAAATTTCGCTTTACAACTCAATGTCTTTAAGATCGTTCAGCAACGAGTAGGATGTCAGGTCATACTGAATGGGGGTAAGCGACGCAAACCCTTTCTCTATCGCTGAGATATCGTTGTTCTCATCCTGATCCAGCAACTGAAATTTTCCAGTCATCCAGTAGTATGAACGATTGTGCGGATCTATCCGCCCCTCAAACTCCTCTATGTACCGGCTGTTTGCCTGCCTGACCCATCGTATCCCTTTCAGCGGACCAGCCGGGGCATTCAGATTCAGGGTAACGCCTTTCGGAAGCCCGTGGTTCAGTACGTATGCAATCACTTTTCTCGCCGCTTCCTTGCAGCCGCCAAGATCCGCCTTCTCATCAAAATCCGTACAGGAAAAAGCGATGGAGGGATAACCAAGTATCGTACCCTCGGTTGCAGCACTCACCGTCCCTGAATAGAGGATATTGATACCCGCATTACTGCCGTGATTGATTCCGCTGACCACCAGATCCGGTTTTCTTTTCAGCAGCTGGTTATGGGCCAGCTTCACGGAATCTGCAGGTGTGCCGGAAACCGCCTGTCCATTAAAACGATCATCAATCCGAAAAGCCCGGGTGCGCAAGGGGGTTTGTATGGTTATGGCGTGACCCACTGCGCTCTGCTGGCGATCGGGGGCTACAATCTCGACATCCCCGAATTCATCCGCAACTTCCGCCAGTGCCTTGATACCGGGAGAAAAGATTCCGTCATCATTACTTACTAATATTAATGGTTTTTGCAGATCAGGCATTGGGAATTATCAATTGAATTAATATGAATGAATTCTCAAATTGAGAACAGATGAACGATTCAGCAGGGTGTTCGCCGAACTGTTTTTTGAACTGATCAGCTCAGCTCACTGATGAAAAGGTTAATACTGCTCTTTATCGTTTGGGAAATCACCGCTCTTCACATCCTCAATATAATGTTTAACAGCACTGCACATCTGGGAATGTAAATCTGCATATCTGCGCAGAAAACGGGGTGAGAACCCTTTATTAAGGCCAAGCATATCGTGCAGAACCAGCACCTGCCCGTCACAGTGTGGACCTGCACCTATCCCGATAGTTGGAACTGACAACTGCTTTGTCACCTTTCCGGCTAGTTCAGCAGGGATTTTCTCCAAAACAACAGAAAAGGCACCCGCCTCTTCAAGTAATTGAGCATCCCTCAGAAGGTTATCTGCCTCTTCTTCTTCTTTCGCTCTCACTTTATAGGTGCCAAACTTATAAATGCTTTGTGGTGTGAGACCCAAATGCCCCATCACAGGAATACCCGCATCCACGAGTCTCTTCACCGTGTCTGCAATAAATTTTCCGCCTTCAAGCTTCACTGCATGCGCACCTGCTTCTTTCATCATGCGGCCGGCATTGATTAAGGCTTCCTTAATTGTAACCTGATAGGACATAAATGGCAGATCGGCAATCACAAGTGCACGTTCGGCAGCCCTGACCACACAGGATGTGTGATAGATCATATGCTCAAGTGTCATGGGTACTGTGGTTTCAAATCCGGCCATCACATTACTTGCGGAATCACCCACCAGTATCACATCAACTCCTGAAGCGTCAACGATTCCGGCCATGGTGTAATCATATGCCGTAAGCATGCTGATTTTCTCACCGGAATGTTTCATCTCCACCACCGTCTGTGTGGTGACTCTATCAGGCCGTGTGCGATTGCCCTGAGTACTCATGTTTTCTCTTTTGGGATCAGTGCTGCAGAAGCTTCAAGTTCACAAACCACCTTGCCGTCCACAGAACCTGTTCCCTTCATGGTTATAAAATTTCGTCTCATCCCTTCCAGAACAACTTCCATAATCAACTGGTCTCCGGGCACCACCTGTTTCCGGAATTTTGCATTCTTGATCCCGGTAAAAACTATCAGGTAGTCAGAGGGGTTATCCACCTTACTGTTCATGAGCATAATGCAGCCACTCTGGGCAAGAGCCTCCAGTTGCAGTACCCCCGGCATGATCGGAGCCCCGGGAAAGTGACCGTTGAAAAATTCCTCATTCACAGTTACGTTTTTGAGCGTCAGTATCCGCTCCTCTTCAAGTTCCAAAACACGATCGACGAGTAAAAACGGATAACGGTGCGGTAAAAAGTTTTTTATTTCTTCGATTTTCATCATTTCATTATTTGATATACCTGGGAGCTTGAATCATCCAGGCTCCTTTTTTCTCTATGTATAAACTGTGCGGGTTCCCGATTTAAAACCGCAACAATGGTTCAAATATACTAATTCTGTTTAACCGTGCCTATATAAACGTAAGCAATTCCACCCGTTAGCTTTACTGCCCTGGTGCCGCTAAAAGAGTCAGACTCTTTCATCAGGCGTAAAAATGCCTCTCCGGCAGGAAATGCTGCACTGGTCTCCGGAAGATAGGTGTATGCCTCCCTGTTCCCGCTGATCCATCCCCCTACCGCAGGCATCACATACTTACTGTAGATTGTAAAAGGCGCTTTCATCACGCCTGTGGGCTGTCCGAACTCAAGAACAACCACTTTCCCGTCCGGCTTTACAACCCTCGCCATTTCACGCAGGCAAACAAGGGGATCATCCACGTTTCGGATGCCAAAAGCGATGCTTGCGATGTCAAAAGAATCGTCCTCATAGGGTAAATTCATCGCATCAGCCACTTCAAATTCCACAACAAGCTCCTTTTTCTCAGCTTTATCAGGTGCATGCTCTATCATCTCCCTGCAAAAATCAGTGCCCAGCACATACCCTTCATGACCAACCGTCAACTTAAACTCAAGCGCCAGATCACCGGTTCCTGTTGCGCAATCAAGCACCCGGTGACCTGCAGTGGCACCGCTTTCCAGTACCGTCTTCCTGCGCCAGGCATTGTGTACTCCAAACGACAGGATACTGTTGATCCGGTCGTAATCATTGGCAATCTCTGCAAACATATTTCTGACTTTTTCACTCATATCAGGAGAATTATTAGATCATTAGACTAAAGAAGTATTCAGTTAGGAACACAAAAAGAGTAGTTGACATTCTCATTCTGTTTAAAAATTATCACTTTTGATTTCGCTCAATCACAGCTTTCTGAACAGCTCTGTCCATCCGCTCAATGTCTGCCGGGGGCACATTCTCGTAGAGTGAATAACGGATCAGAATCATTTTTAAAACCCGGTCGTTCAGAGGTAATCTCTGAGCTGAGCTTTTCCGAGCATCTATTCGGTCCCACAATCTTCTAAGGATACTCAGTTTAAACAGGAAGAAATAGACGATCCCTACAGCAGTGGCTGCATACATTCCGTAAATACCGAGAAAGCTGAGACCGAATGCAGCAACAATCAGCTGAAAAAAGTCGCGGTTAAAGAGCCCGAGAAGCGGAGTGAAGTAGATCACAACAAAAGCACTTTTCTGATGATACCAGATGTAATGAAACAGCAGAACAACTAGTGCGGAAATCCAGACATTGACAAAGGGAATCAATAAAAAATAGAGAAGCATGGCCAATGAATCCGTACTATCTATCCAGCTTACGGCCCGTGAAACGAGTTCCTCAAAAGAGTAGGTCTTCATTAATTCGGGCACATACTCTCTTACAGTTTCACGCGTTGCATGAAACCAGTGCCCCCCGGATGTTACAGTTGCGTATGGGGTCTCCAGTATCTCAATATCATGTGATCGCCTTGAATTCTGCATGATGAAAGATAGTATGTGGCAGGGAATTATAACAGCTAAAAGAGCTGCTGCATCTGCACCTGACAGGCTGCTGATTTTCATTTTCCCGCTATGCACGTGCAACTGCAGTCACCATTACTCTTTTGCCGGAATGAAGATGTACGGATTCAGCCAGTTCAAACACAGTTGCCCCTGTGGTAAAAACATCATCGACGATAACTCCCCTCCTGTTGTGAAGCCTGGCACTTTCAGGAATCTGAAATGAGTTGCGTACATTCGCTTCTCTCTGCTCCCTGCTAAGACCTGTCTGACTCCCGGTATTGCGAAGACGGATCAGAAATTCATCCTCAATGATTTCCCATCCTGTGACAGAAGCAATTCCCTCTGCTATCACCCTGGATTGGTTATAACCTCGCTTTCTGAGCTTCGAACGATGAATCGGGACCGGTATTAACAAAGGGGCAGCTCCTCCATTCTCAGCCAGTTCTCTGAAAGCAGAGGGCATCTCCAGCGCCATCTGTACTCCAAGCTCCCGCCCTAATCTCTCCATATGATGATACTTCAGCTGATGCATCAACTCCTGAAGATAACCGCCTTTATCAAAATTCCACAAGGCAAAAAGTGACGCTACACTATTGGGAACCATCTCCTCTGAGGGGTATTCAGACTGCTCAAACCTCTCTTCCCTGCACCAGGTACAGAGAATGGAACCTGTTGGCACCGGCGGGAACCCACAGCAGATACATACCTCAGGAAACGCAATTTCAGATAGAGCAGAAAATATGCTTTTAACAGTTTTCACAGGTAAATGAACACCATATCAGATAAAACTTACATTTTGATCCATCTTTTTTGATATTATCTTTCATGCGGATTCCCCTGATGGATTTATCTTCACTGAATAACCTGCCGGGTTTCTGTTTCCAACTACTTGCTCCCGGGATTAAAAATAAAGATTCGACTATATGACAACGATTGGAAAAGATCTTGAAAAAATCAGAATGGCAGTGGGGCTCACGATTGAAGATGTACACCATGCAACAAAGATTTCAGTCTCAATTCTTCTGAGCATAGAAAATGGCTCCATATTTGAGGATAAAAATATTGCCAACACCTACGTCAGAAGTTATGTCAGAAGCTACGGACGGGCTCTGAAAATTGACGATGAACTGCTAATTAAGGCTCTCGACCAACAGGAAACAGGGAATTACAACCAGCTGCTTCTCGAAAGTTTCAAATCGGCCGGGAAAGAGAGCAGCAAGGGCACATTTACGCTGGATACACTTCAAACTGAAGAAGAGAAGCCGGAACCCGGGACCCTGGAAAAAGACAAATCTGCCGCAATGGACCGCCCCCCCACCTCTGTTCAGGGAGACAAGAAAGACAGTGACAGTGAGATCCATTCTGAGCCGGAAGCCAAAAGCTCCGTTAATGCTGCAGAGAGAACGCGGAAACGAATTGAGGAAAAGGATGTTGACTGGGCCGATATGGGGCAAAAATTCCATCCTGCAAGAAAGCGGCTGCCTGCCTGGCCCTTCCTGCTTGGAGCCCTCCTGATAGCGATCACTGTTGCCGCTTATTTCATATTTCTGACTATTCAATCCAATCAGGCAGATGAAAGAGAAACCAATGAACTTTTGCAAACGCCTCTGCCATCAGTACAGGATCTCTCATCTGGCAGCGAAGAGTACTCACAGGATATTGAACTCGATGATGTTCTTTATATCACCATTTATGCAGCCTACGGACAGCTGGATCCGGTGCGGGTATGGAGTGACACGAAACCAAGGCTGGATCCCTACTGGATTGAACAGGGCACGGCCATGACATTTGAATTCCAGGATTTGATCCGGATCCGGGGTCAGTATTCCAACTTCCTGGTTTTCAAAAACGGGCATCTGATAGATGAGCCAAGAGTCCACCATTTTAGTGAAAGTGAAAACGCTGTGGAAATCTCAAGAGAGCTTTTCACTCAGGACTCCCGGTGGGCCGTAACCATCCCTTTCGAACTTCCGGGTGACGTAGCATTGCCGGATACTGTAGTCAGCAGACCGGTCTTCAACTGAGCTTTTCCGGATGGATAAATTACGTGCTGAAAAACGTGTGAATGAACTGCGGGATCTTCTTCATCGCGCCAATGTAGCCTACTATCAGCAAGCCGCACCATTTATCAGTGACAGGGACTTCGACATGGCTCTTGCTGAGCTGGCACAGCTTGAAGACGAGCACGATTTAAGTGATCCCGACTCCCCCACCCGCCGGGTTGGAGGCATGCCCTCCGGCGCTTTTCCTGCAGTAGAGCATCCGATTCCAATGCTCAGCCTCGATAATACCTATAATGACGATGAGCTGAAGGCATTTGACAGGAGAGTTTCCGATATACTGGGCCACAATGACTACACCTATGCAGCAGAGCTGAAATTCGACGGCGCCTCTGTCCGGCTTCGGTATGAAGAAGCAACCCTCACTCTTGGAGCTACCCGGGGCGACGGAAATAACGGAGATGATATTACTGCCAATATCAGAACCATCCGGGATATTCCTCTCTCTTTGAAAACAAATAGCATGGAGGTTCTTGAGGTTCGCGGAGAAGCCTATATGGAGAAAGAGGCTTTTATCCGCCTTAATGAGCATCGGGAAGCAGAAGGACTCCAGCCCTTTGCCAATCCCAGAAACTCTACTGCCGGCTCATTAAAAATGCAGGATCCAAGAGAAGTTGCCCGGCGACCAATCCGTTTCTTCGCTTTTGATCTGCTCACAGAAACACCGGTTGCCGGACGGACTCACCGGGAAAAACTGGAAGCCCTCAGGCTTATGGGCTTTCCGGTTTGTCAGTTTACACGATTCTGCACCTCAATAGATGATGTGCTGATTGTGATTCGCGAGTGGGAAAGCATGCGAAGGGAACTTCCCTACGACACGGATGGTGTTGTAATCAAGGTGAATGAAGAGAAATTTCATGATGAGCTTGGAACCACATCCAAATTTCCGCGATGGGCAATCGCTTTTAAATTTGAAGCTGAACAAGCCGTCACTACACTTGAGTCTGTCACACTTCAGGTTGGAAGACTTGGCAAAATTACACCTGTTGCTGAACTAAAACCTGTACTGCTCGCAGGCACAACAGTGAAACGTGCCTCCCTTCACAATGAGGATGAGATCATCCGGAAAGATATTCGGGCAGGCGATACCGTTATCATTGAAAAAGCCGGTGAGATTATTCCGCAGGTCGTCTCTGTAGTGAACCGGGAGAATAAAGAGAGAGGGCTCCCTTTCAAAATGCCCTCATCGTGTCCTGCCTGCGGGGAAGTACTGATCCGGCTTGAAGATGAGGCGGACTGGCGATGTATCAACCCGCAATGTCCCCCGCAAATCCGTGAAAGAATTAAGCATTTCGCATCAAGAGATGCCATGGATATTGACGGATTGGGAGAAGCTATTATCGATCTCCTCATCGAGGAGAACCTGATCAGCAATTATGCTGATCTCTACCTGCTGGAAAAAGAACAGCTGATTCCGCTGGAACGAATGGCAGAAAAAAGTGCCGAGAATCTCATACGATCTATTGAAATGAGCAAAATGAGAACCCTGGACCGAATCCTTTTCGGACTGGGTATCCGGTTTGTTGGCAAGACTGTATCCAAAGACCTCGCCGCATCTTTTAACTCCATAGATGAGCTTATGGAAGCCAATGAGGAGTCACTGACCTGTATCAGCTCTATTGGTCCAAAAATAGCTCAATCCGTTGTTGTTCATTTCAATAAAAAGGAAAACCGCGAGTTGATCCAGCGCCTGAAAGATGCGGGCCTCTCGTTCGAATCTGCAAAAACAGTGACTGTTTCTCAAAAACTATCCGGAATGAAGATTGTGATTACCGGCACTCTCCCTGCGATGACCAGAAATGAAGCCAGGGAAATGATTGAAAAACATGGCGGCTCTGTTACTTCGTCTGTAAGTAAACAGACCGATTTCCTGCTCGCCGGTGATTCACCGGGAAGCAAGTATGACAAAGCAGTGAAGCTCGGTGTGGAAATTCTTGATGAAAACCGTTTCAGAGAACGGATCGGAATTTGAAATCCGTACTCTTTCAAACTCTCATTTCATTGAAATCTCCATTTTCATCAATTCTGTTGTATCTTCGGGCTCAACTTTGATATTTACAGATACTCTCTTAACCAAATAGTAAAACCGTACAAAACCTGTTTTTTTTGGTAAATCGACTGGCCTGAATAAACAAAAGTACGCTTTTGTGAATCGGTACAGGTTTCTTTACCTGTTTTACGGGTTTGAACGGGGTATCAGACAGTTTTGCAGTGCCTCTTGTAGTTGCTCATATCATTCATTTATCTTTATGTAATGAATATTCTGAAAAATATCGGTCTGGGACCGAAAAAGAAAAAAGAAAGCCTCTCTGTAGTGGGTCTGAACAGGGGAAAGGAAAAGCAGGAGTCTCTTGTAAAGAGAAACCGATATCTGCGTACCCTCATCGTGACTCTTTTTCTGGCTCTGATCCTTGTTTCTTTGCCCCAATCATCTTTTCAACCGGTTGAAAGCTACACCGTAGGTGAACCCTGGCGGGCCGATGACCTTACCGCTCCATTCACGTTTTCGATAAAAAAAACAGATACTGAACTGGAACAGGAGAGAAATGAGATTCGGGAGCAGACACCCCCTATTTTTCATACAGAACCCAATGCTCTCCTGAACGCCGAAACTGAGATCGACATTATTTTCAGGGATCTTCAGCCGGTTATGGAAAGTTATCTCCAGTGGCAGCGTTCACAGTTAACCGGATCCGCAACACAGGCAAATGATAGCCTTCGGTTTATACAGGAGAGAAACCACTCTCTGCAGACGCTCGATGATGAATCATGGAATTTACTTCTGGAAGATTACGCACGCATCCTTCTGAACAATCAGCCCGAACACAGAACCATTATCAGTCAGGTGCGTACCCGGCTGCTTGAGACCGTACGCAATACTCTGGCCGACGGTTTAATCAATCTGGACAAATCTTCCATTGCACAGGATGAAATCACTGTGCGAAACCTTCGCCAGCAAACGGAACGGACCGTACGCCTGAATACAACCCGTGATCTTGCTCAGGCATATGACTTTGCAAATATTCAGTTTAACAGAGCCTTTTTACCTCAAGTATCCCGAATTGCCTACCAGTTTTATTTGGAAGTTATTCGCCCCAATCTGGTCTTCAGTGAGGCTGACACCCGGGCACTGCTAAATGAAAAACTTGCAGACATCTCTACGACACGAGGAGCTGTTGATCAGGGTGAAATCATTATCCGAAGAGGAGATATCGTTACGGATGCCACCGATATTCGCCTGCGAAGTCTCGCAGAAGCACGTGCCCTCACTGCAACAGAACTTGAAAGATGGCTGCGGTTTTTGGGAGAATCGATGGTAATCATCATTACCATCATGATGTTTTTCTTCTACATCTATCTCTACAGAAGAAAAATATTTGATCAGATTTCCATGTTCCTGCTGGTATTTCTGATTATTGGCTTGATTATTCTGGCAAGTGCTCTCATCTATCCGATTGAGAACATTCGCAGTTTTGCGGTGCCGGTAGCCATCGCACCTATACTTTTAACTATCATATTTGATTCAAGAGTGGGGCTGATGGCCTCAATCACGCTGGCGATCATCACCGGTATGATTCATGATTACAGTTTCGAATATCTGGTTGCAACCACAACAGCATGTAGTCTGGGTGTTTTTTCTGTACGTGATATCAAAAAAAGATCTCAGTTCTTCTTTATCACACCCGGTATTGTTTTCATTAGTTATCTGCTGGTGATTGCAGGCTTCAGTCTCGCCCGCTATTCAGGATGGGACCATTTTCTGGCTGATACCTTTTTTATCGCTCTCAATGCCATTTTTATTCTTTTTACCTATCCTCTCATCCTTTTGTTTGAGAGGTTATTCAAGGTAACCACAGACTTCTCTCTGCTCGAACTGGCTGATACGAATTTGCCCCTGATGAAAGAGCTGATGAATAAGGCTCCGGGTTCATTCCACCACAGCCTGCAGGTTGCAAATCTTTCGGAGTCAGCTGCAGCCGATATCGGTGCCAATGCTCTTTTGTGCAGGGTTGGCGGAATGTATCACGATATCGGTAAAATGGCCAAACCGATCTATTTTATCGAAAATCAGAATCAAGGCAACGAACATGATAACCTAAAGCCGAGAATGAGCGCCCTCGTCATCAAAGCACATGTATCTGACGGAATGAAAATTGCAGAAGAACATAACCTGCCCGGGGTGATTACAGATTTTATTCATACACATCACGGCACTTCACAGATCCGCTATTTTCTTCAGAAAGCACAGGAGGAATCCGATGATATTCAGGAGGATGATTTTCGGTATGACGGCCCACGGCCATTTACAAGAGAGCAGGGAATTGTAATGCTTGCTGATGGAATTGAAGCTTCGTGCAGGGCAATGAAGAACACAACCTATCCCAAACTGGAAAACCAGATCAACCGAATCGTCGATTCACTAATCAGCGACGGTCAATTGAGTAACTGTCCGTTGACCTTTCAGCAGATTCAGATTATCAAGGAATCTTTTCTGAGAGTATTGAAAGGTGTTTATCACAGCAGAATTGAATACCCCGGCGAAAAAACCGACGTGACTGAATCATCAGTTACCAAAAATGAACCGGAGACAGATCACCGGAACGACCAGGATGAGACCTGACAGAGCCCCTTTTGATGCATTGCTGAAAGAGTATCTTCGATTCATCAGACTGGAAAAAGGACTTGCTGAAAACTCTTTGGAGTCTTACAAAACTGATCTGCTGAGATATCTGAACTATGTCTCCGGGGTCTTAAGGATTCGCGATGTCGGCGGAATTACACTGAGTCATATTGAACAGTATCTTTCCGAGCTGACGCTGATGGGATTATGCAGTTCCACGATTGCCCGGAATATTTCCAGTATCCGGAGTTTCCATGAGTTTTCCATCGCTGAAAAGAGTTCTGAAAGTAACCCTGCGGCGTTGATTGAACTGCCCAGAAAAGCAAAAAAACTCCCGGAAGTCTTAACCGCTGATGAAGTGTGCCGTATTCTGGAAACCCCCGACCGCACCACATCCCCCGGAATAAGAGATGCTGCCATTTTGGAAACGCTTTATGCCAGTGGAATGAGAGTGAGTGAATGCACTGATCTTGAACCGGACAATCTCTATTTCGAAATCGGTTTTATCAGGGTGATTGGAAAGGGGAATAAAGAGAGGCTTGTCCCCGTAGGGGAAATCGCTAAATCCTCCATTGAACACTATCTCAACACAGCACGCCCATCATTTATCAATTCGGACAAGCCGGGCAAAAGTGAAAACCGTCTTTTTCTGAATCAGAGAGGCGGCCCCCTTTCGAGAGTCAGTATCTGGAAGATTGTCAGCCACTACAGCGAACTTGCCGGAATCAGCAAAAATGTCTATCCGCATATCTTCAGACATTCATTTGCCACACATCTGCTGGAGGGGGGTGCCGATCTCAGAGCGGTTCAGGAGATGCTGGGTCACGCATCCATTATTACTACTGAAATTTATACCCATGTTGATCGTACCCTGTTGCAACAGGTTCACAAACAGTTTCATCCGCGTGCCTGAGCAGGTAAAATGTTAACCTGGATAATTATTATCTTTCTGAAGTAAGCTGAAGCAGAAGAGTCCGTGAGTCAGTTTTACGTATGGTTCAGATCTCTCAGCTTTAAAAAGAAGTGTTACCCGACCACCTCTGTTTAATGAAAGGAGCCGTTATGAAATTTCTCCACGCTGCCGTAGCACTGGATCTTTCCCCAGCCAGTGAAATCATTGTAAATGCACTTCCCGAACTCAAGGATTTTGGTTTAAAAAAGATTACTCTGATTACGGTTATTGCCCGTCCTTATCCGGGGGGAACCGAAAAGTTTGAACGGGGGCCCTTTCTTGAAAAGCTGGAGAAATACAGGGATTTCCTGGATGAATCGGGATTTGATGTTAACATCGAGCTTCATATTGAGTCGGGTATTTATGTTCCGGTTACCATCATTGAAATCGCCAGGGGGATAGAAGCAGACTGGTTTATATTGGGAAATACAGGCCATAAACGATTCTCTCAGGTTCTGCTGGGTAGTGTTGCTGCTGAAGTGATTCAGCGAACTGAAATTGCTACTCTGCTGCTGAGAACAGGAACAGATAAAGATCAGCCTGAAATCAAAAAAATCAACAGGCACATTCTTTTTCCAACTGATTTCTCAATCCATGCCGACCGCGCAATCATCGCCTTCGAGCGTGAGCTGATGCTCAATAAATTTGCGACTGTGCTGCATGTGAACAGAGACGAATCAGAGGATGCTGAAAGAAAATTGAAAACCAGACTGGCATGGCTCAGGGATGCAAATTTTTCTGAAGTAACGGGCCATATAGCAAGAGGGAATCCCTACAGGGAGATCATGAAATACTGCAGCGAACATGACATTACCATGATTGCCATGGGAACCCAGGGCAAAGGGTTTATTGCAGAACTCTTTCTTGGCAGTACCAGCCACAGGATTGCAAGGTATTCCAAACTCCCCCTGCTTCTCATTCCTCCGGTCGCAGAGAATCGGTAGAACTCTCTGTCCTTATCGGGAAAGCAGGATTATAAAAGCAGATAGAGTCCGCTTGCCAGCAGGGCGCCTGTGAGCGGTGCCACAACAGGTATCCAGGCATACGCCCAGTCACTGCTCCCCTTACCCGGTATCGGCAGAAGCGCATGTGCAATCCTCGGTCCAAGATCCCGCGCCGGATTGATCGCATAGCCTGTTGGGCCACCCAGTGCCAGCCCGATCCCAAGAACCAGCAAGGCAACCGGCAGTGCTGAAAGAGCCCCCAACCCAAATCCGACCTCCGTTCCGTCTATAACAATCACTTCCATCAGGTCTCCATTTACAGACAAAAAACCCGGATCGGTCATATACAACACACCAAAAATAAGAATAAAGGTGGCGATCACCTCGGTCATGAAATTTGACGGGTAGCTTCGGATCTCCGGCGCTGTTGAAAAAACCCCCAGCTTCAGACCCTTGTCCTCTGTTGCGGCAAAATGATCTTTATAGACCAGCCACACCAACAGCCCTCCTATTGCACCGCCCAGTATCTGAGCCAGCATGAAGGGAATCACCTGAGCCCAGTCAAACAGGCCGGCTGCAGCCAGCCCGATCGTTACGGCAGGATTGATATGCGCTCCGCTGAACTGCCCCACTGTGAATACCGCAACAAACACTCCCATCGCCCATCCCCAGGTAATCACAATCCAGCCACTGCTGTTTCCTTTTGTTTTGGTCAGCACCACATTGGCAACAACACCTCCTCCAAAAAGAATGAGGATTGCCGTTCCGATAATTTCTGCAATAATGGGAGTCATATTCGTCTGATCATTTATTTTTGTGAGCGACACATCTCAACCGCTTCAAATAAATAGAATTTATCCCAAATAGTAAAGGGTTTTATTTTACCCCGCACTGCCTGAAAAACAGATACCAAACTATTTCACAGATAAGCGGCCGCTTCGCAGTGAACGCAACGCACCGGCCAGCCCTCACCGATGACTCCCCTTCAGGAAAAAAAGAGCTCTTCATCCACTTCCTGCACCAGTTTCCAGGCCAGAATTCCCGAGTCGAATACCAGGTGAAAGTATCGCTGATCCTCTGTTTTTACAACATAGTGGTAGTGAAACACCTTTCCAACCCGCTCCCGGTGGACCTGCCGGATTTCAATGATCCGGTGCCGCTCTCCCGTCGGCGTTTCAAAACGATACGGGGTTACTGCATGAGGCAGATCCCGATGCTGAAACCCCCGCATCACATTCAGTACATTTAAAGGCTGATAGGTTCTCTTTTCCATACATTGATCTGTTTAGAATCCGGATCTCCGGCAACGCTCTGGAGATGCCACACTTTAAGAGATTACACATGTTTTATACATATATCAAGCCCTCCCAAACTTTTCTGAAAAAGAGTATCTTTCCTGCAGTTCAACAGGTAAGCCCCTCCGGCAGAAACACTACAGGTCAGTTCCATGGATTCCTCTTTAAATAATTTGAAAATCATTGCCCTGCACGGCCGGGAAATCCTGCCAAAAACAGAGCAGATTGCGCGCGTCAGGATCGAAGTATTCCGGGAGTATCCCTATCTGTACGACGGATCTCTGAGTTATGAGAAGAACTACCTTCAGACCTATGCAGATTCACCGGAGAGTATTGCGCTGCTTGTGATGGATGGAGAAGAGATTGCCGGGGTTTCCACAGGCCTTCCCATGGAGGATGAAACCGACGAATTTAAAGCCCCCTTTCTCACCGGGGGGTGGAGTCCCGGGCACATCTTCTATTGCGGAGAGTCGATCCTGAAACGCAAATACCGGGGGCGCGGACTCTACAGCTTATTTATGCGGGGAAGGGAGGAACATGCACGTTCCCTGAAAAGGTTCAGCCTGATCTGCTTTTGTGCAGTGATCCGTCCGGATACTCACCCCCTGCGGCCGGCTGGCTACAGGCCGCTCGACGCTGTCTGGGAGAAGTTCGGATACCAAAAAGAAGACCGGCTCACTACAAACTTTACCTGGAAGGATCTCAATGAAGAGAGAGAAACTCTCAAAGAGATGGTTTTCTGGATCAAGAAGCTCTGAGCCGTACCCCGACCGGTTGGGTACGCCTCTGTAAAACTGTGCGATGAAGTCCTGATAGTGGTGGACATTCATGATGAAAACCCTGATTTTCAGTACATGACCCGGCAAACCCCATTTAGTTTTGATGTCCCTTCCGTATCTGAACTCACTTCAGAAATCAAGGAACTCCTTGAAGGAGAGTTTTTAGATATTCTTGTGGAGGGAGAGATCAGCAATCTCAAACAGAGCCGGAACGGGCATATCTATTTCACGCTGAAGGACGAACAGGCGCAGCTTCCCTGTGTTATTTGGCGAAGTACAGCCGAGAGGACCGGCATCTCTCTTGCTGACGGCCGGCAGATTGTGGCCGGTGGCGACCTTCAGGTCTATGCTCCCCACGGCCGCTATCAGATGATCGTTACCCTCATACAGCAGGCCGGGGCCGGACGCCTGCAACAAAAATTTGAGGAGCTGAAAAAAAAGCTCTTTGATGAAGGGCTCTTTTCCGATGCACACAAAAAACAGCTGCCCCTCTATCCGCAGAGGATCGGGGTCATCACCTCCGCTACAGGTGCAGCATTCCATGATATCCGCTCTACAATTGAACAGCGCTGGCCTGTCGCTTCACTTCTGCTGGTTCACGCCTCTGTTCAGGGAGCCAATGCCTCTGGCGAGCTGGTTAACGCCCTGCGCTACTTTTCGGAAAATCCCGGTTTTGCGGATGTGATTATCATTGGGCGCGGCGGGGGCTCGATTGAAGACCTCTGGCCTTTCAATGAGGAGGCTGTAGCCAGAGCGATTTTTTCCTGCCCGGTTCCTGTGGTAAGCGCTGTAGGGCATGAGGTGGATTACAGTATTTCTGATTTTGTGGCAGATGTCCGGGCGGCCACACCCACTCAGGCAGTGATCGCTGCCACCCCCGATATCAACGACATCAGAATGAAGCTTGAATACCTGACTTTCGCCCTGGAAGAGACCCTGAATCAGAAAATTGACCGTTATAAAAAACATGTAGAACTCTTAACCCGATCCACTGCCGTCTATGCGGTGAAAGAAAAACTGAACCGCAACAGAGTCACACTCCACAATTTCGAACAGAGACTCAAGGCTTCCATGGTCAACCGGCTCTTCGGAGCGCGCTCCCGAATTCGTCTGCTGGAGTCAAAACTTGCTGGGGAGAATCCCTCTCAGCTCATTCTGCAGCACCGGATGCATGCAGAACACATCAATGAGAAATTAAATGAACGAATATGGCGAAAGCTGGAAACGAAAAGAGCTGCCCTAACTCAAGCCCTCGCCAAACTGGAAGAAAACAACCCGAAGACACCGCTTCTGAAGGGATTTACCCGTACACTTCAGCATGGAAAGTGGATCCGGTCCAAAGCCGCTCTTTCACCGGATCTCCCTGTTGAAATTGAATGGTCAGACGGGCGACAAACCATCGGAAAACGATAATATCCTACGTTCAATCTGTTACTAATGTCTGCTAAATAATCTCTATGAATACATTGATTACAGGTCATAATGATTCGGTTTCGGCGCTACTCAAAACAGGACTTGCCCGAAGAAATCACTACATCTTTACAGCCGCCCCAGGACCTGAGGCTTATGATTTGCTGGATGACAGAAATATTTCCCTGATTTTTTTAACTGACCTGGAAGAGACTACCCTCTCCTTTTGCCGGCAGATTCGGGCAGGAGAGCACGGGAGACGATTCGCTATTTATGCAATAATAGCGAAGGAAAAGATGAATCAAATGAGCCGGTTACTCGATACCGATATCGACCACTACATCATTGAATCCGTGTATGATGAGGCCCGGCTGGATATCCGCCTCGCCTTTGCTGAAAAACACGCCCGCAATAAACAGGGCCAGTTTCTGATTGAGCAGAAGCTTCGCGAAAGTGAAGCCAATGCCCGAAGTATACTTCGGACGACTGTCGATGCCATTATTACCATCGATGTGAGAGGCACAATCCGGACCTTTAACCGGGCGGCAGAAAAGCTGTTTCAATTCAGTGCTGCAGAAGTAATCGGCAAAAACATCCATATCCTGATGCCCGACCCCTATCACAGAGAACACGATGAGTATATCGACAATTACCACAAATCAGGAAACAGGAAAATTATCGGGATCGGAAGAGAGGTGACCGGCCAGCGAAAGGATAAGTCCACATTTCCGATGTATCTTGCAGTGAGTGAAGTAAATGTGAATGATCAGCGTTTCTACACCGGAATCGTTCGTGATATTACAGAGCAGCGCCGGCTCGAACAGGAGGTGCTTCGGGTAAGCGAGCACGAAAGACACCGGATAGGCCAGGATCTGCACGACGGACTCGGTCAAATGCTCACAGGGATCACTCTGATCAACCGCAGTATTGCTTCATCCCTCAAAGAAGAGAACCATCCTCTTGCTGATGAGGCAGATGAAATTACTCAACTGATACGGGAAGCAGATCAGTATGCAAGAAATCTCTCCAGAACACTGATTCCTGTTGAACTGGACAGCAGCGGGCTCGTTACAGCCCTTCATCGCCTTGCCGAAAATGCGGAACGTCTTTTCAATATCCGCTGCAGGCTGGACAATGTGATCAATATCCGCTTCGACGACCCAACCGCAATGACCCATCTCTACAGAATTGTTCAGGAAGCCACCAGCAACGCCGTAAAACACGGTCATGCCAGTGAAGTCGTCATCGATATGGAGAAAAAGAAGGGGAAAATTGTAGTTCGCATCGAAGACAACGGCACAGGCTTTTCCGATGAATGGGAAAAAGAAAAAGGGCTTGGTGTAAGGATTATGCAGTACCGCTCCAACCTGATCGGGGCCAACCTCCAGATCGGGAAAAGCCGCAGCGGGGGTGCCTCTATCATCATTACCATGCTCGAAGTTGACGCTGTCTTTCATATGTGAAACCCTATTTTACTTTCTGGAAAATACTGGCATCAAACCCGTTTCAACCCGTTGAGACCGGCTTTTAACAGGGAGCTCCCGGAACCATAAATCTCTTTTAAAAAATTGAACGGTTTTCACTACTTTAACACAAAAACCGATGGCACTGAATAAACGAATTTATCTTGTTGACGATCACCCGCTCATGCGTAAAGGACTGGCCATGACCCTTGAAAAAGAGCTGGGGTTTGAGGTGTGCGGGCAGGCTGAGAATGCAGAGGAGGCTCTTCATGAAATCCTGACACTGAAACCGGATGCTGCTCTGTTTGATATTTCCCTGCCGGGAATGAATGGAATTGAACTGATCAAGAATGTTCTGCATCAGCTGCCCGATCTGAAAATTCTCGTTGTTTCACGTCACGATGAAGAACTCTATGCTGAACGCGTGCTTCGTGCAGGAGCCAAGGGATATCTTATGAAACTGGAAGCGGGAGAGACACTTATCACAGCTCTCCGCCAGATTTTGAACGGAGGTATCTACCTTAGTGAAAAAATCGGTGCCAAAATGATTATGAAGATGACCTCCGGCAATGCTTCCAAAAGCGACAATCCTCTCGACCTGCTCAGCGATCGCGAACTGGAGGTCTTCGAACTTACAGGTAAGGGACTCTCAACAAAGGAAATCGGGAAAAAGCTGCACATTTCGGTGAAGACAGTAGAATCACACCGTGCGAATATCAAAGAGAAACTGCATCTCGAAACTGCCAACGAACTGATGCGGCATGCTGTTCGCTGGGTGGAAGAGAGTTCCAGGTGATTACAAATCTCGTGCCAAGTTTATATTTAGCCTTAAACCATTGGATTTTAAAGTTAAATATTAAACCAACTTCTATCTAAGCGATATACCGGCAGATTCAATCTGCAATCTCCTTTCAGATCGTAAATATCCCCTATTGCAGGGATTTAAGCACTGTCACTGATCAGTGCAATCTATTCAAATGGGGAAATCCCTTATTCAGGATCAGAGTATTCCTGATCCACCGGACGGTAAAGTCCCTTATACCTATTCTATTTAAGATGTGCACATCTTTATCTCTCATAATACGAGTGACGGCACTCTTAAACTGAGAGCTCAGAAATCTCATACCATACAATCAAAAATGATGTCGATGAAATCTTATAACTTTATACTAATCGTCCTTTTCATAACGATCTCTTTACTCCCTGCTGCTCTTGCCGGCCAGGATAGCAGAGATCTGCAATACTTCAGATCACCCGATAAGCTGGGAATCAACACCTTTGAAACCACCAAGCAAAACACCATTGAGTTTGACGGTGTGAGAGTCCGGATCGGAGGGGCAAACACTCTGCAGTTTCAGGCTCTGGATCATGAAAATGCAGGCCCTTACCGAACAGGCACCGACGAAGACGGAAATCCGGTGATGGGAAACATCTTTAACATCGGCCCGAATTTTAACCTGGCTACATCGAATCTCGATTTCGATGTACAGCTTCACAATGGCCTCAGGATGCATTTGAGGACATATCTCTCATCGCGCCATCACTCACAACCCTATGTAAAAGGCGGATACATGCAGGTTGACAGGCTTGATTTTATTCAGGAGGGATTTGCCAGCGACATTATGGATAAACTGACCATTAAATTCGGTCATATGCAAATCAATTATGGTGACGCTCACTTCAGGAGAAGCGACAATGGGCAGACGATTTTTAATCCTTTTGTTGGGAATCTGATTATGGATGCATTTACAACCGAGGTGGGAGGAGAAGTGTTTTTCCAAAACAACGGATTCCTTGCCATGATTGGAATGACCAATGGCAAACTAAACCAGTCAGTCCGGCTGGCTGCACCCGGTCAGCCCGAAACCAGAGTATCACTTGTTGGTAAATTAGGTTATGACAGTCAAATCAATGATGATTTACGGGTACGATTAACCGGCTCTTTTTATCACACCGGTCAATCCAACAGAACGTACCTCTATGCAGGTGACCGCGCCGGTGCAAGGTATTACAATATTCTTACCAACAACCCCAGTGAATTCAGAACCCCTCGGTTTGACCCTGGCTTCACGAACGAGCTCACTGCCATCATGATCAACTCCTTTGTCAAATATCATGGACTGGAGTTCTTTGGCACCTATGAAGTGGCAACAGGTAAAGCGGCAGCTGAACCGGATACACGCACCTTCACACAAATAGGCGCAGAGCTGCTCTACAGATTTGGCAATCAAGAGAACCTCTATTTTGGAGGTCGTTATAATCTGGTAACCGGAGACACGGCTGCAGGGGAAAGTGTAGATATCGACAGGATCAATATCGGTGGTGGCTGGTTCCTTACCAATAACGTGCTTACAAAAGTTGAATATGTAACACAGTCATACAGCGGTTTCAGAACAGGAACCCTCTTTGACGGTGCCAAATTCAGCGGATTGATGCTGGAAGCTGTCATTAGTGTCTAAAATAACTGAAATTTGAATGAATGCCGGACTGTATTCACCAAACAGTCCGGTTTTTTATAACTGTGTACACCCATGACTCTCAGAACTCTGCTTTTCTCTCTCTTCTTTATCTTTATTTCATTGAGCTTATCCAATGCTCAGAGCACTACCTACACCCTTGCTCAAATCAATCAGTTTACCATTGATGGCGGATCCAATGTCCGGAGCTGGGATGCAGATATCACTTCTGCTGACGGAACACTTGAACTGAACAGTGCTGAAGGGCTTGCTCTCGAATCTATAGGTTCCGATACCTTTCGCTCTCTTACACTATCCCTGCCTGTGTCAGGTATAGAGTCGGGTACAAGAGGGTTAACACGAAATCTCCAGGGTTACCTCAAAGGAGATGAATATCCGATCATTACATTCAGTCTTACCGAAGTCACTGAAGTCGCGCCGGCTGATAATGGGGCACTCATATCGGCTAATGGAGTGGTGACTGCTGCAGGGGTTACCCACGAAATCTCCATGAGTGTTCAGGCTACTGTAAACTCTGACTATTCTTTATCTTTTCAGGGAAGTCAGCCATTGCTTATGACCAGTTTTGAAATCAGCCCGCCCACAGCAGTAATGGGCACCGTTCGTGCGAATGACGAGATTGAAATCCTGTTTGACGTAGTTTTTATTCGTAACTGATGTATATTGCATATATGAGCACTAAATTATTCAATCTTACAATCTCATTGCTTCTGTACTCCATCTGGATGTTACCGGCTGCAACGCTGGCTCAGCAGATAACCTATGTACCGGAAAAAGTCAGTAAACTCTGGATAGAAGGCAGATCCAATATCAGTGAATTTGAGTGTCAGGCCAATCAGTATTTTGCTGAAGCCACAATCTTTGATGACTCACAGCGTGAAATTGAATTTCTTCAAAATGTGGATGAGCGTGTTTTTTTGCAGGTTGAAATTCGCGTGGATGGTTTTGAATGTGGCAAAAGCCGGATGAACAGAGACCTTCAGGAGGCTCTGAAATCAGCCGAATTCCCTGAAATTACCTTTCTTTTCGATAGTGCCACACTGCTCGATACACCACCCAATGAAGATGAAGCATTTGAAATCGAAGTATTGGGTTCACTCACGGTTGCAGGGAACAGGCGCGACATTCAGTTTGTAACCAGAGCCTATTTTTTACAAGAACACAGAGTCAGGGCGATCGGGAAAACAACGATCCGTATGTCTGATTTTAATGTAGACCCCCCCACTGCTCTGATGGGTCTCATCAAGGCAGAAGATGAGCTGTCGGTTAATTTTGACCTGATAGCCATTGAAACGGATCAGATTTGTCAGGTCTGTCCTTTTTCAGGTCTTTAGATTTGCTCACCGGATCGGCCGGTTTTTCTTTGAATCCCAGACCGGATAACCTCCGGCGGTCTTTAAAGAAAGAAATGGGGAATACCCTTAGCCTGAAATCAGAATTCTGCCTTGAATTCTTAGCCTCCCTTCTGCTGATATTTCTATCATAGCAAATGTGTACATAATTCGGGCTGAGCTTTACTTGAAGGCCATTCTGTTAGCAATCATTGAAAAAACTTATGAGACAATTATCTTTATTTCTTCTGGTCACACTCTTCTGCTCTGCCACAGCTCTGTCTGCTCAATCCGCGCAATTTACACTCTCTGAGAAGGAGATGTTCAGAATTTCAGGTGATTCCAATGTAAGAGCCTGGCAGGCTGAAATAACAAAAGCAGAGGGTACTCTGATTTTTAACAGCACAGCATCGGGGGCTCTTCATGAAATAGAATCCCTCTCACTATCCATTCCGGCTGAATCCATTCTCTCTGATTCCAATGTCCTGAACGGTACCATGCATAACAGTTTGAGATCTGAGGAGTATCCTCAGATTCTCTTTTCCTTAACCGAAGTTCACTCCGCAGAACCCGATGGTGATGCATTTCTCATTGAAGCAGCCGGGTTTGTACATGCTGCCGGGGCCCGGTACCCGGTTACCATGAGTGTAAGAGCCTATTTGAGCGAATCAGAAATTCGATTTAGGGGCTCTCAAATACTCCTGATGTCCTACTTCAATATAGACCCTCCAACAGCGATGATGGGGATGTTCAGAGCTGATGATGAAGTTGAGATACTGTTCGATCTTCTGTTCACTGCAACGCAGCCATAGCACAACTCTATGTCCCGTTTTACAGATTCCACACGTCACTGAATTCATGCTCGAGTCAACAATTCTACATATCAGAAAGAGCAGATTGTACAACTGTTCCGATTCCTGGAGGCACAGGGTATCCGGAAATGTACTGGAGCTGTCGGTCAATGCCGGTGAAACCACCGATAAACCGCGCTACAGATGTTCTGTGATCACCATCGGTCAGGTCCTGAAGACTCTCTCTGATCGAATTGAGGCGAACGGATCCCAATACCATATCCAGAGCTTTCCAAGCCTGGAAAATCCTGAGATTATCGCTTCCATCCGAACAGACAGCAGCGGCTTCTCCCCAAAAAATCCCTACTTCTATAAGCCGGAGGGGAACGAAAATGAATTACCCGATAAATTACTCGGGATTCTTGCCATAAAGTATCAATTTCAACTGCATCCCATCCCGGAAGAAACTCTCCCGAACGAAATGAGGGATCCGAAGATAAAAAACTGGTTTTCTCTCTCCTCTGTTTTCGACAACCCTTTTATATGGCTCAATCTGGGATACATGAAAGAAATTTTCCTGCACAGTAAAATCACACAGGGAAATGGCAACTCATTGGCGTTTAATGACCTCTGTAATCTGCCGGATGGCAGGAAACCCGAAATAGCACTTCAGGAAAAGCTTCAGCTTCAGGCGATAGCAGGCGTCTGAGTCCGCTTATTTTTTCAGAGCTCCCGATGTGAGAATTTCTGCACTATTCAAAAGAGTTCGGTGTACCGGACACCGTTTGGATATCTCAATGATTCTCTCTGTCTGCTGATCATCCAGTTCACCCACCAGGGTAATCTCTTTCTCAATCACATCTCTATTGACACTTTTCCCATCCTCTTCTGCTTCTGTTTTATAATGCCGCATCTCGATATAGACATCCTCCAGAGGCCATTTCTTTCTCTCAGCATACATTCTCATGGTAATTACACTGCATGAGCCCAAAGACATCAACAGATAGTCGTATGGATCCGGACCTGTGTCAGCTCCTCCCAGCTCTTGCGGTTCATCTGCAATCAATTCATGCCGCCCGGCATGCATAATCGTCTTGTAGTTCTCTTTCGGTAAATGCAGATGAACGATTTTCTTTTTACCCTCTTTACCCATATGCACTCATTTCGATAACAGTTCATAATTATTTTAATCATTCTTCTGAAGAAGGCGAAGAAACTGTCAAATTCTTAAATATCGTAAAGCAGAAGGTACTTCCCTTCCCTATTTCCGATTCAACCCAGATCCTGCCTCCATGATTATCCACAATTTTTTTACAGATAGCAAGCCCGACCCCCGATCCGGCATACTCTTCCCTGGAGTGAAGACGCTGGAAAATCGTAAAGATTTTATCTGAATACTCCTTTTCGATCCCAATACCATTGTCCTTCACGCAAAATTTCCAGAAATCATCCAGCTCTTCAACAACCAGTTCAATTCTGGGACTGACATTTTTACGATTGTATTTTAGAGCATTTCCGAGCAGGTTCTGGAAGATCTGCGCCATTCCCTGCTCCGATGCAATAATCACCGGCATCTGCGAAACCTCTATTAAGGCCTTCTTGTCATGAATCGTCTTTCTGAAAATCCCCTGAAGCCTGGTCAGAATAGGATTTAGATCCACCTCTGTCATTTCTGTATTCACATGTCCGATCCGCGAATATTCCAGAAGATCCATGATAATACTTCTCATTCGGGATGACCCCTCTTTAATAAAATGGATATACTGCTTGGCGCGGTCATCCAGCAGATTTTCATAATTTTTATCCAGCTGGGAGATAAAACTGCTGATCATTCGCAGAGGCTCCTGCAAGTCGTGTGATGCAATAAATGCGAACTGCTCAAGCTCTTCATTCGACTTTTCAAGCTGCCTTACCAACTCCTCAAGCTCACTGTTCATTTCCTTGAGAGACTCCTCGTACTGCTTCCTGTCCGTAATGTCTTTCGCAATACCTATCTGAACTTCATCATCCGGAAATACCCTGGAAGTCCATGCCAGCCATATGACTTTACCCTCTTTGGTGATGTAGCGGTTTTCAAAGAAGGCAACATGACTCCCGGCTTTCATTACAGCTTCGATATCGGCTGTTGCAGAAATATCTTCGGGATGAACAAATTCCTTATAAGGCCTTTCCATTAGTTCCTCCATCGAATATCCGAGCAGATGGCTGGCAGCCGGGTTCAGCTTCTTAAAATAACCATCCAGGCCCGCCATACAGAGAATATCAGGGGTAGATTCGAAAATTCGGTTCAACTCATTCTCAGATTGCTTTCTGCTGATCTCCCCCGCCAGATAGGAAACAAAATCTCCGCCAAGAAAAATGAGGTCGATCTCCTCCTCAGAAAATTTCGAGGAAGCTGTGAGCAGAACCCCTATTGTTTTTCCTGCATTGACCAAGGGAACAGCATAAGCAAATTTAAGGCCGGCTTCAGCAGCAGCCTGTGCCCGAATATACCCGCTATCCTCTTGACCCGAAACCCATTTCTCTGGCTTGCCATTTTTAAATACCTTGCCTGCAAGCCCCTCACCTGTTCTGATATAATCAAAGTTCAGGGTTGAGTCATAGATTTTACTGATCCCGCCGTCACGCACAGCCCAGGCGAATTTATTTAGACCGCTGCCTTCACTGTCACTCAGCCACACTTCTGACAGTTCCAGTGCCATTTTGTCCAGAAGTTCCTGAAGTGTTAGCTGAAGTGAAACCTGAAGAGACGAATGCCTGTTAAAAATGCTTCCTGTAGCAGCCATCAGTTCACTCACTTTCTGCTGTTTTACCCGTACGGTAATATCCCGGATAGCACCAATCATTCTCCGCGCTCTTCCCTTCTCTTCTCTAAGGATAAACCCATTTTCCAGAACATGCGCATAACTGCCGTCCAGTCTGCAAAAACGATATTCATAACTCCACTTTGAAAGTGAGTTGTCATCAATGGTTTTTTCAAGATTATGACGAACGGTGTCAATATCCTGCGGATGAATCCTGTCATACCATTCACTTATATGCCAGGGTCTGTTTCTATCATTATAACCGAAGCTTATTTGAATTCCTTCACCCCACTCTAAAAGACCTGTCTTGTAGTCCCGGTCATAGATCGCATCATTGGTGGCATTTTGTACCAGTTCAAATCTTGTCTTGATTTCCCGAAGCTTTGTATCTTTTTTCCGGTTGGATTCAATCATCCTTATCAGCCCGCTAAATCTGGCAGAAAACCGATCCATCCATTCCTGATCCATCTTCTTACCCCGGAAACTGGTGATCAGTAAATAAATCAGATGATCGGAATCCTGATCATACACCGGATAACCCGTGGCGTGATCAGAAACCGATAATATCATCAGGTTCTCCGGCACTTCATCTCCCATTTGAGATTTAAGATCCTTAAGCTCTATGCGGTCAGGCAGTGCAGCAGGCGCAAGCTTCATCATTCTTGCCGCCTCCAGCGCGAGCTCATTCATTCCATTTCCCATTTGGGGATCATTGTTGGAAGAAGCAGAGATTATGCAGGGCTCTTCTTCCTCTGTGTTCATCAAAATAAAACGGGCGCCCGGAATCAGATTCTCCATATTTTCAATCATCTCCAGGTAAATTCTCTCCAGCTTTTCCCCTTTAAGAAACTGTTCGAGCGAACTTCTTTCAAGAAAATCTATCCTGGAATATAGAAATGTATCGGTAACATCCCGTGAGTTCAGCACAAATCCACCCACTTGTGGATCTGTAAATTTTCTGGTAATCGAACTCTCTACCCATCGCCAACCGTAACGATGATTTGAAAAGCGATAGGTAACCCCCGATCTGGTTTCATTTTCCTCAATGGAAGTGAAAACCTTTGCAAGACCCTCGATATCATCCGGATGCACGAAATTGATTCCGCGACTACCCAGCAGCGACTCTGGTGCAACTCCCAGCATTTTTTCGTAAGAGGGACTTAAATAGGTATAACGGTAGTCTTTGTCAATAACTCCGAAGAAATCGGTACCATTTTGAATCATGGCCCGAAACTTCCTCTCACTCTGCTCTATTCTGTTCTCAGCCTCCTTCTCCTTCGTATTTTCAAACCGGATGGCCATAAATCGTTCCGGTCTGCCGTCATCTCCCAGAAATGGAATGATGGTGGTATCCACCCAGTATTCAGAACCATCCTTCGCCCTGTTTTTGATATCTCCCCGCCATACCTTTCCACGCTTTATGCTACTCCAAAGCTCTTCGTAAAAAGCATCCGAGTGGTAACCAGACCGGTTGATAGCGGTGTTATTTCCGATCAACTCTTCCCGGCTGTACCCGGAGAGTTCGCATGTGTGGTCATTCACTTCCAAAATCACCCCATTCCTGTCTGTAATCACAACATTGGAAGAGGCATCAAGAGCATACTTGTAATCCGAGAGCTGCTTCAGGATGGAATTAAACCGTTTCTCCCTATCTTTTCTGGCCGATATATCAACAAATGTAACAGCTCCACCCCTGATTTCCCCCTGGTCAAGAATCGGATGAGCCCAGCACTCAACGGGAAGCAGACTTCCATCCTGTTTCCTGAAAAAATCGTGAATTCCCGAGATCGCTTTGCCCTGCATCAACGCTTTGTAGATCAGGCACTCATCCAGGGGATGGGATTCTGTTGTACCGGTACCGGAGTGGATCAGATCATGAATATTTCTTCCAATAAGAGCTCTCTCATCAGGATAACCCAGGAGCTTCAATGCCGAGCGATTCACAAAAGTGCAACAGGCATTCTGATCGAGTCCATACATGCCTTCCTCAGTTGCATTCATCAACTGAGAAATTATTTCGGTCTGCCGCCGAAACTCACTTTCCTCAGTTTTACGGTCTGTTATATCCTGAACTACCGTATGAAGCATCTCTTTGCCATAGATCCGGAGTGTACCGCTGAAAATTTCCACATCCCTGACTTCTCCGCCTGCCAGTCTGTGTTTAAATTCAAAAACACTCTTACCGGATTGCCTTACCTGATCTATCTTTTCCTCCAGCTCGTCCGCTGAAAGCAGATTGATATCCTCTACCTTCTTCTGAAGAAATTCCTCCCGGGTCCAGCCATAAAACCCAAGTGCTGCCTTGTTGACATCGACGAACCTGCGGGTCTCCGGGTCGATGATGAACATCACGGCGGGGCTGTTTTCAAAAATAAGAGAAGAGCTATCTTCTGACATAAACGGAAGGGCAGACTGAATTTAACACAGCAACCGAAACAGTTGATTGAAATGTGAGCAACTTATAAATGTACTCTCAATTTCGGATAACAGGATCTAAATAGCAAGTATTTCTCCTCTCACGGCTTTTCCAGCCAGCCAGTATCAGGATGTTCAAAGATCAGATCACCCCCATAAACAGAGGATGGCGTCTGATATCCCTCTTTCAGAAATCCGGATTGTACCTTGCCGGCAATGCTCCACGCCATTTCAGCTGTCAACCTGTATCCCTCTGCCGTCTTAAATACCGCTCTCTTTATTTCGCCTGAATCATTCCGTACTTCACCCCATATAAGTGCCGCCCCATTCTCTCTGGATCGCTTATCGGGTCCGGGCTGCCTCTGATTGATCGTTTTTTCAAGCCGTTTTCTGACAATCCCCATCCTCAGCAGCGGTGCAAGATAATTGGATAACCTCATGGAGCGAATCATCGACTTTGTGGCCGACATGTAGACCGTCACATTCGGTATGCCGGTGGAGGTGAATGCGGTTGAGAGGTCGCCCCATGGAATGGTTACGACCTGACTCCGCTTTTCAATGAAATCAATCCGGCGTGTTTTGTGCGCGGTTCTTACTCTCTTTAACACTCCCTCTTGCCGAACCAAGCCACCTTTGCCCAGATTTTCGATCATGGTTTTCGCTGTCCCCCTGGAAACACCGCCGCCAAGCCCCATAAATGCCATCTCCAGATGAGTGGCGTCCGGTTGTTCCTTTTTCAGCAGTGCAGCCATACAGTCTGTGGGGACCACATCAAACCCAACACCTGGCATAGCCATCAATCCCCTGAGCCCGAAGGCATCGTCCATCTTTTTCAGTGATTCAAAGACAGATACCTCACCGGTGATATCCAGATAATGACATCCATTGCGAAGACACGCATCTGCCATCGGTTTCCAGGTATGTACAAACGGCCCGGCACAGTGGATAACTACTGACGCATCTTTAAGCAATGCATCCAGATCCTGTCCGGAATCGAGTGCCGCAACCCTGGTATTCAGTTTCAGCCGTGCTCCCTGTTCCTGCAATTTGAGGGGATCTCTCCCCGAGAGAAGAACATTCTTATCTGATTTAGAGGCTATTTCTGCTATCAGGTTACCTGTAAACCCATAACTCCCATAAACAACGATCTGTGGCATCTTTTTTCTTTTCAACCTAAGAAAAACTTTTTCCAAAAACCCGTTAAAATCTTTACACAAACCTAACATTGGGATCATCTTGAGATAATATTGATTGAGTTTATTTGACAGAAACATATCAACCATCTACATGAAAAAACGTCCGCTCGAAATTGTTGTCCTCTCTGATATCCACCTGGGTACCGTTGGATGCAACGCTATTGAACTGTTGCAGTATCTCAATTCTATTGACCCTAAAATGATCATTCTGAATGGTGATTTTGTCGATATCTGGAATTTCAGAAAATATTACTGGCCGGAGTCCCATATGATGATTCTGAGAACTCTTCTCACTATGATGACGAACGGGACCGATATCTACTACCTGACCGGCAATCATGATGAGGTTCTTCGGAAAATCTCGAGCCTGCAACTGGGTCCACTCTTTATCCGAGATAAAATGGTACTTGAGTTGAATGGGGAAAAGGTCTGGATTTTCCACGGAGATATCTTTGATATCACCATGAAACACAGTAAGTGGATTGCAAAACTTGGAGGAAAGGGTTACGATATTTTGATCCTGATCAATAAGCTGATTAATTATTTTCTTTTAAAGGTTGGGCGGGAGAAAGTTTCACTTTCAAAAAGAATTAAGGACAGTGTCAAGAAAGCGGTTCGCTTCATCGACGATTTTGAAACTACTGCCATGGAACTGGCTATCGATCAGGGGTATGATTACGTGATCTGCGGCCACATACATCAGCCAAAAATCCGGGGCTATGAAAATGAAAAAGGATCTGTGATCTACATGAATTCCGGCGACTGGATCGAAAATCTCACCTCTTTGGAATATGATGGTGAACAGTGGAATATGTACAAATATCAGGAACTTGATTTTACACCCTCACAAAGGATTGAACATCTGATCCGCAAAAATAAAATTCAATCTGAGGTTTATATCCGATGAAAATATTGTACGGCATCCAGGGAACCGGCCACGGTCATATCAGCAGAGCCCGCGAAATAGTACCTGTACTTTCTGAAAAATCGGATGTAACTCTGCTCATCAGCGGATATAACTGTCATTTGGAACTCGAGGGATATGAAGTGATTAAAAAGAGAGGAATCAGTCTTGCCTACGATGACAGCGGAGGAGTCTCCTATCTTAATACCGTTGCTCAGATTCAACCTCTCCGGTTTTTTAAGGATCTGGAGAGCATTGATATGGATTCCTTTGATCTGATCATATCTGATTATGAGCCACTAAGCGCCTGGGCTGCCCGCTTCAAAAGAAAACCCTCCGTAGCATTGAGCCATCAGGCTGCTTTTTTATCAGCTGCCAGCCCGAGACCGGAAAAGAAATCCCGTTTCGCCGAACAGATCCTTCGGAACTTTGCTCCCTGCAACCACTCAGTCGGTTTCCATTTTCGCCGCTATGATTCTTTTATCCAGCCACCTGTTGTTCGGCGCGAAGTTCTCGGTTTAACCCTGGCGGATCATGGCCATGTTACTGTCTATCTTCCTGCATTTGATCCTTCATACTTGTCACAACTTTTTAAACAGTTCCCCGACAGAAACTGGCATATTTTTTCACCGTTGTGTACAACGCCATTTACAGAAGATAACGTAGAAGTCTGGCCGGTTGGAAACCGTGCATTTCTGAAAAGTATGTCTGAGAGTAACGGAATTATCACAGGAGCAGGATTTGAAACCTGTGCAGAAGCGATGTTCCTTGGGAAGAAGCTCCTTGTTATGCCCATACGAAATCAGTACGAGCAGTACTGCAATGCTGCTGCTCTCAGCAAAATCGGCATCGATGTAATCTGGAACCCACCGGATCGTCTTACGGAGCAGATCCGGTTCTGGATCGATCATTCCGAACCGGTATCCCTGCCCGAAATTGCGGATATCGATCAAATTACAAACGAATTACTGCTTGAGGTGAAAGAATCAAAATCCTTTTACATGACCAACCTCTATCCTTCCAAAGCCTCCTGAGAGTACTCTCATTTTCGTTTACTGCATTTCAGAATCCAACTCTTGAAAAACAGAGTCAAAAAAAAGCAGGCTTCAAAGCCTGCTTTTTTGTTGAATACTTCATTCTGTCATTCCACAGTGTGGGACGAAACCGTACTGGCCGCCACTTCAGTACCATCCGCGCGGTCAACGGTTCTGTAGGCCATACGCACACCCTCCGACTCCGTCCAATCGTAGTAATAGGATGTCACAAGCATATCAGCCCCCGTCTGCGGATTCATCTCCTCATAGCTCGACATAACCGGCAAACCGGATTCCATGTCGATGAAAAAGGTCACTTCATATTCCGGTATATAGACTTTGGCTGTGAGTATCTCATCAACCTCTTCCTCACCCAGGTAGAAGGCTTCCAGCTCAGAAGCGTTGAGTGCGATATTGAGGTAATGCCTCTGCAGTGAAGAGCGAAGCGCATCATTCAACTGCGGCACAGGTTGTTCCGCTCCACCCATAATCACCTTCGCACTGCCGTTTTCATAAAGTATTGTCTGTGAGCCCATGGGAGTGTTGATCACCTGTTTCAGGTATCCGGGAAATCTCATCTCCGACTCCGTATCGAAGGTCATTCCACCCTGTGCTGCAGTTCCAGTCATCATCACTGTGGTAAACTCCAGATCACCAATCAGCTCACCAGCCATCCTGCCGATCCATTCTGAACCCGCGGCCAGATCTCCCGCCATCTCACCGGCATCTGCTCTTGCCGGACGGGGAATGGTGATATCAATCAGATTCACTTCCCCAAACTCCTCCAGCTGATCGCCAATCAGATCACTGTTGCCAACAACAAGAATCTGCACCTCATCCGGACGCAGATACTCTCTGGCTACGCGTTGAATATCTTCCGGTGTTACTCTCCGAACCTCTTCAACATACTGCTCAAATGCGTCGAGCGGCAACCCAAGATAGGTGTTATTCAGCTGCTCGAACAGCGCGCTGCTTCTGTTCTCATTTCTGAACACAAGGCTGTTGAGAAAGCGCTCGCGCGTATCATTCAGCTCCTGCTCTGATACAGGCTCATTCTGCAGGCGTCTCACCTCATGGAGTGTTGCATGGATGGCTCTTGCTGTATTTTCAGAAGCGGTACTTAACCCCATAAAAAACTGACCGCGATAGAGCACATTACTACCGTAGTTTCCACCTACACTATAGGCAAGTCCCTGACGGGAGCGCACCTCCTGCAACAATCTCCCGGAAAACCCACCGCTTAGAATCTGATTCATCACCTGCAAAGCCGCATAATCCGGATTGTCGCGGAATCCGCCAATATGGCCAATCCTGATAATGCTCTGATTCATTTCAGGACGATCTACAAAACTGATGCCAGAACTGAACTCATTGGGTATTTCAGGAAAGTTAAATTCATTGCCACTCCCCCGGGGAATTTCATTGAAGGCGCGCTGGAGCGTTCTGCGCATATCCCTTGCATTGAAATCACCGGTCACAGCAACCATTAGGTTGCCGGTAACCATCGCCTGTCGGTGAAACTCCCGGAGATCCTCCAGTTCAATTGCATCCAGATGGTGATATTCCAGAGTCCGGTTGAAAACGGTCTGATTACCATAGATCAGATTAGCAAACTCCCTGGCTGCAATCGATGTTGGGTTATCGTTTCGCCGGGCAATGGAACTTCTCCACTGCGTGACAGCCAGATCCAACTTATCCTCCGGGAAAGCAGGCTGAGTGAGCAACTCAATGAAAAGAGGCAACATCTCATCAAAATCCTCTTTCAGCAGATTCATGCTGGCTGTGCCGGAAGTCAGGCCAAACCCCGTTTCCATAGATACGGCTCTGTTTTCCAGAATTTGATTGAATTCATCTGCCGCTACGTTCACCGTTCCACCACTTCTCATCACTTCACCGGCGATAGCCTGAAGTCCTGTTTTTTCTTCCGGAACAAGCCATGAACCGGCTTTGATTCGAACACTCATACTGATGAGTGGCAACTCTTTATCTTCAAGAAGGAAAAATTCGATACCCCTGTGGGTAAACCGCTCTACATTGGGAACCTGGATGGGATTCAGTTCCGGGAACTGAATCAGTTCGGGCCGTTCCGGGCGCTCACTTTGAGCATGTGTTGCAGAGATTGAAGAGAAGAAAAGTACAATCCCGATCAGCGTTACAGAAAAAATTTTATTTAGATTCTTCATATTGAGTACTTTTTTTAATCAAGGGATGCGGTTTGTTCCTGTTCAGTCACAATTCTTCCGACAGTGCGTGAGCGCTGCACCAGATAGTGCTGAGCAACCCGCTGAATGTCCTCTGTGGTTACTTCACCAAGCCTGTCCAGATCTGTAAAGAGAGTTCTCCAGTCACCCCTCTGATTATGTGCCTGTGCAAAACTCAACGCCAGGTTCAGATTCGATCTGAGCCCGCGAACGGTATTTGCCCTGGCCTGAGTCACAACTCGATCCAGCTCTTCCTGCGTCACTCCTTCCTCCTGAATCCGTACAATCTCCTCATAAATCCGGCTTTCCAGTTCATCCAGATCCACCCCCTGATTAGGCACGCCCAGAATCAGAAAGAGTCCCGGAAATCTTGAGCCGGGATAACCGTTGATCCCCTGCAGCTGCAGTGCGAGCTGCTCTTCTACTACCAGGCTTCGGTACATCCGGGAGGTACGGCCGCTAAAAAGGATATTGGACAGCATGCTCAGCGCCTGAAAATCTTCATGGTTCTCGGCTACCCCTTTGTAACCAATCATCAGAATCGGCTGACTCTGATCCACAATATCAAAACGGCGTTCACCTCGCTGCTCCGGTTCCACTACAGTCAACTCCGGTGAATCAGGACGGGCAGGCCAGTGGCCAAAATAGAGTTCGGCAAGACGCCGCATTTCAACAGGATCCACATCTCCTGATATGGCAATAGCCAGATTCTGGGGAATGTAATAGGTCTCATAAAAATGAATGGTATCCTCAATATTCACTGCATCGATATCCGATGGCCAGCCAACCGGAGGATTTTTGTAGGTGTGGGCAGAAAAGGCAACGGAGTTAAACTCCTCTATCAGCCTGCCGATTGGATTGTTGTCAGTACGATCGCGCCGCTCTTCCCAGATTACATCTTTCTCGACATAGAATTCACGCATCACCGGATTGGTAAAACGGTCTGCCTCCATCCAGAACCAGAGTTCGGCCTTATTTTGTGGTAAACTATAGAAAAAGCCGGTCTCATCAGTAGAAACAAATGCATTCATCCCCACCGCTCCTTCTCTGTCCACGATCTCGGAAAACTCATTGTTAACAACAAATTCCTGAGATTGTTGCTGCAGGCGCTCAAACTCAGCCCAGAGTTCACTCAGTTTCTCCTCATCGGGATGCAGGCTGGTTCGCTCTCGATGCCACGCCTGATAGGCCCGGTCCATCGCCATAATCACAGGGTATTCCTCTTCAAAATTGGTAGTCCCGATGGTCTGTGATCCTTTAAAGGCCATATGTTCAAAAATATGCGTAATGCCTGTTTTGCCTACAGGCTCATCTGCTGAACCGACATTCACATGTGTTACAAAAGATGCAACCGGGGCCACATCCCTCTGTATGATGATAAAGTGAAGTCCGTTATCGAGAGTAAACTCTGTTACATTCTGCTCAAACTGCTCCAGATTCTGCGCGAAAGGAACAGTCGGGAGAAAAAGAAGTAAAACGGCGGCTGCCAAAAGCTGTCTTACGCTGTTTTTCATGATCTGTGATTTAGTTTAATATTGATTTTTAATAGCTTGAGTCAGGTGAAGATGAAAAAAGTTATCAAAAAAAAACAACAGATTTCATGAAAACCTGACAAAAAATTGAGTGCTGGCATGACATACGATCTTCCCTGCTGTTTGTTGCAGCATCCCATCAGTTAATTCCGATTCCGGGAAAAATCATGTTAGCCATCAGCAGTTCCCCCGCGGCGACACGACATCAGCGGTTTGCAGGGACAAGTACCTCCATAACAGCAAGAACCACTTCAATAGAATTCCTTACAAAAAATTGTACTGAAGATTTTTATTCTGCCTGCAGCCGGCCAACTCTCTTATTTGATAAAATCCTCTTCTTCCGGACGGATCGTGATTACCGGCTTCTTCACGTACTGAGCCACTTTTTCGGCCGTAGAGCCCAAAATGAGATGTGCAAACCCGCTGTGCCCATGCGTGGCCATAATCACCAGATCGGCCTTGTCTGAAGCGTATGATTCGATTTCATAGTGGGCCGAAATTCCCTTTTCAATCTTTGTGAACAGGTTCACAGACCGGGATGTATTCCCCTCAGAAAAGATCACTTCATCTTCAAAAACAATCCCGGTCCTGTTGATGTGTATGGGATCCAGTCCGCGCTTGTCGAGAAATGAGTTTATTTTCTCAATAATACCCTCATACACCGATACTATTTCTCCCTTTTCGGGACTTCGGGGAATCTCCTCAGAAATTCCTCCGTAAAGTTCAATGACATGAAAGAGTGTCAGATCGGCTTTGAATGCATCAGCAACGGCCACAGCGAGTGGGAAAGCGGCCAGTGACAGTTCTGAGGCGTCGGTCGACATCACCACGTTTTTGATGCTGTTCTTATCAAAACGGCTATCGACACTGAAGACCGGTATTTTTGACTTCCTGATCACCTTTTCCGTTGTTCCGCCTCTCACAAACCTGGTTTCATCTTTCCCCTTAGCTCCCATTACTATCATGTCATAGCCGTTCTTTCTGGCCAGGTCCACGATTTTCTCTGACGGCCTTCGCTCTACTTTCACAATCGCCTCACCCCTGTTGATCTCCTTGAGATACTGAGACATCGCTTTTTTCAGTTTTGCGTCTGTCTCTTCAATAATTTTTGGATAGATATCCTTGTTCATATCAAGAGGAACACCCAGTTTCTTGATGCTTTCATTGAAATATTTCAAGGTTGGAATAATATGGACAAAATCAATCACCCCGCCAAAGGTGCCGGCAAGATTCTGAGCTGCTGCATAGGCAACCTCACTTCCCTTTGAAAAGTCAGTAGCCACCAATATTTTCTTCATCTGTATCATAATCAAACCCCAATTTTTTATCGTTTATTCCTCTTTCTGTTTTGGTAATCCTGCCCTGCACTCATAGTGTCTGTCTCTGCAGATGTAGTACTGCGTATCAGGGGGCTGTTTAAAACTGTTCTTTTGCCCAATATCTTCGTTACTGCAGCTTTAAACTCCTCACGTATGGTAAACAGGCTGTGGTTTTAAAGTTGCTTCCGCCTTGATCCTGTGCAAAACTCCTGGTTTTTCAAAGCCCATCATTCATCTCTCATACAGGTACTCATCCGAAAAACGCTCCCGATTATATGGGATTATCGCTTACTGTAAAATACAAATTAGCGCTGAATATTGTTTATTTAATCCTTTTCCGGCTCTTCAGGCTTTCGCCGGTGCACAGCCCTGCCGCGTAAAAACATAATCAGAAAAATCAGAAGCAATCCGGCCGAAATCCCCGCAAATCCGCCACGTTTGTCAATACTGCCGCCCAATCTTTCACTACCCCATGGGAAAAACGGCGTATTGGAAATTAACTTTCTGGAGACGCGTTCAATCTCCACCTCCACCGGTTCTCCTGTTACGGGATCTGTTTCAACAAAGCCTGAGATACGGTAGTGCTGAGGGCCGGCTGTTGGTTCACTCTGATTCAGAAGCTGCGCCGCCAGCGGATGGTCAGCCGGCAAAACTTCTGCGGAGCGTACACTTTCAGCAAATTCCCTCTCCTGAAAGGGCCAGATCACATAGAGTGATCCGATCAAAAAACCAATCAGTACTACAATCGTAGCCGAGTGAAAATTCTTAAGAAGCCAGGAGAGAATTCGTGAAAAAACAATAATTCCGGTCACGGCGCCCAGCAAAAAAGGAATCAGCTGAAGAAAAGCAGAAACCGTTTCAGACCCGCCAAGTTCGCTTAGAAGAGTAAGAATGTAGTCATATTTTTGAAAAATCAGCAGGATATAGGACCCTGAGATTCCGGGCAAAATCATCGCGGAGATAGACACAGATCCCGCCAGGAAAACAAACCAGAAGGTCTCGGGTGTTTCTGAGGGGACAAGTGTCACAACCCAGTATCCAAAAGAGGCCCCAGCTGCAAGCCCAAGCGAATACTTCCAGTTTCGGTCTCGTGAGTCAATTTCCGCGATCAGCAAGCCGATTGAACCCAGAATAAGACCAAAAAAAACACCGTAAACGATCTCAGGATGGGTAAACATGTACACCTGAAGGGGTACAACCCGTGTGAAAAAGATGACCGCCAACGCCATGCCTGTTGCTAAAAAAAGAATAAACTTCCAATGCAGTGTTTGAAAAAAACCGGCAGGTTCAAGCCGAAGAACAGATTTCACAGCTTCCAGGTTTAAGCTCTTTATTGCGAAGATCAGCCGGTCGTATATTCCGGTAATCAATGCCATGGTACCGCCGCTCACACCCGGTACAATGTCGGCCGAGCCCATTAAAAAGCCTTTAAAAATCATAAGCGGAGCTTCCCTCCACCGGGTCAGGTCATACGTTTCAATAAATGGTTTTGATCGCTTTTCTTTCACGAAATACTCTGATTTTGCAATGTTGTTTATTTAGGGCAACTCTTCGCCGGTGTTTTCAGGTTGATTCATGAAGATCATCATCAGCCTGCTTAACCGGTTTCCTGCTGCCGGTTCGCTTTTCATAGAAGGTACTGGTCAAACTCTTTAAAGGTCAACATGTACAGTGTCCGGATCTGACTCCGCATCATGATGATACCATTTCATGGCTTTTCTGAAGGAATATACGGCGATCAGGCTGCAAATTAGAATGATTGTGAGCATCGATTTTGCAATCGCATCCTCACCACTCCAAACGGAATCTGTGAGCCATCCCGCAAGTGGCGGACCCACTCCAAATCCCGCAATACTGATCACGAACAGATAGAGGCCGCCTGCAAGAGCCCTTTCACTGCTTTTTACAAAATACTGAAGCAGGGCGGCTCCCACTCCATTGTAAGAGGATGAAATCAAGACCCCGATCCCCATACACCAGAAAGCCATTTGAGGCTGGGATGACAGTAGTCCGGTTATGTAAAACGGAAGACCTCCCAGTGCTGCGAATGTGCCTGCATAAAACCGGCGTGAGGGATTCTTCCTGGCCAGCAGATCCGCTGCTCTGCCCGACAGCACCACGGTAAGAGCGACACCGAACATAAAGAAGCCGAATTTGGCGATATATTCCGGACTCTGATGCAGATCTGAAAACAGATTCCCGATAAAGCCGAGGATGGTATAGCCCGTGCAGGCCAGGGCTGCAAAACCGGTGAGATGCCACTGAACAGCCCGCTTGCGGGTAATCCGCCTGAGAGTTTGAAACAGATTCGATTCCGGCATCTTCCATTTACCAAGCCTGGACGGCTCTTTGAGTATCTGCCATGCGATTGGTGCCAGTACCAGCCCAGGGATGCCGGCTGCTATCATTGCCACTCTCCAGTCGTAATAAATCGCCAGGGTTCCGCCTCCCAGAAATGAGAGACCAATCCCGATAAAGATACCACTTGCGTAAACTGAAAAAACCGTAGCCCTCTGCCCGGGAGAATAGGCATCAGCCAGATAGGAGTAGACTGCCGGACTCAGCATGGCCTGACTCAGACCCACAAACAGGCGGGCTGTTACGAGAAAAGTAAATGAGGCGGCAAAACCGCTCAGAACAGTCATAAGACTCCAGATGAAGAGGCCGCCGCAGATCATCATTTTTCGGGATATACGATCTGCAAGCCGCCCCATCGGGATTCCGGAGAGTGCATAGACAAATGAAAAAGCCGGTCCGTAAAGAAGGCCGATCTGAACATTAGAAAGCTGAAGTGAGTCCCGGATCGCTACACCCAATACAGCTACAATCTGCCTGTCCACAAAACTGAGAATGTAGATCAGCAGCAGCAGAATCAGAGTTCCATAGGTCAGCTTTTTATGCATGGTTCGTAATTTTCAAATTCAACTCACTCTCAGATATGATATTCTTTGGGGGCTTTTATTGATCAAAGAGAGTGGAATAGACTGGTTCTCTTTTTTTTGTGTATGTGGGTATGTTTTTTTAAGGAGTTTATGAGTTTATGAGTTTATGAGTTTA
>REDA01000001.1 GCA_007693745.1 Balneolaceae bacterium
AATCGAGTGATTGAATGTTTGTATTGACTCTGTTAAGATCACCAAAGCTTGACATGATATCTCACTTTTTACTTTGATACTGTTTGGTACAATGCTTTTACTTTCAGAGATTATCGTAGCGAATTGGGTGATCTTAAGTGAGTGAGTTTTTTAAATTTTGAGATATGGATCTGTTATCTTGCTACTGGAGGGTGTTTTCTCTCCTGTTTATTTGTCAGATTTTTATCCACCAACAGCCACAAGATCATGTCTGAAACGCGCCCGGTCACCACTTCCCGATTCCGAAAACTTTTTACACGTATTTTCCTTGCCCTGCTCTTCGTAACCGCCTCGCTCATTGCTTCCCTTCTGGTTGTGTATGAACTTCGTTATACTCCGCCTCTTGCGGCGCCGGCTGTCACGGAATTTTCATTTTCTGAACCTGTACCCCGCCCTGCCGGGGATCTTCTTTTACTTCCGGTTCCAAAGGAGATCAACAGAGGATCGGGAACGTTCACGATGCCTCAGGCTCTGCGGGTGGATGCCTCTGCTGATATACTTCCGCTGCTTACAGACGCACTCCGGCGACAGGTGAACCGCACAGCTGATGAATCCGGCGGGGCCACACTGCGGGCCCGTTCAGACAACAGCCTCCCGCCGGAGGGATTCCGGCTGAGAATCCGGACAAATGGCATCGAAATTGAGTATGCAGATCCTGCAGGTCTTTTTTACAGTGTATCTGCTTTGGGTCAGATCTACCGGCAAGGTGACGGGACGCTGCCTGTTCTCGAAATTACCGACTGGCCCGATCTTCCGCTTCGGGGCGTGATGCTTGATATTTCCCGGGATAAAATCCCCACTATGGACACTCTCCATGAAATCGTGGACCTGCTTGCACTCATGCGTTACAACCATATTCAGCTCTATGTTGAGGGTTTCTCATTCGCATACCCCTCATTTCGTGAGTTGTGGGAAGAGACGGAAACTCCGGTAACGGGTGAGGAGATGCAGCAACTGGAAGCATATGCAGCTGCGCAGATGATCGAACTGGTTCCGAATCAAAACCTGCTCGGCCATATGAACAGCTGGCTTGCCGCAGAGAGATTTGAACACCTTGCCGAATGTCCGGACGGATTCCTGTTTCTGGGCCTGATTGAGTACAACTCTACACTGGATGTTTCCAATCCGGAAAGTTTTGAACTGGTGAAGCAGATGAACGATGATATGCTTCCCTGGTTCAGCTCCCGCTATTTTAATGCGAATCTGGACGAACCTTTTGAACTGGGGCAGTGCAACACCCGGGAACTGGCTGCCGAACGGGGCGGGGCAGGCTATCTCTATCTCGATTTCCTGAAAGAGCTCAACACGAATGTGAATGAGGAACATGGCAGAAGGATGATGATATGGGGGGATATCGCTGCAAAATACCCGCAAATTATCCCTGAAATTCCGGAGAATGTGATTCTGATTGAGTGGGGATATGAGTCGATTCACCCTTTTGACGAGCATGTGGCAAGGATCCGTGATGCCGGTCTGGATGCAATCGTTGCACCCGGAACCAGCAGCTGGACTACCTTTACCGGCCGCACTGAGAACATGATGGGGAATATTGAGAGCGCTGTGGATGCCGCAATGAAGCATGGCGCCCTGGGAATGCTGCTTACCGACTGGGGAGACCTGGGCCACTGGCAGTACTGGCCGGTGAGCTGGGCTCCTCTTACCTACGGCGCTGCCATCAGCTGGAATGCAGGCAGCCGGGATCATCTCCGGCTGGAAGAGATTCTTAATGAGATTGTTTTCAGGGATCTCGCCGGCATCATGGGACCTTCGATGCTCGACCTCGGGCGCTACAACCAGTTTGAGGAGTTTGCCATGGTGAATATGACTACCACGATGCAAACCTACCTGTTTGGGTTGATGGATCCGGTGATGCTATCAGCAATTCAGAATCGGTTTCTGAGTGAATTTCCCGACCTGCTTCAGGTAGGGGATGAGCTGATTGAAGAGATTCTATCCCGCTTTGAGAATCCCGGTCCGTATCAGCATCAGGCCATTATCGATTATACTTCCCGTTTAGCAGAAAGGGTATCCGAATCATCCATGGATCTGGATGACCGCGGCCTGATCATCGAAGAGGTGGCCAACGCCGTTCGAATGATCCATCTGGGGGCTCTTACCCGCCACTATGTGCAGTGGATGAGAGAGTACAGCAGGGATGAGAAAATGGAGCTGCTTCTGCAGATGAGGGAACTCTCCGAAATGGTGATGGAAGAGCATGAGCGGCTCTGGCTCTCCCGTAACCGTGAGGGCGGTCTCGACCGAAGCCTGAGTGAATTTAAAAGTCTGCAAAGTGCAATTGATGATGAGATTCGCCATCAGCAGAGAGGGCCTGTTTTACGCTCCATGGGCAACGTGATCCGAAGAGTGATTGCAGCCGCAGCTGCGCTCTATATCGATCGTTAGCAAAGAAAGGCTCAAGGGTGCTCAAGGTAGAAGAGTACCGGTTGCATTACCCTCTTTTAATAACTGGATCTGTTGAGGGCAGATTCAGATGGAGTGGACGCGGGTCAGCATCTGCCTGGCCGCCTCCAGTTCATCTTCGTTGACGGTGTGACCCATGCCGGGATAGATCC
>REDA01000061.1 GCA_007693745.1 Balneolaceae bacterium
AGTCCACCGGGTGTCGTCGGGTGTTCTCTGCTGCGGAAGAGGTTCCCCGGGATGGTAAAGAGGCCGGTTCAGGGCGCCGCCCACCATCAGGCAGCGAGCAATGCCGATAGCTCCGAGCGCATCGAGCCGGTCGGCATCCTGTACGATTTTCGCTTCGATCGTTTTCGGCGCAACACCTGCTGAAAAGCTGTGCGCTTCGATTGCATGTACAACTTCACTGATTTTGGTGGGAGGAAAAGAACATTCTCCGAGAAATTTTTCTGCTTTTTCAGCAGCCAGACGGGAAGCATTTTTCCGATCGGGGTGGTCTTTTGAAAGTACCACACAGTCGTGCAGCCAGGCTGCTGCAAGAACGATCTCAGGATCGGCTTCTTCCTCTGTCAGTAACCGTTCCGCATTCGACACCACCCTTTCAGTATGAGCCAGATCGTGCGCTGCATCTGTCTCCGGCAGGCTGAGGATAAAATCCCTGAACAGGGATGCATTGAAGTTCCTACTCACGATTTACTGATAAGATGACCCGGCAGAGGAATATGAATCGTAATTTTTGTACCCTTGTCAACTTCAGATTCTATCCACATACGCCCGTTTAGTTTTTTGGTGACGAACCACGCTTTGGTCAGGCCAAATCCCCCGCCCATGGTTCTTATTTTCTCCCTGATGTTGGTACCGCGGTATCCGAATCCAACCACCTTTTCAATCTCATCCTCCGGTATACCGTATCCGGTGTCCTCCACAACAAAGCGAAAATGGTTTTCCATCATTGAAACGCCAATGTTAATTTGCCCGCCGGGTGGTGTATATTTACGCGCATTCGCTATCAGATCGCGGGTTACATCTTTGAGTATCAGCGGCATATAAATGCGGTTTGCTTTATCGCCCTTCACATTGAAATTCACCAGGTAATCCCGTTCTTCCTGCTCAGCGATGTTATAGATGATGCGGTACCTTCCCTTGCTGTTCACTTCAAGTGCGTGGAAAAACCCCTCAAATTCCATCAGAAAGCTGTCCGCCGATATCGTTTCCCAGGCAGACGGATTCCTCCATCTTCGGTTCAGTTCATCAATCCGGATGGCAGCGATATCGAGGATCTCCTGAAACACCGGGATATACTCTGCGGTTGCATGCCCGTCATTCAAAACAGGCTGCTCGTCTATGAGATCATTTAGTGCCAAGAGCAGATCTTTTCGAAGCTCCTTCAGTGTAGCGGAATTAAAAACGCTTCTGTTCTGCGCTCTGGCCGCTACTGCCAGCCCGTTTACTCTCTCAATCAGCGGCTCCGGTTTTTCCGGGTAATCTGTAGTGAGCTGAATGAGCTGCAACTGGCTTGCGATCACAGTAACCAGATTGATAACGGAGTGCATCTCTATCTGATCTACATCTTCCTGAGTGATGTCGAGCTCTTTTGTAATCTCCATGATTCTCTATTTTTAGTAATCTGAGCGGGCAAGGCTCCATTTATTACAGCGATTCGCTTTCCGGATACACAGGAAATCGTTTCACTACTGAATCAGGGCATCGGCACGGTTGCCATATTCTGCCCAGGAACCCTCATAGGGGCGAACCGAATCGTATCCCATCAGCCTGAGCGTGAAGTAAGCGTGCGATCCCCTCACGTTGGTATGGCAGTGTGGAATCACCTCCTTATCGGGAGTAATTCCATTTTCCTCAAACAGAATCCGTATCTCTTCAGCAGGTAAAAAATAGGGGGGGCCTTCCTCTTCCAGCACACTGCTCCATTCAATATTCACTGCATTCGGAATGTGTCCGCCTCTTTCGGCTCTTACGTCTTCACCCGAGAATTCTGCAACGGATCTCGCATCAAAGATGATCTTATCCGGTGAGTTTGCCGCTTCCATGATGTATTCAAGATCACACATCAGAGCCTCCCTCACTTCAACAGAAAAAGTTCCCGGGCCTCGTTCGGCCACCACATCTGTAAATTCAAATTCATGTGCAAGCCATGATTCCAGGCCACCGTTCAGTATGGAAGCGCCGGAGAATCCGTAATAGTCCAGTGCATAAAAAAGGCGGGCGGCTGCCAGGCTGTTTCCGGAATCGTAAATCACAACCCGGTCATCACTGTTCAGCCCCAGGTGTCTCATTTTTTCCCCGAACAGTTCGGGCCCGATCAGATAACTGGCGATGGGAACATCGGGATCTGAGAGTTCGGTTACTGCGGCAAAATGGAGTGCCCCGGGGATCAGCGTATCCCCGGTTTCAGCCCGGGCGTCAATCAGAACAAACCCGGCATCTGACAAAATCAGCGATTGAAGCTCCTCCGCAGAAAGCAGCAGATGGCTGTTGGGATAGTCGGTCAGAGGCCCCTTCTCTGCGGGTGTACAGGCCTGCAGGAGAAATGTGAAAAGAAAAATAACGGAGAGATAACGCATCATATCTATTTTAGTTAAGAAAACAGTTCATAAAAGCAGGGTCACCTGAAAATGTTCCTTTAGATTGTACCTTCCTCTTTCCGGAAGCTTCAACCCTTTTATGGGCTCCTGAAGGAACGATTCGGCAAAGACAATTCCCTAAAGTCTCCAGATATAGAGGAAACCCACGGGAAATCTCTTTCAGCCGGTTTGATGACGCTCTATAGTAAAAGGTAACAAAAAATCGCAGATAACTTCACAGCAGAATCCCGGCACCCCTTTATTGTGTTTCTTCAGATCTTTACTTATGCTTCTGTATTGGCCAGCCGGATCATCAGGAGTTTGCCGGCTTTCCCTCTATTTTTCACTGACGGTATTGGCTTTCCGGGAGTCTGAAGAAGAGAATTACCGAAAGAGAACCACGGCTTACATCCATAAAATCCACACTAACTACCATAACTTACTCTATGAAAGAGAACCGTTTAACTTCGATTTCCCTTGAAGATGTGCTTACCCTTGTAAAACAGCGTGATCCCGACCAGCCCGAGTTTCTTCAGGCTGTGCATGAGGTGATGGAATCGGTGATCCCGTTTGTTCTTGAAACCCCCCGCTATCAGCGAAAAGGGTTAATTGAAAGGCTGATTGAACCGGAACGGATGCTGATTTTCAGGGTTCCCTGGGAGGATGACGAGGGAAATTACCGGGTAAACCGAGGATACAGAGTGCAGTTCAGCAGTGCCCTGGGTCCCTACAAGGGAGGGTTACGGTTTCATCCTTCAGTGAATCTGAGTATCGTAAAATTTCTGGCTTTTGAACAGATTTTCAAGAATTCCCTTACAGGTCTCCCGCTGGGTGGTGGTAAAGGGGGGTCGGATCTGAACCCAAAGGGGTTGTCGGACGGTGAGATGATGCGTTTCTGCCAGAGTTTTATGAATGAGCTGTTCAGGAATATTTCCAGCGACAAGGATGTCCCGGCCGGGGATATCGGCGTTGGTGAAAGGGAAGTTGGATTTATGTTCGGCCAGTACAAACGGCTGACAGCGGAGTTCACCGGTGTTCTGACCGGAAAAGGTTTATCCTATGGAGGCAGCAAGGTGCGGATGCAGTCCACCGGTTACGGCCTGCTCTATTTTGTCGATGAGATGCTGAAGCATCACGGGCAGTCGATCAGCGGTTTGAGAACGGTTATTTCAGGATCGGGCAATGTTGCTCAGTTTGCCTGCCAGAAGGCCCTGGATCTGGGTGCCAGGGTGGTGGCTATGTCCGATTCCGACGGTTTTATTTATGATGAAGAGGGACTCAATGAAGAGAAACTGAACCTGATCATTGAGCTGAAAAATGAGCGGCGCGGGCGGCTTAGTGAAGCGGCCGAAGAGCTTGGATGTGAATATCATGAGGGATCCCCCTGGTCTGTTCCCTGCGAACTGGCTCTGCCTTGTGCAACACAAAACGAGATTGGTGAAAATGAAGCCAAAGCGCTTGTTCAAAACGGCGTGGTTTGCGTTGCTGAGGGGGCCAATATGCCCTGTAATGACAAGGCGATTCACACATTCCGGGACTCCGGGGTGCTCTACGGACCCGGAAAAGCCTCCAACGCGGGCGGTGTGGCGGTATCCGGACTCGAAATGAGCCAGAATTCCGAAAGGCTGTCGTGGAGTTTTGAGGATGTGGATGAGAAACTGATCCATATAATGAAGGGGATTCACAACAAATGCGTGGATTACGGGGGCAGCGGAAAGCGTGTGGACTATGTGAGGGGTTCCAACGTTGCCGGCTTTATCAAAGTGGCCGATGCCATGATCGCCCAGGGGCATGTATAACAGGGGTCACCCTCTCTGAAGAGCCTCTGCTACCTCTTTTGGCGGACGAATGGGTCGTCCGCCATTCATAAATACGGTTGTCACCTCTCCCTTCATTACAGGTTCGTGAGAGGGCAGCAGGTAGATATCCTGGAAAAAGATAAACCGGACGTGCCCCTGAGGCTCCGCCCTCGTTTTTATCACAAAGCGGTCATCCCCCCGGAGGGCTTTTTTATAGATCAGCTCCACCTTGTAAACGACGGCATCTGTTCCCTTCTGGTGCAGCTCATTGAAATTAAGCCCGAGGGATTTGAGAAACTCATGCCGCGCATGTTCCAGATAGTTTTGATATACGGAATTGTTCACGATTCCCTGGGTGTCGAGTTCGTAGTCCCGCACACTCAGTTCCAGTTCAAAGGTGTACTCTTTCATCTTCTCATTTATATGGTTAAGGGATCACCCCTTACGGATCCGGATCGGGAGAGCCCCTGGCAGCCCTCCGACCCTTCGGGAAAGTATCTGCCAGCAGACGCCGCCTCTACGGGGGCTTCAGGCTGATTATTCGGCCTGATTAAGCCAGTAATCGAACCAGCTTCGCTTCCTTTCGAGCCGGTCCACCAGAAGCCAGGGTTCGCCGGTTCGGGAGAGCCCGTGCGAGGATCTCGGATAGCGGACAAACTCTACGGGCACCTGCCGCTTTTTCAGTGCCATGTACCACTGCTCACCATCCGTTATGGGCGTTCGCCAATCTTCTTCACTGTGGATGATCAGCGTGGGTGCGGTTACATGTTCCACATAGGAGATCGGAGAGAGTTTCCTGTAGAGTTCTCTCTGCTCCCATGGGGTGCCGTCAAACTCAAATTCGGTAAGCCCCTGCGCATCCGACGAACCGTACCAGCTCTCCCAGTTGGAGATGGATCGGCTGGTCACAGCTGCCCTGAAGCTGTCGGGGAACCGGGCTGTCAGCCAGTTGGTCATGAACCCGCCGTAGCTTCCGCCGGAAACTCCGATTCTGTCGGGATCGATATCGGGATACTTCTCCAGCACCGCTTCGAGTCCGGTCATAAAATCCTCTTCATCCATCACACCCCACTGACCCAGTGTGGCGTAGGTAAAAGCGTTGCCGTAGGAGGTGGATCCTCTTGGATTGGGGTAGAAGACAAACATACCCGAAGCCGAAAGTGTATGAAACGCCTGGAACCAGGTGTTTCCGTAGGCAGAGTGTGGTCCGCCATGGATCTTCATCACCAGCGGCCAGGAGGAACCCGGTTCATATCCCACCGGACGGATTACCCAACCCTGGATTTCCGTACCGTCGGAAACGGTCCACACAATCTCCTCTGCCGGCATAATGGTTCGCTCCGCCATCCAGGCCGCGTTAAACTCTGTAAGCTGCTTCTCATCACTGCCATCCCTCCCGGAAAGAAAGAGTTCGGCAGGTGTCACCGCATCCGTTGAGGTGTAGGCCATCCTTTCTCCATCGGCTGAAACAGAGACCGAACTGATCCGTCTTTCCCCGTGCGTTATCTGCTCCACGTTACCCCCTGTAACAGCCACTTCAAACAGGTGGTCATTGCCGCGCGTCTGTGCGGAAAAACGAATGGTCTGGCTGTCGGGCGTCCAGTGCAGAGAACCCGGCTGAAGATCCCAGGAGGGCGTCAGGTTTAAAGCTTCTCCCGAAAAAAGGCCGTTTCCGTCCAGTTCTGCGACAAACACATTGGTCTCTTCACCCCTGCCAGGAGTATGGCCAAACGCCAGATAGCGTCCGTCGGGAGAAACCACCGGAGAGGCGTGCGATCCCTCCATTTCCGAAAGGGTGGCCAACTCTTCAGATTCAATATCGACCCTGTAGATCATCCGTGTGAAGTCGGTGTTGTACTCATCATCCTCCATCGGGTCGCCCGAAAAATAGATAAACTGTGAGTCACGGCTCCACTCAGGCTGCGAGGTATTGAAGGGCAGGGATGTCAGCATCCGGGGTTCACCGCCATCTGCTGCAATAACGTGGATCTGTCGTTTGGGTTCCACAGAGGGATGCGGGAGCCAGGCGGAGGTGCCGTCGCGCATGTATCTCATCTGGGTGATGACACGGCCGTCAAACCGCGTGGAATCGAGCGTGTGGGTTATTGCATCGGGTGCGATCCAGCCGGCTCTCGGATGAGGTTCCTCTTCTGTGTGAGGCTCTCTGACGAATGCGATCATGCTTCCGTCGGGCGACCACACCGGAGCGCGGTCTACTCCTTCAAGCGTAAAGGCTTCCCCTCCGGGGGCGGTGACCCGCAGAAAGCGGACAGCATTTCGGTCGTCTCCTCTTCGGGACTGAATTGCCAGCAGAGTGCCGTCGGGCGACCATACCGGTCCTGAGGAGTTCGCTGTTTCGTCGGTAAAGCGGAAGGGTTGGCCATCCGGCTCTCCATCCGGTGTGAGTTTCTGCATCCACACTTCACTGTGACGGGAATTGTCCTCCTCTTTAATCACGGTTCTTGTGAAAGCGATCAGGGAGCCGTCGGGTGAAATTTCAGTCTGGCTGACAAACACGGTTTGATAATAGTCTGCCGGAAGCACACCCTGCTGCGCCAGCAGGGATGACAATGAAAAGGAAAAAAATGAGATAAAAAACAGGAGCAGGGATCTGGAAAGAGTCATCGTACAGGAAGATTTTAGATTTAACAACAAACGGCTGGCTGAGCCGGTGTATCAATTTACTTCATCCTGCACAGTTTCACAATGCTGCGGGTGATCTGGTACGTTATGCGGTCATTCCGGCCGATCAACGCCGGATCAGAGGGGCGGAATTACCCTCAGAAGAGTCGGTTCGGGCTTCTCTCGCTGTTTAAATAAGCTTTCCAGTCGGTTCTTTTGGCTTTGTTCAACCGAATAAAACCTCTCTCTTGCAACTCTCGCTCTTTCTTTTGATCATATACCATAGAAAACTGCACACTGAAACGGCCGGGGGCTGTTGCCACCAGCCATAATTTTGGAATACACGCTTATGAAGTCCTTACATTTTCTTATTTCCCTCTTCGTTTTGTTCTTCTTTACCCTTTTCAGCGCCGTTGCCCAGGATCGTGAATGGGTTCCGGAGGACACTGAATTTTATACCCCTGTACCCCCTGTGGTGGAGGCTGTCGGCGGATTTATGGAACCGCCATCGGATGCTTTTGTGTTGTTCGACGGCACGGACTTCTCAAACTGGCTTCCAACCCGAACCCCGCAGGTTGAGTGGACGATTGAAGATGGCGCCATGACCGTCACTCCCCGCACGGGAAATATTTTTACCCGCGATTCTTTTGGTTCCATTCAGCTCTATCTGGAGTGGAGAACGCCTGAGGTGATTGACGGAGACGGACAGGGGCGTGGCAACAGCGGCGTCTTTCTGCAACGACGTTATGAAGTTCAGGTACTCGATTCCTATCAGAACGAGACCTATGTGAACGGTATGGCCGCATCGGTCTATAAGCAGTATGTACCCCTTGCCAATGCCGCCCGGCCGCCCGGTGAATGGCAGAATTACAACATCATCTTTGAAGCGCCGGAATTTGATGAGACCGGGGAACTGGTCACTCCGGCCTATATCACCGTCTTCTGGAATGGTGTGCTGGTCCAAAACCGGGTAGAAGTGGAGGGGCCCACACGCTATATCGGCCTCCCCGAATATGTTGCTCATGGCGAGGACGGCATCATGCTGCAGGATCACGGAGACCTGGTGAGCTTCCGGAATATCTGGATTCGCAAACTGGATGAGTCCCCTGTCTGGGAATAAGCAGCTATCGTTTCGCATTGAAAGCCGGGAAGGATTTCATCGAATCCCAACCCCTTCTTCCTGATAAAAATCATCTTTAAAACAGAAGAAGCCCTGATCTCAGGGCTTCTTCTGTTTTTGTCACCACTCTGTAAAACACCGTCGCCTTAACGGGGCGGCATCCATGAGACGGTTAGTCATACCGTGCCGGCTCTCCACTGGTAAGTGACTCCAGAATAAACTCCCGGATATGCTCATTGGAGGTGGCCAGATCCTCCTGCCGGAGATACATCATATGTCCGCTCCGGTACCCCTCAAAGCGAAGCCGGTCCTGCACTTTACCGCTCCGGTCCATATTCCACATCACATATTTGGCTGAAAAATAGTCGGTGGCACCGTCGTAGTAGCCGGCCTGTACCATCACATGCATAAAAGGGTTCTCACCCATGGCTCTGCGCAGATCATCTGCGGTGGTGTCGTTGCTGTTGTCCCACGGCCGTACCGGGCCAAAAATGTTATACCTCAGATCTGTTTCCACACCCAGGTGTTCCCTGAGGTAGTGGTTGATGGCCGGGGTAAAAGAGTGGTTCCAGGAGGTAAGCGCCGGATCGTGGTCGTAGCTCTGTCCGGCGTCCTGCCGGTCGATCCCCTTGTAGCGGGAATCGAGGCGTCCAACTGTAAGCCCGCGGTCACGAAGAAGCTCTTTCCAGAAAAAGGAAGTGGGCAGGGTCAGATTATGATTGAGGATTTCACGGGCTGAGATGCCGGAGTAGCGCGACACTTTTTCGGCGATCTCCTCGCGTTTCTCGGCCGGCAGGGTACCACCTCTGGCTACGGCAGGCAGGTACTCTTCAATGGTAAATTCCTCAACCTTCGGAAGGATATCGTAGAGGTCGAGTGCCTGCAGCTCGTCATCGAGCGCCTCATGGTACCAGGCTGTGGCTGCATAGTAGGGGAGCTTCAGAATTTCGGAACGGGGTGTCATGGCCGGCGGCTGGAGTCCCATACCGGTTGGGGAGACCAGAATCACGCCGTTGATAAACATCCAGTGTGCGCTCTGCAGACGGCGGGCGAGGCCGGCCACACGTGTGGTTCCATAGCTTTCCCCTTTCAGATACTTGGGGGAGGTCCAGCGGTTGTGCCGTCCCACAAAATTGTCGATCCATTCTGCCAGATAGGCGATGTCGGCATTGACCCCGAAAAAGGTATCCCGGCTCACATCAGCATCCAGTATTCTCGAAAAGCCGGTGTTTACCGGATCGATATAGACAATATCGGCGATATCCAGGATAGAGTGGTTGTTTTCAATCACGCCGTACGGCTGTACGGGATAGCCCTCATCATCAATGGCGAGAAAGCGGGGGCCGGTATAACCGATATGCATCCAGACCGATGCCGATCCGGGTCCGCCGTTAAAGGAGAAAACCAGCGGGCGTCTGGAGACATCCCGGATATCCGTTCGTCTGTAATAGACATAAAAGAGCGTCGCGATCGGATTGCCGTTATCGCCCCAGACGGGTTGTGTTCCCGCCTTGGCCTCGTAGGGAATTCGGTTTCCCTTAATGTTCACATAATCTTGTGTGATCACAGCGCCGTCGATATCGATATTACGGTGCTGGGCTGTGATGTCTGTCGCTGAAACCGCGATTATAACGAGTGCAACAGAAGAGAGAAGCAACATCTGAAACACTGTTTTCAGGTAGTTGTTTTGAGAGAAAGATTTCATAAAGAGTGGGGTTGGGTTATCTTAAACAGGATAGCAGACCCTGTACAATCCGGTACTGCTTCCGTGATGTAATTCGTAACTTTGAAGCTGAAACAGGTAGTTAAAAGCCTGCATGAAGCTGTTGAGCGTAGTTAACAGGTACAAAAAAACGAATATAACCCCGGAAGGGTAGCCGAGCAAACGTTCTGATCCAAAAGGCAGGTAAAAACTGTTAAAATGATCTTCTGAAACAGATAAAATATTTACCTTCTAACGAAGGGGGGGCTTTGAAAAACCAGGAGTTTTGTTCAAGATCAAGGCGGAAGCAATTTTAATACCGCAGCGTACTAGCCAACCGAGAGGAGTTTATAAATACGGCAACGAAGATATTGGGCAAAAGAACAGTTTTTCAAAGCCTCCGAAGGGTTTAACAAACAAACAGAGGTATCCAATGGTGAAAAAAGTTCGATTTGGTGTGTTGGGATGTGCAAAAATTGCCCTTGAGAAGGTGGTTCCGGCGTTGCAGGTGAGTTCTCTTTGCGAAGTGTCGGCCATTGCTTCCCGCAACGTTTCGCGTGCATCGGAGGCTGCGCTGGCTGCGGGGATACCCCGTTTTTACGGCAGCTACGAGGAGCTTCTTGCCGATCCGGATCTGGATGCGATCTATATCCCCCTGCCCAATCACCTGCATGTAGAGTGGTCATTGAAATGCCTGGATGCCGGCAAGCACGTTCTCTGCGAAAAACCCCTTGGGCTAACGGCGGATGATGCCAAAACGCTTGTGAGACGTGCCGCCTTAACTCCTGAGTTAAAGGTGATGGAAGCGTTCATGTATCTGAGTCACCCCCGCTGGAAACGTGCCCTGGAGGTGGTGAGGAGCGGTGAACTGGGTGAGATCAGGGCCGTACACTCTTTCTTTTCCTACTATAACGATGATCCGGCGAACTACCGAAACCGGGCCGAGCTGGGTGGGGGCGGACTTATGGATGTGGGTTGTTACTGCATTTCTGTTGCGAGGCAGGTTTTTGGACGGGAGCCCGTGGATGTAACCGGTGTGATGGAAACCGATCCCCGTTTCGGTGTAGATCGGTTAACGTCCGGACTGCTCGGGTTTGATACAGGAACGTCGGTATTTACCTGTGCTACGCAGAGTGTGAAGGATCAGTATGTAAAGGTGTTTGGCACCCGCGGAAAACTGGAGATGGATTGGCCGTTCAATCCCGATTTTTCAAAGCCTCAATTTCTTGAGATCACATCGGGCGAACAGCAACGCAGGGAAGCGTTTGCGCCTTGTGATCATTTCTCCCTGCAGGGTGACGCTTTTGCGCGTGCTATCCTGAATGGGGAGCCTCTGCCTGTGCCCCTGGAAGATTCCGTCCGAAACATGGAGGTCATAGACCGGGTGCGGGCAGCGGCAAAAGTAGTCAAAAAATATTGAACCAATAGTTTCAATTTTACAGAAATAGAAACCCGTTTTGAACGCTTCCCCAACGTAGCTACAGTTATATTTAGAAAAAGTTGGTTGAATTTACGTCTTTCTGAAGCGTTGGAAAAGCGCCAGGGCCCTGGCGCTTTTCCAAAAATTTCACCGGTGGCATAGGAGACGATTGCAGATGGTCATATTCACAAAGATATACCCTCAACACATATTCCTTACAGCCCAGCACGTTGCGAAGTCTCAAATTCCACTTGGGATACGAACTCTAAAAATATTCACAGCAACTGCGGGGCTAATATTTTGTTTTTGAGTCCTCCTGAAGACTTTCACCTCTTTGCAGAATACCGGCAGGATCAATAATCGGAAGAATTAAACGTTCGGCCATCGTTCCCCGGCTTTTCTCAAAAAAGACTCCACGCATGGTAGAATAGCTGATGCTAAACAAAGTTACGATAAGTTGATCGGGCAAAGTAAATGTATCTTCACTCTCTTTTATTAGTACACTTTTCAATTCCTGAAAGTCAAACTCAATCCTGAATATCAATTCAGCAATTAATTTGGGATTTTTTTTACCCGTTGTAAATCGTGGTTTGAGAATAAATGAAAATTTATCATGTTTGGGGTTTAAATCAATATTAGTTTCCATTGAAAAATTGATTCTCTCGGTCGCAATCGATTCATCCGGCTTTTGGAATGTATAACCCAAATCTTCCAGCTTTGAAATTCTGAAACCAAGATTCTTTTCTTTAGCCATCGGTTGTTGGTATGAATATTATGCAGCTTGCGGATGATCTTTTTTATCGGGGCGCTCTTGAATCATTAGGTAACTATCCCAGGGCTGCTTCACAGAAAAAGACCGGAATTTCTTCTCTTCAGGATTAAATTCCATGACTCCGGAAAACAGTTCATCCATACCGAGATGAAATTTTTCAGTAATCGGTTGCTGGGCTATGACAAACCCTTTCCGATTCAAGTTTTTTTTGTAAAATTTTGGTGCAACAATAACCTCGGCTTCAAGAGCTACTTCAATTTTCACCAAGGTTTCGAGTGTTGGGTTGGCATGGCCACTTAATATAGTGCTGATCCGTTGTTCCGATACACCGGCCTTTTCAGCTAACTCACTCTGAGTCCACCCTTTTAGTTGTAACAGTTCATAGATCTGAGCTGCAACATCCATCTGTTTCTTTATAAACTGTTTTTTCATATCGAACTCACGTTCACATTTATTGTAAATTAATCACCGGGATAGCGAATATCCTGAAATTGTTCTATCGCAAAATTAAGATTGCCACTATCCAATCATCACGTTTTCCTTCTTCAAGGTTTAGCATTGGAGGCAGAAAGAGATGTTCCTCCAACATATATTCAAGACGCCAATTACAATCCTCAAACGATTCTGGTTCATTTTTGCTTTGCTGATCAATAAATTTTTCCGGTTCGGATCGCTGCTCACCGCTAAACCTCAAAGCGTAACATGAGCCGCATTCTCCCTCTCTAAACAATTCTATGCCGAAAGATCGTTTCAACTATAAGTGAATAATTTGTATTTGAATATACATTTTTCTCATCATATTTGCAAAATGGTACAGCCGAAGATAGATTCATCTGAATAAATGATGAATTCTTACTTCACAATGAGTGTCTCTCGTCAGCCAGTTTATCTGCAATTATTGAATATAAGAAAATGAGATATAATTTACATATATTGCACATATATGTTTTTCGAACCGAAACCTAACCCTTCGTTCATCATGGCACGCAAAAAAGTCTCAGTATGAATTGAATCCGATACAGGAAGAAAGAAAAAGTTCAGGGACAATTATACCGGAAAAAGTATGACCCGTTCTGAGTTTGTTAAGGAAATAGATTGCGGGTAGTCCCAAAGAAATTCTCTTGGCCCTGATAAT
>REDA01000063.1 GCA_007693745.1 Balneolaceae bacterium
TCAGCTTCTTCCAGGGGAATAAAGTCCTTCGGGCTGCGTGAGGGACGCGCGGCGCTCTTGCCGTTGCTGCGCCCGTTCCCGTTCGCTCTCGATGGCTCATATCTCGGCTCCGGACGGTACGGCGCCTTCACTCCCGCGCGAAGCTTGCTCCCCGCCTTGGCAATCAGACTGCCCGCACCAGCGCGAGACTCATTGCCGCCTCCCACCAGCGTCACCAGCTGGTTCACGATCATCTTCAGCTCATTGGCCTGTGAGGAGAGCTCCTCGGCCGCACTCGCACTCTCCTCAGAAGAAGAAGCGTTCTGCTGCACCACCTTGTCCATCTCGCCCATCACCGAATTGATCTCCGTAATACCGGTCGCCTGCTCCTTGCTCGCCGCGGCAATCTCCAGTACCAGTGTACCTACCTGACCCACACTGTCCTTGATCATCACCAGGTTCTCCGATACCTCCTTCGCCACACTCGCGCCGCGTTCACTGCTGCCCAGCGAGCGCTCAATCAGTTCCGACGTATCGCGGGCCGCCTGCGCACTGCGCTGCGCCAGATTGCGTACCTCCTCGGCTACCACCGCAAACCCCTTGCCCGCCTCGCCGGCACGCGCCGCCTCAACCGCCGCATTCAGCGCCAGCAGGTTCGTCTGGAAGGCAATATCATCAATCGTCTTCAGGATCTTCGACGTCGCCTGAGAGGCCTCCTGAATATCACTCATCGCTTCGGTCATCCGCTGCATCGCTTCCACTCCCTTGGCTACACGGGGCTCGGTCTCGCGCATCGCTACCTCGGCCTGGCCTGCATTCTCCGCACTCTGCTTGGTCTGCGTAGCCATATCCTCCAGCGAAGAAGTCGTCTGCTGCAAGCCCGCTGCCTGCTCACTCGCACTCTCCGAAAGCTCCTGTGAGGCTCCCGACAACTGCTCTGACGAGGCATTCACCTGCTCCGCCCCGCTGTTCAACCCATCAATAATCTCACGGAGGCGGGCATTGATCGTACGGCTGATATAAAAACCAAGTCCCAGAGCCAGGCCCACACCGAGCAGCATTGCAATGATGCTCACCATTTCCATATTCCCGGCCATCGCCATATCCTGTTCAATGATTCGGTTGGTATTGGTTGTATTGTTTTCCGTGAGTTGATCAAATGTCTGCCCCATCCTGTCGGAGATCGGTACCATCCGCTGAACAGTAGTTGTGTACTCCTGATGCAGACGTTCTCTTGCCTCGGAAGTCTGGGCGCGGTCGAGTGATTCGATAATACGATCCAGCTCGGTGTAGATATTGCGCCACTCCCTGTATTCACCTTCGAGACGGGTCACCAGATCCCGTCCCCTGCCGTCGTGCCGGGGAGTTGCCATAAGGCGCTCATAATGCTGATCCACGGCACGCCAGCTGTTCTGACGCTGACTCATGATGTCACGATAACGGGTACCGGGATTCTCCTCTGCAGCCAGCAGAGCCACATCCAGGGTTTGGCCGCGAATGACCATGCGCTCATAATTCAGCCCTGCCAGCGACTGAAGATCCGGAATCCGGTTCTCCCCGATATTACCCAGGCTTCTCTCCAGCTGGAAAATACCGTAGTATCCGATAATTCCAAGTAGTCAGTGTAATCGAGGCTACACTCATAAAGGATACGATCAGCTTTTTGCCGATGGTCCACTCTCCCCCCGATTGCCCTCTGTTCATAGAATAATCATCATAAGGTCTCATGTTTTCACCTTTCACGAATTAATTAAAACTGACTTTTCAACACTTTTCCTGTAAGGAACGACCCTAAAGTGCCAAAAAGCAGTTATTTCCTGTTCACTGTCTTAGTATCGGCAGAAACATTCCTTCTCTTAACTGCTGCGCTTCTTTTTATTTTGAACCGGAGCAATGAACCGTTTCAAACCCTGCACACTTTCTCTTTGTAAACAGTCAAAAAATATGCCACATTTACGGATCCGGCAGCATGCTTCACTCACTCCATTCACGGATCTGACGAAGTGAAATAGTTTCCCTGCAGCGGGAACTTTTTCCTCAGGCGGATCAGGAATGAGTGGTGATATCTGAGTGGCTGGTCGCGTGGGCTGTCTTCATGATCCGGAGTGACGAAGGCGTGTACTGGTTATGAGGAGCTGGAAATGTTATCGCCTCCGTTTCTGCGGAAGAATGAAACCTGTTGAAGATGAGGTGTATCAAACAAGAACAACACGCCCTGTCACAAGCGTGTTGTTTCGTAAAAGCAGCAATCAACTGTTTATCTAATCCCTACTTTTCATTGGCGTTGACGGGCCCCACGGTAAGGCCCGTTCCCGCCTGCATTCGGTCTCTTGTCAGAAGTCGCTGAGCTCAGCTTCTTCCAGGGGAATAAAGTCCTTCGGGCTGCGTGAGGGACGCGCGGCGCTCTTGCCGTTGCTGCGCCCGTTCCCGTTCGCTCTCGATGGCTCATATCTCGGCTCCGGACGGTACGGCGCCTTCACTCCCGCGCGAAGCTTGCTCCCCGCCTTGGCAATCAGACTGCCCGCACCAGCGCGAGACTCATTGCCGCCTCCCACCAGCGTCACCAGCTGGTTCACGATCATCTTCAGCTCATTGGCCTGTGAGGAGAGCTCCTCGGCCGCACTCGCACTCTCCTCAGAAGAAGAAGCGTTCTGCTGCACCACCTTGTCCATCTCGCCCATCACCGAATTGATCTCCGTAATACCGGTCGCCTGCTCCTTGCTCGCCGCGGCAATCTCCAGTACCAGTGTACCTACCTGACCCACACTGTCCTTGATCATCACCAGGTTCTCCGATACCTCCTTCGCCACACTCGCGCCGCGTTCACTGCTGCCCAGCGAGCGCTCAATCAGTTCCGACGTATCGCGGGCCGCCTGCGCACTGCGCTGCGCCAGATTGCGTACCTCCTCGGCTACCACCGCAAACCCCTTGCCCGCCTCGCCGGCACGCGCCGCCTCAACCGCCGCATTCAGCGCCAGCAGGTTCGTCTGGAAGGCAATATCATCAATCGTCTTCAGGATCTTCGACGTCGCCTGAGAGGCCTCCTGAATATCACTCATCGCTTCGGTCATCCGCTGCATCGCTTCCACTCCCTTGGCTACACGGGGCTCGGTCTCGCGCATCGCTACCTCGGCCTGGCCTGCATTCTCCGCACTCTGCTTGGTCTGCGTAGCCATATCCTCCAGCGAAGAAGTCGTCTGCTGCAAGCCCGCTGCCTGCTCACTCGCACTCTCCGAAAGCTCCTGTGAGGCTCCCGACAACTGCTCTGACGAGGCATTCACCTGCTCCGCCCCGCTGTTCAACCCATCAATAATCTCACGAATCTCACGGAGGGTCTTGTTGAGGGAGTTGCTGATGAAGAAGCCCAAAAAGACCACGATACCCACACCCAGAATCAAGCCGATTATGGATGCAAATTTCACAGCTGTTGCATTTCTTGCGGCCGATGCGGCCTCTGCTGATGCAAGTTCGTTATTCAGATCCACAACCTCTTCAAGAAGAGTGTTCAAAGCCATATTTGCTGCGTAGAAATCCCCAAGGAGGAACTCCTGTGCACCCTCCAACGTCTCCAATGCCTGATTTGCCATCACCTGCATTCCGTCAAACGCTACGAATACCTCATCCATAGCCGGTACAAACTGCTGCTGATAGATCTGTTGCGCCTGAGCCATATTTCCGTTCTGCACCAGGTTTTTCATCTGAGCCACGGCCTGATGAAACCGTGCGTGCGGAGCATCAAACTCCTGAACCAGTCTCTGCAGCTGCTGACTGTCGGTCTGGAACTGCGGGAAATAACGGCCTGCATTACATGCAGTGTGGTCTTCACCCCCGGCAAACTGACCGGCTCCCAGATGGAGCATGTGCAGTACATTCTGAACCACCATGTAGTGATCCTTCTGATACATTTCCAGCCGCCTTGACAGATCCACAGGTGCTGCTATACCCAGCTGATCAAAATCCCTGGACATCTCCAGAAAACGGTTCACTGAATTGAGCCACTCCCTGTGCAGTCCGGCATACCCTCTCCACAAGCGGGCCTCTTCCTCCGTTTGGGGCAGCGCTTCAAATTGAGCCATATAGCGGTCATATGCCTGCATATTCTCTTCGATCGTTCTGTAGTAGCCCCGCCGCTGATTAAAGGGTACTCCCGGAACAACCAGGGTACGCATCAGAGCGTTGATCTGTTCTGCATACACTTCGGAGTGCATCAGTGTGTTTACACTTGGCAGGCGCACTTCACTCACTTCCTCGATCGAGTTGTTGAGAATGTTCGCTCCGCCAAATCCGATCAGGGCCACGACCAGTGTAATCCCGGCTACACTCATGAATGATACGATGAGTTTCTTACCAATGGTCCACTGCTTCGACGATCCCTGATGATTCATTGAGTCGTGATTAAACGATTCCATATTGTCACCTTCTTTTTCATTTACGATTTATGTACTGTTATTTTATTACTCATCATCATTTATATCCTGATTTCAGCCTGTTGCCTGCAGTTGCAGGTTTCATTCCGGTCATGTGATTGCCACCGACGTTCTGCGGAACAAAATGAAGTGTATTTTGATCTACAGTTGTGGTTATCGGAGGCTGATTCAGATTCCTTAAGTTTTTTTAATGGTTATTCTACTGCATCTCCACGATCTGCAGAATTTTCCCTCTCAGGTCTTCCGGAGTGAAAGGTTTATGCAAAAAATCGGCACCCTGACTCTTGATAAATTCAATTCGTTTGGGATTGCTCTCCGTCGAGATGATGAACACCGGCATCGTTTTCCTTTTGGGATCGTGCCGTACCCGTTCAAGCATTTCTATTCCATCCATCACCGGCATATTCACATCTACAAGCAGCAGATCCACGGGATGCTCCTGCATTTTTTCCAGAGCTTCCTTTCCGTCTCCGGCCTCAAAAATCTGCCCGATGTCCAGTCCGCACAGCCGAATGGTTTTGATAATCATTTTTCTCATAATCGGGCTGTCATCTACAACTAAAATATTGATTTCCATATCTCTGCTCATTTAGGGTATTCTACGTCGGGGTTTGTTGGTGTCTTCTTATGCAAATTGATGTTTGTCTGCCACTTCTCTCAGTATGGCATCGGATATTCGGTTTAGGGGCAGCACTGCGTCCACACCTCCCATGCGATATGCCTCCTTGGGCATTCCATAAACGACCGAAGTGGCTTCATCCTGGGCGATATTGTAGGCGCCGGCGTTTTTCATTTCCAGCATTCCGGCGGCACCATCCGCGCCCATACCTGTCAGGATTACACCGGTAGCATTCACTCCAGCAACCTTTGCAACCGAGTTAAAAAGCACATCCACACTTGGGCGGTGGTGGTTCACGGGCGGACCCTGTTTGACGCGCACGTAATATTTGGCGCCGCTTTTTTCGAGCTGCATGTGGTAGTTGCCGGGAGCCAGCAGTGCTTTGCCGCTCTGTACAAGATCCCCGTCGCGCGCCTCCACCACATCGATGGTACAAATTTCATTCAGCCGGTCAGAGAAGCTCTTCGTAAATACAGGAGGCATATGCTGGACAATCACAATACCGGGGATGTTCAGGGGCAGATCCTTCAGAACCATCTCTATGGCCTTGGTTCCGCCTGTCGAAGCCCCGATTGCAATCAGTTTGTTCGTGGTTTGGGCAAGTCCTGATTTTGCTTTGGGTTTTGTGACCGTCTCTTTCTCCTCCGGTTCGGGAACAAACTGATCGAAGCGGGCGTGGGATGCGGCCCTGACTGCCTTGATAATGTCTCTTGACACATTCTGTGTTGAGTAAGCCGAGCCCGGTTTACAGATCACATCCACGGCTCCCAGCCGCAGGGCACGCAGGGCGTTCTCGCTGTTTTTCGGGGTCAGGGAACTGACCACAACCACGGGCATCGGATAGTGTTTCATCAGCATGGCCAGGAAAGAAAGGCCGTCCATTCGGGGCATTTCGAGATCCAGGGTCAGTACATCCGGGCGCAGTTTCATAATTTTCTCCCTGGCTGCGTAGGGATCGATGGCTGTTCCAACCACCCGGATGTCGGGCTGTTTGTTCAGTTCATCGGTGAGTACCTTTCGAACCAGTGCAGAATCATCTATAACCAGAACATTAATCATAATCAGACACGTTTGTAAAAAATGGAGATATAAGCGGTACCCTCATCCAGGCTTACATGGAACGACTCCTCATAAAACTGTTCGAAACCGTCCGAGTATAATTCACCATTTTTTATAATTTTTGGTGGATTTATGATGCAGATATTTCCGTCTTTTGCGAAGAGCGGCACGGTATTGCCGCAGATGATGTTCGCAATTTCACAAAGGGCGCCCTCCTTCTCTTCCTCTGTGGCCACATCAATGCCAAGCATATTGGCTGCGATCGCATCAAACAGTTCTTCATCCGCAGAGATGACCATACCTCCCTCCGCGGCTCCCTGGAAGGTAACCAGTGAAGAGACCGTCTCTTCTGTCGTGTGATCGGAAATCAGGGATTCCTCATCCATCTCCATCTCATCAAGGGCAAACATATAGCAGGTCACTTCAAATGTTTTGTGTGCTATTTTCCTGATCTCATTCTGAAAGCTCTTTTCCATATCTATTCCCCCGCCATTTTTATGATTTGATCTTTGAGCAGCTCCTTGGTAAAAGGTTTGTGGACAAACCCGATCCCCTTGCGAATAATCGCATCGATTCTGTTTTCGTCATTTTCCGTGGAGACCACAACAGCGGGAATGTTTTCGAATCTCGGGTCCGACATCACATGATCCAGCATCTCCATCCCATCCATAACCGGCATATAGATATCCACCAGCATCACATCGATCGGAAACTTTTCCAGAGCCTGCAATCCTTCCTTTCCGTTGTTTGCTTCATAAATTTTATCGATTTCCAGCCCGCTTTCGAGAAGCACCTTGCGAATCACCATTCGCATGGTCGGCTCATCTTCCACTATTAAGTAATTCCTTTTCATCTCTGTATCTCTTCTTTCAATGTTATATCTCCGATTCTCCGGAAAGCTCTACTGAAATCAGCGCTTACCGCTGATGTTCTTATTTCTGTGATTTACGACTCTTCTGTTCCGTTGAGTGTCAGAAGCACCTTTTCCTTGAGTTCCTCCGCCATAAAGGGTTTTTGCATGAATTCAAACTCTTCATCCTTGTAAAACCGGATACGCTCTTTCTGTCCGTCGGCACTCACAATCAGGACCGGAATATCCCTGTGTGCCGGACTTTCCCTGATTACACGGATCATTTCAGAACCGTCCATCACAGGCATATTGATGTCCAGCAAAATCAGGTCGTACTTCTCTTTCTCAAGGAGTTTTAACCCGTCTTCACCGTTATCTGCCAAATCAATACGTTCGATATCAAGCCCTGAAATCAGCAGTGTTTTTCGGATTACGCTCTGCATCACTCCGCAATCCTCCACAATTAAAATATTCAGTCTGGTTTTCATATCTGATCACCCTGATGGTCAGGTTCATTGTTTAACGCATAGCGGCACAGGCATCTTTCTGATTTACCGGCTGCTTGTTAATGGTTACGAGCCCGTCGGATACCCTTACGGCCATGGTTCTTGAAATACTTCCTCCCACATCCTGGAAATCGATCATGAATCCGTTTTTCCAGAGCAGTTTTCTCAGTGTTGTAAAATTCCTCGATCCGATTTTAAAGTAGTCGTCCCTGGAATCCATTCTCATGCTGGCTCCTCCGGCTACATAAATTTTCATGTTTCGTTTTTCACCTCCGTAGTCATAAAATTCACTCAGAAGTGTTGCAAATCCGGAATCAACATACATCGCCGGTTTCACCTTGGCCTTTGCCGGATCAGCCTTGGATAGCGGCAGCATCACATGAAGTAATCCTGCCACCCTTACGATCGGATCATACAGCACGATACCCAGACAACTTCCGAGTGCATACGTAATAATCGTTTCGTGTAAATTGTCTGATACCCGCCAGTCGCTTACTCCAACTACACTGTTCATAATCTATACCCCGGTTTTCTGATACGCTGCTGGTTGTATGGTCCGGAACCCTATCTCCTTGTTGGTCACGCTTTCGGAGTGACCGACAAACAGATATCCTCCCGGTTCAAGCAGGCTGTAAAACCGTTCCACAAGCCGGCGCTGTGTCCCTTTATCAAAGTAGATCATCACATTGCGGCACATGATGATCTGAAAAGGCCCCTTCATGGGCCAGTCGCCCAGAAGATTGAGTCTGCCATATGTGATCAGTTTCTGCACATTGGGTTTCACACGGTAGCTTGTCTTGTCTGTCGTTTCTTTGTTAAAATATTTGTGCAAAAGGTGTTTTGGCATCCCTTCGAGCTTGTCTTCCGTATAGATTCCCTTTTTCGCTGTATGGAGAACTTCCGTGGAGAGATCGGTGGCCAGAATCTTTACGGGGGGCTGTCGGACAGCACTCAGTTCATTCAGCAGGGTAACGGCCATCGTTACCGGTTCCTCACCGGAAGAACATCCGGCCGACCACCATTTAACGGGACGGTCCCCCAGTTTGGGGATCACCTCATCCCTGACAAAATCGAAATGTGAGCTTTCGCGAAAAAAACTGGTTTTGTTGGTGGTCAGAATATCGATCAACAGTAAGAATTCCTTATGAGAGGAATCCTCATCCACGTAGTTAAGATACTCATCAAACGAACCCAGCTGCAGGTTTCGAAGCCGCTTCATCAGCCGGCCGCGAACCAGTGCTTTTTTACCGTCGTGAAGATTGATGCCACAGTAGTCATACACCATTTTTCTCACTCTGGAGAAATCACCTTCCGTGAGATCGGCCTTGTTGTTTACTTTGTGAACTCCGTTTGCTATTAAACCCATGTGCTCCTCCCGTTTATTCCGCCCCAGGCTCTGACCGGCTCAGGCGGGAAAACCTCTGTTATGTTAATTTCAGATCATTCTGCACTTCTGCAGAGCTAAAGTACCACAGCTGCCGTGTCGAGTATCAGTCCAACTTTACCGTCGCCCAAAATCGCTCCTCCCGATATATGAGGCATTTTTACGTTCATATTGATGGATTTACCCACCAGTTGCTGTTGTCCCAGAATTTCATCGACCAGCAGTGCATAGAGTTTACTATTGTTTTTAATGATTACGAGAGTGCCGCCATCCAGCTCTTCCATGGCACCGTATATCGTAAACAATTTGTGAAGGCGGAGAATCGGCACGGAATTGCCTCGATATTTTACCTGCTCGGAGGTGCCCAGAATGGTAAATATATCTGCCTTCTGAGCTCTGAACGTCATTTCGATGTTAATGGTCGGAATAATGAACTTCTGGCTTCCGACACTCACCAGCATGCCGTCGGTAATGGCCAGTGTGAAAGGCAGTTCCAGAGAAACCTTGGTTCCTTTTCCTGAGTGCGACTCAACCTCTACCTTCCCCTGCAGCTGTTCGATAGAGCGCCGTACCACGTCCATCCCCACTCCGCGTCCCGACAGGTCGGTCACCTTATCCACGGATGAGAGTCCCGGATGGAAAATGAGGCCGCATATCTCTTTATCGGTCAGTTTTTTATCCGTTGCAACCAATCCCTTGGCGATTGCCTTCTCCAGAATTTTCTCTTTGTTGATCCCCTTGCCGTCGTCTTCAATTTCGATGACAACTTTTCCACCCTCCTGAAATGCACGAAGCCAGACATTTGCTGTTGCTGACTTGCCGGCAGCTGCGCGCTCTTCCGGACTCTCCACACCGTGATCGATGGAATTGCGCAGCATATGCACCAGGGGCTCGTTGATGATATCGACCATATTGCGATCGATTTCTGTATCGTCACCTATGGTTGACAGCTTTACATTCTTTCCTGCTTTTCGGGCCAGATCCCGAACAAGCCTGTTCATTTTATGGAAGGTAGCCTTCAGCGGCACCATCCTGAGTGTGAGGCTGGTATCCTGTAACTCTCTGAGAATTTTAGAGGTGTGATCCACCTTTTTCATCAGGTCCGGTTCTTTCGAGATCAATTCATCCTGCGAGACCACGGAGTGGGCAATCACCAGCTCACCCACCATATCGATCAGCCGATCGAGCCGTCCCAGATTCACACGGACAGTTGCCTCAGTATCACTTTTCTGTCCCGGTTCTTCCGGTGCCCCGTTCAGGCGCTCTGTTACGGGTTCGGGGGCTGCCTCTGCACTATTCTCTGATTGAAGTTCCTCCAACGGCTCATCAAACTCAGGTATAACGGGGTTTGATATACCCGTTTTGGCAAGAGCTTCACCGGGTGATGTCCCATTCTCTGCGATATCTACGAGAACCAGGAGCGTGGCCTTATATTGAGGAGACTTTTGAAGCTCAGAGCCACCTTTGGCGGTGCTGACAATCTGCAGCAGTTTTTTAATGATGTCGATCGAGTCGAGGCAGATATCAGCCGAGGGCCTGTCGAACGAAAGTTTCCCGTCACGGATCAGGTCGAGCAGGGTTTCGGCAGAGTGGGTAAACTCTGAAATTGGATCCAGCCCCATAAAGGCAGACGTTCCCTTGATGGTATGAAATGCGCGGAATACTGTGTTAATCAGTTCCGAGTCGGAGGGCTTTTCTTCCAGATCGAGCAGTGCCGATTCAGCCGTTTCAATCAGGTCGTTACATTCGGCTACAAACTCGGTCAGCATGTCAAGATCTATATCTTCCGAAATAATGAAGACCTCATCGGCACTCTCTTCGGTTTCAGTTTGAGCATGCATCACTTGGCCGGACCCGATACTCTCTTCTGCTGAGGGATCCTCTGTTGCTGTTGCCAGCGCTGCCTGTTCCTGTTCCCACTCTTCATCTTCTTCGGCAGCCATCGCTGCTTCCACGCAGTCGGATACCTCGGCATACCATGAGGAAAAATCTTCCGAGTCAAGCGCTTTTGACAGAGATTCGGCTGCATGATTCAAAGAAGTTGCCACAGCATCGGCTTCGACTGCGGCGAGATATTCCAGCATGGAGAAAATTTCCCTTAACTCCGCCTCTCCGGCATCCTCTCCGGCTTCCATGATCCGGGTTGCCAGCGTGTTGAGTGTGATCTCTGCCTCAACAACTGGGGGGGCATCCCGTTCCGGTGATCCGGGCTGTAAATCCCTTTCAGCTTCATCAGAAACTGCGGATATGGCTGCTTCCGGTTCAGATTTCTCCTGCTCCTCTTCAGCAGTATCTGCAATTTCAGCAGGCGGTTCATCCACGGTTGTGACTGCGGCTGAAACGGGTTTGCCTTCATCATCCACATCGATGATTTTGTCTGCCGACTCTGCAGCTCCCTGCAGTGCCGATTCAAGACGTTCACACGACTTTTCAAACTCTTCCACACTGATCTGACCTTCGCTGAGCAGGTATTCACGGATCGTATTCACACCCTGCATGGTTGCATTTTTTACACTTATGAAGAAGGCATCCTCTTCAAAAAGATGTCTCATCCCTTTCCAGGAAAGATCAATCAGTTTATTAATCTGCACACCGGAGGGTTCCATTTCCCCTACAAACTGTTCGAAGGCGGCTCCCGCTACCATCACATTTTCGCGATCGTTGGGCCAGACATCAGCCAATGCCTTTATGATCCCGGCCAGGTCATCAACATGTTTATCACTGATTGTTTCCATTCCTCATTCCCCCCTTTGATCACTCTATTTGGATTGATTCAGTGCCATATTCAGCCAAAATTCCCCGATTGCACCGTTAAATCTCATTTTTTCCGTTGGCGGTTTATTCGGCATAAAAAGTGTAAGATCACTTCCGCGTGTAGCTATGGGAAGAGATGATTGCCCTCTGAAGCCCACCTGTTCAATATTTGCAGCAACATCCCCTGCCAAAATATTGGAGATTTCACCCACAAGGTCTCCCATATCGTCGCTCTCAAAAGGAATGGCCATCCCTATAAATATTTCTGAAAGCTGCAGGGCTGTTTCCCTGGGTATGGCGAGCATCAAGGAGAGGGTGTAATCCGGATTAAACACTGCAATATTGCCGATAATCCCATTCAGACTTTTATTCTCCAGCCCGTTTCCCGCATATTCGGGAAGCTCCCCGCTGATCGATCCGATGGTGTTGATTACCGACTCCTTCACCAGATCCACAAGTACCTGCGGTATTTTTTTCACGTCTCTCAACTCATCGTAAATCATCTCAGGCTCCATAATTAAGTTTTAAGAATATTACTGAAGAAGCTCTTCTTCTCTTCCTTCTTCGTGGAAATGAGGTTGCCCTCATCGTCGAAATAGCGGCTGATGGTTTTACTCATTTTATCGGCCGTAAAAGGTTTGGTGATGTATTCGTTGGCTCCGCCTTCGTTCAATGCAGTATCCACCTTCCCCATCGATTTTTCTGCTGTAACCATTATGACGGGAATGTGATCGGTATTTCCCATATCACGAACGGCTCTCGAAAATTCAACTCCGGTCATTTTGGGCATATTCCAGTCCACAAACATGATCTGAATGTCCTCGGAAAACTTTTCCAGAGCATCCTGTCCGTCCATGGCCTCCACATATTCGAAGTCTGCGATCATCAGCTGATCCAGGGCGCGTTTTACCGCACTCCTCATGATTTTTGAATCGTCAACTACAAGTGCTTTTACTTTTCCCATATCTGCAAATATTTCAATTAGTAAGAGTTTTCCAATTCAGATGCAGCTTTCATTCAGGCTGATCAAACCGGATTCCACGGATCACTCTGTAGAGAGGTGGCTGTTCACTGCTTTATCTTTTACGTTTTTCTTAAGCATCTTTTTGTTAAGGTAAATGCAATTCCCATGCCACAAGCGGATTTATTCCGGATGATTGCGACCAGCCTTCTGTTGTGCATAAAGAATTATCGGTTCTCTTTCCGATTGCTTAAACAAAAAGGGGGAGGTTTTTTGAGGGGGAGGGTGAGGTTGAGGGTTTCGGGTTTCTGGTTTCTGAACAATCTGTATTTTTACGTTGATTGC
>REDA01000065.1 GCA_007693745.1 Balneolaceae bacterium
TTCGCAGTCCCGATCCCTCGGGGCGTTTTCCCTTCTCTCACTTCATGGAAAACCGACACCCAAATTCTACACCCAAATCCTGCCCCAAGCCCTACACCCTGAACTTCAGCCCTGTATATCGTTCGGTGTTTCGTTGTATCCCTGTTGCCAGCAGTGCGGGGCTGCCATGCAGGACCAGGCGTTTCCTGGCGCGGGTTACTGCCGTGTAGATCAGCTCACGGGTAAGCAGCGGATGATCCTCTTCCGGCAGGAGCAGATTCACCTCATCAAACTCCGAACCCTGACTCTTGTGAACGGTAAGAAAATAGAAGGGCTCCAGCGCCCGGATACGGTCTGGCCGCAAACACCGAAACTGCGTGGAACTCTCTACCCAGATCCGGAACTCTCCCTCCTGCTCCATACAGACCCCCAGATCGCCGTTATATACTCCGGCATGGTAGTCGTTCTGCGTAATAATCACCGGACGACCGTGATACCACCCGCCTTCCCTGCGAAGACGCAGCTGAGCCATGGCACTCTCCTCCACCAGCCGGTTCAGCCTTTCGGTCCCCCGAAAGCCGCTTTTCAGCGGATTCAGCCACACCTGCTCCTTCCAGTGAGCAAAGAGCGCGGCCGGCTCAGGAATCGTTGAAGCTTTGGCAATCCGGTTCCTGAAAATCCGGGTTAATCCTTCCAGCTCATCCTGCACATAGGAGAACGGCTTCAGCTCAAGATCCCTCTGCTCTTCGAACAGGGCGGTCAGCTGATCCTGATCAGCACTCCCGCTTCGCACCGCAGCAGCAAGCCGGCCAATTCCGCTCGACTCATCGAACCGGTAGCTTCTGGTCAGATAGACAATGGAATCCTCAAGAGGTGTCTCGCCATGCACAGGGAGCGGCTCACGGATTCCGCTCTGCTTCAGCAGCGTATTCAGCTGCGGTGAAAACCCGTTCTCCCTCTTGCGGCAAAGGTCCGCAAACACAGAACCCGCTTCCACGGAAGAGAGCTGATCTTTGTCACCCATCAGAATCAGCCGGGTATCCTGACCCATATGTGCAATCAGCCGGCTCACCAGTTCCAGATCCATCATCGACGCCTCATCCACCACAATCAGGTCGAAAGGCAGCAGCCGCTTCCTCGCAGGTGGCAGCAATCCCTCCCTGCCGCTTCCCGAAAGAAGCCGGTGGAGAGTCTTCGCTTCCCGTGGAAATGAATCCGGGTTCAGACCAAGCTGCTTCATGAGCGGCGCCATCCGGTCGAATTCAGCACGGAGCGCTTCCCCCATCCGGCCCGCTGCTTTACCGGTCGGAGCCGTCAGTGCCATGCGAAGCGGCCGCCCGGAAAGCAGCTGATTCAGCATCAGCATCCGCGCCACCGCAGTGGTCTTTCCGGTGCCGGGACCGCCCGACAAAATGAGGACCCGCCGGACCGCCGACATCACCACCGCAACCTTCTGCCAATCCACCTCTTTTTCGTCGGTTTCAGGAAATAAATGCCCGATATACTTACTTATATCACTTCGATATTTATTCTCACTGTTTTCCGTAAACCATTGCAGTAGTTTTGTTTCCAGATTATAATATTTCCGGATTGAGAGACTGTTCCCGTCCAGGGTCATCATCGCCATTTCGTCCATCCGGCCGGCCAGTTTCTGCTCCAGCAGGCTGTCCGGAGAGATTAATTCATCAGGGAGTGTCGCTCTCACCTCCGGATCCAGGCCAATAATTTCACCCCATTCCTGCGGCGATCTGTCGAGCGGAAGTGCGGTGTGTCCCCCCTTCAGAAAGAGGGAGACAAAGACAAGAGCGAGCCTCCCCTCCCCGCTGATCTCACCCCGCTCCTTCTCCAGAAACCGAATCAACTCCTGCTCCTCCATACCAATCCATCCCGCCTCCGGCAAGATCCCTCTTTGCCACCAGGTGTGGTGTGGTTCATTATTTTTCATCTTGTCCTTGTTCATGTTATTCGCTGTTGATCTTTTTCTTTTTCCATCCGGAAACCACTACCCGTACTCCCCTTTCTGTTGCTTCGCTTATGCCATCTTTCATTGTATCCATTGTTCATTTTCTCCATTAACGTGAGTTTGATATGGGGGGAGTTTTTGTTTCGCGTATGAAGGAGTTCTCGACTTCACTCCGCTGTCGCTGCGTTGCGCTCGAACTGACGACGGGTGGGGTTTTTTCATGCTCTATCTCACCAGCAGATCTTTTAACTCTGTAACCCGTTCTGCCTCCGGGCGGCGGAACCATACTCCGTTACCACTCCCCTTTTTCATGCCGCGTACAAAGAGATAGAGCATGCCGCCGATATGGGTTTCATACCGGAAATCCGGCAGCCGTTTCTCTAAAAAACCGGTCAGTGCCACCAGATAGAGATGAGCCTGCAGGTCGTATCCCGCCCGCTCCATCTCCACTTCCAGCGCCGGAGCCGAATAGTCAGTCTCTGAGTCACCCAGATGGTTAGACTTATAATCGATGATATAATACTTCCCGTTCTGGCGGACAATCAGATCGATAAAGCCGGTCATAATGGCCTGATCTTTCGCCCCGGATCCTTTCTGCGCCGGAGTGCCGCCCCGTATCTGATCCATAAGTTCCCTCGACCTGACCCGCCTGGAAGCGAAATGAAACTCCATCTCCCGGAGCTGATCTTCTTTTGCGATTCTGCCCAGGCTGATCTGCGGAATCTCTGCCCCGGCCACATCGGCCATCATCTGCCGCGCGACAGGCGCCCAGTCACGGCCGATCCGGTACTGCTCCAGCACATCGCCGATCCACACCTCGTCAGCCGCTTTACCAGCAGTCCTGAAATCAAACGACTCATGTTCAAAAAGCATGTGAATGGCCGATCCGGCCGCCGCACCCCTCGGAAAGGTGAAAATATTCCGCACAACCGGCTCCTCCGGATCGCGCTCCAGGCGCGTAGTGTACTCCTGAACCAGCTGATCGTGATCGGGCGCACCCGGATCCTGATGATGAACCAGCGAGGAGAAACTCTCCAGAGTGGTCCGCAGCGGCAGCTGATCGCGTCCGCCATAGCGCCGTAGTGTAAGCGGCTTGGCTGCTGCAGGTTGCAGCACCTCCTCTTCGGGCTGTTCGTCCCCCTCTTCACCATCAGAATGGAAAAGAAGGCCGATCCCCCCGGGATGCTTCGCCTCCAGTGACCTGACACTGCCATTGAGCAGAGCCAGAATCGCCAGATCCTCTTTTTTGAGGAGGGTTTTATTTTCATTGATCAGCTTCAGTATCTGCTCACGCCCCAGCAGCGCAGCGCCGATACCGGAGTGGTGGGAGTAGCCCTGGGCAGCCCAGCAGAGGTGGCACTGAAACCGCGCGCGCGTCACCGCCACATAAAACTTCCTCACCTCATCGGCCAGCGCTTCAAAGCGGGCCTGCTGCACCGCCCATTCGGTTTCAGCGCCCTGATCCTGCCCCACATGGATGATCGTCTGATCCGTTTCGCGGTCGCTGTAGATCGAAAAAATATCTTTTTTACCTGATTGACTGAGTCCGGCCCAGGGTGAGGGCAGGAATACGACCGGGAACTGAAGGCCTTTGCTGCTGTGGATGGTACTGATCTTCACCAGATTGAGATCGCTCTCCAGCAGGAGGGTTCTCTCTTCATCATCATCGGGATCGTTCATCTGCCGGCGGAACCACTCCGTCAGAGAGCGGGGCGAGAGCCCTCCCGAAGCCTCCGCTTTTGAGCAGATACCAGCCAGCTGAAGCAGATTGGTGAGCATTCGCTCCGATCCGTCCTGACCCGCCAGTACCGCCAGCCTCTGTTCCGTGTAGAGCAGTTTTCGGAACATCGGGTAGAAACCGGAGCGGTGCCAGAGATCGTTCAGCTGCGCCAGCTCCTCCAGAAACTGCTGAAATACAGCCTCTTCATGCCGGATATGATCAATCCTGCTCAGGGAACGGCTAAAAAAACCGGTCAGCAGAGCAGCGCAAACCTGCCGGTAGTCCTGCGGATCGAGTATCGCGAGCAGCACCTGCAACAGGCGTTCCGCTTCGCCCGACTCAAACACCTTCTCCCGCGAGTAGGTGACCGCACCTACACCCGCTTTTCGGAGAGCCCGTTTTACTGCCGCGGCGTCACGGTGACTGTTCACCAGCACACACAGATCGGCCGCACGGAGCCTTTTCCCCTGAATCGTGGCTCTCCCCTTTTCCGCCAGCGAGAGCAGCCTCACAATCTGCCTGACGATCTGCCGGACAGACAGAGCGAACGCTTCCGACTTCTGCTGACTGTTGTAAAAACCCTCAATGACCGATATCTGCATCGGCTTGGCCGGCTCTCCATCGATCAGAAACGCACCGGAAAGATCCTCACGGCCCGATTTTGAATCCGTAAAGGTGATATCGGGCTCCAGAAACGGTACATGCTCCCCCTCAAAGAGATGGTTTACAGCCTCAATCAGTTCCGGAGAGCTTCTGAAATTCTTTTGAAGGGACCAGCCTTCCGCACTGCATTGATTCCGCGCTCTCAGATAGGTGTAGATATCGGCGCCCCGAAAGGCGTAAATGGCCTGTTTGGGATCGCCGATCATCAGCAGCCCATGTTCTGCATCGGATGCCTCGGAAGGCGGACTTGCCACCGGTTCCTCCCTGCCGGAAGTGCTCATGACCCGGCTATCTTCCGGGTAGATCCGCTCAAAGATCCGGTACTGAACCGGATCGGTATCCTGAAATTCATCCACCAGTGCAAACGGGAGTTTCTTTCGGATCAAAGTGGCGAGAGCTTCCCCGTATTCAGGATCTGCCAGGGCATTCGAAACGCGGTTGAGCAGATCATCGTAGGTGGCCACAGAGCTTCCCTCCGCCAGCACCCTGCGTCTCTCGCTGATCGTTCTGTAAAAATGGATGATCAGGCCGGTTTCAACGGTTCCCATTTCCTGGAGCAGGGTCTGGTACTCCTCACACAGCTCAAAGAAGGGATGCTGCGGAAACCGGGTGCCATTTTTTTTCAGATTGTCCGGATCTCGATGGTACGAAGAGAGAAACCGTTTAAAGTTGGTAAAGGTGACCGGCACATAAAAATCGGCTGAAAAAGCCTCTTCCAACTCCACAACCCATTTCACGAATGAGTTCTCCGTATAGCCTTTCAGATCGCTGTTCAGCAGCTGATCTGTGATCTCTCCCCTCTGTTCTCGCCACAGAGAAACCATCTCTTTTCTCTTGCGGATCACCTTTGCGAGGTAGGCCTCCGGTTCCGGATGACCCTCTCCGCGGATCTTCGCATAGGGGCGGCTGAAGAGCGGTTGCATCAATTTCACCAGTTCGGCCGGACTCCCGGCGATATCCAGCAGTTTACGAAGGCGGTATCTGCCCGCTTCATCCTTTGGATGGCTGGCCATAAAGAGCCTCCACTCATCACCGGCTGCCTGCAGGAGAAGATCGTCCGTCTGAGTGACCTCCAGATCAAACGGTGTGCCGGCCATCAGGGCCTCTTCACGCAGGATCTTCTGACAGAATCCATGGATCGTGTAGATCTGGCTCTCATCAAAATTCCGGACCGCCCCGGCGATCTGTGCAGCCAGCCGTCCGCGTTCCTGACCATCCGTATGCCTCAGCAGCGTGCGCATCCACTCCTGATCCTCCGGCTGCCCGCCTTCCAGGATCAGCAGCGTCTCCTTCAGTTTTAAAAAAATACGATCCCGCAGCTCCGCCGTCGCTTTTTTGGTAAAGGTCATCACCAGAATCTGATCCACCCTCAGGTTCTTCTCAAGCATCAGCCGCACAAAGAGTCCGGCAATGGTGTAGGTCTTACCGGTGCCCGCATTCGCTTCGATAAACTGACGCGGTTCAAATGTCAGGTCAAACAGTGATTCAAGTACACGCATCTTCATCCCTGCACCTCCACTCTGTCGTAAAGTTCATGAAACAGCTCCAGATACTCCTCATCCAGAAAAGCTCTGTCAAAAGCCGGCTCCGGACCCAGCAGCAGCCGCACATGGAGATCGTCGCTCTCCGCGAAGCTGAAATCGCTGTTGGAGTCGCCCTCAAACGCCTTGATTGCGGATCCCATGGGATTCTTCGCCCTTGATGAATGTTCGCTTTGCACAAAACTCCAGAGCGTTTTTGGGAAAAAGAGAAGCGGTTCGGCCTGACCTTTTTGATAGAGCCGGATCACCTTTTCAAGCCATCTCTCCGGCTCTTCGGCAGGGGTAAACCGGCACCATTTCGGTTTCCCCTTTTTCAGTTCACAGAGCAGTACCGACGGCTCTTCGCTCTTTGAGGATGCCTGCCAGAGCAGATGCCGGATCCAGTGCTGAATCAGCATAGAGCCGCTCAGTGAAGAGGCTTCAACGGAGAGCAGGAAGTCGCCATGGTAACTCGGCAGCGACTCATTCAGCCAGAGCCCGCCGGCCTCCAGGGTGATCTGCAGTTCCGAAAAGCCGGGTTCGATCCCTTCCCTCTCCAGCCGCCTCAGCGCTGTCTCAGCGTGGCGAAACTGTTCCGCAACCAGGGTTTCCCCCGCCCACCCCTGCGGAGCGATTCCCGAGCTGAGAATCTGTTTCAACATGGTCTCTTCATCCAGTCCACCGATGCGCCAGCTCATGATCCGCTCAAAAAGAGTGTGCTTCTCCAGCAGATTCAGGCTGAACTCCTCCCTCTCCTCTTCCGGACGCACAAGCCGGGCACCCAGCCGGCCGGTGATAAAATCCCTGACCGGATTCCGGAAAAAACGGATCAGCCGTTCGGCGGTAAAGAGCTGCTTCCACTCCTCATCCGCCTCCGGAGAAAGATCGCGGATCAGTCCGGCAGGCGGGCGCTCCTGCAGAGCCAGCCGGGTCGCCGTCCCGAAAGCCAGGGGGGAGAAAACACGCTTCTCCCTAAAACAGCTTTCGCTGAAAAGATGGAGCGCCTCCTTTTGCACCACCTCCTGCCGTAATCCCTCGATTCGGACACCCTCTCCCCAGGCGTCTCCGGAGGCTGCATTCCCGGCCTGATCCCGGGCCTCTTTCCCTGCCGGCTTCAGCCCTGTGTCCGCTTCCTCTTGCGGCGAATGATCCTCTGAATTCCCAATGGCGGATTTCCCATCCCCTTCAGGATCCCCTTCCTCCCGGTCACTCAGCCCTTCGTGCGGCGTTCGATCCTCTGAATTCCCGACGGCGGACTCCCCACCGGGAACTTCCCCCGCGATTCTGCTCTGCCCTGCATGCGAGGGATCCGCTGTTTCGGAGTCTCTGTTTGGATTTCCGGAATGCTCAGCGAGCGGCAATTGACTCTCTGCCGAATTCCTGATCCCATCCGGATTCACTCCATGCGATTCCCTCCCGATAAAGAGGGAGATCCACTCCGAGATCACCGGGGAGGGCGGAATCTCCTCATTATCCAGCTCGCTTTGTCCCACGTAGCTCACATAGTGAACCTCGCCGGCAGCCAGGATGGACTCCAGAAAGAGAGAGCGGTCCTCCAGTTTACGGTTACGCTCGCCCGGGAGCGGATTCAGTGCCATCAGATCAAAATCGGGTGCCTGTTCCCTTCGCGGAAAAGTTCCCTCATTCAGGCCGATGAGTGCGATCACGCGAAACGGGATAGCGCGCACCGGTACCATGGAGCTGAAGGTGATGCCCCTTGTAAAAAGCGCACCGGCGGCACCCTTCTGGTCGAGCTGGGAGAGGATAAGATCGCGGATCAGTGAAAACGACACAGGCTGAGCTGCAGCTGCGGTTTCACCGCTCTCCCGGATGCGGTCGAGCATATTCATGACCCCTGCGCCATCTGTTTGCAGCGTCTCCGCCCCGATCAGGTCCGTCAGCCTCCTTTCGATCCATTCGGTCCAGCCGGCTGCGCTTCGCGGCCTGGCTGCTTCCTGCCTGTCCAGCGTCAGCCGATCCAGCCAGCGGCTAAAAGCGGCCCACGCCTCCCGCTGTCCGGCCGACCGGATACCGGGGTAGAGCAGGGTGTCCTGATAAAAAAGTCCCGCCTCATCAGCCATCCACTGCCCCAGCCAGATCCGTTTCAGGGCGGAGTGCCAGGTCTGCAGCTCTTCGGGCGGTTGACCCTCCTGCTCCCTGTGGGTGGCGTCCACTCCCCAGATCACATGATTCTCATCCATCCAGCGGACGATTTCAGAGAGAGCGGAGAGACTCACCCCCGCGTTTCGGTGTATGGCCTTCATGGAGAACAGATCCAGTACCGGCTGCAGGTGAAAGCGGGAATCGGGGAGCTCCAGCCAGCGCCGGAGTGCGGTTTCAGCTTCATTTTCAACAGTACGAAGTGAAGCGAGATGCCATGGAATTTCGGGAAGACCCTCTTCGCGGGTGCCGAAAACGGCGCGGATAAACGGCTCGTAGAGAGCGGGGTTGGGTGTGGTAACCAGTACATCCTCCGGAGCAAGGGAAGGATCCTGTTCAAAAAGCTCCAGCAGGGAGTGATAAAGCGTCTCCACCTCCCGAAGCGGTGAGTGGCAGGAATGGATCCGGACCGAAGAGTCGGCCACCATCCCGGGTCTGCCGCGCGAGGGGTCGGGCCTCTCATCCGGAAACGGCTGATTCAGGCGGATCGCCCTCTGAATCCGTTTCAGGGCAGATGTGGATTCCGCAACGGGGGTGGCCTTCAGGCTACCCCTGGAGTCGTTCGCAGGGATGCTGTTTTGGGCAGTCCCGGGGGAAGTCGGGGCCACACTGTTGGGTGTGGTTCGGTCAGCACTGGTGACGGCAGTCGCAGGGTCAGTATCTGGATCATTCCCCGGGGGTGTCGACGACACACTGTCTGGGTTGTTCTGAAGTGCACTCGTTTGGGTAGTCACATGCCTGGAAACGGGGGTGGTTCCGGGAGCAGCATTGGGATCATCCGGTTCAGAGTCATCCCCGTCCGGTTCAATCACAAAGGGTGCGGTTGCCGGCGGACCCAGAACGCGGCTGTAGAGATCCTCCAGATCCATGGTTTCGCGCCCCAGGGAGTCGATCAGCGGATTCAGTACCGGTCCGCCGTGCGTGACTGCCTCCCCGAAAGAAGATATCGGGATCACAATCACCTCCTGATGCTCTGCGCAGAGCCTGAGAGTTTGCAGCAGGGTTTCGGGCAGGAGTCCCGGATGAAACAGGAAAAGAGGCTCTTCGGGGCGCAGGGTGCCCTTTTCCAATGCGATTGAGAGCTCCCGCTGAAGTTCAGCGCGGTTTTTGTGAAGAAGCGGGTCGGGCAGCTGTTTCCATCGCCGGTTCAGGTCGCGCCAGAGGTCTGCCTGCCACGCCTCATCGGTACTGCTCCCCTGTTTTCCCTCCTGCCAGCCGAGCAGCAGTCCGGGACGATAGACCATATACTGATCCAGAACAGAAGCGATCCGGGAGGCGAGTTGCCAGGCGGGTGTCTCCCCGCTATTTACGTTCTGGCGTTTGAGATATTGCTCCAGTGGCGGGTAGCGGCGCAGAAGATCCGGAGTGGTGAGCTGCTCAAAAAGTGACCAGGTAAGGGGAAGAAGGTCGGAAGGGAGCAGGTTTGGGAGATCCGGGTAGAGTTTCCGGATCAGGCTGTACTGCCAGCCGGAAGGGAGTTCAGTCTGCAGGTTTGCCGCGGTACCTGAGATCTCCGCCAGCCGGAGTTTTATCCAGCGGGCGGCATCCATATTGGGTACGATGATCGTCTGCGGTTTCAGCGGGTCGGCCGGATGAAAGCGGTCGAGAGCCCCGGCAAGAGCTGTGGCGGCATCTGAAAGTGAGAAAAACGTCTGATAATGGAGCATGGGTGGTGTTGGTGGCTCGTTGGGTCAACTTTACTGAAAATAGTAAATAATTGACGGTATTATCAGAAAGATAGGGAGGGAGGGTGACAGGGGGTGTCACGGGGGGTGAGGGTTCTCGATGTGTTTATAAACGTCAATTTAGACTCAAAAAGGCTGATTAATCATTGGATTAAGTCAAAAAAAGAGTGAGAAAGAATTTTTGATCTGATTAAATGGTGTTTCACAATTTGAAAATTTCTATTTTTAAATTCTTTCCAATTTTCTGTAAGATTGGAATATCTAGGTGAACAATTGCATCATTTCCTAACACCGATCTTCTTCGCATTTACTGCACTTACTGAAACTTTTTTAAGCACAACTAATCGCCAACATATCACTCTGTTTCACTTTTATGGCATTCGTAACCCGCCAGTTTCCAATATTCATTCAATTGCGGAGACAAATATTTAAGAAGGTTTTTTTCTTGATGATTCTGGTTTTTATTTCAGTATCTCAATTAACAGAAAAAACTATTGCTCAGGTTCAGATCGACCGTTTTTATGATCTGGATGAAATCCCTCAGCAGGTGATTGACGAAAGACGCAGTGAACTGATTAATGCCGGTTTTATGTCGGCCAATGTTGAAGAGCTAACCTCATTTTCATCGGGTAGTAACTCTCTGTTACAGTTCACATTTTACTCAAATAAGAGTTTTACTTCAGTCACAAGTAGTACAAGAGGAATAGAGTTTAACCCAAATGGCACCCGTTTGTATGTTGTTGGCAGGTCTTCGAACAATGTGATTGAATACCATCTGTCCACTCCCTGGGATATTCGTACTGCCAGCTATCAACGAGAGCTGGACACAGCGTCCGTTATGGAATCTCAGACACAGCCACAGGGCAATACTCACGGGATCTATATCCGTCAGCAAGACGGGTTAAAAATGTGGCTGGTAAACAGAACCGAAATCTGGGAGTTTACTCTCTCCTCAGCATGGAATATCTCAACTGCCACACCCACCGGTTACCGGGATTTGACAAATATAATGCTGAGAGCACATGACGTCGATTTCAAGCCTGATGGCTCAGTGATGTATATGGAAGACAGGTTCCTGGGAGCTGTATTTCAATTTAATCTGACATCTCCTTGGGATATCGAAACATCCACACTCGATCATACTTTCAATGTTCAGGTACAGCAGGATTTGCAGGGAATCCAATTTTACAGCGATGGTACCAGAATGTTTTTAATTGACAATAGTGTATTTAACGGTCTGAAAAGTATTCATGAGTTTACACTTACTTTGCCATATGATCTCAGAAGCGCTACCTATATCGGTTCATTTTCGATTGAAGATACACCTAAAGCTACATCGCTCAAATTCAGCCCGGACTTCAGGCAGCTTTTTGTGTCTGACCCTGAATCAAACCGGATTTTCATGTACGATATTCTTTCCCCACCTGATGCCCAGCTCTCAACAATCACAGCTCTCAGTGAGAGAGTTCAGGCAAATAATGAAAGTACCAGCAGGATCAGAGTCATAGCAAGAGACAGTAATGGTCAACCGCTTGAAAAACTACCTGTACAACTGATTGCCAAATCGGGAAAACTCGATTATTCACCCTCTTCAGCAACAACCAATGCCAATGGGGAGGCTTACTTCGATGTAAGGAACAACCGAATTGAAACTGTAGTATACAGCGCAACTTCTCTGGGAGTGGAATTGGCTGCTACAACCTCAGTCAGATTCCTTGGGATTGATCCGGAGCGATCATTGATAATTGTATCTAATAACCGCATACAGGCTAATTTAAATCAAAGTTCTCTTATTGAGGTAACAACAACGGATGAAGATGGCAATCCTTTCGCGAGTATTAATGTAGAATTAATAACTGATGGTGGTAATCCCTTTTTGGAAAACCTGCAGAGCATAACCAACAGCGATGGCCGTGCAATGTTCCGAATTTCCAGTCAAAAGCCTGGATCCACACAACTCAAAGCACGTGCTCTCGGGGAAACACTGACCAGCTCACAAATTATTCAATTTTTGGGAATTGACCCGGAACTCTCATTCATTGAAATTTCATCCAACAGAGTGCAGGCAAATGGAAACCAGTTGGTAGCTGCTACAGTCAATGCAAGAGATACGGACAATAATCCCTTCGGAAATGTTGATGCAGAGCTTTTGACAGATGGAGGAAGTCCAACTATTGACACATCACAACGTATCACTAATTCGAACGGGCAGGCTCAGTTTAAAATCGTCAGCCGTTATCCAGGTACTACCCAATTAGGTGCCAAAGTATTTGGAACAATCCTGTCTGATCCTAAGGTTGTTCAATTTCTGGGAATTGACCCTGAAACCTCCTCCTATCAACAGGCAGCTGATCGAATCCAGGCAAACGGTAGTGACCAGGCCGAAATTCTTGTCTTTGCAAGAGATGAGGACAACAATCCATTCGGAAACGCATCGATGGAACTGATTCCGGATGGAGGCTCCTCCATCATCGATGCCGTCCAGCCGGTGACGGACAGTGAAGGTGTCGCAGTATTTAGAGTATCCAATAATACTATTGAGCGAATTTCCTATCAGGCACGAGGACTTGGAACCACACTCAACGGGTCTGTTTCCATACAATTTATTCCGGTAGCACCGGTTGCACTTTCTGCAACCGATGTAAAGACCAGAAGTTTCACCGCCAACTGGGAAATGGTAGAAGGAGCGGCTACATATTTCTTTGATCTCTCATCCGATTCTACATTTAGCACATTTTGGCCCGGATATGAAAATCAGGATGTTGGTCTTACAACCTCCATTGATATCGAGTCAGTACTTCCAGGGAAAAGCTATTACTATAGAGTCAGGGCAACTAAGAATGATCTGATTGGGGGCAACTCAGAAAGTATAAGGGTGCACACCTTTCCGGAAATACCTGTTGCTACTTCTGCAACAGACCGCAATGCCAATCGGTTTACTGCACGATGGTCTCAAACTGAAGGTGCTGAAAATTACCGGCTGGATATCTCACTTAATCCTGAGTTCAGTGAGATGGTGCCCGGATATAGTGATCTGAATGTTGGGAATCA
>REDA01000016.1 GCA_007693745.1 Balneolaceae bacterium
CAGTGGATGAAGATGCCAAATTTAGCATCCCTGAACCATTCGGGGGTTTCATGTTTCATGATAGAATCCCAATCAGAAGTCCACGTTTGTGCCATAACCGTATGATGCAGAGAAAAAAGAAGAAGAGCTGTCAGGAGTATTTCGATGAAACGTCTGACGAAGTTATTCCAAAATAGAGATAGATGTTGTAAACCCTTGATTGATTTGGTCATTTTAGTAAGCTTAGTCGTTTATTGGTCGGAAAAAAATCTATTCCTTCAGCAGTTCAGCTCTCTTTGAAGGTGTGGATTGGTACTACTTATGAGCAGGCTTTGAAAAACTGTTCTTTTGCCACAATACCTTCGTTGTCGCAACTTTAAAATCCTCACATATGGCTACTACGCAGCGGTTTTAAAGTTGCTTCCGCCTTGATCTTGTACAAAAGACTGATTTTACAAAGCCCTCTATGAATTATAATAAAATTGGGAAGAAAAAGAAGACTAACCATTGATGAATCAGGAACAGTTTTGAAGAGCGGTGAAAGAATTGTTGAAAAGCCAAAAATCCTGAGATCCGGTAAAACAGATCGGAACTCGTTTAGGCAGGTATTTTTATATAGATGTGATTGTCCTACATTTCACGAATACAGCTAAATTTACTACGTTTGGTAAAAGTAATCAGGGATACCCTAAACACCAGCCATTAACCGACAGATCCTTTACCGATATGATTTCAGGAACCAAAAAGCTCTTTTGTGCACTACTCAGTAGCATTTTTTGCATCAGTTTACTCTCCTGTGAATCTGAACGAACAGTGCCATTCGATCCGGATGAACTGACCCGGCAGATTCAGCAGATTACCGAAGAGTATGAAATCATGGGACTGGCAGTGGCACTCCTGGCCGGTGGAGAAGCGGTATATGAAGGTTACTTTGGTCAGGCCGTATATGAGACAGGAAGAGAACTGGGTCCTGAATCGGCCTTCCGTATTGCATCCATCACCAAAACGGTTTCGACTATTTCACTGATGCAGCTGTGGGAGAAGGGAGTGGTGGATATCGACGCCGATGTAAGCGATTACCTTGGGTGGGAACTCCGGAATCCGGCACATCCCGATGACAAGATTACCCTCAGAATGCTAATGAGTCACACATCCGGCATCCGGGACGGAGAGGGGTATCCGCTATTTGCGCGGGAGATGATTGAAAATCAGCTGCATATTCGCGAGCTCTTTGAACCGGGCGGAGCCTATTTTGGAGCAGACATGTTTGCCGGTCATGCTCCGGGCGACTATTTCTCCTACAGCAACTCCACCTGGTCACTGGTGGCCACAGTGGTTGAGCGGATCAGCGGGGAACGGTTTGATCATTATGCAGCAAGAGAGATTTTCGAGCCACTTGGAATCAGAGCCTCGTTCAATCCGGCTGATTTTGGTGCAGAAGAATATGCGGCGCTCTACAGAAAACCGGTCGGTGAATGGGTTGCGCAGGTAGATCTCTATACCGAAACAGCTCCGAAAGACCGGGCATGGGAGGGATATGAAATCGGAACCAACGGACTACTATATGGTCCCCAGGGAAGCCTTCGCATCACAGCACCCGGTCTGAAGAGGTTAGCTCTGACCCTGATCCATGGCGGAGAACTGGATGGTGTTCGCATTTTTGATGAAACTACACTCGCAGAGATGACCCGCCTGCACTGGGAGTATGACGGCACCAACGGCGATACTTGGGAGAACTTCTTTTTGGGATACGGCCTGGGTATCCACCTGCTCACCGGTCAGGAAGGAAAAGATGTAATCTTCCCCGGCCGTAAGATGTTTGGTCATGCCGGCATTGCCTATGGCCTGCTCAGCAATATGTATGTAGATCCAACTACGGGGGCAGGGGTGATCTATATCATGAGTGGCAGTGCAGGGTCGTTTGAATATGCTGAAGACTCCTCCTTTTACAAAATGGAAGTATCGGTATTTGATCTGCTTTATCCGGCACTACTCACCCTGGAGGGGAACTGAGCTGTACGGGACTGCGCTCAAAATTACGGTGAGACGGAGCCTGCCGGACAGGTTGATTCATCCCATTTTTGTAAAAAAATAATCTCATCCTGAACTATTTCTGCAAAAGATGTAATTTGGGTGTTGGAATCGTTGTTCGGTTGTTCATCACTTCAACTACTCAAACCCTCTGGTGAAATTTCGGCATGAGGCAGATCCGGTTATTCATTGGGATCATTTTACTGCTTATATCGGGTCCTGTATCTGCACAGGAGAGAGAGCCGATCCGAATAGCCCGAACCACACTCTCAGTTACTCTCGACGGGATTAGCAACGAACCGGCCTGGGAGCACGCCACACGCTTAACGATGACCATGTATGAGCCGTTTTCGGGTGTAGAACCCTCGGAACGCACGGTAGCTTTGGTCATGTACGACGACGATTACCTCTACTTTGCGTTGAGGGCTTATGATTCTGATCCTGACGGAATCCGTGGCAATGTGCTGTTTCGTGACCGTTTTGGCAGCGATGATTACTTTGAAGTGATGCTCGACACCTTCAATGACAATGAGA
>REDA01000005.1 GCA_007693745.1 Balneolaceae bacterium
TCTTCAGGAAGATCTACAACATAGGCAATGTTTCCTCCGGCCGGATCGATGCTTGTTTGATGATAGCTGTCCCACGCCCCGGTAGTTACAATGACCAGCCCGGTAATGGTACAAACCACAATTGTATCAATAAACGGACCGAGCAGGCCTACGAGTCCGGCATGTACTGGCTCTTTGGTCTTACTGGCAGCCATCGCAATGGGAGAGGAACCTTGACCTGCCTCATTGGAGAAGAGTCCTCTCTGAACACCATAACTCAAAGTCACGATAAGGGCGCCCGAGCCCACACCCAGAACGCCGGCCTGTGGATTGAAAGCGTGTGAGATAATTGTGATAAAGCCGGGGATCACCTGATCGTAGTTGATCAGCAGGATAATGAGGCCGCCGAGTACATACATAATGGCCATCAGCGGGACCAGTCTCGCAGTGACATATCCAATTCGTTTTATACCGCCGAGAATCACAGCTGCAACGAGGCTGGCTGTCACAAGACCTGTGATGTACACAGGTATATTGAATTCCGAGTTCATCACATCGGCAAGTGTATTTGCCTGAATTGCATTGCCTGTGAGAAGAGCACAGATGGAGCCGGCTATTGCAAAAAGCACGGCGAGCCATTTCCAGTTGGGCCCCAGTCCTTTTTCGATATAGTACATGGGTCCGCCGGAAACGGTTCCGTCACTGTTTTTAATACGAAAGTGGACTCCTAATGTCGATTCGGTAAATTTGATGGCCATGCCAAACAGTGCCGTAATCCACATCCAGAATAGAGCACCGGGTCCGCCGATATGAATTGCAAGAGCGACACCTGCAATATTTCCCACCCCTACAGTTGCAGAGAGTGCTGTACTCAGAGCCTGAAAATGATTAATGTCTCCCGAATCTTGCGGATCATCATATTTCCCTGAGAGCACTTTGAATGCCCGTTTGAACTGGAAGATCTGAATAAATCCGAGACGGATGGTAATAAATATTCCAAAACCGAGGATTACCATTACAAGAAGGGGTAGTGACTGGTATCCAAAAACTGATTCCGGGAAGTTCCATACATAACTTTCCAGGGTGAAAATAATACGTTCGAAGGTTTCCATATCGGGGGGTTAGCCGTTATTAAATTTCAACAAGACCGAATGTATAAAAGATTTGGCAATATATCTGACAAAATTTGCTCAATTGTGAACGATAAATGAGCTTTTTTACTTAAAGACTCAGCAGTTTGTTACATTCATGAACTTAAAATTCCTTCAATAATTCAAATCTACCAAAATGACAAAAGCAGACATCGTTGATGTGATATCAGGGTCAACAGGATTGACCAAAATTGAAACGGAGGCGGTAGTTAACGGCTTCTTACAGACTGTTATGGATGCAATGAGAAGAGGTGACACCATCGAGCTCAGGGGTTTCGGAACTTTCAAGGTGGTTAAAAGAGCCAGGCGAATTGCAAGAAATCCGAAAACGAATGAAGAGGTGATTGTTCCTGAGCAATATGCCCCGGTGCTGAAAATATCGAAAGACTTTAAAAAAGCTGTTAACGAAGCGATTCGTTAACAGCTTCCTTTATCAGAAGTCGATTCCGATTGAAAAATAGTGGATTGGCCTGCTCTGAAAACCTCCCCTTCCGTAAGGCCATCCCACATCATATCTGAAAGGGAGTCCCAGTAATATCGTTCTCAGCCCGAATCCGGCACCTATCAGAATATCACCATCCACAATCGTTCTCTCAATGGAGGTCTCTCTCTCGGTAATCAGGCCGGTTGTGGGGTCAAGAAATACTCTTTTCAAAGTTCCAACGCGCCAGTCCAGTCCGGCACTTTTTGAGAAATAAGAGGGAGCTCCCTGCTGCAGTGTGTACTCGATATCAAAACCCCATGCAGCGCCGATATCAAAGAATGCAGCACCTGTCAGATTATAGAGCGGCAGTATGGGGATGGGTCCCGGCAAAATCGCGGCGAAAAGAGGAAATCTGAATTCTGCATTTATGAGAGAGAATTTATCTCCATAGATGGTATTGAATTCATGCCCTCTGAGGGGGGTTGCGGGGAGGGTAAAGAATGTATCTGCCAGTCGTTCAAACGGAATCTCAGCATCCGACCATCTCTGGTTAATCCAGCCCAGCATACCGCCCATGAAGAATGTTTGAGAATCCCGTCCATAGGATACTGCTCCGGATCCTCTCAGGGCAATACTGTAACCGAATCCGAGGTCAAAGTATTTTCTGTAATCTCCCAGGAGTGTGGCAAACTGAGGTGTTTCAGATCCTGCCGGAGGGCTCCCTGATAATCGGATGGAGTAACGGCTTCCCCCTCGTGGGGTAATAAATCCGGGCACTGTATAATCACCGGTGAAGGTCAGCTGAGGATAGAGGAACCAGGCACTGTCATTCACCGTACTGCTGGATCCAAATCCCTGTACAGTACTGAAATCCCTCGCCACGCCGATTGCAGAAATTCCGTAATCAAATCGTTGATAGCGGTTGAGCGGATATTGAAAATCGATAGTGGCTCCGAATGTACGGAATCGCAGCAGCTCACCGAAAAACGTTTGAAAATTACGTGACTGATGGAAGAAAGAAGTGAAAAAGTTGGTTCGGTTCCGAAGGTATCCATACTGGAATGTGTAGTCACTGTTTCGCAGATCAAAAACCAGATTGGAGCCAAAAGAAATCTGATGGTCACCGAAAAGATCTGTCAGTGTCACAAATGCAAAAGCAGAAGTTCCGTAATAGGTACTCAGCTGCCCGGCGGCATAACTGAAATCGGGAGAAAACTGCAGCCGGTACTCTTTGGGCCGGAAATACCCATCCTCGGTCAGATTGCCTTCCGGTTCGAAGAGCCTGGGGTCGTCCCGAAGCTGTATGGTAGTGTCTCTGATAACCGCTTCACCGAACTGGTAATTTCTGAAGTCAATTCGCCCGGCCTGTGCTGTTTCCGCAACCGTTTCTGCAAGTTCTTCAGATGTATCATCATCCTGCTGTGGCTGCAGCAGGAGGGAGCTGGAGATAAAGTTGCCCCTTTGCCGTGCAGCAATCATCTCCTGTACATATCCGATTGCGGGTACGAGTCCGGCTGCCCCTTTTTCATCCCGTTCCAGTGCCCATGCATTTGGGGTAAGTTGATTTTCCCTTCGCAAACTGAAGGGAGATCTCATCAGGAAAATATCCGGGAAGCCCTGATTGAGGGCGTTGAAAACCAGCCTGGTTCCGTCAGCCGAAACGGAGATTTGCATGACTCCGGATTGAAGATCGGTAAGGGGAAAGACAGACCGGCTGGCCATATCGTACTCATAAATATTGGGGATACCATTTTGATCGGAGACGAAGAGAAGCCTGCCGTCATTTGTGAGTGTTGGCTGAGATTCCGACCATCCCGGAGTATTTGTGAGCCGTTCAATGCGATTGCTGTTCAATCTCACCCGATAGATATCCGTCTGAAAGAAACTGTCGTGCAGCATGGTAGAGTACCCTGCAAGGTGGGTATTGGGTTGCAGCCGCTCACCTCTGTTCGAAACAAAGTAAACGGTCTGTGAATCGGGGCCCCATGCGGGTTCCTTGTCATTAAACACATCGCCTGTCAGATTTATGAAATCATTTGACACGAGATCGAACACGAAAATATCCTGATAAGGACCGATATTTCCGTCAAAGGCAATTTTTGTTCCGTCGGGTGACCAGGCCACAGAGTTGATCGCATCCAGTTCCGGAAAGCGGATTGTTCGGGTGTCCAGGGTTTCGTAATCCACGATTGCCAGGTTATAAGAGCCCTGAGACTTGCTGGAGAGTGCGATCTGCCGGCCGTCGGGCGACCAGGAGAGGTTGGGATTCAGGATATTGAGTTCCTCAAACATCGGATTATCCGCACCGCTGATGATGGTTTTGAGTCTTTCCCCGCTGTTTGCATCCACAACCACAACATCAAAGACGCCCCTTCGGTTCGTGATCATTGCTATTCTGTCGCCTCTCGGGGAGATGGTGGGGCTTGTATTATAGGAACCGGATCGGGCACGTGTGGTGATTTGGGTTGCTACGCTTGAGAGAGTTTGACGCTCAGCGACTTCAGGAAAGTAGCGTTGTCGCCAGTACTCCATCCAGCGGTCGGACAGTTCATCAATCTGAAGGCCGAGGGATTGTACCAGAGCCTGCTGAATATTTCTTGTGGTACGGATTCTCTGCATAATTTCAGTGATTTTCTGCCGGCCGTACTGATCTGCTATGTAGTACCAGAAGGCCTGTCCGCCTCTGTAGGCAAAAAAGCCCCGCAGCTGAGTAATGGGGGGGAGGTAGTTATTCAGTATCGCATCCCGGATAAACATGTCGGTTTGTGTATCCCATCCGAGTGCCAGGTATTCGGCCAGACCCTCTTCAAACCAGAGTGGAAAAACCAGCTGAATGTTATTCTGCATAATCGATTGAATGGAGCCGCCATAGTAAACATCGTTAATGTAGGCATGCAGCAGTTCGTGCTGGATAGTGCGTCTGAAATCGGCATAATCGCCCATAAAGGGCTGTGTCATTCTGTTCTTGAATTTATCTGTCACACCGCCGATACCCTGGGCATCCACCGGCAGCCGAACCACATTGGTTTGTGAGAAATCGCTGTGGGAATCGTAGATAATCACAGGTATACGGGCCGTGAGTGGTGTCCCAAGATCTTCAACCAGCTGCTTCAGGGAAGATTCCACTGCCTCTGCGGTAAACTGTGCAAGATGATAATTTTTCGCATCGTAGTAGTAGATATCGAAATGATCCGTTTCGATGTACCGCCAGTCAAACTGTTCGTACTGTACTCTGTTTTTCCCAAAAAAGAAAAACTGCGAGTATGCTTCCTGAACTGCAGCAACCGAAATAAACAGGGTTGCCAGAAAAATAAGTAGGATTCTTTGTTGCAGACGCATAGTGATAATCTAGTTAATTAAAATCTGGTATTGTCAGATCGATTTGCCGTCTATCCAGGTCTGTCCTTGTAACCTGAGCCCTGATAGAATCACCAAGCCGATATTTTTTGCCTCTGTTTCTGCCGATCAGGCAGTGGAGTTTTGGATGATATACATAATAATCATCCTTCAGCTCACTGACCCGGATCATGCCCTCGCAGTAGATATCGTTCAAAAGTATGTAAATTCCGTTTTCGGTTACTCCGCTAATCGTTCCCTCAAACGTCTCGCCAAGCCGGCCGGAGAGAAATTCAACCTGTTTCAGCTTCACAGAATCCCTTTCGGCTTCCACTGCATAACGCTCTTTTTCACTGCAGTGTTCACCACTTTCCGTAAGTTGAACGAAAGTATATTCATTTCCACCGGAATGATAGCGTTTCAGCAGTCTGTGTACAATAACATCCGGATAACGGCGTATCGGGCTTGTAAAGTGTGCATAGTGCGAAAACCCGAGTCCGAAATGGCCGATATTACTGGGTGAGTATTCCGCTTTGGCCATAGATCTCAGCATCAGGCCGTTGATGATGTTCTCGAGTGTGGAGCCTGCAACTTTTTTTAGCAGGTCATTTATTTTTTTTGATGATATGTTACCCGACAGATCAAATTCATACCCGAGGGGTTTGGCGGTTTCCCGGATGTTGTTGAGCTTTTCAAGATCCGGCTTATCGTGGATCCTGTAGAGAAAAGGATGGTCATTTTTATTTTTTCCGCCCTCTTTTTTTCTGAGGGATTCAACATGAAGTGAAACCGTTTTATTTGCCATCAGCATACACTCTTCGATAAGTTTATGCGCGAATAACCTCTCCTTGATGATCACTTCAAGCGGCTTTCCGGATTCGTCGAGCACAAATTTCGGCTCGGGGGTCTCAAAGTTTACAGATCCCTGCCTGAATCTCTTCTCAAGCAGGATCTCTGCCAGTTTCTGCAGGATCGTAAGTTCAGTTTTGTAAATATGATCTGTTTTCCCGTCCAGTATGTCCTGTACTTCGTCGTACACAAAACGCTGTTTCGAGTGGATCACTGTTTCTTCAATCGTGTGATTCATCAAATTTCCGGCAGGATCAATTTCCATGAAACAGCTGTATGCAAGCTTATCTTCGTTTGGCCTGAGGCTGCACACACCGTTACTCAGCCGCTCCGGAAGCATGGGTATAACCCGGTCAACAAGATAGACACTTGTGGCCCGCTGAAAGGCCTCCCGGTCGAGTGCCGATCCCCTGGGCATGTAATGGGTAACATCCGCAATATGTACGCCAAGGTAGTAGTTTCCGTTTTCCAGCAGCTGAATACTCAGTCCGTCGTCAAAATCCTTTGCGTCGGCCGGGTCAATGGTCAGAACGACCTCTTTCCGCATGTCCCTTCTGCGGGCAATCTCCTGTTGGGGTATGTCGAATGAGATTGTTTCAGCGAACTGCTCTACTTCCGGTGGAAATTCACTGTGGAACTGTTTTTCGGCCAGAATCGAGAGAATATTCGCTTCATTGGATCCCGCAGTTCCGAGTACCTGCAGGATTTCTGCCTGCGGATATCCCCTGACATCTTCCCACTGAATGAGACGGAATGTCACTTTGTCTCCGTCTTCAGCTCCGTTAAGGTCTTTAGGGTCCACAAAAAAGTCGATTCTTGAAGACTGGATATCAGCTTTGATCAGCCAGGTGTTTTTTGCCACCTCCTCCAATGCACCCACATAAAAAACGCCGGACCTTTCGATCACTTCCTCGATTCGTCCCTGCGGCTTGCTGCTTTTTTTATGATAACCGAGCAGCTTCACCTTTACGATATCACCGTCCAGTGCTGTACCCATGTATCTTTTTGAGATTTTAATATCCTGATCCCTTCCTTCGGCAATGACGTACCCGTCACCGCTTCTTATCACATCCAGTTTCCCGGTCACACAGGCGTCATCATCCTGTGCTTCATTCAGCCGAACCAGGTTGCCCCGTGATACAATAACCAGTCCGAGATTTTTAAGGCGGTTCACTGAAGTGCTGATTTTCTTACTCCCCTTTTTGTTTGCAATTCCAAGTGCATCAGCCAGAAGAGGCATCGGTATCGATGCATCGGGATAAGATTTTAAAATTTTTATGATCTCTTTTTCGAGTGAGCTTAGTTTTTTTTGATTCATTCTGTTTTTTTAGAAAATTTAATTTTCGGCTAACGGGACTTCGGAATCTTCTTCGTTTCTGATTCCGAAAAGCGAGCGAAAAGCCCCGGATATCCTCTCTCTGAGGTTATTCCAGGTGTTGAACTGCACTCTGGCTTCCACACCAACCCCGTTCATTTCCTGACTCTGTCTGGTTTCCAGTCCGCTCGTGTAAGAGAGGGTGGGATCCTGTCTGTGGAATGCGTTGACCGAGAAAGTACGGTTGATGCGGTATGTGGCTCCAAGATCGCCGATATCACTCTGTTCTCCGGTAATCTGTCCTTCTCGCCGTAGAACGATCCGATCGTCAAAAAGGCGCAGGGCCACTCCCAGATCTACTTCATTTGCGGTTGTCAGATTTACGTCAATATCAAAAGTAATATCACTTCTGAGCAGGGAATTGATCTGGTTGGAGAGAAGCGGATTGATCACCTGGCTGGTTAGCAGCGGGTTCACAACAATGGCGGTACCGGAGAGCCCCTCAGCCAGGCCAAGTCCCTGCGCCTGTGAGGAGGGTATGAAATTGCCGCTCAGAAGGATACTTGTTGCCTGGATCAGTTTTTCATCATCATTTTGATTGAGATTGCTGATCTGGCTTGCAATGGTGGGGTCTGCTGTACCTTCAACCCCGGTGGGCAGCCTGAAGAAGAATTCATTTTCCACACTGTTTATGGTACCGCCAATCTGGAGCACAAGTTCGACGGGAATACGCTGTGAGGGATCAATAAATCCGGCGCTTCCGGAACCGCTGAGCAGGGTGGATACATTCGGACGTGCCCTGTAAACCGCAGTGACATTCAGCGCTGCGTCGATCAGGTCGCCCGACCAGCTTATAGTCCCTCCCTCTTCAAGTGTGAACCTTCTGGTGAAGACGTCACCGCTGACAAACTGGTAATTTCCTCCATCGATATTGAAACGACCAAACATACTTACATCCTGATCTTCCAGCAAGATGCGTATCTGACCTGTACCTGAAGTGCTGAGAATGTCGTTGGTAACCGGATCAAAAATGAGTCTTACGTTGAGAGGGTCATTTGCCTGAAACTGAAGATCCATGGTAAAAAGCTGCAGAAAAGTGAGCGTTTCGTTGTCATCGCCATTGCCTGTCGCCTGCCGGCTCTCGGGAAGGAGTGAGCTCCAGCTCAACTCTTCGAATGAGTCAACAAAACGGATGAAACGCCTGTCTTGCTCGAAAGCCACTTCCGGTTGCAAAGGTATGGATATCCGGGATTCCGATGAGATGGAGAGCGGACGGGTTGTACGCAGCAGGGGAGCGGTAGTGGGACCAACGATCTGGGCCTGCCCTGTTCCGAAAATTGAACCGTAAAAGGGGATATCAGGATCAAATGAATTATTCATAAAATGGAGGTCATTCAGATCGAGTGTCAGGTCGAGTGTGGTAAGACCTGTAAAGCGGTGCAGGTCAATGGAACCGTATAACAGACCGGTTCCGTTTCTGCTGTCTCTGAGACGTACATCTCTGAGTATCACTCCTTCATTGTAACTGAACTGCACGTTGCCCCCAAGGGTGTATTCTACTTCTGTAAAAAGTGGCTTCCCGATCACATCATCGACAATAAAACTGCTGTCAAAGTCCAGATGGTTTCTTCCGGCCCTGAAAAAACCGGTGCCATTTGCATTTCCCTCGAGTTCCTGAATGATATTGGGAATAATTACAGTGACAATCCACATATCAATTTCCTTGAAATCGGCGTCAAAATAGACCAGATCTTCTTCCGTCCCGATTTCATCATCCGGCAATCTGAAATAGCCGGTCAGGAAAATATCCTGTCCTATCCCGTTGTTATTTCGGATATAGCGCGGGTACTTTTCGGGGTTGGTGAATATGTGGATTTCGGTATCAAACTTTTCACCAATGGGATCAAACCGGCTTAAAAGAGAGATATCACCAATCAGCCGCTCCATTAACCGGCCCTCTTCCACCTCCAGTTCACCTTCAATGACTGGCGTGAGGCTTAGGGTTCTTGTGGTGAATTCACCGTTCAGTGTTCCGGAAAAAGTCACTCTCCCGCCTATGATGTCTGAAATTGAATTGAGATTCAGGTTTCTTATGGAGTAGTTCACCGCCTCATCGGGCAGGTCGCTGAATGTTCCGTTGATTTCAACAACTTCATTCCCGCTTTTTAGCAGAAGTGATTCAATGGCAATACTTTTATCAGAAAAATATGTCATTGACGGAACCCCCTCATTTTTCCATTCATAAGTACTTCCGGAAAGCTGAAAGTCATGCAATGAAAACTGCACTGAGTTTTCATGAACGGTAGCACTTATAACAGAAGAGAGTGTAAGATCGTGATTCATTCTACGGAATACCTGCCGTATTTCGGCCGCGTCATTTCTCATCGAGAGGTTCACAGAGCTGTTTTCCAATTCCTCGCCATTGAATGAGGCAGACTCTGCACTGATCTGCAAATCAAATGTTGAGAATTCGCGTAAACGTTGATCACTTCTGAAAATCCCGGTAAAGGCACTGCTGATTTGAGAGCCTCCGATTTCGCCGAAACGGAAAAATCTGTCGGAGTAGGAGCCGGTGATCAGAAGCTGTTCATGACTGGCATTCAGTTCAACTGTGGCGGATGCTGAGCTTTGAAGGTCCGGAAGTTCAGGCAGATATCTTCGCAAAAGGGACAGATCCTTGACATTAAACTGCAGAGACAGGCTCAGTGGTGACATCTTCGGATCTGCAGATGGTGAAGTAATATGGGAGGAATTAAAAAAGTTCTGTTCAAAGAGAAGTTCGCTTTCGATTTTCGATAACAGATGAGTATTCCAGTAGTGATAAGCGGAACTGATTTTCTGCTGATCCAGGTGCCCGTTTACTTCAGCATCCAGAAAAGAGCTTGTAATCCGCAGCTGCCGTAATCCGTTTTCCCTGTTGCTGATGTCAGCATAAAACTGATGTGCCGGGAGGATCTCGCCGTCGATCAGGGACTCTCTGATCTCAAAACTGGCTCGTCCGGCAACGTCAGAAGTTTCGGTTCCGGAAATATTGAGGGAGAATGAGCTGTTAAAGCTGGTATGATCGGCCTGGAATGACTTAAAAATGTTCGTAATGTCAAAACCGTTTACTTCGCCATCCGAGACCAGATGCCGGTGAGAACCGTTGCGGGAGTAACGGCCATTGGCAGCGATGTTGAAGATCGAGTCATTGCCTTGAATGTCGAACCGCAGGTTATTTTCTGAATAGTCAATTTCGGCGACGAATGACTCAAACCGAACGTCCAGGAGTGAGCTGCGGCTCAGGTCGATAAAGCTTTCAAATGCGGCTTCTTCTCCAAAACCATCTCCTTCAACCGAGATGAAACCCTGAATGATGCTCTCAGCATCCGGATCTGACATCATCGGGGAGATGTCCAGTGCATCAACCTGCATTCCGAAACTGTAATCAGTCCGGCCGGAGAGACCGAGACTTCCATCAAGCGAGAGAGAACCGGATTCAGTTTCAGCTCTGAAGCTGGTCGTTAGCCCCGAGCGGTTACCGTAAAGAGAGCCCCTGACGGTACTGAGCTGGTATGGATTGAGAAGATCAGGTTGCTGGAAGTAGTTATCGGCGATCCACTCAAATTTTTCCGGTGAAATCACAATATTGTCCAGCGAAACCTGATATGAAAAGCTTTCATTGGGAATATCGCGGAGTTCTGCCGAAAAAAGCAGGGATGAAGTTCCGATATTCGCCTGAAGCTTGTTGATGTAAAAAAGATCGAGGGTGCCATCTGTATCCATTTCCAGATTGACAGGCTGATCAAATTCGGGAAACTGTGGGAAAAATTGTCTTATCCATCCGGAGGAGAAGCTGCTTTCTGAGATTTCAGCCGAGTAGGAGGCTTCTCTGAACTGCTGGTTCAGGTTCCCGCCCCGAAGATCCACCGGGCTGGCCTCAAAGCTAAAGTCGGCCTGAAACAACCCGGTTGAAATTTCAAAACGATTCAATTCCAGATAGCGCTGGTCATTGTAAAACTGGCCGCTCAGATGGAGGTAGTTGTATGGGGTGCCGGGCAGAGAGGCCTGAAAGGCGGGAAGATCGAAAAACAGTTGTGAATCCCTGATTTCCAGGTACACTGTAAGATTGATGTCGTTGATTTGAAATCCGGGAGAAAGCCCAGGGAATTCAGGCAGGTTAAGACCTTCGCCAATCTCGGCACTACCCGAAATAACCTGAAGTGACGGGGCAAACAGATCTACTCTTTGAAGAAATCGAAGTGCTCTCAGTGGCTCATTCCGATCACGATCAGCAGATCGCTGCTGAAAAGCAAGGGCAATATTGGTACTGTTTTCCTCTGTGTTAATCAGAAATTGTGGTGATTCCAGCACAAAAGAGTTGATCGTGAGGTTACGCCTGAGCATTTCCCACCACCGGATTGAGACATAGGCATTCTCAAACCGGATGACCGGTTGCAGAGAGTCAGCCGGAGAGTAAACCCTTCCGTTTCTGAACGATGTTGAAAACGGAAGAAACCCGCGAATCTCCTCAATTTCAAGCGTTCCCCCGAACTGATCATTAAAAGCCACTGTAATCTCATTTCTGAGATACTGTTTGGTTGCAGGAAGCTGAAGGATGGTGGTTAAAAGAATTCCTGCACCAATAAACAAAACCGCAACTGTAACCAGTGAGCGGAACAAAAATCGCCAGAGTTTATATACAGATCGCAGAATCAAAATCAGGGTATCATTTTAAGATGCCGGAATATCTCATTCCAGGCGTGTTCAACAGCATTCAGATCTTTAACTGTTGAAATTACGGGATGTTGCCATTCTTTAAGAAGAACAAATCTCAAACTCTCTGAAGTTCGTTTTTTATCCGAATACATGTATTTCAGGAGTCTTTTTGAAGATAACTCATTTTCTGTGACCCTGAACCGGTATAATTTTCGAAACGGTGCGAGGGGTGTCAAATCCTGAAAGTCACTGTTCAGCACAAGTTCAGAGAGGGTTTGAGCGGCCAACATACCGAGATAAACTGCTTCTCCGTGACTCATTCTTTCATACCCTGTTTCCTTCTCCAGGGCATGGGCAAATGTGTGGCCATAGTTCAAATAGGCTCTTCTGCCGGATTCATGTTCGTCGGAACTGACAATGTGAGCTTTGATAGAGGCGCATTTGTGAATCAGTTCAGCAAGCCTGGGCCGGTCGGCCGCTCCGGGATTTCCCTGAAGGAAAATTTCTGAATCAGAAAAAATGCCCGCATCCTCAATCGCTCCGTATTTTAAAATTTCACTAAGCCCGTTAACCCATTCATGATCCGGCAAGGTTTCGAGAAAACCGAGGTCTGAGATGACTCTGTACGGCTGGTAAAAAGTTCCAATCAGATTTTTTCCGGTCTGATGATTGATGCCGGTTTTCCCGCCAATAGCACTGTCGACCATCGCAAGCAGGGTTGTTGGTACCTGGATAAGCGGCACACCGCGAAGAACCGCAGATGCCGCGAAAGCACCTAAATCACCAGTCACGCCGCCGCCTATGACGATTACCGGAGTATTTCTCCTGATTCCGCCGCTGAGCAGAAAATCGAGACAGCGGATCCACTGTTCTGCAGATTTGCTGTTCTCTCCAACCGGGACCAGATAATGTGAAAAATGAATACCTTCCTGCCTGAGAGAGTGTGTGATCCGTTCTTTATGCAAAGACCAGACCCTTTCATCAACGATGAGAAAAACGGTATCTGCTTTCAGTTCATTCAGAGCAGAGCATAGTTCCTCATTGAGGATGCCCAACCCGGTATTTACTGAGTAGTGGTTACTATTCGTTTGAATTTCTGCCTGGTACTTCATTCGGATGTAAGATTATCTATTTCGGACAGGATTGTACCGGCGGTATATGCAGCAGGGTTGGAACTTCCCCCCACAGAGATATGCGCCTGCTTGTAAAAGATCTCTCTTTCAGCTGAAAGCTGCACAATTTTCTCTTCCAGCTGCCTGGCGGAAAGTCCGCGGATAAGCGGCCGGCGATCATTTCGCTGCAGCCGTTCGATGAGCACAGGCAGAGCTGTATTGATGTAGATGAGCAGACCGGACGATTTTACTTTATCAGTAATTTGCTGATTCTGCAGCGTACCGCCCCCGAGTGCCAGTACACCATTATTTTTAGTGATGAAGTTCATGAGAACATCATGCTCGGCCTTTCTGAAATAGGCTTCACCTTTTTTTTCAAAAAGTTCAGGGAGAGACAAGCCCTCCCGCTTTTCAATAAGTTTATCCAGGTCATAAAATGGACGCTTCAGAAGTGTGGCGAGTTCTCTGCCAACAGCCGATTTTCCAGTGCCCATCATACCGCATAGAAAAAGAAGCGGAATATTCTCTTTGGCTGATTTCATCATATCTCCGCAGGTTGTACCAGTTCTACTTTTTCCCGCTGAACTTTAACCGCTCCGGCAGGTGATCCTTTGGGCTTGGTTACATATTTACGCTTTGTTACAATAACCGGAACAAGTGATGAATTACGCGCTGCCGAGTGAAAAGCAGCTATTGAAGCGGCCCGGAGTATTACCTCTTTGGGGGGCATGGCCTGCTGATTGTTCATCCGTATCACCACATGTGAACCACTCGCTCCCCTTGCATGCAGCCAGAGGTCTTCCTTGTGGGCTGCTGAGGTGAGCCTGTCATTGCTTCGGGCATTTTTGCCAATCCAGACCTCATAACTTCCGACAGTGATTTTGCGATAAGGAAGAGATTCAGGTTTCAGGTTTTTTTTGCCCACTCCCAGTTTCTCCAGAACAGAGGAGTGTTCACGCGACCATTGTTCAAATTGATCGGTTCTTTCAATACCCTCCAGGGATCTGCCGAGTTCGGTTACTTCGGCAAGTTCGTGCCTTGTGTCGGTCAGGCGCCTTTTCGCCTGCCTGACCGATCGCTCAGTTCGGGCAGATTTATCATAATAGGCCTGCGCATTCTGAGCTATGGACAGCGATTCGTCAACAGGGATCCGGATCGGCTGATCAGAATTGTAGTAGTCTGGCAGGATCATTGAGCCATTTTCTGCCTTAAGCTCTTTATGAGCATTAGCCATCAAAATATGGCCTGTTTTTTCATAAACCTCGGCACGCGACGGATCCGCTGCGGTTTTGTGAAGCTGTTCCAGTCGTAATTGAAGAGAATTCCTCTTTCTTTCAAGAAGAGGTTTCACTGAGTTAATAAGATGGCTGAACCTGCGCAGTTCAGTGCCCTTGTGATAGGCAAAAGCCACAGCCTCATTAACAGTTCGGAAGACCCCAAGATTTTTTACCGGCAGTAATTTTTCAGGAATCAGGCAGAGTGAACCATCGTGGAGTACACGGAATTCCGGAGAAGTTTCAATACTTTGAGACAGCAGCTCTATTTGATCCACAACCTGTTCCGGAGTTTTCTCATCCAGTGAGTAATGATCCACCACTTTTGCGATTAAATGCCTCGGAAAGAGAGGGAACGATCCGGTGATAATTTTTTTGACAGGGGTGCCTTCTTTCGGTATTTTTTTGTGAATGATTGTTTCACGGGGTTGGGGCTCCGGCCGGCCGGAGAAATAATCGCAATTTTTAAAAGATTCAAGAATTTTTCCGTTTTCAATCAGATAAATGTTTGGTTTGTTACCAAACAGAGCGAACCTGAGAATGAGGTTGTTTGAGAAAGTGAAGCTGAGAAACCTGTCATTTTCAGCCAGTTGAACAGAGGTAACCCTCTGCTGTGTCAACTCGCTGAAAAATGAAGTGATGTTTCTCTTTTTCAGAGACTTCACCCGGTCTGTAAAAAGGGCTGTTTCCGAAGGATGAGAGGAAAAAATGAGACTACATTCCGGTTTATCAGTACCGAAGGTTGCACTCCATACGCCTTTGAAAGGGGAGACACTTAAAAGAAAGTGCCGGTTGAGCAGTGTCTTTTCAAAGCTTTTAGTGAGATATTTGAGTGCGTAGTAGTTATTCATCAATGTAAATAAGAAATAGAGCAGTTTCTAAGACAAGATACAATGCAATATCCGATTTTTCAGTCTATCGTAAACAGGATTAAAGGCTCGCTGGGTCAACGAAATATAAATGTTGTGACGTTCAAAACTTGGGAAGAGTCCAGAATTAATGCAGCCGGGCTTGAGATTGTGATAGACCTCAGGGATTCGACCCGCCATCTTACTCACTTATCCATCAATTTCGATTGGGACAGTTTTCGTGAAGCGACACTTGCCAATACACTTTCAGGTACGGATGGCCATCCGATGCTGAAAGCGCGCCATCTTACAGAGACCCATGTATTCCCTTCAATTGATATCGAAATAGTTTGGCACTTTGATGTAATGAGTTGTCAGCCTCAGCCCGGCCCCGGAGGTGAGGATCACAGAATCAAACTTGCAAGTGAGTGGATGGATCTGGCCAGTAAAAAAGTGAATGAATTACTGGTCTCGGATGATATCATCACCCGGTGGCATATCGAGATCGATGGGGATGAGTATGGCAAATATCTTACTGCAATTAACCTTCTCTCTTATTTTCAGTTCACGGTGGGTGAATTGAAAAGCTTAAACGAGGTTCATGATTATGTGGGCCGCAAGCTGACCCACCTGCTGTACAAAGCAAACAAGATCATCAAAATAGCAGATGAAAGCGTTATGGTAAATGCCGCCTGAATCAAGGCACATCCCTGATGTGTGCCTTGAGTCACCTCCTGTCAGAACCTATTTTTTCTTCTTATGTCTGTTTTTTCTAAGACGCTTCTTTCTTTTGTGCTTAGCGATTTTTGCTCGTTTTCTTTTCTTACCACTTGGCATGTGAATTCTTCCGGGTTAAATTTCTTTTGCTGTTAATTGTCGTTATAAAACAGACAGACCTCAAAAATACAAAATGTTTACAATAAAACTAAAGAGAAACGCCGGAAACCGGAACAACTTTTAACTGATTGGAGTTAAGTTTAGTACAGAAACGTCTGAAAATTGCGTAAATTTATTTTTTAAAAAAATTAAAGAGATGCCGGATTTATTGAAAGTTGCCAAATTTGGAGGCACCAGCATGGCAGACTACCATGCCATGAAACGTTGTGCAGGGATTGTGGGGTCTGATCCTGATAAGAAGGTAATTGTAGTAAGTGCTACTGCGGGAACCACAAACCTGCTGACTGAATTTATTGCAGAAAGTGACAAGGAGAGGCGTTTAGATATCGCGCGGAGAATCCGATTCAAGCATCTCGAACTGTGTAATCTTATTCAGGATAAATTTTCACCACAGAAAAAGATTCTGGGTTTACTTGATGAACTTGAACAGATTGCAGTTCGAACACAGCTGATGACATCAATGCTCCGGGACGACATTCTCTCCTTTGGAGAGCGTCTTTCATCTGAACTTTTTACCGCTGTATTGTCTGAACAGACCGGAAAAGATGCGCACTGTTTTGATGTAAGGGAAATCATGAGAACGGACAACAATTTTGGCAGTGCAGAGCCTGTTATTGAGGATATTGCCAGGCTTACGGAAGAGAAACTTCTGCCTTTTCTGGATCATAAGTGTATTGTAACCCAGGGTTTCATTGGTTCTGACAGTCATGGATTTACCACAACTCTCGGAAGAGGTGGAAGTGATTACTCGGCTGCACTCCTTGCAGAAGCACTGGACGCCGATGTACTTGAGATCTGGACGGACGTTACAGCCATCTACACTACAGATCCGAGAATTGCAGAAGGTGTGAAGCCGATTACTGAGATCAGTTTTGACGAGGCAGCGGAACTATCCGTCTTTGGCGCCAAAGTCTTGCATCCTGCGACAATGGTTCCGGCAATCCGGAAAAATATCCGCGTCTATGTAGGTTCAAGTATTGAACCGGACAAACCGGGTACCTGGATAGTAAAGGAGACCAAAGATCACCCGGTAATCCGGGCCGTAAGTCTCAGGCGCAATCAGACCCTGCTGACTGTTCACAGTCTCGATATGCTGCACCGTTTCGGTTTTCTTGCCCGTCTGTTCACCCTGCTTGCTGATCATAAAATCAGTGTTGATCTGGTGACGACCAGTGAGGTTAGCGTTGCACTTACTCTCGATTCAGATATGAATACTCCGGGAAAACAGAAACTGACGGATGAGGTTCTTGTGGAACTGAGGTCATTTTGTGAAGTTGAAATAGAGCGTGATCTGGCTCTTATTGCCCTGATAGGGAACAGACTGGATACCACGGCCGGACTTAGCGGTCCCGTATTCGGTGCTCTCAAGGAGATTAACGTGCGTCTGATATGCCATGGTGCAAGTACACACAACCTCTGCTTTCTGGTATCCGAAAAAGAGGCCGAAAAAGTGGTGCAGCGGCTGCATAAAACATTTATTGAGTCATGAAGAGCCGGAAATATGCTGTAATCGGAACCGGGAAAACGGGTAGTTTTGTGGAAGAAATTCTTGGAAGTAAAGCTGTCACATTTGATGAATCTCATCCTCCAACTCTCTCTTCGTTATCGGAAACTGACATTGCGATTATCTTTGTGCCGGGAAGTGCAGCCGGTGAGGTACTTGAGACGGTTTTGGAATCCGGGATTCCTGCGGTCTGGGGGACCACGGGTTATGAATGGCCTCAGGGTCTGGATAAGCGCCTGACAGAGAGAAATCTTACCTGGGTAACAGGCAGTAATTTCAGCATTGGCATGAATCTGGTTCGTAAATCCATTGAAATCCTGGGCAGAGGATCCTCGATTCTAAAAGATCCCCAATTTCATATTCATGAAATACACCATAGCGGAAAGCAGGATGCACCCAGTGGTACGGCACTCTCATGGAGAGAATGGCTGGGACAGAAATGTGAGATCACCGCTGAGCGTACAGGTGATGTGAAGGGCATCCACACACTTCATCTGAAAACTCCTTCGGAGTCGATATGGCTGGAACATGAGGCGCATTCCCGAAAAGTCTTTGCGGAAGGAGCAGTCTGGTGCGCTGATTACCTTCTGGATTGTAAAGAACCTGCACCGGGCTTTCACACATTTCCTGAATTATTTGACAGAGCATTCAGCAACTTATTATGAGAGATCCAATCGTATGGACAGCACTGATTACACCCATGCACGAAGATGGTTCGGTAAACTATACCGATCTTGAAAATCTGATCCGCAGGCAGGAAGCAGCAGGCAACGGTATTTTGCTGCTTGGAAGTACGGGAGAGGGAATCTCCTTTTCGGAAAATGAAAAGCAGGAAATCGTACAGTTTGCAGTTTCCCTTGAACCGGACGTCCCTCTTATGGCAGGCGTGGGTGGCTTCAGGCTGGAGGAACAGATAAACTGGATACGGTTTTGCAATTCACTTGCCATCGATTCCTTTCTTTTGGTAACACCGCTTTACTCCAAGCCGGCGCTAAACGGGCAGATACACTGGTTTAAGACGCTGATGGATGCGTCAGAAAAGCGGTGCATGCTCTACAATATACCGTCCAGAAGCGGGATTAAACTGCTGCCGGGTGTTCTTACTGAATTAAAGGAACATAAAAATCTGTGGGCCATGAAGGAAGCGAGCGGAAGTGTGGATGATTTTATTTTCTACCGCGAAACCCTTCCCGGATTGCCGTTATTTAGCGGTGATGATGCATTACTGCCGGACTTTTCCGATCACGGTTGTGTCGGCCTGGTCTCAGTTGCAGCCAATGTATGGCCTGCAGCTACGTCTCTTTACACAGAATTGTGCCTGGGAGGGAAGAGGGCAGAACTGTTGCCCGGCTGGAAGAGTGTGATCAAATGCCTGTTTTCTGCGCCAAACCCAACACCGGCAAAAATCATTTTACATCTCAAAAATTTAATCAGCACTACCACACTTCGGCCACCACTCAGCGAAGATGATCTGGCATCGTACGATCATCTTCTGAAGGCTGACCGGGACATCCGGGAGTGGTTCGAAAACCAAAAAAAATAAAAAGCATGGATTGGAAAGAGGTTTTAACTCAGCTTGAAAACGGAACCGTCAGGGCCGCAGTACCGAAAGGCGGCGGATGGGTCGCAAATCTTGAGGTCAAAGAGGCCATACTGGCTGCATTCAAAGCGGGTAAAAATGTAAATTACGGGGGTATCTATGAGGGTTTTGTAGATAAAGATAATCTCCCGCCCCGCAGTTTTGATTCAGAGGATGCGGTACGGCTGGTTCCCGGGGGGTCATCTGTTCGCCGGGGAGCCTATGTTGCACCGGGAGTGATTATCATGCCGCCAGCCTATATCAATACCGGAGCCTTTGTTGATGAAGGCTCGATGGTTGACAGTCATGCACTGGTGGGTTCATGTGCTCAGATAGGCAAAAATGTGCATTTGTCTGCAGGAGTTCAGATCGGCGGAGTCCTTGAGCCGGTGGGTCTCACCCCTGTAGTGATTGAAGACAACTGTTTTATTGGAGCCGGGGCTGTAATTGTAGAAGGAATACATCTCAAAAGCGGAGTGGTGGTGGCGCCGGGTGTAACCCTCTCCAAATCTGTTCCTGTATATGACTGTGTTAATAAAGAAATACTACCCAAGGGATCATCCATACCGGCGGGGGCAGTCATCGTGCCTGGTACAAGACCCGTAAAAAATCCGTGGGCTGTTGAACATAACTTATCAGTGGCCTGCCCCATTATTATTAAATACAGAGACGAGGGCAGCAATGCCTCGCTTGAACTGGAAAATGCCCTTCGGTAAAAAAAAATGTAAGGGAGTATTTTTTTTCAGTTCTTTAGGGAAAGAATTATAAACAAAAACAAAACGAGGATAACAAAAATGAGTTCATTAAATAAAGCGATGATCATCGGAAGACTGGGTCAGGATCCGGAGGTACGCTATACACAAAACAATACTGCTGTTGCCACCTTAAGTGTTGCAACATCCGAGAAATACAAGGACCGAAATGGAGAATGGCAGGAAAACACGGAGTGGCACCGGGTAGTGGCCTGGGGACGAACTGCTGAAATATGTCAGGAGTACCTGAAAAAGGGTTCGCTCGTCTATTTTGAAGGGCCTATTCAGACTCGTGAATGGGAGGACAAAGAAGGTCAGAAGCGATACACCACTGAGATCAAAGCCCTGACCATGCAGATGCTGGATACCAAAGGCGGCGGCACGGGCGGCGGCGGATTCCAGGAGCCATCAAAAGAGCCGAAATCAGCTGCCAAACCTGTTGAAATCGGCAGCGATTTTGATGATATGGATGATGATTTGCCATTTTAATAAGAGATATCTTTATTAAATTAAATGACGGCCGGTTACAGGCCGTCATTTTTACCGAAAATTAAAAAAGTACCGATTGGAATCTTCAGACGAACCTCCGGGACAACTCCTGTTTTTATTTCCCGCTTTGTTCCTCTTCTTCGCTCCGGAAAGCGGAGACGTGTTAAATTACAGTGATCTTCTCCTGCAATTTTCTGTGATACTGGCCGGACTCGCCGTCAGTGCACTTTACTCCGGTTCGGAGGTCGCCTTTTTTTCTCTGCTGGGTAAACGTGATCAGCTGATGCAGGAAGATGCATATACGTCAAGAGACCGCAGAATCCTTCTTATGCTGGATAGTCCCCGAAGGCTGCTGGCTACCATTCTGATCGGCAATACATTTGCCAATATCGTTACCTCGGTTATTGCAGCTGTAGCAGCAGGAAAAATTGCCTTCCATTATGAGCTGTCCACAGGTTTGGTCTATACCATCGAGATACTTGTGCTTACTTTCATGATTCTGATTCTGAGTGAAATAACACCCAAGGTGATCGCCATAAACAATCCGCTGCGCGTTTCCAGATGGCTAAGTTATTTTACCTACAGCAGTTATGTGCTTTTGGGTCCGGTAGCCAGGCTGATTGCCAGCAGCGCATTGAATCTTGAGAAAAAACTGCCAAAACTGAGTAACAGGATGACGGCGCAGGATCTGAGGCTGATGGCTGAGATGAGTGAAAAGGAGGGGTCAATAAAAGGAGATGAACGTGAGATTATTGAAAACGTAATTGAATTTGGCAGTACTACAGTCCGCGAGATCATGACTTCAAGAGTAAATATTGTAGCTGTGCCTGAGAGCGCAAACCTTCCGGAAGTACTCTTGCTGATCAGGGAAAAGGGCTTGTCAAGGATGCCTCTGTACAGCAATGATCTGGACACAATTATTGGCGTTATCTATTCAAAAGATGTACTGCCTTACATAAACAGTGAGCTGACAAATCGGGCAATAAACTGGAAGACCATCGCAAGAAAAGCTCTCTTTATTCCCGCAACGAAAAAACTGGATGATCTGCTGCGGGATTTTCAGCAGGAAAAGACTCACATGGCCATTGTAGTGGATGAGTATGGAGGTACTGAGGGGATCGTGACTCTCGACGATATTCTGGAAGAAATTGTGGGGGATATCGGTGATGAGTACGATGATGAAGAGGAGAAACTCTACACGGAATTCAAGAACGGCATCTATATTTTTGATGCCAAGATCGATCTGGATGACCTGGATGAAATACTTGGGACTGAGATTTCGTCTGATGATGACGAATTTGAGACACTGGGGGGGCTGGTCTATCATCTGACAGAACGAATTCCTTCGGTTGGGGAAAAAGTGTCCTACAAGACGATAGAAATGACTGTTCACTCAATCAAAAATAACCGGGTTAAAAAATTGAGAGTGAAACTCTTGAATCAGCAATAAAAGATGGATAGAAGTCTGTACTCCCGGAGGACCCGAAAATGAATCCAACCCAAAAGCCGCTGATTCTGAACGGAGTTGAACTCAGGTCAATGAACACGTTCGGTGTATCCTCTGTTGCGCCGCTGTTTAGTGAAATTAAATCGGTGGAGGAGCTGCATTTTTTGAGAGAGAAAGGATTTTTCGACCATTCCCTTCCTTTTGTTCTGGGGGGCGGTTCCAATGTTCTCTTCTCGGAGAAACTGACCCGTCCGATTCTTAAAGCCGGAATGAAAGGTGTAAAAATTCTTTCTGCCCGGGATGGTATCGTCAGGGTGGAAGTGCAGGCAGGCGAACAGTGGCCCGCCCTTGTTGAATGGGCAGTGCAGAAAAATCTGGGTGGACTTGAGAATCTTGCACTCATTCCCGGAACGGCCGGAGCGGCACCGATTCAGAACATTGGTGCCTATGGTGTGGAACTGAAGGATCTGTTTGAATCACTGAACTGGACCGGTTTCAGTAATTTTTCTGAACGCACATTTACTGCAGAAGAGTGCGCATTTGGTTATCGTGACAGCATTTTTAAACAGGAGCTTAAAGGTGCCGGCATTGTGACAAGTATCGTGCTGAGGTTAACCCGTGAAAATCACACGTTAAACTACCATTACAAGCCACTGAGAGAGTACCTGGAGCAAAGAGGAGAGTTAAAACCTGACATCAGGAGGATATTTGAGGCTGTGGTCTCGGTTCGCCAGTCAAAGTTGCCCGACCCGGCGGTAACCGGAAATGCAGGCAGCTTTTTCAAGAACCCGATGATTTCAGAGAAACAATTTAATGAAATAGCAGAGTTATATCCGGAGGTACCCGGATATCCGGATGAATCCGGATTTGTGAAAGTGCCTGCCGCCTGGCTGATTGAAAAAGCAGGCTGGAAAGGCAAAAGAGCAGGAGAAACCGGAACCTGGGATAAGCAGGCCCTGGTTATTGTAAACCACGGCAGAGCGGGTGCGTCTGAAATCCTTGATTTTGCCACGGGCATTCAGAAGGATATAAAAGAAAAGTTCGGAATCGACCTGTCACCGGAAGTGAATGTGATTCGCTGATGAATAAAACAAGAGAGCATTTTCTCAATGATCACATCTTTATGGAGGGGCTGCGTTGTCCGCTCAAATTAAAAATGATGAATCAGGTATCGGATGCATCATTTCACCATGATGGGTACAGGCAGAGAAACAAACTCTACTTAAGAGATGCTGTCGCACAGCGCTTCAATAATGTGAAGCATACACCGGATGACACGGAGGATGCCCGTGCAACAACAGAGGAGTGGCTGCAGAGTGAGGATGAGATTACTATCTGCGGTGCGGTTGTTCATCATCATTCGGCACTCACCCGAATTCCGATACTCAGAAAGAAAGGGGAACAGCTGACGCTGATACAGGTACATGGGAAGCTGAGAAATGAGAGCCCAAACCGTCTGGAAAAAAAGAATAAAAAAACCCGGCACCACAAGGATTACCTGATACGGGCGGCATTCCGCAGGGAAGTAGTAAAACGAGCTTATCCCGGGTCAGAAATTCAGATACTCTTTTATCATCCTTTAAGAAATTATGTGTCAGGGACAGAAAATCTCCACCGGTTTAAAGCGATGAAAGAAGTGGAGAAGGTCAGGGGTGAATTCATGAACCTCTTTACCGAATTCAACGTTACGGAAGAAGTGAAAGCCGAATCTGAATCTCTGTCCGGACCCTTTGTTCATACACTGTTTGAGGGGATTCCGGTAACAAAAGCCATCGCAAAAATTGAGAGTCTGATGTGGAAAAAATCCGTTCTTTCAGAGTTCGGGCCTCATACAGGCTGCAGTTACTGCACTTTCAGGAAAAGAAGTGGGGAGAATCCCGGCTGCTGGGAGCTTCATTTTACCGACAGCTCATTAAAAAAACCGGACCTGCATCTCTATGAGCTTATAGGTCACGGTAACCAGAGGGAAGCATCCCATATGGAAATATTCCAGGAACAGGTGACTCTGCACGATGCGCCGGGCTCCTTTGAAGCCATCCGGAACTGCGGAACCGGAAACATTACGATTCAGCAGCGACGGACATTGCAGATATTGAGTGCCAAAGATAAAGAAGTGCCGCTGTTATGGGTAAGAAAGGAGTTGGCCGGATTACACACGATTGCCAAACCGATTCACTTCATTGATTTTGAAGCGGCCACATTCGCAATACCCCTGAGAAAACAGATGTCTCCATATCAGCCACTTTTCTATCAGTTTTCATGTCATACAATGGATGATGACGGGGGGATCAGACACACAGAGTGGCTGGATCTGGATTTTGATGAATCCGATATTCATAAAAGCTTCATAAGAGAATTAGCCAGGATTCCGGAGATAGAAGCCGGAACGATTGTCCACTATTCCCCCTTTGAAAGGCAGGCGATACATCAGCTTCTGAATGAGTTTGGCAGTAGGGCTGAAGGGGAAGATGAGGTCTCCTTTCTGAACCGATTTCTAAAAAAAGGTTCAAAGGAAGAGTCTTACCGGTTTTTGGATTTAAACCCCTGGGTCAGGGATTATTACTACAATCGCCTGATGAAGAATGGGTTGAGCCTGAAAGAGGTGTTGAGGGCTGTTCTGAGGTATGAGCAGCTGACTCAGCAAGAGGGAAAAACGGCTTCGGATCGATTTTCCGGATCGGTTGATCCCTATTCTGTGATACAAAAAGAGAAATCAGCGATTCAGGACGGATCCTCTGCGATGAATGCGTGGATCAGTTTCAAATGCGGTTTACTTACACCACAGGAACTTTCGTATATTCCGGATATCATGAAAAAATATTGTGAGCTGGATTCACTGGCTCTGTTGCATGTAGCCGAGCACCTGATGAGACTGGGTGAACGGATAGCCGGGGGAGAACAGGAGGGAGATATTGTGGAACGGGATAACGATGGCATGAACAGGGAACCGTTTTAAATAAAAATTGGAGGGCAAGAAAAGTGATTGGAAGAAACAAATTCAGAATTAACAGCAACAGCGTGATCGCGTTCTCTGTGATTGTGCTCTTTACCTTCAGCAGCTCCTGTGTGGTACAGCAGAGTCCGGTTTCGGGAGTGAACCGTGCCTATGCGTACTCCTGGAATCAGGAAGTGGAAATTGGCAGGCAGGTGGATTCAGAGATCGTTGCTGAGTTTGGGTACTACAATGATGAAATAGTTCAGAACTACTTCACCGGATTGGGTGAGTTGATTCTTGAAAACAGCCATATGAGAAGAGAAGACACTGCGGAACAGTTCAGAAATACGGAGTTTACGTTCAGAATTCTGGACAGCCCTGTTGTGAATGCGTTTGCATTGCCTGGCGGTTATGTGTATGTGACCAGGGGATTGATGGTTCACATGAACAATGAGGCTCAGCTGGCTGTTGTAACAGGGCACGAAATTGGCCACGTTGCTGCCAGGCACGCCTCGCAGAGAGGGCTGCAGCAGATGGTCGGACAAATTGTAGTTATTGGAGGAGCCATTCTTGGGCAGGAATTGCTCGGCCTGCCGGGAGAGAGTATTTTGAACCTGAGCGGAACGGCGGCACAGCTGCTTTTCTTAAGAAACAGCCGTGAGCATGAGAGGGAATCTGACCGGCTGGGTGTGGAGTACGCTGCAAAAAGCGGGTTTGATGCGGCGGAAGGGGCTGCATTCTTTACAACGCTTAGGAGGTTGTCTGATCGTGCCGGTCAAACGCTTCCAAATTTTTTATCCACCCATCCGGACCCCGGACAACGGGAGCGTTCCATCCCGGAACTGGCACTCGTATGGGCTGAAAGGGGAGTTGAACAAAACCGGGTGAATGGCAGGGAGTATCTTGAAATGATTCGGGGAATGACATTTGGTGAAAACCCCAGAAACGGATTCACGGAAGAGGGAATTTACTACCATCCGGAGCTGGAGTTTCAGTTTGCCTATCCGGAGAACTGGCAGATCGTGAATCAACCCACAAGAGTTGTGGCGATCAGTCCCGGAAGAGACGGAGTCATGATTCTCAGAACCGATCCGGATTCGGAAACGGCGAGGGAGTCCGTCGGGTCATTTTTGCGGGCAAATGATATAGAACCTGAATCAGAGAGGTCACTCAGAAGCAGCGGACGTTACGCCGGTTATGAAGCGGTATTCACGATCGAAGAGGAGAATGGAGACCGGTTGAAGGTTCAGATCTATGCAGTGGAGTACGCAGGCAGGGTTTACCGGTTTGTCAATTATACCGATGAAGACAAATTCAGCAGCTACAGTATGGACTTCACGCTTTCTGTGGCTTCGTTTAATGCACTCACCGATCCGTTAAAACTGGCAATTCAGCCGGTCCGAATTGAACTCGTGGAAGTTCAGCAGAGTATTTCACTTCGTGAACTGCTGCCATCGGAGCTGCCCATGCAGATCGATCCGGAAGAGGTGGCCATAATCAATCAGCTGCAACTGGATGAGAGGATCGAAGCCGGGAGCCTGATAAAAATACCGGTTCAAGATTAATGGGCCGCTTTTAAGTTGGGTCAGCAAAGCAGATGAATCAGAGTTTCAAATACTATGAATCCCAAACACCAATTTTACTATGATTGAACGTTATTCACGTGAAGAGATGTCTGCAATATGGACCGAAAAGGCGCAGTTTCAGGCCTGGCTTGATGTGGAGCTGGCGGCCTGCCGTGCCTGGAGCCGGCTGGGGGTAATTCCGGAAGAGGATGTGGATCGGCTCTATGAAAAGGCGACATTTGATATTGAGAGAATCAAAGCGATCGAGAATGAGACACGGCATGATGTGGTTGCATTTACCCGTGCAGTTTCGGAATCGCTCGGAGAGGAAAAAAAATGGGTCCATTACGGACTTACATCCACCGATGTTGTTGATACAGCCAACGGACTCCGGCTCAAAAAGGCGAACCAGCTGATTCGTGAAGCGATAGACAAGCTCCTGGTAACACTCTCAGAAAAAGCACTGGAGCACAAGTTCACGGTGATGATGGGACGCACTCATGGCGTCCACGCAGAGCCTACAACATTCGGCCTTAAGTGCGCTCTGTGGTATGCCGAAATGAAGCGCAACCTGAAGCGATTTGAGCTGGCCGCAGAAGATGTGGAGTTTGGAAAATTATCAGGTGCGGTGGGAACATTTGCACACATTCCGCCCGAAGTTGAAAAGATTACATGCGATCTGCTGGGCATTCAGCCTGCGCCTGTTTCCACACAGACGCTGCAGCGAGACCGCCATGCTCATTATATGTCAGTTTTGGCGCTGATTGGATCGAGTCTTGAAAAGATTGCTGTGGAAATCCGGCATCTTCAGCGTACCGAGCTGCGAGAGGCGGAAGAGTTTTTCAGCAGGGGACAAAAAGGGTCGTCCGCCATGCCACATAAACGAAATCCGATCAGTTCTGAAAACATCACGGGTTGTGCCAGGGTTTTAAGGGGTTATATGATTACTGCATTTGAGAATATTCCGCTGTGGCATGAGCGGGATATCTCTCATTCGTCGGCGGAACGCATTATCCTGCCGGATGCCACAATTCTTCTTCACTACATGCTCTACAGATTTAACCATGTTGTTGAAAACCTTGTCGTTTATCCTGAGCAGATGAAACTGAATATGGATAAAACGCATGGGCTTGTTTTCTCTCAGCGGTTGCTGCTCATGCTGATAGAGAAAGGGTGTTCAAGGGAAATGGCTTATGACACGGTGCAGCCCCTTGCCATGAAAGCATGGCAGCAGCAGACGGGCTTCCGGGATCTTGCAGAGAGTAATGATCAGATACAGCGGTACTTAACAAGCGAAGAGATTGAAGAGGCATTTGATCTGCAGTATCACATGAGAAGAGTGGATGAAATATTTAAGAGAGCAGGGCTGCTGACGTAGAATTTTTTTTTGGAACTGTTTTTATGTGTGACATTATGTTGTCACACCCCTCCCTTATTTTGTATTTAAACAAACAACAATAGTGGAGGAAAACAGATGAATACAGCCAGAAAACTCAGACAGGAAATCAAAGAAGCAGTTTCAGGCCCGAAAGCGGGTACTCAAAAGAAGCTTAAGCTCATGGCAACGGCGCGAGGTGAGCGAAAAAGAATGGAAGAGATATTCTCTCTTTTGGGTTGGTCAGAGTTGCCTGAAGAGCTTAAAACGGCAGTAGCCGCCGATGTAAAAGGTTATGCGGACGAACTGGAAGGCAGGTATTCGACCCGTTGTGAATATGTTCAAAGAAGACGGGAGAGTGTGGACTTCTGGGTTAGAAGCTTTAAAGACGGCTTTTGTTCATCTGCGACTGCCGCTGAGGCGCTGCAGGTACCGCGTCAGTAAGGAATCAGCTAAAAGATCCGGAGCGCTTTTGAGTCTTCCAGGTACTGTTCAACAGAACTTTTGAGATTCCCTTCCATTCTGAAATAGGGGTGTTTGACAAGATCTTTTTTGATGTACCGATACCAGATAAAATTAAGAAAGCGAACCGGGCTGTTTCTCATACGCCTTCTGAAGTGTTCTGCGTTCCAGGTATTGGAGCCATGGTAGCAGCGAATGAAAAGGTATGCCATATCTTTTGGCATGATGGTGTATTTTTTCTTTTTCCAGTGATCGAGATAGACCGTGTCTTCTGCCTTGATATAATTCGGATAGCGTATCACGTCACTGTTCACGTGCATAATGCTTCCGGGGATACCGTAAGTGAGGCTGCCGATAAATGGAAAGTCCTTAAACTCACCATCCTGGATATGAATCAGAGAATAGCTGAGACAACAGGCGTCCGATCCGTTCTGCAGAACTTTTGCCTGCAGTGTGATCCGGTCGTCGTGATACCAGTCATCATCATCCCACTGAACCAGATAGTCCCCCTTGGCAGCTTCCAGGGACAAATTCCTGAGTCCACCGAGCCGAAGATGATCATCTTTAGGGATTCGGATGTACTGAAGATCAGAATCGGGGATATCGGTGAGGATCTCGGAGTAATCTGTCTCACCATCATCGATGATTACCAGCTCCTTATTGGGATAGGTCTGTCTTTTAAAACAGAGGATTGCCCGTTTGGCAATTTCTTTTCTGTTGGCCGTTACCATCAGGCAACTGACTCGTGGAGGGGATGCCATGCAGAGTTATTTTCAGTGGTTGCAGCTGCTGCTGAAAGTCAGACTGGATATTGTTTGTAAACAAAAGAAAAGAGGGTTGTCCGGAACCTGGCCTTTGCCAATCACTCTTTGTCATTTAAAAAAAAAGATCCGCCGTTTTGCAGGCGGCGGATCTCTGTTTAGAGAATGTGTTTCTCAGTCAGGTTCTTATCTCCAGCCTCTGAGGCGGTAAACAAGATTCCCGTCTCGCTGAATGGCATAGGGTGTCCCGGTTCCGCCGGCAGCGATTGCCCGCACATTGCCACCCACGTTCATCCAGACAAACCCGGCGTCATTCCATCTGTATACTGCGCCGCTTTCACCAATGGACCAGACTTCACCACCTCCGGCACCGATATCCGTTGCCTTCCCGGGCATATTTTGCCATACTGCACCGCGCAGTCTGTAAATCTGAAGGTCATTGATTACCCAGGGGATTCCGTTGTCATCCACCGTAATCCGCTCGGCGTTTCCACCCATATTCTGCCATGTAAAGGAGTCTTCGTTCCATTTGAAAACGGCTCCACCCTCTCCAATCACGAATACTTCACCGCCACCGGCACCGATATCCCGGGCTCTTCCGGGAAGGGACTGCCACACTTGTCCGCGGAGTCTGTAGATCTGAAGATTATTGATGGCCCAGGGTACACCATTGTCAGCAACGGCGATACGATCTGCGTTACCGGCCATGTTCTGCCATGTGAATGAGTCCTCATTCCATCTGAAGATATTCCGGCTCTGTCCGATTGCCCAAACCACGTCGGTGCTGTCACCGCCCGCGGCAATCGATCGTGCCTGTCCCGGAAGGTTTTCCCATACCTGAGCCTGGACGGCAGTTGTATTCAGCATCAATAGCAGTGCGATTGACGCGATAATCGTTGAAAGTAATCTCATAATCTTAGTTAGATTTGGTTTTTGATTAAGTTTAAATGTAGCCATTTGTAAATATACTACTATGAGTGAATTAAATAAAACAACGTTTTTTAAAGATTTTACAATACCGGTTTAATATCGCTTTGTAAAACAGTACTTATTTACAGGGTTCCGGCTTTCCGGCGAATAATCAGCTTTCAGAGAGCAGGCCGGCGGGAATGTAAGCCGTTCAGATTCTGTCTGTGTCTTCAAGCCACTGTGCAAGTGCCGGAAGAAAAATCAGTGCTGCCAGCAGCGTTGTAATCACACCGATCAGAGCCAGCTCACCGATGGTTCTGAGTCCCGGATGGAAACTGAACAGAAGTCCGATAAAGCCCACCATGGTAGTGAGGGTTCCAATCACACAGTGCTCACCGGTTGATCTGAGCACACTCATGATACTTCCCTTTCCCTTGTCGCGGTAACGGCTTGCCAGGTGTACCCCGTCGTCGTTGGCGATACCGATAATGGCCGGAAGCACCACAAGGTTAAAGAAGTTCAGTTTCATACTGAAAATTTCCATGATTAATAGCATCCAGAGGAGTCCGACCGTCAGCGGCAGCAGGGCCAGCATTGCCCATTTGAACGAGCGGAAGTAGTAGAGCATAATCATCACAATGAGGGTAAAGACCAGGCCAACCATCCAGGGCGACTCTTTTTGCATGAGCTGCAGCATATCCGCAGCAATAATCGAAGTGGATCCGGCATAGAACACCCTGCCGTCGTCCAGTTCTATTCGGCCGGCTTCATTTGCAAAGGCGATCGACTGGCGGCCGTCCGACAAGCCGACTCCCGGATAGATCATGACAAACGTGCCTATCTCCCCGTCGCGTGTTGTAAACATATCCTTCAGATAGTCGGGCACATCATCCAGATCGATCGGACCGGTTGTTTGTGAAGCGGTTCTGAGCCGTTCAATCTCTTCGGAGTCGTCCTCCGCAAAGAAGGGGCGTGCAAGAAGAGCTCTCACTTCATCGATCCTTCCGAGGCGTCGCTGTACATCTTCCTCCACAAGGGGGTAACGATCCTGAAGTGTCCGGACATCACTGATGGTGGTGTAGGGATTGCTCTCAGACATCTCCCGGATATGTTCTGCGATATAGGTGGCTTCCTCATGGGATCCCGCTACAATATAGGCGGGATTACTGCCCCTTCTTGCGCTTGAATACCCATCCACAATGGCTTTTTTTGCCTCGAACTCAGGATATCTGGGATCCAGATTATCAAAATTGTACTCGAATGAAACCCTGGGTAAGAAGAGTATGGCCAGCACTACTGCCACAGAGCTCAGCACCAGTACAGTGCGGGATGCAGGAAATCTCTTTCCTGTGTTTTTGGCGTAAACCACCTGCTGTCCTGTTACATTCAGTTTCAGAAGGTTCCATCTTTCGAGGATGGTAATCACTGCCGGCATCACACCGAGCATGGCACAAACGGCAAAGAAGATTCCGATTCCGGCAATAAACCCAAACTCGCTGAACCCCCTGAAATCCGCGATCATCAGCACAAAAAGAGCTGCGGCTGTGGTGGAGGCCGCGATCATCACCGCCTTACCGGTAGTGGTGAATGTGAGTTCAGCAGCTTCCTCGAGTGGTTTTCCGGCGGCTCTTTCTTCAGAATACCGCCCAAAATAGTGAACCCCAAAATCAATCCCGAGTCCGAACAGCAGCAGTGCCAGTGTCGAAGTCATCAGGTTCAGATTCCCGATAATCAGGGCGGCCGTCCCGAAGGTCCAGGTAAGGCTCATGATCAGAGGAACAGCGATAATCAAAAACAGAATGGGAAGCCGTAAGATCTCCTGGAACAAAATTTTTGGCACAAATTTGCCGGCAGCCCTGGCATAGTAGGATTTGTAAAGGAAATAGAGAAGAACGATCAGCATCACGGTTGAGGCGCCGATTCCAAAGGTCTTGGCTACATCATTTCTGATCGCCTGTACCTGGATACTCCGGTGCATTAATCTTCCAGCAAGCACAATTTCGAGCTCCGGATGGTAGGAAGCCGGATCCAGTTCGGCAATCAGGGCTTCCATGTCGCGGTAAAGTGCATCAATAAAACGAATATTGGTTTGAGATCCGCCGGGAAAAAAACGCAGGGTCATGGATGTACCGTCGGCATGAATCGGATAATCATTTCCAACGAGCCAGTTATAGAGATCTTCAAACTCTTCCAGATCTTCCTCTCTGCTGCTCTCTTCACCGTTTTCCTCATCATCAAACTCAAGATCCAGGAAAAAGGGATTCAGATCAAGAATGGATTCCTCAAGCTCTTCTTCAAGATAGCTGATCAGCCTTTCGAGCTCATCATCCGTGGCAAAATAGAGTGCATTGTTTCTCAGAAATTCCGTCTCTCTTTCAAATTCGACACTGCTCAGATAGGGCACTCCGCCCCGCGTCATGGCCAGTGCCCGTGGAATCAGATCTTCGGCAAACGCCCTGGAGGCCTCAAATGAAGGACTGATGATCCCGACAGCGACGTCGCTGCCTTCCCCGCCCACGGTGGCTCTCACCTCTTCAAGGGCAATGATGCTGGGGTACGTTTCGGGAATAAGGTTGGAGTAATCCGTTTCAATATCCAGGTCCTTGGCCTGCATGGCTCCGTAAACGGAAAGAGCCAGGGCAACCAGTAAGATCAGATAGGGATAGCGGATTACAAAACGGATAACAGGACGCAGGTAATTTTTATTTTCCTTCATGGATTCTTTGAGGAAGTAATCATTATGATTGGATGAGAATAGTCCACAGACCGGAATCGTCGGTGGCTAAAGGTAAGTACTATATGCAAAAGAATCTTCTCAGCGGGCAATAAAATAATTTACGTATCCTGGTTTAGGTTCGTTTTCATCTGTAATGATATAGCCTGTTCCTCTGTGATCGTAGATCTCACCCCCGAGAACCCTCCTGGCAAGATTCCGTGCCACCCAGTTCAGGTCTGCAAAGACCGAACGGCGATCGATCTCTTTCCGGAACTGATAGCGCAGGGGGGGATGACACTCCCGCTGCAGTGAAAAATCGGAAGGAAATACTCTCTGATCTGAAATAAATGATTTGATCCCGAACGGCACACCAAATCTGGTAGCGGTTACCGTGCCCCCGGAATTGCTGAGGTGGTATCCGATAAAGTCCTGTTCGTTCATCGATTTGGGCTGGATGAAGTAGGTAACCTCCCACTCCCCGGGTGAGTTGTGATGCACAAACCGGTATCCGCTGTGAAGGCTTCGGCCGGTGTTTTCAAAGTGAAATGTGTGATCCATGTAGGCAGTACCCGAAACTTCCTTGATGTTGTCGTTGATACCTGCATGACCGCTTACGGTTGCGAAAGGAATGTGTGTAATCACTCCGACCTCCTTCCCGTTGATCGTGTACTTCCCGTCACCTGCGATCACACCCGGTGAGATATTGTCAAAAGTAAGATGAATGTCGAAACGGTTTCCATCTTTGGCAGTATTCACATAGATCTCGTGATGATCCGGCAGGGCTCCCCTGAACCAGATGTTATCCTGTCTCGGATTGAGGTTGAACTTGTGCCCATCCTGCTCCTGAGTTAGATTTTCGAGCGGATACTCCCTGCTGATTTCAAAGTTTTCTCCATCGAGATCATACATCGAGATTCTCAGACCGCTCACAGCGGAAGAGAAGGGAGAGATGTCTGAAACGGAGAAAATCATGTAGAGACTCATTCCGTTGTCCAGATAGATCTGGTAGTTCCAGAACTCACTGAAAGAGGATCCATCTTTGGTTTTCGACCAGATATCGTCGGGTTTGGTAAATGTTATACTTTCCTCGGAATCCCTGCACTCATTTTGAGCGGGATCCTGAAAACCGGCTGGAAGAAATAAGAATGAAGAGAGCAGCAGTGTCAATAGTAAGGAGCTCATGGGTAGAGTTGTTTGGTTATTCCCTCGTGGCAATGACGTATTCCCGTTTTTCCTTCAAGGGATGAAATTCGATTTTATTGTATTTTTTTTTCAACGTTTCAACGAGGCCCGAAGTATTGCAAAGATCGTGATGCAGCTCTCCGGCAAGCTGTTCAATGTTCTGAAATTGAGTGAATCCGGAAAAGACCTTCTCTTCCGCTCCCTCAACGTCAAATTTTAACAGTGATACCTGTTTTGTTCCGGTCTGTTCCATCAGCTCAGAGAGAGTGATCGTGGCGATGAAAATTTTCTCTTTATGGTTCCCGGTGGAAAGAACAGAGGAGGAGGACCCTCTTTTGACGTTACGGTAAAACGGGATTTCAGATATCTCAGACCAGACAGCGAGGTTGTAGAGTGAAATATTGGGTAAAACAGATGTGATCTGCTTCAGTCTCCTGAAGTTTTCAGGATCGGGTTCCACACTGCAGATGGTTGCTCCAGGCCACTTGAGGGCGAAAAAGAGAGTTGAAACCCCGATATTGGCTCCAATATCGAAAATCACGGGGCGATCGCCCGCCAATTGGCTGAAGTAATAGGAACCTTTTAAAAAAACTTCATCAAGAAGCTCAAAGTCGCCGGCGTCTTCAAAAAAAAACGGACAACTCCTGCCATCAAGGCAGATTTGAGCTGTAAAACGCAATCTGCTTTTCCAGCTGTCATTGATGAGCAGCCAGATTCCTCCTGCAACCATTTTCACTTTGGAGGGGAGATCGGCTCCCAGTGTATGGGCAACGTCAAAGATAAAACGGACCCGCCTGAATAATCTTTTTAACCATTTCATGGTGTAAAGGTAGAGGGATGTGGTAATCGTTACAATGATTTTTTTGCCATAAAGAGTGTTAGCAGGCTGAGGCCTTTTTCAAGCAGCAGGTTAATGACGAGCAGGCTGGTAAACTCTTCAAGCGGAATATCCGTAGCCTGAGCCAGGTAGAGGCTCAGGGAGATGTAGATCAGCTCCTTGTTAGGAATAAAGGGAATTTTCCCGATCACCATTTGAAGAGCAAGGAAATTGAACAGAAGCTGAAGTCCTGCGTAGGGTATAATGATAAACCACTGATAAACCTGCAAAAGTGCCAGCAGAAGTGTTCTTGACGTATGAACAGAGAAGAGAACGGACGTATCGCGCAAGCTCAGGGAATAGAGTTTTCTCTTAAAAATTGATGCGAGTGTTACGTAAATGGCGATTGCGATGAAAAAAACGAGAAGAAAGAGGCGGATTTCTTCCTGTATCATGGCGGCCAGTCCGGTTTCGTCGGTGAGCAGAAGCCAGCCGGAAATACCGGAGACCACAAGCCAGGAGGCGACAACGGAGAGAGAGTTATTGTCGCGAATGAAAGCAAAGACCTCATTTTTAGGCGTGTTAAAACGCTTGTTCAGCCAAGTAAAGAGGTACACTTCACCGGAATATCCAACAAAGAATTTGTTGTAGATCCGTTTGTAATGGAAAATCCACTGACTTTCAAGAAAGGAGATCGGTACTTTTCTTCTGTAAATAAAATATTCTGAGAGTGGAAGCCCCGCATAGAGAATCAGAAAGATGAGATAGAAGAGGGGGTTTTTTGGAATATTACTGATAACCTCACCAACACCCACAGACCATATCTGCCATATCAGGATCAGGACCAGACCCGCATGAAACAGCTTTTTCGAGAGACTGGAGAGGAGTTTACCCTGTTCTGTACCGGCATACTCCTGAAGTGTTTCCCCCTTTTTTTTCAGATATGTCAGAACATTTTTCAATACGCACCCAGCACTTTTTTCAGCAGTGGGAGGGAAGAATGTTTGTGCCATCGCTGTTCGGCAAAATTCCTCGCTTTTTTTCCCATTTCAAGAAGTTTTGCATCGTCATCAAGTAGTTTCAGAATCTCATCTGAAGCCCTTTTTTTTCTGCTGATTCGCAAACCGATGTCCGCCGGCAGTACATCGGAAGCAATAGACTGCCCAAAAGCGATCACCGGGACTCCGCAGGCGGCGGCCTCGGGGATTACCCTCGGGAAGTGATCGTTCAGGCTGGTATGAAAAAAAGAGCGGGCCTTGACGAGATACTCAGGAATCTGATGATTGGGAACCTGTCCCAGCCATTCTATATCCGGCATCTGTTTTCTGAGAGCCTCTTCTGCAGCACCCCCACCCAAAACAGCGACCCTGAGAGAGCCCGACAGCTCTTTCAGGGCAGAATAGTCTTTATAATAATCCATCAGCCTGCCGGCAGTAATCACATCCCACTCTTTGGAAACCGTCTGATTTGGGCAAAAGTGTTCTGTATCAACGGATTTTGGAAGAATGAATGCATTCGGGTTGATCGTTGATCTGCTGAACTGTTTTCTGAACCAGGTCGGGTTACGCAGAAAAGTGAGCTGATTGCGGGTTTCACAAAGCACTGACGAAGCCGCTGAATTAAAGCGGCTATGATATTCACCACCCACGACGAAGGACCAGGGAATAGTGCGTGGAATCAAAAGATCCTTAAGGATCTGAAGGCCGGCCCCCCCGTCGGTACCCTTCAGGAAAAGATGGCCTATTTCCTGATCCCCGGCGTATCGGACCAGCTCTCTGCTGGTATGCTTTTTGGTCCGGCCGGAGAGGGAGTCGGCCGGGAAAAGACGTATCGTAACCGATATGTCATCATTCCACCGGTACGTATGAACGGACGATTTTTTACCTACCGCCCATAATTCGCACGGATACCCCAGGCTCACAGTGAGGGCGGGCATCCATTTATCCCTGTTTTCAAGAGAAAGCCACTGCTCTTCCGAAAGCCCCTCATGATAGATGGGATAGGTTTGTAAAAAAATTACATTCATGCCATTAAAGTAGTGAGCAGCACAGGAGAATTCAGTAAAAAAAAGGGTATCAGCCCATTCAGGAATTTCGGACGCAACCGGTTATAAGCCGCTTTTTAAAAGATAAAGAAGTTTTCAACGGCTCCCACGATAAATTTGGAAAAGGTCCGTTATAGTTCGCGGGGTTTTTTTATCTTATCAAAAATGTAAACCACGAGCCACTACCATGGATAAACTCAACCCAACAGACAAGATATCCCGGCAGGGTCTGACCTATGATGATGTACTGCTCGTTCCGGGTTACTCAGCTGTATTGCCCAGAGATACCGATACCCGTGTGGAGCTTGCTCCCGGACTGACGTTGAACATTCCCGTAATGAGTGCGGCAATGGATACAGTATCAGAATACAGGCTGGCTATTTCCCTGGCAAGAGAAGGTGGTATTGCCATGCTGCACAAGAATATGACCATTGAGGAGCAGGCTGAACATGTAAGACTTGTCAAACGAAGTGAAAGCGGGATGATTGTGGATCCGGTAACACTGCCGCCGGAAGCGACGGTGAAAGATGCGCGGGCATTAATGAGAATGCACAAGATCGGGGGAATACCGATTGTAGAGCAGGGAAACCGCCTCATCGGTATTGTCACCAATCGTGATCTTCGCTTTGAACATTCCGAAAATAAAACACTCGGGGTGATCATGACGAGGGACAATCTGATTACGGCCAAGGAAAACACAAGTCTGGAAGAGGCGGAACAGATCCTGCAGCAGTATAAAGTTGAGAAGCTTCCGATTGTCAGCAAAGAGAAAATTCTGGTTGGACTGATTACGTTTAAGGATATAGAGAAAAAGATGAACTTTCCCAACGCCTGCAAGGATGAAATGGGCCGGTTGCGTGTGGGAGCTGCCGTGGGTGTAACTCCCGATACGATGGAGCGGATAGAAGCGCTGGTTGAATCCGGGGTTGATATGGTTACTGTTGATACGGCACATGGCCATTCCCGGGGTGTTCTTGAGATGGTGAAACGAATAAAAACGAAGTATCCCGAACTGGCTGTTGTTGGCGGAAATATCGCAACAGCTTCTGCAGCGGAAGCGTTGATTGACGCAGGAGCCGATGTGGTAAAAGTTGGTGTGGGACCCGGTTCCATCTGTACAACCAGAGTTGTAACGGGCGTGGGAGTTCCCCAGCTTTCGGCAGTAATGGAAGTGGCACAGGTGACTTCAAAAAGGGGTGTGGGGCTGATCGCCGACGGGGGGATCAAACAGACCGGTGATATTCCAAAGGCGATTGCGGGTGGCGCCGATGCCGTAATGATGGGTTCCATGTTTGCGGGGGTTGACGAGAGTCCGGGTGAAACCGTTATCTACGAAGCAAGAAAATATAAATCCTACAGAGGTATGGGAAGCCTGGGTGCCATGAAAAGGGGATCCAAAGACAGATACTTTCAGGATGTTGAAGATGATCTGAAGCTGGTTCCGGAGGGAATCGAGGGGAGAGTTCCCTACAAGGGCATGCTGGGTGAAGTTGTGCATCAGATTACCGGCGGTCTGCGGGCCGCCATGGGGTATGTGGGAGCGGCGGATATCAAGTCGCTCAAGAAAGCGGAGTTTGTGAAAATATCCCCGGCCGGTTACAGGGAGAGCCACCCGCATTCTGTACAGATTACAAAAGAAGCGCCAAATTATTCTGTCTCCTGAGGCACGTGAGCAGCCTTTCGCAGACCGCAATTGATTTCAGCCCGAGCCTATGTGGGAATTTCTAAAAAGAGTATTTACCGAAAAAAAAGAAGGGGTTACACTCGTTCTTCTGGATGAGAATGAACCCGATATGGCCACTTCATTCAGGCTCAGGTCCAAAGACATGATTCTTGTGATGCTGGTCGTTGCTGCATTTTCGGTGTTTTTATCCGGGCTGATATTTTTCTTTACCCCTTTAAACAGTGTCTACCAGAGAAAGCTGGATGATAACTTCCGCAGTGAGGTTATCGCCATTAGCGAAAGGGTGAATGCCCTTCAGGACTCGCTGCTTGCAAGGGATATGCAGCTGGATGATCTGAAATCGTTTGTCAGGGATGTTCCGGACACCCTGTTTGATGTTCGTGGCGATCTGATTGCCAATATCAGTCAGCCGGCCAGCCGTTTTTACAGGGGCTCGGCACCCGTATATGCATATGAAATGCTCACGCCCGATGAAATTCAAAATTTCATGAGAACCGGAAGCGGGCGGCAATTTCCAGGACTTTTCCCCGTTGAAGGAGCTCTTACGCAGCATTTTTCAAGAGAATCAGGACACCTGGGTATTGACATAGCGGCCCCTTCCGGACGAGAGTTCAGGGCGATTGCAGGAGGGATGGTCGTAAATACTTCCTGGACCATTAACTACGGATTAATGATTTATGTTCAGCATCGTGATGGCATTATGAGTATTTACAAACATGCTGAACAACTCAATAAGTCGAAAGGGGATTTTGTTCTGAAAGGGCAAACTCTGGGAAGGGTCGGGCACAGAGGGGTGTTAAGCAGTGGTTCTCACCTGCATCTTGAAATATGGAAAAACGGAATCCCTCAAGATCCGCTTCATTTTTTAATTTAAATTGTATATTGTTACATGTTCACACAAAAAAATCCTGCACCATTGAACGGAACAGCAAATAAAATGCCCAATCTGAATATGATCAGTGAGGGAACATCGGTTAAAGGAACCATCAACTCGAAGAGTGATATAAGAATTGCAGGCCGCATCGAGGGGGAGATTGTGTGCAAAGGCAAGGTTATCATCTCATCGCCTGCTGAAATAGAGGGCAATATCAGTTCTATTGAAGCAGATGTTGCCGGCAAAGTAAGAGGGATTTTGAAGATCACCGGCAAAGTGACACTTCGGAATACGGCACAAATGATCGGGGATATCATCACAAAATCGCTGGTAGTGGAAGAGGGCGCCTTTATCAATGGCAGCTGCCGTATGAGTAAACAGGATATCGTGGAAAACCTCCCGTCCAAGGGCTTTCAGCGGGCGGAACTCGTGAACCAAAATTCCTGATCTTCTTGTTCAGCGGATCCGGGAATAAAAAATATATCGAATTCCTTGGGCTTGGCGCAGAGCTGGCGGTCGCACTCAGTGCCCCTGTACTGGCCGGATATTGGCTGGATCAGAGATGGGAGACTTCCCCCTGGATGTTACTTGCCGGCATTGTAACCGGATTGCTTATTATGACCGGTATTTTCTCGAGGGTAATCAAAAAGGTCACCTCTGGCATGGGTGACAAATGAATTATGAGCTTTTATAACAGGAAAGAACTCCGGCGACTGCTGATATACGGCTTACTGCTCCCCTCTGCTGTTTTAATTCTGATGCTGATTAGTTTCCCACAGATATCTGCGCCAGCTGTGATCTCAGGATTTCTGCTGGGATTTTTGGCAGTTGGCTTGCAGTTGGGAGCTCTTTTTATTTATCGCAGGAAAGGGCTGGAAAATTTTGTGAAATACTACTACTACAGCCTCGCAGCACGTTTTTTTTTGATATGTGCACTATTTGCGCTTGTTTTAATCCTTACAAAAATCGATGAAACAGGGTTTACTTTTAGCTTCATAATTTCTTATGTTTGTTATTCTGTTTTTGAAGTGATTTACCTTACGAATAAAATTAATCATACGAACAGTTCGTTCTGACACAGAGAATGCCTTCAGGAAAGATTATTTTCCCCTTAGTTATCGTATTATTGCATTTAATCAGCACCCCTCTTTTTGCAGAAGGTTCTGATCTTTCCAGTACAGATGCTGCAGAAGCCTCTGACCCGCCCATTGATGTGATGGGGAAAGTTTCAAATCACGACTATTTTGAGTTACCCTGGACCAAGGTGTATCTGCCCAGGATTTTGTGGTCAGGCGGTGAATGGAAATTCTACTCAAATACCAAAGAAGCCACCGAGTCAGGACTATTTCAGGTAACAGAAGCAGGTTTGGTTCGTACCGACGGTGAAGCAATCACACTCGATTTATCGATTACATCTCACCTGATCTATGTCTGGTTTGGTCTGTTGCTGACCTTTATCATCACCTGGCTGGCTGGTCGTCAATACCGTGCAGGACCGGGACGAGTGAGTGAGCCAAGGGGTGCATTTCAGAATATATTTGAAGTCTTCTTTACATTTATTCGTGATCAGATCGCAAAAGAGTTTATCCCTGCCGACAAATACAGGAAGTTTGTGCCCTTTCTTTTCACCATGTTTATGACCATAGCGTTTTTAAACCTTTTTGGTCTGCTTCCCTGGGCTGCAGCCGCTACTGCAAATCTAACTGTCACAGCAACACTGGCCATCATAACATTTTTTGTAACGCAATTAAACGGTACAAGGGATCACTGGGCTCATGTATTTGTGTTTCCCGGCGTACCTGCATGGTCCCGGATAATTCTCACACCCGTTGAAATACTTGGGCTTTTTACCAAACCATTTGCTCTGGCTATTCGTCTTTTTGCAAACATGCTTTCAGGGAAAATTATGATTGTGAGCATTCTTGGACTGGTATTTGTTTTTACCGAAATGTTCGGAGCATGGGTAGGTGTGAGTTCAGGTGTCTTTTGGGTTCTGCTGACAACGGCTCTCTACTTTCTGAAGGCACTTGTGGCATTTATCCAGGCCTATGTATTTACCCTGCTTTCTGCAGTATTCATCGGGATGGCAGTGGAAGAGCATCACCATGAGCATGATGAGACATCTGTTGCGCATGCAAAAGATGTGAATTAACGATAAAACACTTAAACAAAACAAATAGGTAACAATTATGAGTGCATTAGCAGCAGGAATAGGAGCCGGTATTATTGCTTTTTCAGCAGCTTTCGGTATTGGTATGATTGGAAAAAGTGCAACAGAAAGCATTGCGAGACAGCCAGAGGCTGCAGGTGATATCCGGGGTGCTATGTTGCTTACAGCTGTATTTATCGAAGGTGTTGCTCTGATTGGAGCAATTGTCTGTATCATTCTTGCGCTTGGATTGGGTGCAGATTAACAGAGCCTTATGATGTACTATTTTCTCTCAGGCGGATTGCTTTCGTTTGAAACCGGTTTTGGTGTCTGGGTACTATTTTCTACTCTGCTTTTTTTATGGGCAATGAACAGATGGCTCGTTCCGCCTATAATGAATGCGCTGAATGAGAGAGAAGATAGTATCAAAAACTCTCTTGAGGCTGCTGAAAAAGCACTCTCAAGAGCTGAAGAGATCTCCCGGGACAATGAAAAAGCGCTCAAGGACGCCGAATCAGCAGCTCAGCAAATCCGTAAGGAAGCCATTGCAGATGCGGAACAACTGCGTACAGAGCGTATAGAAAAATCCAAACAGGAAGCGGCGCGTATCCTCGAAGAGGCGCGTAATACAATCGAGCAGGAAAAACTGAAGGCACTGAGGGAGCTGAAGAATGAAGTAGCTGAACTTGCTATTGAATCAGCCTCTCTGATTATCAAATCAGAGCTCGACAGTAAAAAGAACAGAAAACTTGTAGATTCATTTATTCAGGATCTATCCAAGAGGAATTAAAAGATGAGTGCAAGTCAGGCGATCAGACGTTACGCTAAAGCGATGTTAGACAGCGCCTCAGAGACGGGTCAGCAGGAAACACGGTTTAAGGATTTCCAGTTGATCGGGAATACACTGAACTCATCTCCGGATCTTGGTTTGTTCCTGAAAAGCCCTGTGATAAGACAGGCGCAGAAAAAAGCTGTTCTCAGGGATATTTTTAAAGGCAAGGTAGATTCGGCAACCATGCAGTTTCTCTCGCTTTTGTCCGACAAAAAAAGGGAGGCTCTGCTCAATGGGATCGCAACCTCCTACATGAAGCAGTACAAGGACTTCCTCGGGATTATCGAGATAAGGGTCGTTTCATCAGATCCTCTGTCATCTGATCAGATCAAACAGCTTGAGAAAGAATTGATAAAGCTGACTGATTCAAAAGTTGAACTCAGTACAGAAATCGATGAAAGCCTGATTGGTGGCATCCTGATACAGATCGAGGATACTGTCATAGATGGTTCAGTAAAACAGAAATTATCCAGGCTGAAAGAGAAGTATACTTCAGCAGTTTTTGAATAAAAAATTAACTAGGTATCAGAATGAGTCAAGTAAGACCCGATGAAGTATCGGCGATATTACGAAAACAGCTTACCGGGTTTGAGGGTGAGGCCGACATTTATAATGTAGGAACCGTTCTCGAAGTTGGAGATGGGATCGCACGTGTGTATGGTTTGTCCAAGGTGCAGGCAGGTGAGCTTGTTGAACTTCCGGATTCTCTCGACAGAGATGGAAATCCTGTGCGTGGTATGGTACTTAATCTCGAAGAAGATAACGTGGGTATTGTTCTCTTCGGTTCTTCCAATCTCGTGATGGAAGGACACACTGTAAAACGAACGGAAACGATTGCTTCACTTCAGGTAGGCGAAGGATTACTTGGCCGGGTGATTGATCCCCTCGGCAAACCGCTCGACGGTGCCGGTGCCATTGCAGGCGAAACCATTGAACTGCCGCTGGAACGAAAAGCTCCGGGTGTGATTTACAGACAGCCGGTGAACGAACCTCTGCAGACCGGTATCAAGGCGATCGACTCCCTGATTCCGATCGGGCGGGGCCAGCGGGAACTTGTGATTGGTGATCGCCAGACGGGTAAAACAGCTGTTTTGCTCGACACAATCATCAATCAGAAAGACACTCAGGATACAGATACTCCGGTCTACTGCATCTATGTGGTAGTTGGCCAGAAAGGATCCACAGTGGCGTCCATCGTGAATACGCTGAAAGAACATGATGCGATGAGTTATACCACCATCGTGTCAGCTCCAGCCAGCGCCTCGGCACCCATGCGTTACATTGCACCTTTTGCAGGGGCTGCCATAGGTGAATATTTCCGGGATACCGGACGCCACGCCCTGGTGATATTTGATGATCTCTCAAAACAGGCTGTAGCCTACCGCGAACTTTCACTCCTTCTGAAAAGGCCACCGGGACGGGAAGCTTACCCCGGTGATGTATTCTACCTGCACAGCCGGCTGCTGGAGCGTGCTGCTAAAATCATCAACAATGATGATGTAGCCAGAAAAATGAACAATATCCCGAAAGAACTGGCTCCTAAAGTGAAAGGCGGCGGATCCCTGACGGCACTTCCGGTAATTGAAACCCAGGCCGGAGACGTCTCAGCATATATCCCGACCAACGTAATCTCTATCACTGATGGCCAGATATTTCTGGATACAGACCTGTTTAACTCCGGTATTCGTCCCGCTATCGATGTGGGTATCTCCGTATCGAGGGTAGGGGGCTCGGCCCAGGTGAAATCCATGAAGAAACTTTCCGGTACACTTAAACTTGACCTGGCTCAGTATCGGGAACTTGAAGCTTTTGCCAAGTTTGGTTCTGATCTTGATGCAGCAACCCAGCGACAGCTAAAGAGAGGTGAGCGAACCGTTGAACTGATGAAACAGGGAGAATACAAGCCGCTTTCTGTTGACAAACAGATTGCACTGCTCAAAATAAACAGTGAAGGCCTCTTTGAAAAACTGCCCGTGAATAAAATCAGGGAGTTTGAGGACACATTTCTGGAGACGATCGGTGTCAAGTTTTCAAAAAAAATGGACGAACTTCGCAAATCAGGTGTATTGGATGACGAATTTTCCGGAGAGCTGGTTGCCGCCGCAAAAAGCACAATAGATCAAATTTTAGCCGTAGCTGAGGCATAAATTCATGGCAAATCTGCGGGACATACGAAATCGTATTACATCGATCAAGAATACACAGCAGATCACCA
>REDA01000067.1 GCA_007693745.1 Balneolaceae bacterium
CCGAAAAGGCGCAGGAAGATTTGGATGATGCCTTCCAGTGGTATGAAAAGCAAGAATTTTTCAACGAACTGGTCGAAAGTATAAAAGAAGCAAAGGCAATTCGTAAAGGAGAACGAAAACCTTCGAGGGTAACACTGATTGAAGAACCCAATGTTGTCGAAATACGCAAAAAACACAAATTGAATCAGGAAGAATTTGCAGCCCTTCTTGGCATTAGTGTAGGTACGCTGAGAAATTGGGAGCAAGGACGCCGTAAACCCCAGGGACCGGCAAAAGTGTTGCTGAAAATTGCCGAAAAGAAGCCAAAGGCGATATTTGAATCTTTATCCTAATTCGGGGGTACAAATATCAAGGGCATCATACAGAGTAACTTCACCCCTTTGGAAATGCTGAGCAAGATCCGGCAGCAGATCCCCCGCCGGTCGCCCAAAAATTTCGGGTTGCCCAAGGGCACCATCCTTAAAGCCGGACCGGTCCTGCCCTGCAGCAGTGCCATTCGGTCCGGGTTGTTTAAAGCTCATACAACTACCCTCGAAGAAGACGACTTCGGCACCGGCGAAACCATTCCCGCTCTCAAAAAAGAGTACCTTATCTGAATTCTCTTCCCGCGATTTGTCCCTTCCCCGTCCCGTTGTGGAAATTCCGGCACAACAAAAAGCGCTTTTTTATTATCAATTAAAGAATTAATCAAATAGCGCTAAATAATTTAAAAAAGTATTGACAAGATCCCGTCTTACATTGAAATTTTAGGCACACTAACCTTCAACTAAAACAGACCCCTTATGAGTAAAATGACTAAAGTCGCATTTCTTTTATCGGTTCTCTTCATCTTCGCGGCGGCGGTTTCGTATCAGGCACATTCAGAAACACCGTCACTCGCCGACTCGGTTTCTCTGTCACCGGAAACCCCGGATTTTGAGGATCCGGACGCAGGGCTGCCTGATGAACCAGTAGCTGCAGATGAGGAGGAATACTACGCTTCCATGGAGGAGTTTCTTGCCTCTGCTGATTATGTGAAATTTATGATCGACAACCTCTGGATCCTGATCGCTGCGTTCATGGTACTGATCATGCACCTCGGTTTCGCAACTGTGGAGAGCGGTCTCACACAGTCCAAAAATGCCGTGAATGTGATCTACAAAAATGTCTTCATTCTCTGTACCGGAATCCTGATTTACGCTTTCGTCGGATTTCAGATCATGTATCCCGGCGATTTTAACGGTTTTCTTGGCTTTGGCGGTTTCGGAATTGGATATGACTCCTCAGATCCGGTGGGTATGCTGACCCCTGCCTATGGCGAAGAGATGACCATATGGACCGATTTTATCTTCCAGGCCATGTTTGCGGCCACGGCCGCCACCATCGTGTCCGGCTGTGTAACCGGGCGCATCAAACTTTCATCATTTATGATCTTCGGAGCCCTGCTGCTTGCTATCAGTTACCCCGTCACCGGCAGCTGGGTATGGGGAGGCGGCTGGCTTGACGAGCTGGGCTTCTATGATTTTGCAGGATCAACTTTGGTGCATGGTGTAGGCGGCGCTGCAGGTCTGGCTTGCGTGCTTCTGCTGGGGCCAAGATCGGGTAAGTTCAAAGATGGAAAGGTAGTAGGCATCCCCGCACACAATATTCCTCTTGCTACCGTTGGTGTATTTCTGCTCTGGGTAGGATGGTTCGGTTTCAACGGAGGTTCGGTGCTGAGCGCAGATCCTGCCGGAGTTTCTTTCGTTTTTGTGACCACAGCCCTGGCTGCCTGTGCGGGCGCCCTGGCCTCCATGATTACCACTCAGCTTGTAATGAAGAGTCTGGATGCACCCATGGCGCTGAACGGTATCCTTGCCGGACTCGTCGGAATTACTGCGGGAGCTGATGTGGTCTCAACCACCGGTGCCGTTGCAATTGGCGCTGTAGCAGGTGTGATTGTGGTTCTTTCCATTCTGATGTTCGACAAGCTGAAAATCGATGACCCGGTCGGGGCGATCTCGGTTCACGGTGTTTGCGGTATTTGGGGAACTGTAGCTGTGGGTCTCTTCTCCGGTGCGTCAACTGTCGGTGTTCAGCTGATCGGTACACTATCGGTTCTGACAGTTACCTTCCTCTTTTCACTGCTGGTATTCGGAGCCATTAAATATACCCTTGGAGTGAGAGTGTCGAAGGAAGTGGAATCGGACGGACTGGATATTTCAGAACATGGAAACCACGCCTATCCCGATTTTTCACCCGTACGAACTTCTCAACTCGGCAGTTACTCACCCTGAGCCGGTCGTGGTGTCGGATAATCTATCCAAAGGATGAATTAAGGATCCCGATCCGGGATCTGAATCCGGCTGCTTCAAAGGATAAAAAAAAGAGCACCTGCAGATGGGGATCCGGGGTGCTCTTCTGTCTCATCAACCGCTTTCACAATTAACGAAAACAATAAAATATAAGACAATGACAACGAAACTGAAATATGCTCTTCTCCTTCCTCTTGTTTTTTTAACCCTCTCCTCTGAACTATTTGCTCAGGTAACCCTTGGAACAGATGTTATGAACCGCTACGTCTGGAGAGGAACCGACTTTGGAAATTCACCCAGCGTTCAGCCGGATATCAATTTTAGCTCCGGCGGATTTGAAATAGGCGCATGGGCAGCATTTGCAACCAATGGAAACCCTGCCGGGACAGAAGTGGATCTCTATGCGGCTTATACCATTGAATCAACTGCCGGTGCTTTTCAATTTCTGCTGACCGATTACACATTCCCTGAAGATCCAATGAATAGCTATTTCAGCAGTTCTTCCCACTTTGTGGAACTTGGCTTTGGTTACTCCGGTACAGAATCATTCCCTGTCAACTTCTTCATCGGCTCTTTCGTGACCAATGATGACGACAATTCCATCTACTCACGGATCGGATATGAAATCGGAAATGTGGAACTCTTTCTTGGTTTCACGCCTTCCAAATCAGATCTTTACGGCACTACAGGAGCCGCCATTCTGGATACCGGTTTTTCAGTAAGTAAAGAGCTGAAAATCACCAACCTCTTTTCACTGAACCTGATCGGGAGCATGATCGCTAATCCCAATACCGACAATCTCTATTTCCTTTTTGGGTTTGGTTTCTGATTCACAACCCCGCCGATCCGCCCGTCTTGCAGATCTCTCTGCAAGCCGGGGATCTTATTCACGGACAAACTCTTTGTAGAGTTCCACAAGCTCACTGATCATCATGGCCGTGGCACCCCAGACCGGAACACGGTGTACATCCCAGTAGGGAACCTCAAACTCGTTTTTCAGGAATCGGTCTCTTTTTTTCCTGATACATTCACCATTGGCAAGTCGCTTCAGCGGACAACTGAACACCTCCTCCACCTCGTTTAAATTGGGTTTAAAGTGAGGTTCTGCTTCCAAAAATCCGATATAGGGATAGATCTGATTGTCCGTCCGGAAGAGATAAATGGGGGTGATGGCACAGGCGATGGAGATACTGGCTTCCGGAATGCCGATCTCCTCTTGCGTTTCCCTCACTGCAGTCTGCTCCAGCGTTTCCCCTTTTTCCTGTTTTCCACCCGGAAAACTGACTTGTCCGCCATGCTGAATATCACTGGTGCGTAATGTAAGTATGAGATTCAGCTCCTGCTCCGGATTGGGATAGAGCAGTGCAAGAACAGCACTTGGGGTCGCCGTTTGGGGTGGATTTCTCGGAATGGTGAAGTCGCTGCCAATCGGCACCGGGGTCATCTTGAACTGCGCCTCCCTGCCCGGCAGCGGACGGGAACTGCGCTCTTTCAAGAATGAGTAAAACGGGTGAGGACTCATACGCTGCGAAAATTCTGTTACACTGCCCATTGTTTGGATATCTGAACAAGGTACAGCCTCTATCCGATATCTTCATCACTTTTTCCGGCCGGTTCTGAAAAGAACGGGCAGAAACCTGGGCACTTCGTTCTGATAGGCCCGATATTCGTCACCAAACCGTCTGATCAGATTCCTCTCTTCAAAGTATGTTCCGACGTAAAAATAGAATCCGACAGAGATGATGATATAGATGAGATTCAGACTCATCGCCGGACTCGCAATCAAAATGATCATCACGAATGTATAGACCGGATGCCTTACGTGATTGTAAAGGCCTTTTCTGTTCAGCTTTCCACGGTCTGGTTCATCCAGATAGTTGGGAATGGCTCCTCTTTTCAGATACTCCCGCATCTGTGTAAGGCCGGTGAGCCCGCCCCCGCTGAGATTCAAAAAGAGATAGGCCGCTATGACGGCCACCGATATCTGAAGGACAATCAGCAGAGTAAAAAAGGGTTGTGGGACCCGATAGAGAATCTGGTCCGCCGGGAGGGAGAGATACCATGCGCCAAAGAGCAGCAGAGCCAGCAGATTGTACAACAGCCTGTACCACGGCTTGAGCCACACGGCCGATCGGAACAGCAGCTCCTTGCATTTAACCGAGGCGAGAAGGGAGTGGCTGCTGCAAAATATCAGAAAGATCAGGGTTGGAATCAGGTAGTTGCTGAACAGTGCTGAAGACATCAGTACATGGTTTTATTCTCCCGTTTTAGCCAGCGATCAAACACCAAGCGGCACTCTTCCGAGGGAAGGGAGTCGAAGGGGATTTTCCGCTCCCGTGCGGGCAGGGGGATCTCCCTGTAGATGAATTCATCATCAAAGCCGGCCTTTTTTGCGTCTTCCCTTGTCGCGGAATAGATCACACGGTCGGGTCGTGCCCAGTAGATTGCTCCGAGACACATCGGGCAGGGTTCGCAGCTGGTGAAGAGTTCACATCCGTTCAGCTGAAAATCACCAAGAACTTCACAGGCCCTGCGAATGGCTACCATTTCAGCGTGAGCTGTCGGATCATTCTCTGCCAGAACACGGTTCCAGCCTTCCGCAATCACCCGGTTCTCCTTCACAATCACACAGCCGAAGGGTCCGCCATCACCCATTTCCATGCCCATTCCGGCAAGCTCAGCTGTCCTCTCAATCCATTTCCGGTCAGTCTTTCTGATCATGTATCTGTTGTCAGTTTCTAATTTCAGATAAAGAAAATCAATCTGCGATTCTTTTCATTATCACTGAGAGAATTTCCCTATTTTCCTCCCTGCTTCTTCAATAATTTATAACAAAAAGGATAAACATATGTCGTTACTTGTCGTTGGTTCTGTTGCATATGACGGAATAGAAACCCCGTTTGGTGAAAAAGAACGTATTCTTGGTGGATCAGCAACCTATATATCGCTCACATCATCCTACTTTGCAGAGCAGGTGAATCTGGTGGGTGTGGTGGGTAAGGATTTTGCTGACGAAGATATTGAACTGTTCAAAAGCCGGAAGGTCGATCTCACAGGCCTTCAAATCGACCTTAGCGGGAATACATTTTTCTGGAAGGGTAAATATCATTATGACCTGAACAATCGTGATACGCTGGATACCCAGCTGAATGTATTTGAACATTTTGATCCCGTTATCCCGGACAGCTATAAAAACGCAACCTACATTGCGCTTGGAAATATTGAGCCCAGCCTTCAGCTTAAAGTGCTTGACCAGGTGGAGAAACCGAAGTTTGTGGTGATGGATACGATGAATTTCTGGATCGACGGAGCGCTCGATTCATTGAAGAATACCCTGAAAAAAATAGATCTTCTGGTCATCAACGACTCGGAAGCACGGGAGCTGGCCGGCGAACCCAATCTGCTGAAAGCCGCAGAACTTGTCCGTGCCATGGGGCCGCAGTCTCTCATCATCAAAAAAGGGGAGCACGGAGCACTGCTGTTTACGGAGAATGAAATATTTTCAGCTCCCGCTTATCCGGTGATTGATATTTTTGACCCGACCGGAGCAGGCGACTCCTTCCTTGGCGGACTTCTGGGATGGCTCTCCTATACAGATGATCTGTCACCGCAAAATATGCGGCGATCGGTTATTTTTGGATCGGTCATGGCCAGTTTCTGTGTTGAAAAATTCGGCCCGGAACGGTTAAAAAACCTCTCAGAAAAAGAGATCTACGATCGTTACAGAGAGTTCAGGGATCTCAGTTTTGTCCCTGAAGTGGGTTTGTGATTTTACCTCAATGCTTTACAAAAGGCGGTCATGACTCAAAATGGCCGCCTTTTTTTTTCCCTTTCCGGAATTCTGAATCCGGACTCCCCATATCCTATCTCATTATTTTATCAGCTGCAGGATCAGCAACCAATTGGACAAACCGATCTGATCAGGAGATCTCCGTTTTTTTTCCAAACAGCCAATATGTTCACTGTAAGGAAAACTCGCCTTCAGGCTCATAATATCAGCGAACACAGTAATGAGTTGGGGGTTCGGCGGATAGCCGGGCCACCTTCTCATTACTCTCTAAACTTCGCGATCCGCAGATATCTCTGATGAAATCTGTCCAGTCTCCCCGGACCCGGCTCATTACAGATCTGAAAAACGGATCGTATTTGCGGGACGGCCTGATACTGAGGCTTGATTCATACAGAGGATAAAATAAATCAAAAATCTTCTTTGGCGCGTATGATGATATTTAATTTATTCCATACAGCTCGCAGAGTTTGGCAATACATGCGATTTATTCTGTTGACAGCAATAGTTTCACTCTTTTATAACTCTGAGGCTGTATCACAACAGTCGGGTTTTACAGAGAATTTTGAGGACCGTAATCTGACTGAAAACCCGGTGTGGACCGGCGATCTGGACGATTTCGGTTTCGTTGAACGGGAAGGGAATACCCTGTTGAGGCTTGACGCAGAAGAAACTCCAAACCGTTCACAGATCCGGACGGCCTCGGCAACAGCTTTCGGAAGCTGGGAGTTTTTTATTGAAGTGCCGGCAACCTCCAATTTTAACAGAGCCTACATCTACCTCATCAGTGACAGCGATGAACTGGATATCGTGGGATCGGGTTCACCAAGCCGTGCCAACGGATATGCCATACATACCGGATCGGGGCGGTTCGATCTGGTGAGGATTGTGAACGGATCACAGCAGGATGTGCTTATTTCATCCGATACAGAGATTTCGCCGGGAGCCGGTTATCAGGTCCGGGTTACCCGCAATTCGGATGCAGAGTGGCAACTCTTTGTCGGGGAAGGGTATGGAAGTGAGCCACTGGCAGAAGGGGAGGGCGTAACCGACGACCGGTTTACGGAATCGGCCTGGTTTGGAATTTATGTCCGGTACACTTCCGGTAATCTAAAAGGCACAGTGCTTGATGATATCCGGGTGATACCACTTGAGGAGAACGATACGGAGAATGAGTCGGATTCCGGGGATGAGAGCGGAGGCGGAGATGAGGATGATTCCGGTTCGGGCACCGGTGACGATTCTGAGGGTGATGATGAGGGCGATTCGGAAGGGGATGGTGAGAGTGATGGGGATGGTGGCTCAGATTCGGGGGATGAGAGCGATGGTGAAAATGAGGGTGATGGAGAAGACGAGGGTGACTCAGGCTCGGATGGGGACTCCGGTTCCGGATCCGGTGACGATCCTGATGGCGATGGAGAAGAGGATTCGGACTCGGATTCGGATGGTGATGATGGCTCAGATTCGGGGGATGAAAGCGAGGGTGAGAATGACAGTGATGGAGAGAGTGAGGGTGAGTCTGACTCGGATGAGGATTCGGGTTCCGGATCCGGCGATGAGTCTGACGGAGAAGGTGAGGGTGATTCGGATCCGTTTCAGGTAATACGGCTGGAGCTGCTACGCGCCGATCAGCTGCTGCTGGAGTTCAACCGTGAACCGGATCCGCAGACAACTCCAGCCGGGGCCTTCGTGGTAAATCAGGGCGTAGGCTCTCCCCAGCAGGTTCACATTGAAGATCAGACTTTTGTACGGCTGGAATTCAGCGAACCCTTTCCGGACGGGAGTTATCTCCTTGAAATGAATGGGGTGGCGGATCTGAATGGAGTTCCTGCTGATCAGGATGATGCACTTGAGTTTATTGTGGAGAATCGGTTCGAAGTAACAGAATTCCGCTTCGAAGGACCTGAACTTATTGAGATTTACCTCTCTGAAAAACCGGATGAAGCGCTGCTGACCGAATCTGATTTTGAAATTGATAACAGTTATTCACCAAATTCTATAGTTATTAGTGAATTTAATGATCAGTGGCGGATCTCACTCCGGTATCAGCCTTCATTTTCGTCAGGTGAGTATCTGTTTGATGCCGGCAGCCTGAGAAGTGAGTTTGGCTGGCCTTTGAAGGGTGAAACAGAGTTCGGTTTTTCGGTTGAGAATCCGTTCACCGTTACGGATCTGAGTGTGAAAAGTCATAGTGAAATTCATCTCCGTTTTTCATCCGATCTGGATAGAGAGACTGTAAATCCCTCTTTATTCACCCTCTCTGCCGGAAAGTCGCCATCGGATGCAGAGGTGCCCGAAAGTAACCTGGTTGTGATCCGCTTTGAAGAACCGCTCGGCAGAGGGGAGTATGAGCTTTCAGTATCCGGACTAAAAAGCATCGAAGGGTGGCTCCTGGAGGCCGGAATGCCCCTGCCATTTGTATTATACGACCGCTTCGAACCGGGTGACCTGCTGATCACCGAATTCTACTACCGTGTTCCGGTGAGCTGGAGAACGGATGAGTTTGATCGTCCCCAGTATCTGGAACTCTACAACCGGTCGGAAAAAACGTTCAGTCTGAGAGGCTACCGGCTGAGCGGGGAGGAGCTCTCACCGGATCAGGATCTGCTGATTCAACCGGGGGAATATCTGGTGCTTACACGCGGAAAACCGGTTTTCGAACAGCGGTTCGGATCCCGTAATTTTGCAGAAGCGGCCTCTTTTCCACGGTTTAACCTGACCACTTCAGGAACGGTATCCCTCGTAACGGCAGCGGGGGAAGAGGTGGAATCATTTACTTATCAGGCCTCCCAGTGGGGCGGAAACGGAGTGGCACTCGAGCGGTATTCTCTGGATCTTCCCGCTTCGCTCAGGGGGAACTGGACCGAATCAGAGGATCCACTGACCGGTTCTCCGGGGTTGCCGAATAGTGTATCAGTACCTGAAGGGCCTCCTCTTCTGACAGATCTGAACAATCCTGTACCCAATCAGGTGATCGTAAGTTTTTCAAGGGATCTGAAAAGAGATGAAGTTGAAAATCCGGCCAATTTCAGCCTGGATCCGGATATGAGTGTGGTTTCATCAGAGTATGATGAACGGAACAGGTCCGTAAAGATAATCACAAACCGCCCATTCAGTGACGGTATTAGCTACCGGCTCGATTATTCGGTTACGGATATCTTCGGAAACAGGTCTGAAGCCTCGGTTGAATTCAGAGCAGTGAACCCGTTTAGGGCCGAGCTGGCGGAGTTGGTGTCTGATCAGGTGGTAAGGGTGAGCTTTACACTGCCGGTTGACCGCAACTCCGTTTCGGCAGATGCCTTCATGTTGTCGGACGGAAGACAACCTGTTTCCTGGGAAATGCCGATTTCTTCGGTAGTAGAACTGACTTTTGCATCGTCTTTTGTACCAGGTGTCTATGAACTGATCCTGAATGGCCTGCGAAGTTTCGATCCGGATCTTGAACAGCAGTGGAATATTGAAACGGATACAGAGGTATCGTTTTATAAATTCGATCCCTATGCCCCGGGGGATGTACTGCTTACGGAGTTTATGTACCGGGGTTCGGAAGCGGGAGAGCGGTATGTGGAGGTTCACAACCGAAGCGCCAAGTGGCTGAATCTCTCGGGCTGGCGCCTGGAGCGTCGTGCGGGAGCCCCGCAGATTGGCGGTGTGATTGGCGGGTCAGAGCCGGTGGTGTTGCCCCCGGGGGGCTGGCTGGCGATCGCCGAGGATGTACGGGTGCTGGGGGAACGTTTTGGGGAAGTGGCGGGTGTGCAGATGGATCGGTTTCCGGGCTTTACGGTCTCACAGGCAGATCAGATCCGGTTGCTGACGGACCGGGGGGAGCTGGCCGATTCGCTGCGTTACGATCCGGGAAGCTGGGGAGGCAATGGAGTGGCTCTGGAGCGTCGAAGTCTGGGGGTGGCAACGGGGTTGCAGGCGAACTGGGCGGAGTCACAGGGTGAATCGGGGGGTACACCGGGTCAACCCAATTCGGTGGGGATCCCTGAGACCCCCGCGGAGTTGCTGGAGGTTCGGTTGGTGAACTCTGAAGAGGTTCGTGTATTCTTTTCTCGGGATCTGGAGGGGGGCTCGGTGGCAGCCTCCGGGTTTGAACTTCGCCCGGGCTCGGGTCCCGTAAGCGTGGGATATGCGGGAAACGGGGTGGTGGAGATGCAAATAGAGGGAGGGTTGACCTCGGGTCAGTTGTACGAGCTTGAGGTGAGCGGGGTGCGTGATCTGTTTGGTTTGGAGATTGCCCGCTCACGTGCGGAGCTTCGCTATGTGGATGCGGAGCCAGCGCTGGCGGGCGATGTGGTGATCTCAGAGTTTATGTATGCTCCACCGCAGGGACTCACGCGGTATGTGGAGCTGTACAACCGAAGCGGCAAGTGGCTGGATCTGTCGGGCTGGTCACAGGCCAACGATACGGGCCGCCGCCGGGTTCTTACCCGGGAGTCGAGGGTACTGGGTCCGGGCGAGTATCTGGTAATTGCCCCGGATTCGACGCTTTGGGATCGGTTTGAGGGGATTGCGCTGTTGACGAGTTCGTCGATGCCGGCCCTGAAACGCGGCGGGGATGCGATTGTGATCGTGAATGAGCAGGGAATGCTCATCGATTCGCTGCGCTACAGCCCCTCCTGGGGAGGAGACGGGGTGTCACTGGAACGCAGGCGTCCGGATTTTCCGGGCCATTATGAGGAGAACTGGGGGGAGTCGCCCTCCGGTCCGGGAGGGACTCCCGGTCGTGCCAATGAGGTCTCCCGTGAGTTTGCCTTTGCTGTAACAGGTATTGAGGTGACCGGGGAGCGGCGATTACAGGTGGTATTTAATGCGCATGTGGATCCGGGGAGCCTGTCCGGGGCAGTTTTTGCGGTGAATGGGAAGGCAGCAGCGCGGGCAGAGCTGACAGGTGAGCGGACTGTTTTGGTGGAATTAGCCACAGCGCCGGCCTCAGGGCAGGCGGTTGTTTCGGTGGCCGGAGTTCGCAGCGCGGCAGGCTTTACGCTGCCATCGCAAGGGCAGCAGGTAGAGGTGATGATCTTCGACGCCTATGCCCCGGGGGATGTACTGCTTACGGAGTTTATGTACCGGGGTTCGGAAGCGGGAGAGCGGTATGTGGAGGTTCACAACCGAAGCGCCAAGTGGCTGAATCTCTCGGGCTGGCGCCTGGAGCGTCGTGCGGGAGCCCCGCAGATTGGCGGTGTGATTGGCGGGTCAGAGCCGGTGGTGTTGCCCCCGGGGGGCTGGCTGGCGATCGCCGAGGATGTACGGGTGCTGGGGGAACGTTTTGGGGAAGTGGCGGGTGTGCAGATGGATCGGTTTCCGGGCTTTACGGTCTCACAGGCAGATCAGATCCGGTTGCTGACGGACCGGGGGGAGCTGGCCGATTCGCTGCGTTACGATCCGGGAAGCTGGGGAGGCAATGGAGTGGCTCTGGAGCGTC
>REDA01000014.1 GCA_007693745.1 Balneolaceae bacterium
CAAAACGCAAAACGCAAAACGCAAAACGCAAAAGTACCCTCTAATTGCATAAACGACCCATATCCAAAGTCGCCGGCCTGAAGTCGAGAAGTCCCGAACCCCTAACCCCTAAACCCTAAACCCCTAAACCCCTAAACTTATAAACCCATAAACCCTATCCGAGTGGGGTAAAGGCCTGAATGCCGGTAATCTCTCTTCCAAGTATCAAACCGTGTATGTCGTGGGTTCCTTCGTAGGTGTGTACCGATTCGAGGTTCATCACGTGATGTATGACTCTGTACTCTCCGGAAACGCCATTTCCACCATGCATGTCGCGCGAGACTCTTGCGATGTTGAGTGCCCTTGAAACATTATGCCGTTTGGCAAGGGAAACCATGGAAGGGTGGAGGCGTCCCTGGTCTTTAAGCTGTCCCAGCCTTAGTGCCAGCATCTGCATCGCCGTGATATCGGTCAGCATATCGGCCAGTTTGGTCTGCGGAAGCTGATTCGCAGCCAGCGGTTGTCCAAACTGCTTGCGGTCGAGTACATACTGCCTCGCTTTCTGATAACAGAATTCGGCGGCTCCGATGGCACCCCAGGCGATCCCATACCGCGCACTGTTCAGACACATGAAAGGGCCCTTGAGTCCGCGGATTTCCGGAAAAACATTCTCATCGGGAACAAACACATCCTCAAATACAAGTTCGCCGGTTGAAGAAGCACGAAGACTCATTTTGTGTTTGGTTTCGGGAGCGGAGTATCCTTTCATTCCTTTTTCCATGAGAAAGCCGCGAATGACGGGTTTATCATCTTTATGTTCCTTCGCCTTTGCCCAGACTACAGCCAGATCGGCAATGGGGGAGTTGGTGATCCACATTTTTGCCCCGTTGATGATCCATCCACCATCGGTTTTCAGCGCTGTCGATTCCATGGAGCCCGGATCGGAACCATGATTGGGCTCAGTGAGACCGAAGCAGCCGATCATCTCTCCGGATGCCAGTTTTGGCAGATACTTCATTTTCTGTTCTTCCGTCCCAAAAACGGAGATAGGATACATGACCAGAGAGGATTGAACCGACATAAACGACCGGTACCCTGAATCGACCCGCTCAACTTCACGAGCAACAAGGCCATATGCAGTTTCACTTGCTCCGACACCGCCATATTTGGGATCAATGGTTGCACCCAAAAGACCCAGTTCACCCATTTCAAGGGCAATATCCATGTCGAAAATCTCTTCCTGATTCCCTTTCAGCGCCCTGGGCTCCAGTTTTGTCTGAGAATACTCCCTGGCCGCCTCCATAATCATTTTGTCATCTTCCGATAACTCGGATTCGAAAAAAAAAGCGTCGTCGATATTGAATTGTGTTTTAGACATATGGTGATGAATTACGTTGTTTCAACAGGTCTTCCCGGAAGGAGCAAAAAAATCCGTTCCGGAACTCAATGGATTCGAAAATAATCTGTTCAGCAGATTGAAATTTACTCAATTCCGGGTTTCATTACACGCCCGAAATTGGTGGCATTATTCTATAATACCATATGCTATTAAAAAATTTTAGCTCTCGTCAGTTTACGCACAATGCAAGTGAGCAGAGCGAACTGGAATGAAGTCGGGAACTTTATCCAACGCAGCCAAAACCCAGAATAGCACTCTTCGAGCCATCTGGCATCTTCACTACACTCCACCCGGCATCCGTCGGGCTGCCGTTGCAATCTTGTTCTATGAGATGCAACGCTGAGCGGATATATCTCCTGGGTGTTCTGTTCCAACCTTCAATCCTAATGAACTGTTCCGCAGCTGCACTGGGTTGCACCGGCCGTCTGTATGATCGCATGAAAGTCGAACTGTTCGCTGTACCCCTCACGTTCCCACCAGAAGGGCAGCCGCTCGCGCGGATGGTTGCCAATTTCATTCATGGTGGATGCATCATAAAGTCGCCCGTTGATCATGGTATAAACCACATGTTCGGTGTCGAAGATGTTTTCAAGCGGATTGCCGTCAATCACAATCAGGTCGGCCAGTTTTCCGGGTTCAATTGAGCCGATGTGTGCTCCCATGCCGATATATCTGGCCGGGTTGATGGTAGCGGTTCGCAGTGCATCATGATTACTCATTCCACCCTGGGTGAACATCCAGAGCTCCCAGTGAGCTGCAAGTCCCTGAACCTGGCCGTGGCCGCCCACATTCACGGTCACGCCGCGATCGTGCAGCTCTTTTGCTGCTGCAGCGCTCAGCATGTGTCCCGCTTCATACTCCTCGTACGGAATCATGGTACGGTGGCGGGAGCGTGAATCGACCATCCCGCGCGGCATAAAGGTGAGCAGCCTCTCTTTTTCCCAGACATTGGTGTGCTGGTACCAGTAGTACTCTCCGCTTACACTTCCGTAATTGACCACAAGTGTGGGTGTATAGCCCACTTCGGTGGCCTCCCAGAGGCTCAGGACATCCTTATATAGTGGATATACAGGGATATTGTGCTCGATGCCGGTGTGGCCGTCGAGAATCATACTCATGTTGTGGGTAAACGTGGATCCACCCTCCGGAACCACATTGACGCCCAGTTCCCGTGCTGCCTGAAGTACCTGCTGCCGCTGATCCCTTCTAGGTTGATTGTAGCTTTTTACGGCTGTGGCTCCAAATGCTTTGGTTCTGCGTATGGCCGAACGCGCATCGTCCAGGCTGTTGATCAGGGTTTTCTGCACATTCTCTGCTCCGTAAAGGATACGGCCGGTTGAGAAGACTCTGGGACCGGTCATGTGCCCGGTTCTCACCATTTCCGATTGTGAAAAAATCATCTCTGTATTGGAGGAGGGGTCAAACACCGTAGTGACGCCATATCCAAGATTGGCGAAATATTCCCACTGCTGATTGGGGCTGAGTCCCTGCCGGAAATTACCGATATGGGCATGGGCATCCACAATACCGGGCATGATGGTATGACCTGCAGCATCTACGACATAGGCATCCTGTGGAATGGTCATATCTGCAGCGGATCCAACCGCCTGAATCCGGTTTTCATGTACCAAGATGGTGCCGTTTTCAATCACCTCGTCTCCGTTCATCGTGATGATTCGGGCGTTGGTAAATGCTACGATTCCCGAGGGTTTGTCTGACGGGAGTTCAAGTCCGATGCGGATTCCGTCACTTTCGCCCAGAGGCAGTTCTTCAGATAGTTCCCCGTTCAGAAAGTCGAAAGCCCCGGCAAGTTCCACGGTAAAATACTCTTCGCCAAGCGTCCAGTGCAGTTTCTTTCCGTCCTGTGACCAGTGAAGATTGTAGCCGGCATCCCTCGCTACATGTGTAACCGGAATGGCACGCGTACCTGAGTGCAGATCGATATCGGATCCAACCTGTGGCATCGGGGCGATGTACACTTTGTAGAGTTCATGAAAGGCCACCCACTCGTTATCCGGACTCGGAGTAAAACCGAGCCCGTACTGTGAGCGGAAATGGTGACGCTCATTCTGCCCGTTCAGGTCTGTGCTGCGGAAATTGGTTCCCTGCTGAAAGAAAATCCGATCGCCGGAGGCACTGAAAACCGGATCGGAACCGCCTGCCCGGATAAATTTCATATCGCCTCCGGAAACCGGCATCATATAGATACCGGGATTCTGAGTGTAGGCGTGTCCCTGGTGATTATTTCCACCATCCCTTCGAAACAGCAGGGACTGACCGTCGGGGGAGAAGGAGGGAGACCGGTAAATGCCTTTCTCTGTTGTAATGGTTTGCGGTGTGGCGCGTCTTTGATTGAGCTGAAGTGTTTTAATGGAACCAAATTCGGTATCGCTCCAGGTTACCCAGGCCAGTCTGTTACCGTCTGGAGAGAAGGCAGGTTCGAACTCGAGGTTCAGATCGTTCGTCAGCCTGACAGGAGTTCCATCCGGCAACTCCTTTTTCCAGAGGTATCCGGCAGCATTAAAAATAAGAGTGTTGCCGTCGGGTGAAGTGACGGCGTGACGCACGGCCTGAGCCGTAAACGTATCGGGAGCGGGATCAAATTCAAAATAGACCACGTCAGCGATCTTATGGTTTACCTGAACGGTAAAAGGAATCTCCTCAATCTCGTAGGTAGTTACATTCAGTTTGAGGATGCCGCCCTGAGCCCAGAAAATGAGGTGGTTGCCATCGGGTGTCCAGTTGAAATTGGTATATGGACCGAAGATTGCCCAAGCCTCTTTCTGATCGCGGCTGAGTCCGTCAAATACCGGCCGTTCAATTCCGGTTGTGAGATCACGCAGAAAAAGAACCGATTGGGTGCGTACCCGCCGGATGAAAGCCATAGTATCTCCGTCTGGTGACAGGGTAGGTGAGATAGCACCTCCGGGACCGCCGGTCACGCGCTCCACGCGGCCCTCTTCGCGGTCGTAGCGGTTAATCACATAGATCTGACTGTTGGGGTCTTTGTTGTATTGGAAAAAACCGCCGGGATAGACATCCTGACTGTAATAGACATAGCGTCCGTCGGGCGAGACAAAAGGCTGACCTTTATCCTGCTGGTCGTTTGGGCGCTCCGTAAGCTGAATTCCGGATCCGCCGGTGATGTGGTACATCCAGATTTCGCCTGCACCGAGTGAACGTGCAGATGTGAAATGCTTTCGGGCAACCAGATAGTTGCCGTCGGGGGTCCAGAAGGCGTTATTGAGAAGCCGGAAACTCTCACTGGTCACCTGACGGGCATCGGACCCATCCCGGTTCATCACCCAGATATTATCCCCTCCACCCGCATCACTGGTAAAAGAGATTTTGGAGCCGTCCGGACTAAAACGCGGCTGAATTTCGTAGGCCAGACTTTCCCTGATAACGCGTGCTTCACCACCTTCAATCGGCATGATGTAGATATTTCCGAGCAGGTCGAAGACGATCTCCTGCCCGTCCGGGCTCACATCGAGGTTCATCCAGGTTCCCTCGCTGGTTTCGAAACTGAGTTCGGAATAGCTGGCAAGATGCCGGGTTACATCCCATTTGTCACTGCTGCTCTCCTGGGCGGTTACTGACTGAACAGCAGCAGATGTAAAAAGAAAGAGTACAAGAAAAAAGCGATTCATGATTGTCACATTTATTTAAAAAGAATGAAGTAGATGTTACTAAAATTTGAGGAAAGTCGCGGAATAGAATTGCAGTCTGTTCCAGGGATGATGTTTAAACCACCGTATTTAGGTCATTGGAAAACTGTTCTTTTGCCCGATATCATCGTAGGCGCAACGTTAAAATCCTCACGGTTGGCAAACAGAATGCGCTTTTAAAGTAGCTCCCGCCTTGATCCTGTGCAAAACTCCTGGTTTTTCAATGCCCCCGTTTTATCAGAAAAATACTTACTACTAAAAAAATAGTTGCAAACATTGCTTCAAACTACTATCATAGTACTAAAACCATAATTAATCATTTTCATATGAGAAAACCACTCAATCAGATCGGTGAAACGGAAATGGAGATTCTCAATATCATCTGGGAGCTTGGAGAGGGTTCGGTATCGGATGTGAGAGACAGAATGCTGGAATACCGTGATGTGGCATACACAACGGTGATGACCATTTTGAAAAATCTGGCAGACAAGGGGTATCTGAGATATGAGGAGAGGGGCCGAAGTTATATCTACTCACCGGCTCTGAAACCGGAAGAAGTGCGATCGGGCCTGCTGGGTAATCTGCTCGAAAAGGTTTTTAAGGGGTCGCCAAAGGAGCTGGTACAGGCTCTGGTGCAAAATGAAAATCTATCTGATGCCGACCGTACGGAGATTCGGAAGATGATCGAAGAGATGGGGGATGAATAATGGAATCTTTTGTACTTTTCCTTGCTGACCATTTTGAAAAAAGCGCAGAGCTTTTCTGGATTCCTGTATCGATCTGGACCCTTGTTGCATTGCTGGTCTGGACATCAACTCAGTGGATGAAAAGGCTGCACCCCCAGATCCATTATCACATCCGCCTGGCAATGCTTGTTTCGCTCCCGGCCGGGCTCCTTGTTCTGGGGCTGCTCCACGGAATTGAGGCGTGGTTTACCGGAGGTACTGAAGAAGCGCCTGTTTTAAAAGTTTTCACGGTGATGTCGCCGGTTGAGATCACCTTAACCTCTTCGGGTCCCGATACGGCACTTTCCGCTGTTCAGCTCTTCTACGCATCGCTGTCGGTCATCATTATTTCCGGGATGCTGGTTTTGCTGGGACGATTTTTCTTTCAGTATCAGAGGCTTCTCCGTCTGAAAAAGGCGTGCAGCCTCATCGACGGGGAGAATGTCCCGGAATTAAGCACAGAAAACCGCAGGATCATCAGCGGCCTGTCGCGCAGGGTGAGAATTGCCTTCATTGAGGAGGAGTTTATACCGGTAACATTTGGTTTTTTTACTCCGGTAATCCTCCTGCCCGAATCACTGAGGGACGCCAGGGAACATCTGAATATGGTTTTACAGCATGAACTGACGCATATCAGGGAATATGATTTTGTTTCACATCTGATGGCAGTATTTACTCAATCACTCTTCTGGTTTCACCCCCTGATACATCTTCTGAAGAGGGAGCTGATTGAGTATCGGGAACTTCGCTGCGATATACTTGTATTGCAGGCAGAATCGGTTTCCAGAAAGAAATATGCATCGCTTCTTTTTGACTTGATGCCCAGGGAGAATGTGCATAAGGAACTATCTGTAAATATGGCTCAGGAGTCATCTAACCTAAAAAAGAGGATTGAAATGATCACAAAAACCCCACATCCGCAAACATTCCCTAAAAGAGCAAGCATTACCGTTTTCACGGCTCTGTTTCTGGGTATGATTCTGTTTATGGCCTGCACGGAGATGCAGAGTCATGATTCCCTGAAATCTCAGGAGCTTGAAATACTGACCTATCCCGATCTGAATGGCAGTGTTGGATATCACCGGATCGTTGTTATTCTGGGTGATGAGACTCAATCGTCTCAAAACGATGCTGTTTTTGCGGGATTACGCAGTATGGAACCGGGCCACTGGATGAGTATGAGAGAGCTGAACAGAGAGCTTGCCGTTCAGTCTTACGGAGACCAGGCAGCCTATGGTGCTATCGAAATCCACACCCAGATACAAGAGGAATCCTACAACAAGGTTCTCTCAGCGCTCGGCCTTTCACCGCAAAATCTGGAGCTGTATGATCCGGAAGAGGAGCAGGACTTCTTTTCAGTTGTGGAACAGATGCCGGAATTGATTGGAGGGCTGGCACAGTTGCAGCGGGAGATACGATACCCCGAAATGGCCAGACGGGCAGGCATTGAAGGAAGGGTTTTTGTGCAGTTTATCGTGAATGAAGAGGGTGAGGTTGAGCATCCGCGAGTGGTACGTGGAATCGGGGGCGGTGCTGATGAAGAGGCACTACGGGTAGTACGACAGGCCCGCTTCACACCCGGATTTCAGCGCGGCAGGCCGGTAAGGGTGCAGTATGCTTTGCCAATATTTTTCCGTCTCGCCAATGGTGGAGCCGAGGCTGAGTCCGATGCAGAGGAGGCGTCTCTTCCTCCGGGTGAGGCTCTGGATGAGATTGCCGTAACAGGTTATACTGTGAGTGCCGGGCAACCCGGTGTCGATGGGCGACAAATGGTGATTACTACTCAATATCGTGATAGTGGACTCAGGGGACGGGTACTGGATGCCGAAAGCGGTGAACCACTTGCTGGTGCATCGATAGTGAAAACCGGTACGACCCGGGGTGCCGCCACAAACCTGGATGGATATTTCACAATCAGCGATGTGTCGCAGGAGCAGATGGATCTGACGGTCTCATTTGTAGGTTATGAAACTGCCCGGATCAGCCTGTCTCAATCACCGATAGCTGCATATGGCGCAGAGGGTGCCGATGGGGTGGTTGTGATTACCACCAAAACCGGAAGTAACTGAATGGATGAATAATTACGGGGGAGAGGCAATGGTTCTCCCCCGTCAGGTTTTGCTACGGAATTTTTATCAGCTGAATCTCTCTGCCCAACATAGCCTTCAGTTCTTCATAGGTCGATGCGTTGGCAAACCCCGCTCCCCGCGTCTTTGCAGCGAAATTCGCAGGAATATGCACTGCACGGATAAGCAGATCCCGGTATCCGTCGCCTGCCCCCAGGGGGAAGCTGGCATGAAGGAAAATGCGCAGGTCCAGAAGAGTAAAGTCGTAATCGATGATCTGGGTACCGCGGTTTGAGAATTCAGTGACCGGTAGTTTTCGCCACACTTCAAGATCCTCCTCCTCGATATACTCTTCGAATACAAAAGCCAGCAGTACGTCTGATTGAAACACCTCTATCTGTCCGGGAATATCCTGAAAATGTTCGAAGCGGGTATTGAGTGTAAGGTCTGCATTAAACTCAAAGGCAACAGGCAGGATTTCGGGTCCGGGTGGGCCCTGGGGTCCGGCGGGCCCGACAGGTCCCCGTTCGCCGCAGGCAGAAGTCAGAATCAGAATGGAAATCATGGCAAATAAAAAACGGATCAGCTTTTTCATAGGGCCCTCAGCAGGTTTGTTATTGGTTGCTATGTATGTTAACGACTGAATCAGTGGTTGGATTCAATGCAAAAAAATAGCGTTAAAACAAATAATTACAGTACTATGAAATGATTTTCTTCTATCACATGATGATGTGATTCCCTCCTTGTTCCGAGAGTAAAACCAGGTTTAGGCTTCGGACCCAGATGTCATTTGGTGAGGCAGAGAGTATCAGAAAGTATGCAGAACGAAGGGGCATTCTGTGACTGTGGTTATCTGTGCTGAATAGTAGTATTCAGATATAAATTTCTCTTCGAAAATAGGTGAAATGGAGTATATTTAAGCTGTGCGGTTATATTTGCAGGAGCAAAAGCTCTTCTCAGCAACAGATACCCGCCTTTTTGTGCCATCTTCACTCATATCTTTTTCAGATCCAAAACTTCAAATGCATGATTACAGCAACAATCCGCTTTCTCGCTTTACTGGTAATTTCACTTCCCATGACGTTTCTCCTTCATGCACAGACTCTGGAGATCACGGTAAGTGCCGGAGGATTTGAGAGATCGGGGACGATTGTCACATTTTATTTACCCATGGCTTTTGAACCGGGACACTACCAGATGGTATCGGAACAGGGTGAGGAGGTGATTCTCCAGGTATCTCAGGAGAATCAGGGTACTTTTCTGCTGCCGTCTCTTGCTGCCGGTGAGACGGTTCAATACAGCTTCACTCCCTCTCAGGATAAGATCATCCCGGCTATGGAGGTGGTGACCGGACTGGTTGACAATCAGATCGTTGTGAGCGCGTCCGGCAGCGAGGTACTCCGGTATTATTCAGGACTCAATAACCCACCTGCGGGACTGGATGCCCGGTATCAGCGAAGCGGGTATATCCATCCGCTACTCTCTCCGTCCGGAGTGGTGCTCACCAATCACCTGAATGAGGATCAGCATCCTCACCACTCAGGAATCTGGTCGGCCTGGACGCAAACGGTGTTTGAGGGACGTACACCCGATTTCTGGAATATTCACCAGAACAGCGGAAGGGTAGATGGTGAAGGGGCCCCGGACAGCATGTGGGATGGAGTGGTACATGCGGGATTTATCAGCCGTCACCGTTTTGTGGATCTCTCAGCAGAGGAACCGGTGGTGGCACTGAATGAAGAGTGGAAGGTAGAGGCTTATCCGCTTCACGATGGCTCATTTCATCTGTTTGATCTGACCGTCACACAGACGACCAACAGTGATTCCCCTCTCTTTTTACCGGAGTACCGGTATGGAGGAGTGGGTTTTCGCGGGCATGCGGACTGGGATAATCCCGATCTGGTTCAATTTCTGACATCAGAAGGGCAGGGCAGGGAGGGTCATGCTACACGGGTGCGGTGGACACATATCGGCGGGTTGAGTGATGGAAATCTTGCCGGTTTAACGATCATGGATCACCCATCCAATCCGCGGTTTCCTCAGACGGTCAGAATACATCCCGACGAACCCTTTTTTAACTATGCTCCTGTACAGCTTGGGGATATGGAGATCCGGCCGGGTTCTCCCTACACAGTCCGGTACCGGTATGTGACCTATGACGGTGAACCTGATGTAGAAAAAATCGAAGCCCTCTGGAGAGACTTTGCCTATCCGCCGGGCGTGACGGTAAGGAGATTGTGAGCCTGAAGACCCTAATCGTGATACCCAAGCTCTTTTTTCAATTCACGGCCAAGAATCAGACGCTGGATTTCTGAGGTGCCTTCCCCTATGGTCATCAGTTTCACGTCGCGAAGAAAGCGCTCCACATGATACTCTTTGGTATATCCGTAACCGCCGTGGATCTGAATGGCATCCAGTGCGGCTCTCTCAGCCATTTCAGAGGCAAACAGTTTTGCCATGGAAGCCTCCTTTGTGTAGGGTCTGTTTCTGTCCTTTAGCCAGGCAGCACGGTGTACCAGCAGACGGGCTGCATCGATCTCAACAGCCATATTCACCATTTTGTGTTCGATTGCCTGAAAATCTCCGATGGAACGGCCAAACTGTTTTCTCTCCTTCGCATATTTCATGGATTCTTCAAGTGCTCCCCGGGCGATCCCCACAGAAAGTGCGCCGATGCCTATGCGTCCGCCATCGAGAACCTTCATGGTATCGATGAAACCGCGGCCTTCCTCACCAAGCAGATTTTCCAGGGGTACCCTCACATTATCGAGCACAACTTCTGATGTGTCGGAGCTGTTGAGTCCCATTTTATGCATCGGTTCACCGGGCTCTACTCCATCCCAATCCCGTTCCACGATGAATGCACTGATTCCTTTGGTACCCATTTTTGGGTCAGTTTTAGCCAGTACAACGTAAATATGCCCCACAGAACCTTGTGTGATAAAGGTTTTAGTTCCGTTTAGAATCCAGCTGTCACCATCACGAACAGCCGTTGTTGTGAGTCCGGAAGAGTCGCTTCCGCTGCCGGGTTCAGTCAGGCACCATGCCGCCAGTTTTTTGCCGGACGCGAGAGAGGGGATGTATTGGAGTTTCTGTTCATGATTTCCCGCCAGTGCGATGTGGCCGGTACCCAGTGAAGTGTGAGAAGCCACTGTGAGAGCCAGAGCTGCATCCCAGCGGGCGATTTCCTCAAGTGCCAGGCAGAAGCTGACGGTATCAAATCCTGCACCGCCATAGGCCTCATCATGATAAATCCCCATCAATCCCTGATCGGCAAGCATTTTAATGATTTCATGAGGAAATTCCTTTTTGGCATCCCGTTCCAAAACGGTGGGCGCCACATGTCGTTCCACAAAGTCGCGCACACTTTCACGGATCATGAGGTGGTCTTCGGTTAAATCAAATGAGAGGCTCTGGGTTCGTTCGAGGAGATTCAGATTCATACGGGGGTGAATAGTTTTTTAATTTTTTTTGGTAGCGCTTCCAAAGATAAGGAAAGAAGGGGAAAGAGTGAAAACGGAAAACGCCCCGAGGGATCGGGACTGCGAACTGCACGCAGCAAAACG
>REDA01000069.1 GCA_007693745.1 Balneolaceae bacterium
AACATGAAACCCCCGAATGGTTCAGGGATGCTAAATTTGGCATCTTCATCCACTGGGGAGTTTATTCAGTTCCTGCCTGGGCACCACGGGGTATGTATGCGGAGTGGTATCCCTATTATATGTACCAGAAGGATCATCCGGTAACTGAATACCACCGGGAGGTATGGGGTGAAGAGTTTCAGTATAAGGACTTTATCCCGCTCTGGCAGGCCGGGAACTGGGATCCGGACGAATGGGCCGATCTTTTTGTACAAGCCGGTGCACGGTATGTGATTCCCGTGGGTGAACATCATGATGGCTTTCCCCTTTGGGATTCCGCTTTGACAGAGTGGAATGCAGCTCAAATGGGACCAAAACGTGATCTGATCCGGGAACTGGGTGAATCTGTTCGTGCAAGGGGATTGAAATACGGCCCCTCCTATCACGGCCTGCTGAACTATTATGAGCCGGAGTTTTCAGGCCCGCACCCCGATTTTATAAGCGACGAGTACATCGAATTCATGCATGCCAAAATCCGTGAAATCATCGATCTGTTTGAACCGGATGTTCTCTGGCTGGATGGCGACTGGATGCACCCGCTGGAACTGTTTCGCACACGGGAGCTGGTTGCCTACTACTACAATCGGGCTGAGGAATGGGGTAAGGAGGTTGCAATCAATGACCGCTGGGGACAGGTTCGCGGTATTTTTGGCGATTTTTTCACTCAGGAGTATGAGTACGATGTGATCGACCGGCTTATCGATCATAAATGGGAGAATACCCGCGGCATGGGGCAGTCGTTCGGATACAACCAAAATGAACCTCTGGAGGATCACCTGACTGTAGAGGAACTTGTGAAACTGCTCGTGGATAACGTTTCAAAAAATGCAAATCTGCTGCTCAATGTGGGGCCGAAAGCGGATGGCACAATTCCTGAAATCCAGAAGAATCTGCTTCTGGGAATCGGTGACTGGCTGCAGGTGCATGGTGAGGCGATATATGAAACACGCCCATGGGTGAAAGCGGAGGCAACCTCAACTGCCGGTGATGAGATCCGTTTTACCTGGAAAGAGGATACTCTCTACCTCTTCCTGATGAATGAGCCACAGTCAGACCGGATCACTATCCCGGATCTGTTTCCGGATGAAAAGGCTGAGATCACACTTCTGGCTACCGGCGAATCGCTGGAGTGGACTCTGACGGATTCTCATCTTACCATTTTCCTTCCCGAAAATTTGCCCGGTGAATATGTCTGTGTTCTCTCCATATCCGACGACCCCGGTTATCTGATGAGGCGTTCAAGATAGGCTCTGTTGTCAATCTTAGCACTCGGAAGTCTGGTTGAAATAGAGTAGTATCAATTTATTATCACTAACTAATTGATGTTAAAAACTCTTAGCTCTCTTTTTTTCATGAGTTGATCTCCGCTTCATCACTTTCTGATCGATAGAAGTGAATTAAGCACTCACTTAGGCCGAATTGACGGGGAATCCCTGTACTGCAAATGTAAATCGGCTGACCAATAATTTCACATAAGCCTTCGCAGATTTTTGTTGGCAATTCGCGCCTGAATTGCTATCATATTTCAATTCATTGAGGGTAACTCACATAACACCACGGTTTTATAAGCGGTTACCTTTTAAATAATTCCCTGCTCATCAATCTGAATGAGTGTAAAACCTTAACCTGACGGGATAGTTACGATGATTAAGTTTCTCAAAATCCGCCTGAGCGGGATGATGTTTCTGCAGTTCTTTATCTGGGGTGCCTGGTACACTTCGATATCGGTATTTATGTCAACCGAAGAGGCGGGCATGGCCGGACTCGTTCACTGGCCATTTACCGTTGTGCCTCTGGCTGCGATTGTGGCTCCTTTTTTTGTGGGGCTGATTGCTGACCGCTTTTTTGCGACAGATCGTGTTCTCGGGGTTCTGCATCTGCTTGGTGGGGTCTTTATGCTGCTAACCCCTCAGTTTGTACACAGCCCGGTAATTTTTATTCTTCTGCTGTTTGCGTTTAATCTCTGTTACATGCCCACGATCAGTCTTGCAAACGCCTGCGCTTTTCATCACATTGAGGACCAGGAAAAAGAGTTTCCGCTGATTCGCGTATTTGGTACCCTTGGCTGGATCGCTTCCGGCCTCACAGTAAGCTTCGGCCTGATCTACTTTGTGGGAGAGGGTATCCAGCCTGAAGCCACAGCCCTTCCCCTCTATCTCACTGCCGCAGCCAGCTTCGCTTTTGCCGCACTGACGTTTTCTTTACCACACACACCACCCGCAGCAAAGGGGCAGGCTGTTTCAGTACGCAGTATTCTGGGTATTGATGCCCTGAAGGTACTGGGCAGTAAATCGTTTTACACTTTTCTGGCAGCCTCACTTCTTCTCTGTATTCCACTGGCTGCCTATTACGCTTACCTGCCTGTATTCCTGGAGGCCGCCCGCGTTCCGAATATTGCGGCTGTACAGACCATCGGCCAGGTTTCGGAGGTGCTCTTTATGCTTCTGATGCCCTTTTTCTTTGTCAGACTCGGTATCAAATGGATGCTGGGAGTTGGCATGCTCGCCTGGTTTCTCCGGTATGTCCTATTTGCACTTGGGGCATCCGATCCAACCCTCTGGATGATTCTGTTCGGCATTGCACTTCACGGAATCTGTTACGACTTTTTCTTTGTGGCCGGCCAGATCTATGTGGATATCAAAGCCGGTGAGAAATTCCGTGCCCAGGCTCAGGGACTGATCGTTTTGATTACCTATGGTGTAGGCATGCTGATCGGGGCTCAAATCGCGGGGTATATCTATAATCTTTATCTGACAGGTCAGGGGCCACTTTCTCTGGAACAGTGGTACAGCTTCTGGTGGATCCCGGCCATTTTCTCACTGTTTGTATTCCTCTACTTTATCATCATGTTTAATGATCGTGAAGCTGAGAAACAGGTAAAAGATGAAGAGGTAAAGTCACTCTGAGAGGATCTTAACCTCTGCATTTATGGAATGATTTCACTTTATCACGGCCAGTTTTAATACCGGGGAGCTGTTTCACTGCTTTATAGCAGCTTTTTCTGTCATTTAACCATTACTCCATGCTTATGAATTTTCCATCCGGCTTCGAAATTATAATAATACTTATCATTCTCGTACTTGTACTGTTTGATCTGGTATTACGGCTGATGGCCATGTGGCAATCGGCACAAAAGAAACAGCTTGCCTGGTTTATCTGCCTGGGAGTTTTTAACACGCTTGGAATTTTACCCGCTGTTTATCTGATTTTACATCGAAACAAAACAGAAACCTCCTCCTCCGATCAAGCCTGATAGAAACTGCACCTGTTTTTTTCCTGCCTGAATCCTTTAACTATTGGGACTCACCTACCTTTTAAATAAACTCTTTTCCTTCAATTTTCTGTTTATTTTAGCAGACATTCTCTATTTTAAAGGGTTATCAGGGTGGGATTTGGATAGTAATGACAACCATAAAGGCCGATCGATGAACCTTTTTTCACGAATCCTTTCAAACTGCCGTAAAATGACAGACCGCCCTGATCCGTTTACATCAAGATCTGATAAATAAATTGTTTAACAACAACCTAAATGAATAAACACAAACCAATGAAAAAAATAATTTTACTGTTCGCTGTTGTGTTATTTCCAGCCACACTGTTGGCACAGGCTGCCTTTCCGGGGTCTGAGCTGATTGGCAAGTGGAACATGACCTTTACTATCGAAGATGAAGAACTTGAAAACCTGGGACTCTTTCGCCACGGACTCTATGCCGATGAGGGATTCCCGGCATGGATGGAGGTAAAACTCTCCGGATTTTCACGAATGATCGGATACTATGTTGGGTATGAAGGAAGTGCACGCCCTGTTTCTGAGGTAAAGTTCGATGAGGAGCGTAACGTTTATCATTTTGCCATCCCACCACAGTGGATGAACATTGAAGATGATATCTATTTTGAATTCAGTCTTGAAAATGATTACCTGACCGGGTTTAAAATACTGGACGGCAACAGATTACAATTTACAGGAAACAGACAGCCTTCTCTTGAAAGAGATACGCCTCCGGTTTGGGGAGCGCCAAAAAATCTCCTCGACGATCACATGAGCAGCTGGGTTATCCCTGAAAATAATCAGTTCCGGATGATTGACGGAGTTCTTACAAATCTTGGAGTTGGCGGAAACCTCGTAACCAAGGAGCGTTTTGATGACTTCAAACTGAGTGTTGAATTCCGTTATCCGGAAGGTAGTAACAGCGGAATCTATCTGAGAGGCCGTTATGAAGTGCAAATTGAAGACAACTACGGCATGGAAGGCAATGATCTGCATATCGGTGGCATTTACGGGTTTATCGCACCCTCTGTGAATGCTGCCCGTCCAGCCGGCGAATGGCAAACCTATGAAATTACCCTGGTCGGACGGCATGTAACCGTGGTTCTGAATGGTGTTGAAGTAATCTCCAACAGACCTATTCCCGGTATTACAGGTGGTTCTCTCAACAGCAGAGAGGGTGAACCGGGTCCTCTGATGCTTCAGGGTGACCACGGACCAATTGAGTTCAGAAAACTGGTACTGACTCCTGGTCTTTGATTGATAACTACCGTCGTATTTAGCGAAAGCCCCGTTTCAATAACGGGGCTTTTTTTTTGAACTGTACTGTGAGTGCTTTTTACAGCGAATGCACGGAAAAAACAACAGCTATCTGAATGCAAAGTCCTACTGTGAAAATAGTGTCTGCTTCATTTTGCCGGACATGGAACCTTGCACCAGAAGCCTTTCGCTCAGAATGTGTGATTCTTTAGTGAGGGGCACTACCCAGTGCTGTGCCAACCGGCGGTTTTCCCGGGGTTTTTTGTGAAAAGGGAAAAGTGAAAAGGGAGAAGGCAAAAGTGAAAAGTGTCCCTAAACTTCATTCAGGTGTCAAAACTCAACACTCAAAACTCATCAATCCCCTCACCTTCTCACCACCACCGGCTTCTGGTTGAAGCGGGCGATTATAAAATGGTCAGGCTCCTCCTGCCCCACCTGTGTACGGATGGGCTCAATGGCACGGATCTCCCCGTTGATCTTAATTCCGCTGTGATCGGGGTGGATACTGCGAAGGGACTCCCCGTCGTAGCTAAGCACCACCGACCGTGAGGCGTCGTACGGACCCGACTGCGGTTTTACATCATAAAGATTCCCCCCCAGTATCACCTCCGGCAGGCCGTTGCCCGTCAGGTCAGCCGTGGTGATACCATAGACCGGGGCCAGCTGCGCTCGAAACGGCAGCAGCTCCACTCTCATTCCCGCCTCCTCATTCCAGATCACGACGCTGCCCAGCAGCTCCGCCTTCAGCGCCACTGCCCGGGAGAGCTCCTCTTCGCTGAAGATCTCCTCTACACTCTGCCCGCCATAACTCGCATAATCCGGGTACTTCTCCCGCAGAGCCGGTACCTCAGCCAGCAGATCGTGACGAAGCGCCACCGGGTAGTTCCGACCGTCTTTCGGTACACTCAGTATCTGTTCGATAAACCCGTTCTGCGAGAAATCGCCCGCCCACATCCGCACCGGGCTGGCCTCACTGGCGCGGAACATCGAATTAAGTCCGTGGTTGCCGCCAATCAGATCCATCCGTCCGTTCCCGTTCAGGTCGGCCGCCGCCAGGGCGTTCCACCACCCTGTGGTCTGGCTCAGGCCCAGCTCTTCGGTAATCTCCTGCAGGCTTTCACCGCGGTTTGCAAACACCCGGATCGGCATCCACTCCCCGGCTACCACCAGCTCCTGCCTCCCGTCGCCCGTCAGGTCGGCCCAGAGCGCATCGCTCAGCATCCCGATCTGCTGCAGCTGCGGCGCCCACTGCCCGGTCACATCGCTGAAGCCTCCGCTGCCGTCTCCCTCCAGAAGAAAACTGCCCGCCGGCAGACCCACCCCAAACGGGCGCAGGCGGGTCCCCACAAACAGATCCATATGCCCGTTGCCCGTAAAATCATGCGGGCGTACTACCGAGCCCGAGTGAAAACCCGTGGACGACGGCAGAAACTGCCCGGATCGGCGGAGCACCCCCTGCCCATCGTTGAGGTAGAGGCGGTCGGCCAGCGCCGAGGAGCTCGAGGAGAACGAGTTGCCTCCGCTCACCACATAGAGATCGTCCACTCCATTGCCCGTGGCGTCAAAAAAGCGGCAGTCCACCTGCTCCGAAGCCGCATCCTCCTCAAACAGCTCCTTCATATGCTCGCGGAACACACCGGGGGCATCCTGCACCCACAGCCGTCCCGACTGCTCGCGGGCCCCTCCGATATAGACATCCGCAAGGCCGTTGCCTGTGATATCCCCGCTGCACAGGGCCGGCCCCTCTGTAGAGCGCATGCGAAGCAGCAGCCGCTCCCGGGTAAAGTCGTTGTAATCAAACCTCTGGTGGCTCCAAAAGCTCAGCGGCTCCACGCTCACTCTCTCCAGCAGCGCGCCAGCTGCGCCTTGGGCTGCTTCGGCAGGCTCGCTGCCTGCGTCTGTAGTGCCGGAGGGTTCGCCACCGGCCCGGACAGTGCGAACAAGCCGCTTTGAGGTCTCATAGGCCAGATCTCCCGGCATCATGGCCGGCGGGGGCGGCGGGGCAGGCTCGCTGCCCGCCTGCGACTGATCCAGTGCAATCCGTGCGGGAACATCAAGGTTCTCCAGGCGGGTCGTGCGCCCATCAGGCCAGCGAAGCACCAGCGAATCGAGACGGGTGATCTCCCCCAGGCCCAGATGCAGCCCCGGCTCCACACTGCTCTGAAAACCGCGCTGAAGAAAATGTTCGCGGAACCAGTACTGCTCCCCCGACCACGCCTGCAGCTGGGCGCCGATGCCGTAGGTATTGGGAGCCTCCCCGCGCAGATCCACACGAAGCCAGCTTCGCTCAGGGTAAAACTCCGGGGCACGGTTACGGTAGATGCGCGCCGCGCCGTTTACATTGTTCACCACCAGATCCAGCGCACCATCCCCGTTCAGATCCGCCCATACCGCTCCGTTTGAAAAACCGGGCTCACCCAGGCCCCACTCCAGCGTACGGTCGCTGAACTCCAGCGACCCCTCATTGTGAAACAGAAAATTGCGCACGGGGTTGGAGGGGATAATTTCAACCAGCCTTCTGAAATCAACATTATCCTGCGTGATAATCGACCTCATGGTTTCCGGAGTTGAAATTTCCTCCAGATAATCCAGATTCGTAATATCCTGAACCAATCCGTTGGTCACAAAAATGTCGTTGTATCCGTTGAGATCAAAATCTGCCATCAGTACAGCCCAGCTCCAGTCGGTGGCCTGTACTCTTGAAAAGCGGCTGCTCTCGAGATAGGTCCCATCCCCCTGATTCAGATGAACAACATTTCGGGTAAATTGATGGCCGTAATCCCACTCCACTTTTTCCCTGTACCGCTCCAGATTTTCAAAGATGGTCACGGCTTTGATTCGCTCCTCTTCCTCCGGAAGCATGTCCAGAACATAGATATCGGGCCAGCCATTGTTGTTCAGATCTGCGATATCGGATCCCATGGATGCGGCACTCATACTGCGTATCACCTCATCATTAATCACTTCCCTGAATGTACCATCACCCTGATTTAAATAAATATAATCTCTTTCAAAAAAATCGTTGGCGATAAAAAGATCGGGCAATCCGTTCCTGTTCAGGTCCGAAACTGCTGCACTTAACGCAAATCCGATGATACTGCTGTAGATCCCGGCTTCTTCCGTAACATCGGTAAAATAGTCACCATTGTTGCGAAAAAGGCGGTCTCCTCCAAGATAGTCTCTCTCATTTCTCTGATTATTCTCAAGATCAAAGCTGCCAATCGCTTTATCGGCGTTGTTAATCAGATAGAGATCAGGAAATCCATCTCCATTGTAATCAAAAAAAGTTGCCTGAATAGAATAGCCCGGATCATCAATCCCGAAATCAGCGGCTGCTTCAACGAAGGTGCCATCTCCCTGATTCAAAAAGAGTTCATTTCTCCGGTCATCGAGCTCACCGGAGTTGGTGACATAGATATCCAGGAGTCCGTTTCCATTGATGTCAACAAGACTGACACCGGTTGACCACTTTCGGGTACCGGCCACTCCGGCCCGTTCCGTCACATTTTCAAAACGGAAATCACCGAGGTTAAAATAGAGCTGATTAGGGCCCATATTATTTACAAAGTAAAGGTCTGGTAATCCATTTCCGGAGAGATCTCCGGCTGCCACACCGCCTCCATCATAAAAATTACGGTAATTGTAGATATTGAATTCATCCAGAAAAGGAAGATCATTACGAAATTCAATACCAGTCTCTCCCGGAGAAAGATGTTCAAAAAGAGGCGGAGGTGAAGCGTCTCTGCCACAGGAGTAAATAAAGAGTATTGTGAGAGTGAATAGTGAGAAGAAACGTGTTCTCATGAAGATCTGGAGTCTCTTGACAGTTATCGGCGTTCCTCTGCGGAGTGATCTATGAACTCAACCATTACTGTCGATTCTGAATTCTGATAGATTCTGATTTCACGGTTACCCTGAACACTTACCACCGCAAAATTTTCAATGCGGGGGACAAATACCCTTCTGAATTCAGCGTCATAAAAACCTCGATAAACCTCTTTCAATTCCTTGATCAGTTCATCTGGCCAGAACTCACGATTCCACGGAGCCCAGGCATCATAGCCAATTGTTACGGGCATCCTGATAATCCTTCCATCCCTGAACTCCGGGTAGAATTCTTTTGTAGCAGCAGCTTTTAAGTAATCCGGTTTATATTCAATCTTAGTATAACCGGTGATCAGCCCCTGCTGATTCATCTGCCAGCTGCTGGAGTGAAATTCGTCACTGCTCATGCCGAAGTAGTACCCCAAAAACAGACTATCCTGCTGAATTCCGGATTGAAGCCCTCTTTGCACCATTGCTTCATAATTTAAATCAGAGGAGCAGGATGTGAAAAATAGAAATAGCGAAAATATTAGTAAGAGATCCGTTTTCCGTTTCATTTTATGATGCATCGATTATTGTTGATCAACTATCAGTGGCTAACGTTCCAAAAGCAAAATTGTGATATAAAATGTTGTCATCTTCGCATTATTACCGAAAATGAATTTTTTATACAAAGAATAAAACAGTGGTTTCAGCAGTACGATCTGATTCCGATTCAACGAATCAGGAAATGGATCCGAATCCGTTATCAGGTCTGTGAAAATTCACTGAATATACCTCCTTTACTGCTTTTTTCACAGGATTGAGTTGATTTCAGCATGTTTTGTGGTTCTCCCCCCGTGTTCTGTTATTTGGGAGGTTCCTCTGCATGCCTTTGCATCCTGACCACCACCGGCTTCTGGTTGAAGCGGGCGATTATAAAATGGTCAGGCTCCTCCTGCCCCACCTGTGTACGGATGGGCTCAATGGCACGGATCTCCCCGTTGATCTTAATTCCGCTGTGATCGGGGTGGATACTGCGAAGGGACTCCCCGTCGTAGCTAAGCACCACCGACCGTGAGGCGTCGTACGGACCCGACTGCGGTTTTACATCATAAAGATTCCCCCCCAGTATCACCTCCGGCAGGCCGTTGCCCGTCAGGTCAGCCGTGGTGATACCATAGACCGGGGCCAGCTGCGCTCGAAACGGCAGCAGCTCCACTCTCATTCCCGCCTCCTCATTCCAGATCACGACGCTGCCCAGCAGCTCCGCCTTCAGCGCCACTGCCCGGGAGAGCTCCTCTTCGCTGAAGATCTCCTCTACACTCTGCCCGCCATAACTCGCATAATCCGGGTACTTCTCCCGCAGAGCCGGTACCTCAGCCAGCAGATCGTGACGAAGCGCCACCGGGTAGTTCCGACCGTCTTTCGGTACACTCAGTATCTGTTCGATAAACCCGTTCTGCGAGAAATCGCCCGCCCACATCCGCACCGGGCTGGCCTCACTGGCGCGGAACATCGAATTAAGTCCGTGGTTGCCGCCAATCAGATCCATCCGTCCGTTCCCGTTCAGGTCGGCCGCCGCCAGGGCGTTCCACCACCCTGTGGTCTGGCTCAGGCCCAGCTCTTCGGTAATCTCCTGCAGGCTTTCACCGCGGTTTGCAAACACCCGGATCGGCATCCACTCCCCGGCTACCACCAGCTCCTGCCTCCCGTCGCCCGTCAGGTCGGCCCAGAGCGCATCGCTCAGCATCCCGATCTGCTGCAGCTGCGGCGCCCACTGCCCGGTCACATCGCTGAAGCCTCCGCTGCCGTCTCCCTCCAGAAGAAAACTGCCCGCCGGCAGACCCACCCCAAACGGGCGCAGGCGGGTCCCCACAAACAGATCCATATGCCCGTTGCCCGTAAAATCATGCGGGCGTACTACCGAGCCCGAGTGAAAACCCGTGGACGACGGCAGAAACTGCCCGGATCGGCGGAGCACCCCCTGCCCATCGTTGAGGTAGAGGCGGTCGGCCAGCGCCGAGGAGCTCGAGGAGAACGAGTTGCCTCCGCTCACCACATAGAGATCGTCCACTCCATTGCCCGTGGCGTCAAAAAAGCGGCAGTCCACCTGCTCCGAAGCCGCATCCTCCTCAAACAGCTCCTTCATATGCTCGCGGAACACACCGGGGGCATCCTGCACCCACAGCCGTCCCGACTGCTCGCGGGCCCCTCCGATATAGACATCCGCAAGGCCGTTGCCTGTGATATCCCCGCTGCACAGGGCCGGCCCCTCTGTAGAGCGCATGCGAAGCAGCAGCCGCTCCCGGGTAAAGTCGTTGTAATCAAACCTCTGGTGGCTCCAAAAGCTCAGCGGCTCCACGCTCACTCTCTCCAGCAGCGCGCCAGCTGCGCCTTGGGCTGCTTCGGCAGGCTCGCTGCCTGCGTCTGTAGTGCCGGAGGGTTCGCCACCGGCCCGGACAGTGCGAACAAGCCGCTTTGAGGTCTCATAGGCCAGATCTCCCGGCATCATGGCCGGCGGGGGCGGCGGGGCAGGCTCGCTGCCCGCCTGCGACTGATCCAGTGCAATCCGTGCGGGAACATCAAGGTTCTCCAGGCGGGTCGTGCGCCCATCAGGCCAGCGAAGCACCAGCGAATCGAGACGGGTGATCTCCCCCAGGCCCAGATGCAGCCCCGGCTCCACACTGCTCTGAAAACCGCGCTGAAGAAAATGTTCGCGGAACCAGTACTGCTCCCCCGACCACGCCTGCAGCTGGGCGCCGATGCCGTAGGTATTGGGAGCCTCCCCGCGCAGATCCACACGAAGCCAGCTTCGCTCAGGGTAAAACTCCGGGGCACGGTTACGGTAGATGCGCGCCGCGCCGTTTACATTGTTCACCACCAGATCCAGCGCACCATCCCCGTTCAGATCCGCCCATACCGCTCCGTTTGAAAAACCGGGCTCACCCAGGCCCCACTCCAGCGTACGGTCGCTGAACTCCAGCGACCCCTCATTGTGAAACAGAAAATTGCGCACGGGG
>REDA01000055.1 GCA_007693745.1 Balneolaceae bacterium
TTTTCATTGCAAAAAAGCGCTTACATTTAACTATATTTGAAAAAATCAACATCAACCGGAGATTATAGTCAGTCATGAATCCACAGACAGCAGCCATTTCACCCCTCACGCATTTAACTGAAGATGAACAGATGCTATGCGATGCCGCCGCCGAGTTTGCTGAAACCGTGATCCGCCCCAAAGTTCACGAAATGGATGAGGCTGCTGAACTGGATCCTGACCTGATCAGGAGTTTCTTTGATATGGGTTTTATGGGAATTGAGATCCCGGAGGAGTATCAGGGGGGAGGCGGAACGTTTTTTATGAGCATTGTGGCCATTGAGCAGATCTCCCGGGTTGACGCTTCCGTGGGTGTGTTTATGGATGTACAGAACACCCTTGTCAACAACGCTTTTTTGCGGTGGGGCTCCCCGGACTTAAAAGAACGCTTCTTGCCACTTCTGGCTACCGAAAAAGTGGGCGCGTACTGCCTTTCCGAGGCCGGCTCGGGAAGTGATGCCTTTGCGCTGAAATGTTCTGCCCGGGAAGAGGGAGATGCGTATATACTAAACGGCACCAAGCTCTGGATCACCAATGCAAAGGAAGCCGATCTCTTTCTCATTTTTGCAACAGTGGATGCGGGAGCCGGTTACAAAGGGATCACCTGTTTTATTGCTGAACGCGGTATGGAAGGCTTTTCCATTTCCAAAAAAGAAAACAAACTGGGAATCAGGGCAAGTTCTACCTGCGAGTTGCTGCTCGAAGATGTGAAGATTCCGAAAGAGAATATCCTCGGAGAGGTCGGTAAGGGATACAAAGTTGCCATCGAGACACTCAACGAGGGACGCATTGGCATCGGCGCTCAGATGATCGGCATTGCGCAGGGTGCTTTTGACGCTGCGGTTGCCTACACTACCGAAAGGAAGCAGTTCGGAAGAGCGATTGCCGATTTTCAGGGGGTACAGTTCCAGCTCGCCCGAATGGCTACCGAACTGGAAATGGCACGACTGCTGGTCTATAATGCAGCCCGGTTAAAGGAAGCCGGTCAGCCATTCCTGAAAGAGGCAGCCATGGCTAAATTCTACAGCTCAGAAGTGGCTGAAAAGGTCAGCTCCATGGCTGTAGATCTGTTCGGCGGGTACGGCTATGTAAAAGAGTATCCGGTTGAGAAGTACTTCCGTGACTCCAAAATCGGGAAAATTTACGAAGGCACGTCCAATATGCAGCTGCAAACCATCGCTAAAATCATTCTCAAAGGCTGATAGGGAAACGCCAAAATCACATTTCTGAATCTGTTTATAACAAATTATATTGTCGGGAATGATTTCTGAAAAGGAATCTGTTCTGAATAGATAATACGGTGCCTTGAAAACCAGTGATTTTGCGCAACATTAAGGTGAAAGTAAATTTAAAATCTCAGCGTATTTACAATACACAAGGATTTTAAAGTTGCGACAATCAAGATATTGGGTAAAAGAACATTTTTTAAAAGCCACCAATATGGCTAAACTATCTTCCGGAAACGAGACTGTATAAGTATAAACATCTTTTGAAATCATAGTTTTATGAATAATCTTGAGGAACTGCTTGAGAATTGCAGTAAAGACCAAACATCCTTCTCCAAACTAAAACATCTGTTCAGTGAGCTTCTCGAGGAAAAAGAGTCACTCGCTGCACAGCTGAATCTTTTGGAACGTGCCATAAGCAGTGACTACGATTCCATTTTAATCACCACTCTTCAGCTTGAGGAACCGGGACCCGAAATTGTGTATGTGAACAACGGTTTCACCAAAATGACCGGTTACAGCCGCGAAGAAGCGATCGGTAAAACACCCCGTATGCTGCAGGGACCCAAAACAGACAGAACCGTACTGGATAAGCTGAAGCAGAGACTTAAAGAGGGACAAGCTTTTTTTGGTCACACCGTCAACTACCGCAAGGATGGAAGTGAGTTTATCAATCAGTGGGATATTCATCCCTTGACAAACGAGCGGGGCGAGATTACTCACTGGGTCTCCTATCAGCATGATATTACAGAGCGAAAGAGGTCGGAGAAGAAAGTGCTCGACTCGCAGCTTGAATTTGACCGACTGGAGGAAGAGTCGAAAAAAACACTGGTCGATATCGACATTCAGGGAAATATCATCACCTCAAACAAAGCTTTTCGTGACCTTGTTGGATTTGATGAAGATGAATTAAAAACGAGAAAGATCTGGAATCTGCTTGAAGACGAAAAGGTGGAGAGTTTCAAGCACAAATTTGACAAATTCAAGCCCAGTGACTTTAATGATATCACGTTTGAACTCAAACTAAGCAATAAGTTTGGGAACCTTGTGGAAACAGAAGTCAAAACACGTTTACTCAGTATAGATGATCAAACTGTGATCCGGGCTTCTTTTGAAAACAAATCCCTCCAGAAGCGGATCATGGCCATGCTGAGGCAGCGGGATGTGAATTTTGAAAAAATGTTTGACATCACCAAGGATTTCCGTTACAAAATAAGTGCCGGGAAAGCAGGTTCTTCCGTGATTTTAAGTCTCTCGGATACCTATCAGTCTGTAACGGGATTTGAGATCTCAGAGACAAAAGGTCTTTCTTTGCAGCAGGTTGTTCATACGGAAGACCTCTGGAAACTTGAAGCCCATCTGGAGCACGTTCGCAGCGGCAGACCCAATACCGAACAGTACAGAATCAAAACCGTGGACGGATTCATTAATGTGATCGATTATGCCAAACCGGTGTGGAACGAGCAGAAAGATGCTGTAATTGAAATAAAAGGATCGATTTCTACTGAGATCTCATCCGAAGCCGCAACAAAATAGAGGCGGATTTCAGATTTTTTTGAATCATGACTATACAGGACAAGCAGAACCGGATTATTCGGCAGTTTGAGCTTTTGGGTGACTGGCAGGAGCGCTATAAATATATCATCAAGCTCGGCCAGAAGCTTCCGCCTCTCGAAGAAGAGCATAAAACAGATGATAACCTGGTGAGAGGTTGTCAGTCGCAGGTTTGGCTCAAGACAGACTTAAAGGAGAACCGTATTCAATTCCATGCGGACAGTGATGCTGCCATCACCAAGGGGCTGGTTGCCCTGCTCGTGAATGTCTATTCGGATGAAGCGCCGGATGAAATTCTAAATGAAGAGCCGGTCTTTATCAAAAAAATCGGCATGGAAAAACACCTCTCTCCAACCCGGTCCAATGGTCTGGCATCGATGGTCAGGCAGATGAAAATCTATGCCATGGCCTACAAAAGCAAAATGGAACAGCACTCCTCCGAAAAATGACCTTCTCTTTTTTGCGTTCTCAATAGCCTGCAGAATTGTTATCTTTTTCTGAACAAAGCTGAATAACCAACACATTCTACTCATGAATAAATTATCCACTCAGATTATTGCTTTTGTCGTCGTTCTTGCCATCGTTGCGGGAGCACTCTACTTCTCGGGAGTTTTTTCTTCTGACAACGGGGCTGTGGCCTCAGGAGAAGATCGCACTCCGAGACAGATCCAGATCCTTAAATACAGTGATTACTCCTGTCCGGCCTGCAGGATTTACATCCCTTTTCAGGAGCAGTTGAAGGCGGAGTTTGGTGATCTTGTTGATATTCAGTACCGTTACTTCCCGCTCGATGGATTCCCTAACAGCAGAACAGCCGCCCACGCCGTGGAAGCTGCCAACCGCCAGGGCAAGTTTACCGAGATGCACAATCTTGTCTTTGAAAGACAGGATGAGTGGTCGCCCGGACATATCAATATTCGTGAATATGTAACCGCCTACGCAGAGCAGATAGGTCTGGATCGTGATCAGTTTCTTGCAGATCTCGATTCCGACGAAGTACGGAACCGCGTGGAACAGCAGAAGCAGGAGGGAATGCGTCGAAGCGTGAATGCTACTCCAACGTACTTTATTGATGGCTTCATGCTGCGTCAGAATCCTCAAAGTTATGAGCAGTTCAAAAGCATTGTTGAACTCTACATGTACAGAAACTGATCCCTCTGCTCATCTGTCTGATTCGATATGATCTATGAATTCCTCGGGAAAGCCCCGCTCTTTGATGAATCGGTTTTTGTCGCTCCCAGCGCAGATATTATCGGAGATGTTACCATCGGGCACGAAAGTTCTGTCTGGTTTAATGTCACGGTAAGAGGAGATGTAAACAAAATCGTAATCGGGAACCGAACCAATATTCAGGATAATGCCTCCGTCCATGTGATGAACCAGGATGGGCCCTGTTTTATCGGGGATGATGTCACCATAGGGCACAACGCCATGGTTCACGGCTGCACAATCCACAACCGGGTTTTAATCGGGATTCATGCAACCGTTCTGGACAAAGCGGTGATTGAAGAGGATGTGATTGTAGCAGCCGGAAGCCTTGTTGCGCCGGGCAAAGTACTCGAATCGGGCTATCTCTACATGGGTACCCCTGCGAAAGCAGTTCGTAAACTGACAACTGCCGAGCTCGAATCCATACGATCCCATGCTGCCAATTATGTAAAATATCAGCGCACGTACCGCAGAGTGGATCATTACGACAAAAACCCTTTTTATGATTCTGAATCTCCTGGTTTGGATCTCTAAAAGTACCTCGTGAGCGTCTGGCATCACTGTACCGGAATCGGGTTGCCGGTACCCGCCGCCCGGATGCTCTTCATTTAACACTCTGGCTTCCCCCTCTTATTTTCTATCTTTCCTGAGATTCAACACCCTACAGCCATGGCCGGACTCTACATACACATTCCGTTTTGCAAGCAGGCCTGCAGCTACTGTGATTTCTATTTCTCTACCCGGCAGCAACTTCGCACACCTTTCCTTGAGACTCTTGTAAAAGAGATCCGTTCTTATCAGGATACCGAACTTTCGGAGATCGTGTGGCAAACCCTCTATCTTGGAGGCGGCACTCCTTCCCTGCTCAGTGAACGGGAGCTGACCCTGATTTTTGATGCGGTTCATGATGTGTTCCGCACTGACTTTCGGGAGGTCACAATGGAATTGAATCCGGATGACGTGACAGCTGAATACCTGAATACTATTCGGGATGCAGGCGTCAACAGAGCCAGTATGGGGGTTCAGTCCTTTCAGCCGGAGCTTCTTCGGTTTATGCACAGGGCCCATACCGCTGAAGAGGCTTTCACCGCCCTGCAGACTCTCAGGGAGACAGGTTTCCCGTCCTACACTGCGGATCTGATCTATGGGAACCCGCAGCAGGATCTGAAAATGCTTGAAAAAGACATCTCAGAGATGCTTCGATTTGCCCCTCCCCACATTTCCGCCTACTCTCTGACCATAGAGCCGGGAACCCGTCTGGGAAAGCAGCTGGAACTCGGGCGGCTCTCCCCTGCAGATGATGAGATCGTGGCTAGGCACCACTCTCTGCTCAGAGCCCTGCTTGGCGATGCCGGCCTCTCTCAGTATGAGGTGAGCAACTATGCCATTCCGGGGAAGGAAGCTCTTCATAACAGTAACTACTGGAGACATGAACCATACCTTGGGTTCGGTCCCTCTGCACACTCGTTTATCCCGCATCAGAACCATGCAAAACGGTGGAAAAACCGGTCGGATCTGAAAGCTTATCTCTCCTCTGAACAGGGAGCATTTCAAGAAGAGGCGGAGACTCTGGATCTGCATACACTCGCCGAAGAGAGGCTGATGCTGGGAATGCGCACCCGCGAAGGAGTTTCCCTTTCCGAGTTGAGTTCTGCGTATGATTACCATCTGGCAGAAGAACAATTTGAATGGATCCGGGAACAGAAGCGGAAAAGAATGATTGAATCTGATCCGGATCGGATTACCTGTACGGCTGATGGCCTGTTGATTGCCGATTATCTCATTGTAGAGCTCCTGAGCAGGCATTCAGGAGAAAAAAAGAGGGGATCCGGATGAAAATCTGTAAAATTAAAGTGTACCTTACATTTCATAAAAGTGAAGGGATCATTGCTCTTCGCCATATATTATAAATTACCTTACAGACTGCCGTCCACTGTAACGGGCAGAAAAAACATTTGTATCACAGTTCGTAATTCATGGAAAAGAAAACCATAATTGTGGCCTTTGGCGGTGCTTCACCGGAACATGAGGTCTCCGTTTTGACAGCACACCAGGCCATCGCCGCCTTGCAGGAAGATAGTCCCTATGAGATTGTGCCCCTCTACATCACAAAATCGGGTAGATGGCTCACCGGAAACCCTCTTCTGGAGCTGAAGAATTTTGAGCATCTCACGAAAACCGAAAATGATTCGATCCCCTGCAGCTTTGTCCAGAACAGATATGGCGCCACGGTACTGAGGATTGAGAAGAAAGGAATCTTCTCAGGTGCGGAAGAGGTTCAGCCCTATGTGGTTCTGAACGCTTTCCACGGTTCTTCCGGTGAAAATGGAGCTTTTCAGGGGATCTGTGAACTGTACAACATCCCCTGCACCGGCAGCGGTGTCACAGCCTCGGCTGTGGGTATGGACAAAGTGATGACAAAGCGGCTTTGCCGCTCAGCAGGGATTCCCGTGGTGGAGTGGGTCGATTTTCATGAACAGGAGTGGATAGAACGGGAGAAGGCTCTCACTGAACAGATAGAAACGCTTGGCTATCCGGCAGTCGTGAAACCGGTTCATCTGGGCAGCAGTATCGGTATTAAAATTGTCAGGAACAGAGAGTCCCTTATCCTGGCTGTGGAAGAAGCCTTTCGATATGACTCCCATCTGCTTGTTGAAAAAGCCGTTCATCCACTCACGGAAATCAACTGCTCTGTTCTGGGAAGCGCGAAAGAGTACCGTGTAAGTGTTTGCGAGCGGCCTTTGGGAACGCAGGAACTGCTCTCTTTTCAGGACAAATACATGTCGGACGAGAGCAGCAAGGGGATGGCTTCCGCCAGCCGTGTGATCCCGGCTGACATCCCCGCAGAACTCGCTTCCAAAATTCAGGAGAGTGCCGGATCCGTTTACGGACTGATTGGTTGCAACGGCCTTGCCAGGCTCGATTTCCTTCTTGAAAAAGGGACTGAAAACTACTTCTTTAATGAAATCAATACGATTCCGGGCTCCTTCTCCTTTTATCTATGGAAGGAATCGGGGATTGCATTCAGCGAACTGCTGAAAAAGCTGATCGATCTGGCTGTTGAGGATCAGCGGAAAAAAAACAGGCGCATCCGGAGCTATGAAACAAACTTATTGAGCCGCAAAGCCGTTAAGGGGATAAAAGGATTAAAAGGAACAAAATAATGAACAGAAACATACACCCATTCGCCTTCCTCATCTTCACCCTTCTTTTTCTTGGCAGTTGTGCCACCTCTTCCGACACCGTCATAGTGATTCAGGATGGTCCCAGAACCGGAGCGGTAACCGATGATTTAGACGAAACAGAAAGTTTTTTTGAGCTCACTGTAGGACTCATGGATCCGGTTCGCAATTTCGACCCGCTGTTTGCGGAGAATCTGAGTACAAAAAAGGTGCTCTCCCTGCTCTATGAAGGGCTGTTTTCATTCAACAGCGAGGGTGAAATTGTGCCTCTTCTTGCTCAGGAGGTAAACATTAGTGAGGACGGTCTGGAATATGTGATTACACTGAACCGGGATCGTTTCTATCACGACAGCCCCGCTTTTACGGCCGGGCTCGGCCGTCGCATCCACGCATTGGATGTCAAATGGGCATTTGAGAGGGCTGCCAGAAGCGGGGTTCCCACTGCCGCGGCTGATCTGCTGATGGGGGTGCTTGGTTTTGAAAACTACTACCTGGAGCAGCGGATGGTGTATGATCCGCAGGAGAGGGTTCTCGGCGAGGTAACCGGGATCATCGTGCCCAATGCTGAGACCATTGTGATACAGCTGATAGATGAAGATCCCGATTTTCTCAGAAAACTGGCCTCTCCCTATCTCTTTATCTACCCCAGGGAGGCATTGAGCAGCGGCCGGGACGGACTCAGCAGCCGTGCTGTGGGTACAGGCCTTTACACTCTCAGCAGAATCTCTTCAGAACGGGAACTTATCCTGACCCGTGACAATCGCGAACATAGCCGGGCCGGACGCGAATTGCCTCAGTTAAACAGAATTCTGATCAGAACATTTGACAGCGAAACCGCTCTTTTTCAGAGCTTTGCAAGAGAAGAAATCGACTGGATTCCTGAGCTGGGACCCGAACTTCTGCTCCAGGTAACGGATGAGGATTACACTCTGCTCCCATCATACAGGGAACCCTATTCTCTGATGAATACAGGCCATTCCAGAGTATCTGCATTCTACCTGAGCCGCTCCACGCCGGATGAATGGCTCAGCGGCAGGATTGCTCTGCTTACCTCCGAAGATCTTACACTGCGGGGCTCAGCCTATTTACAAAACAGCCAGCTGGAAATATCAGACGAAGCCCGGCCGCGTGAACGCTATTTTGTCCCCTTCACGGATAATCTGGTGGCCCGTTCCATTCTCAACCAGCTGAATACGTTATTATTCCTGCCGGAATCCTCTCTCGCATTTTTCGACATCAGGGTACCAACACGACGAACCTCGATTCATACGGTTACTACCGATTCATTCCATCAGAAGATGGCTCCTGTCACTGAGAACTACTGGCTCCGGATGGATACCCCGGTCGTGGGTCTGTTCCATCCTCATGTAACCGGTATCCGGTCAGGCGGAGCTCCATGGAGCCTGCCCGTTCACTATGTCCGGGTAAACCAGCGTCAGCAATCATCGCAATGAAATTCTGTGTAATTGCCAATCCGGATAAGTACTCTGTCCAGGAACCTCTGAACAGCCTTCAGAATCACTGTGAAAATAAGGGGCATTCCCTCTATCTGACCGGAAGGCTCTCAGAGTATCTCTACAGCAAAAAAAATGAGGCGGTTGTTGATACGGAAGCTGATGCAGTGCAGAATGCAGAGATCATTGTGGCCATCGGCGGTGACGGCACGCTTCTGCATACCGCCCACCTTGCCAAAGAGAGTGAAAAACCTATTCTTGCCATCAACACGGGGCGTCTCGGATTCATGGCCAACACCCTGCCCACGCAGATTGAAGAGGCTCTCGGCTGTATCGAAGAAGGACGATACACGATCGACCAGCGCGATCTGCTGCAGGCAACCGCACCGGATGGCAGCCGTTACTACGCGCTGAATGAGTTTCTTTTCTCCCGAAAAGACACCTCCTCCATGATTTCACTCATCGCTGAATATGACGGAGAGCTGATAAACGACTACTGGGCCGACGGGTTGATTCTCTCCTCTCCAACGGGATCGACTGCCTACAATCTTTCTGCCGGGGGGCCCATTGTCTATCCCGGCACCAAAGTGCTTCTGCTAACCCCGATCAATCCGCATACACTCACCACCAGGCCTCTTGTTTTGCCATCGGATCGAAAAGTTACCGTAAAATCAAGCGAAAATCCCGAAAATGTCCTATTTTCCTATGATGGAAATGTTATACCGCACGAGAGTGAAATCAACATCGACATCATCGTTAGCGGATATACAGTCCGCCTGATTCAGTTACCCGACCATCACTATTTTGAGACCCTCAGAAACAAGCTGATGTGGGGACTGGACAAACGAAAATTTTAAAACAAGACAGAGAAAAAATCAAAAAGAGAACTCAACACAGGAAGTTTCAAAAAGCCTGTCTTTTTTTCCTGTCATTTCAAAAACAAGAACAATCAAAAAAATAAAATCATGAAAGTAACAGTTGTAGGAGCAGGCGGCAATGTCGGCTCAACGGTCGCCTTAACACTGGCCGACAGAGACTTCGTCAAAGAAATTGTAATGCTCGATATCGAGAGAAAAGAAGGAGATAAATCATTCTATCCTTCAAAGGGCCGCGCACTGGATCAGTGGCAAACAGCCCCCATCACAAATTTTGACACCTTCCTGAAGGGAACGGTAAACTATGAAGACACTGCAGGATCGGATGTCTGTGTAATCACCGCCGGTATTCCCAGAAAACCCGGAATGAGCCGTGACGACCTTCTCTCCATTAACGGAAATATTGTAAAATCAGTTACCGAAGAGCTCGTAAAATACTCCCCTGATACCATCATCATCGTGGTGTCCAATCCACTCGATGTGATGACCTATGTAGCGCACGCTGCCAGCGGACTCGATGTGAAGAAAGTGATGGGAATGGCCGGTATTCTGGATACCGCCCGTTACCGCGCATTTCTTGCTGAAGAGCTGAATATTTCACCCAAGGACATACAGGCTACCCTCATGGGAGGCCATGGCGATACGATGGTACCGCTGCCGAGATATACCACCATTGCCGGTATTCCGGTAACCCACTTCATTGGTGAAGAAAAACTCAATGAGATTATTGAGCGGACCAAATCCGGTGGCGGTGAGCTTGTCGGGCTGATGGGTACATCTGCATGGTATGCTCCCGGAGCAGCAGCAGCACAGATGGTCGAAGCCATTCTTCTGGATCAAAACCGAATTTTCCCATGCGCTGCTTACTGCGATGGTGAGTTCGGAATCAAGGATCTCTTTATTGGTGTCCCGGTTAAGCTGGGTAAAGGCGGCATCAAGGAGATCGTGGAAATTGATCTGAATGAAAGTGAAACAGAACTCCTAAGAGCATCAGAAAACGCAGTCCGTTCCACACTGGAGGACTTCAAAAAGCTGGTGAACTAAACAAACAGCAAAAAACGAAGACAAGGCTCTTCACTACTTGCACACAGCCTCTTCCCTTGCGGGAAGAGGCTTTTTTTATGCCCCTGACTCCCTGCAGGCACCCGAAAACAGACTTTCTGAAACGGTTAGCCGCCGACCCCGACAAATCGCAGTGATACAAAGCGGATACCGCACGATTAAAAATCCTTTGCCCTTCACAGGATGGATTCTTTTCAGCTGAAGACGAGATGTTCTCAAGGCCTCAAGAGCAGTTGTTCTGATACCGGATCAGAAAAGGCTTCCCCTGGCTTTACTGCCACATCAACACCCAGTTCCGGTATGGAAATCCGGCTGCTCGCCAGAGAGATCGCGCGGTTCTGAAGGCTAAAGCCGGAACTGTCGCCAGCATCTCCGTAGATCGGATCGTCAGCTACCGGAAAACCGGAGGCTTTCAGATGCAGCCGGATCTGATGCGTTCTGCCCGTCAGCGGAATACAGCGTATCAGGCTGTACTCCCCCGTTGAGCGCAACTTCTCAAATCGCGTGACGGCCGGCTTGGCCCCCGGAAGGTGATGCCCTGCATCAAAAACAAACGCCTTCTTCCTCGCTATCGGCAGATCCACTTCCCATTCATCCTGTTCGGGTATCCCGTTCACGATCGCGAGATACTCTTTCTCTACCCTCTGAGCGGAAAAAGCATTCTGAATCCGGTTTGCCATCTCTCTGTTTTTGGCCAGAAGAACTACACCGGATGTAACCGCATCCAGCCTGTGAACGATACTCAGACTGCCATACCCCATATCATCCAGAATCCAGATGAGTGTGTTTTTAAAATAGCGCCCTCCCTGATGCATTGGCATGGGAGCGGGCTTATACACTGCCATCCACTCTTGTTCGTCACAGAGAATCCGGACCTGATCGGGCACCGACGGTTCAACTACTTCGGGAGTGTAGTGATACAGGATATCCCCTGCTTTTACCTTCTGCCCCGCAGAAGCCTCACCATCGGCAAACCAGATCCATTTTTTGCTGATCCGTGCCAGCCACACCTCTTCACTGATGTAAGAAAAGCGAAGCTTCAGATAGTCGATCAGAGGGAGTCCTGCGTCAGCCGGTTTGATCAGCAGCGTACGGGTAAGAGGGTAGGGCTCAGTAATCCGGACCCTACTGCTTTTGGTTTTCTCTCCCCTTGAAATCATCCTTGAAATAATTATACCATTTCCGGAAGGGCCGAAAGGCGTCGTCCGCATCAAACGGCCTGCGGTATTCACTCTCTTTACACGACTCGCTGCAGCATCCTTCCATGAGCTGCGCACCCTCCTCTGAGCAGATAAAGAGCTTGTTACACTCCATGTTCGCACAGTTCAGGTAGCTGTCTGCCGGCTTTCCGGTGATTTCACAAGAAGAGACCGGAGCCAGGCTTTCCCGGTTCACGGGTACAACCAGGCGGTCGTCAAACACAAAACATTTCCCTTCAAAATAATCTCCCCCTTCCTCTTTTGCATAGGTGAGAATCCCGCCGTGAAGCTGGTTGACATCCTGCCAGCCCTTCTGCTTCATCAGTACCGAGAACTTCTCGCAGCGGATACCACCTGTACAGTACATCAGCACCTTTTTATCCTTTGGGATCTCCTTTTCGGCCTCTTCCAGCCATCCCGGGAAATCATAAAAATTCTCCACATCCGGTTTCAACGCTCCCCTGAAATGTCCTACTTTCGACTCATAATTGTTTCGTACATCGATCATCACATACTCACCGCCACTCTCCATCACACTTCGCCACTCCTTAGGAGAGAGATAGCGCCCCCCCTCCCTCGGATCCAGGCCGGGGTGATGAATCGCTACAATCTCTTCCCTCACCTTGCAGGTCAGTTTCGCGAACGGAATGGTCTCATGCTCATCCGTTTTAAAATCGGTATCAGCGAAACCGGGCTGACTCAACAGATACTCTTTATACTGCTGCATCTGCTGCGGGGCGCCTCCCAGGGTGCCATTTATGCCCTCACTGCTGATGTACACCCGTCCCTTCACACCAAGCTCTTTCAAATAAGCACGATGTTCGCTGCAAAAGAGCTCAGGATCCTGAATGGGTGTAAAGTTGTAGTAAAGAATAACTTCGTAGCTCATAGATCGGTAAAGAGATACAATTTGAGTGTTTTGTTCGTTTCTATTCAATCAGTTGCCTAATTTACGATGATTTTCCGCAAGTTTTAAACCCGAAACCGGGCAGCAGCCCGATTCATTGAATTCTCTGAAAAACGTAATCAAAATCCGGACTCTCTTTCTCGCGGTTCTGCTGGTGGCAGAGCTGTGCGCTTCAGTACTCTATGCTCAGCAGCATCTGCCTCAGCACACAGATCCGCAGCAAGGCGTGATGCTGTTTCATCCGGTTCTCTATTCCATTGAAGCAGAAGCTGAAAGCGGCCGGCTCAGTCGTGACGAGGCTCTGCTTCAGATGTTCTATTACGGATTTGACCGCGACAGGCTTGAACCGCGTTTTCAGGAGATTTCGGATCAGCCGGTGCGCTGTATGGTTCCGGTCCTGGGCCTTTACGAACAGCATCTCCGGGATCTCTCCCCGGCTACAGTCCGTGAGATTGAGCAGTTTCTCTTCCCGGAACCCTCAGCCGCCAGGCAGGAGGCCCTTTCGCCTTCGGGACGTTTTCTGCTTCGTTATGAGCTGACCGGCAGCCATGCGGTTCCGGCAGAGGACAGTAACGGAAACGGAATTCCGGATTATATTGAAAACGCCGCATTTGCAGCCGACTCCTCCTACCGGCATATGGTAGAGAATCTTGGATATCCCGATTTTATCCGGGATCAGCCGTATGAAATCTCCTTCAGGAGCTTCGGTTTCTACGGGCTCACCATTCCCTCCGGTTCCTCTACACGCATTGAAGTGCACAGTACCTTCAATAATTTTCCTGAAAATACCCATCCGGAGGGTAACAGAACCGGTGCGCTTTACGCTACAATTGCCCATGAGCTCAAGCATGCGATTCAATACCGGGCCAACCGCTGGGATATGGCGAAGAGGTTTGACTGGATTGAAATGGATGCAACCATGATGGAGGAGGTGGTTTTTCCGGACGTGAATGACTACTACAACTACATCATGCGTTTCGACAGTGACAGGGGCAGATGGAATCAGACATCCCCGCACCGCCTCTCCATCTTTGGTGCGCCCGAAAACCCCACTCCCGGCGCCTACTGGCATGTCACCTGGATGCTCTATTTTCATGAGCAGTTCGGAGGGGAGTTCTGGGTGGATGTATGGGACCGGATTGCTGTCAATCATTTAAACCGAAGCAGTGGCGAACCGGAGCTGCCTTTCGCCGATGCCATCGGCGAAGTTCTCGGTACCCGTAACAGAGAGCTCAGAATTGAACATCTCACCAATCACCTCTGGCATATGATCTCCGGACCTGGTTCCGGTTCAGCTCTCGATATTGGCTTTGAAGACCGGGATAATTACCCCGACCCTGTTTTTGCGTTCAGCGGACAGTTTCTGCCCGATACACCGCTTCTGATTGAGGGAAGAAACCTGGTCAGTTATGGCGCAGCCTACCATCTGGTTACATCTTCAACCATCGCGCTGGGTCAGCTTGGGCTTCGGCTCAGCAGCGGGCGACCGGGTATGGCTGCCGGACTTGTCGGCTACTTCAGGGATGGGCGCATTCAAACGGAGATTCTGTTCAGTGACGGATCCGCAGAGCAGGTACTGCAAACCACCTGGCCCTGGCAGGAGCTCTTCGGAGTACGCATCGCGGTGGTGAACACCGATCGCAACCTGAGCGGAGAATATGAGATCGTGCTTGAAGCTGTGGTTCCGGAAAATGATCTGATTGCCCAAAATTATCCCAATCCGTTTCGTGACAGAACGCGTATTGAGTTTGCCCTGAATGAGACAAAACCGGTACGGCTCGAGGTTTATGATTCTATTGGAAGGCGGGTACAGACGCTGGTCGATGAAATCCTTCTGCCCGGATTTCATACCGTCTGGTTTGATGGAAACGGTTTAGCATCGGGCATCTACCACTACAGAATTGTAACCGATGAAACTGTGCTCGCGAAAAAGATGGTACTGATTCGTTAGCCGAATGAGCAGCTCTCTCCCCGGCAGCACTCATCCACGTTAATACCACAGGAAGCGCACTGCCCATGTCCGTGAACCCATATCATCGGTGCATACTGTCCGCAGTAGAGGCAGCGGCGGCCGGCCGGATGCTGGTTTTGAGAAGAGATACCGACTCCATTCACTGAAGGGGAGTGATCACGGTTTACGCTGTAATTATCTGAATTGTTCTGCATTTGGCTACTGTTGATCTGCTTCTATTCAGGCCGACTCAAACTCTTTGAGAGTGATTCCATCCTTCCATTTGGGTCTCCATCTATCAGGAATATTTTAATAGTATTACCAAAAGGCATGTGAATATTCACCAGTATTTATTAAAAAATTAATCCTTATTCAGCTCCAGCCAGGCGACATCGAGGTTTCTGGGAAGTGACAAGAAACTACCCGGGCTCAGAAAATCGGATCGGTTCATATCATTAAATGGAGATATAAGATCAATCAAGCGTCAGATCATCCCGGATCAGGAGCAGGATAGATCCATGGGAGACAATCAGATACTTTTCGTGCTCGAATTCAATATCGTAGGCCCGGCTCTTCAGAAAAATCGCCAGATCCCCTTCCCGGGCCTGCATTCCGATGTATTTTGTCTCGGAAGTCCCTTTCCACGACTCTTCAATATCCTGTGACGGTATCGGATAACCCGGACCTGTTTTGATAATGTAACCGCTCTGAATCTCCTCCTTCTCCTTCACAGTTGCAGGCAGAACCAGGCCGCTTTTGGTATGGGTCTCCATATCACGCGGTTTGATGAGCACCCTGTCGCCAACAACCACAAATTTTTCCACTGAATTGAGATAGTCCTGAATCATAATCATAGAGTTATTCACTTGCTGTGTTTAACCTTTGAACGCTGTTGTTCACTGGATAAAAGACAAAGATAGAAAAAAACCGAGTGAGTTCAGTAAATGCCTTCAGGTGTAAATACAATTCCGCCGAATAACGTTTCCGGCAAACCATATCTCCGTAAGCAAACAATCCAACTCCTTTCAAAACTGCAGACTCAGGAACCCTTCTCTCTGCTCGCGATCTCTTTAGCCAAAGCAAAACCGGGAATAGTTACCCCTATAAACGAACCTGCAGCCAGCACCGCTGTCATGCCAACAAGCGCAAGATTCTCCTTCCAATATCCAAGAACAAACCACGCACCAAGAATCAGGGCGAAGATAACCGCCACAGAGATCTGGATCGTTTTAATTTTCGCCTGTTTTGATTTTAACTCATCCAGAGTCAAATCAGAAAGCGACTGATCAGCCATATAGATACCCCCGGGTCGCACTCTATTCTTATCGTTTACGCATATCTGACAATAAAACAATTATTTATTTAAAATTAAAAACATTTTTTATGCAGCATTTGAATGAAGGATATTTGCTTTAGCACAAAGCGGAAGCACTGTGCTAAAGCAATCCATTAACTACAGACCCAACCGAAAGCCGGCTTTCGCATTTAACCCGGCTGTATTATACCCATAGATTTCAGTGAATTCACTGTTCAGCAGATTACGGATGTCCAGAAAGAGCGTTGTACGGCCGTCAAACAGAGTATACCCTGCGTAGAGGTTGATCAGGGTGTAGGCCTCCAGACTCACTTCCTGTTGTGTGAATGTGCTCATATCAAAAAAGAGATCCGATCGGTCGCTGTTGTATTCACCGTCGATACGAAGATCCAGCCGATCCGAAAGTCTCAGCTGCAGATTGGCTCCGATGCTGTGAGCCGGACGGCGAATCAAATTATCCTGTCGGATACGATTCCCCTGCGCATCATCGGTTGTGATTTCGCCGGTCACGTAGTTGTAATGTGCACCTGCCCTCACGCGGTGATTCGCAATCCAGTTCCCGGACAATTCAAAACCCGAATCATTTTGGCGATCCCGATTGATGAAACCTGATTCGAAACTGTAGATAATCAGGTCGTCAATCTCTCGCTGATAGATCTGAGCTGTGAACCTGAGAGACTGGTTCCGCATCAGCATTTCAGCCCCTCCGCTCAGGTAACGGCTGGTCTGCGGCTGCAGATCGGGGTTTGCGCCGAACGGACCGAACAGCTCACTCAGGGTAGGTGCCTTAAATCCGCTCGTCAGAGAGCCAAACAGTTTTAAACTCCCGGTGATTTGATACGATGGAGCCAGGCTAAAGGTAGTGTTGCTGCCATACTCGGAATGCGTATTAAACCGTATCCCGGCTTCAGCGCTCAATCCGTCAGGGTTTTTGATAAAAAGAGTGGCATAGGGACTTGTAATCGTTGATGAAAACCGTTCCGTTTCATCACTGCCCGGCAGCAGTGAGTGCTGATAGTTCAGCCCCGCCAGCAGCTGAACAGGGCCAAAAAGTGAATAGACGGTATAGAGATCGGCGTTATTGAAACGCCCTTCAAACTCATCCAGGCCGAACTGGCTCAGGAAGCTTCTGTCTGTCCGTACATGGTTAAACCCTCCTCTCAGCTGCACTCTGTCGGAGTGATACGAAAGTTGTGCTCCCGGACTCATTTTTTGGAGTGAGAATTCATTCTCTGCGTCGGTGAAAGCGCCGCCGTCGAAATCGCCGTCAAACCCGGAATAGTGGAAAAACGGGGAGACGACCAATCCATCAGTCACCGCCAGATCCGTTCGCACAAAGAAGGCGTCGGAAGCAAAACCATCCCTGCCGAAAGAGTCGCTGCCGGTTGGGTCCACAGCTGCGCTGAATCCGTCGCTGGATTCCCGTTTGTAATTCATCACATAGCTGACTCTCTCATTCAGTGATCCTCTGAGTCCGCCAGAGGCCTGAAGCGAGTTAAATGAGCCGTAGGCGAACTCACCGGTGGCTTGTACCGGGCTGGTACCGGGCTGCCGGGTGATAATATTCACTACACCTGCAATAGCGTCCGAACCAAAAAGTGTGGACTGGCTTCCCTTCAGGATTTCGATCTGTTCCACATTGGAAAGAGGGATCGATCGCAAATCGTAGGTGCCGCCGGTACCTGAAGGGTCATTGATAGCGAGGCCATTGATCAGGATCAGGGTATTGGAAGGAGCGGCGCCCTGCAGATAGAGAATCTGAGGATTTGCGGGTGATCCGAATGCGTCATTCACACGGATACCGCTCTGCTGGTTCAGAAGCTGACCCAGGTTACGGGAGCCGCTCTGCTCAATCTCTCTTCTGTCGATCAGGATCACCGGTTTTGTGGTCTCCCTGAGGCTGAGCGGGATTTTGGAAGCGGTGATCACGATCTGATCCAGCTCGAGAGAATCGGCCGGCGCACTGGTCTGCTGTGCTTGTGTAATTGGGGCGCACAGTAACAGCCCCAGAAGTATTAGGATAGTTTTGCTCATGGTACTTTTGATTTAAAGGTTGAACCGATGAGCTTTCGAGAAAAAATAGGAGGGTACAATGACCCTGTAAATAGATACAGGGAGAGCACATTCCCGGCCTTTCCTCCGAAAGCCTGAATTATCAGCAAACAGGCAGGTCTTCTGACTTACTCCCATTCAAGCCGCCTTCCCATTCGGTGTTAACCGGAACAGTGGCAAAGAGTTGCTGAATGTTGCACGGAGCTTACAGCTACGGGGATAGCTCCGGATTTTCACCGGATTCCCTTTTCATCCTGCAAGGCATCGCCTTACAGAAACCTGATGCAGAGTAATTGTACGCTGAAAAAAAATGGATGTCAAGGACTATCCCGGATTATACCACCCCTGATTCTGATGATGTTGAATACGGAGCCGGTTTTTTTCCAGACTGGCAAAGTGACTCTGTTCCCTGAAAATTTTAACAGGTTTTGATTACTTCGATCATCTCTTTACTTCGTGTACAAAAAATGAGACCCTCAAATTGAATTGGATGACATGATTTGAACGAAATCGCATTATGGAGTCGAAATCATTTGACCTTTATCACGCCAATAACGAAACTGATAGAATAGAATTTATTTTAAAGATGAAGAGGGGTGGGCTTTGAAAAAACAGAAGTTTTGTACCGGATCAAGGCGGAAGTAAATGCAGAACCGCAACGTATTTACCAACCGTGAGGATTTTAAAGTTGCGACTGCGAAGAGAGTTGGCAAATGAACACTCTTTCAAAGCCTCCGAAGAGTTGCCCGGACAGGAGTGTCCTGAGCTTTACCTGAAATAAATAAACCGATGTTTTAACCAAGTCAGCCATGAATAACGCCATCAACCGACGTGAATTTTTAAAAATCAGCGGCAGCTTTGCCGCGGCAACCACATTCGGATTCCCAAACCTTCTTCTGCCACGGAGAAAGGAAAAGCTGGGTGTTGCGCTCGTGGGACTCGGACGATACAGCCATGGTCTCCTGAGGCCGGGTTTACGTGTCACCGGGCATTGTGAATTGAGAGGGATTGTGACCGGTTCACCGGAAAAGATTCCGGACTGGCAGGGAGAGTTTGGGTTTCCTGACAGGAATGTGTACAACTACAGCAACATGCATGAGATGGCCGACAATGATGATATTGATATTGTCTATATCGTCCTGCCAAATCATATGCATGCAGAGTACTCCATTATTGGGGCGAATGCAGGCAAGCATGTATGGTGTGAGAAACCAATGGCCATGGATGAAGCAGAATGTCTGGCAATGATTGAGGCGGCAGAAAAGAACCGGGTACAACTGACCATCGGCTACCGGATGCAGCATGAGCCCAATACTCAGACCCTCATCCGGTATGGGCGGGAGAAAAAATATGGACAAATTACCGGGATCGATTCAGGTGGGGCATTTAGTGGCAATTTTGCGCAAGGAGACTGGCGTACATTTGCGGCCTATGGCGGCGGATCCTTGTATGATATGGGGGTCTATCCGATCAATGCAATCCGGTATGCGAGTGGCCTGGAACCTATTGCTGTAACGGGTAGTTTGAGTACGGAGCGGAAAGAGATGTTTCCTGATGTGGATGAGTCGGCTGTTTTTGAACTTGAGCTGCCCGGTGGAATCATGACTACAGGAGAGTGCAGCTTTGCAAAAAACCTCAACCATCTGGATGTGAAATGTACCGATGGGTGGTACCGCCTGAATCCATTTTCATCCTACACCGGCGTGCAGGGAGAGACCAGCAGCGGCACCCTCCTGCCCCCCGATCCCCATCATCAGCAGGCGCGTCAGATGGATAACGATGCAGTGGCCATTAAAGAGGGTAAACATCCTATTGTTCCAGGCGAAGATGGCCTGGCAGATGTGCGGATTGTGAATGCAATTATGGAATCATCCCGAAGGGGCGGAGTCCGTGTGGAATTGTAGAGTTGGAATGCGGAAGCACGTTTTAAAGGGGCATGATCTGGTATCCGGCCTTCTTTGCGATTAAACTCCGATTTTTCAGAAAATCAGATATTTTAACATGGCTCTCATCAGACAGAACTCAATAATTGCTGTATATCTGATTTCATTTTCGAAGTATTCCATCAATATTAAACATGAAACCTTTATGAGTGAAAATGACCCTGAAATCTGGGATGAATACCAATGGGAAGAATTCTTCAGGGAGGCGGGGAGTGTCGTGATTTGTTAAGATTCTGTAATATCATCCCATTATGAAAACCTTAAAAATCATCGCTCTTGTTTTTGCAGGCTTTGCTGCTCTGTTGCTTATCCTGCTTCTCAGCCTCATCCGTCCCGACATACCGGTTGAAAGACTAATGGAAAGCTATACCGATGAAACCTCCCAGTTTCTCGATATCGACGGCATGCAGGTTCACGTAAAAGATGAAGGCGAAGGACCGGTTCTGCTTCTTTTGCACGGGATGTTCGCTTCACTGCATACCTGGGATCCCTGGGCTGAAGAACTGAATGAGGAATTCCGGCTTGTACGGGTTGATCTTCCCGGTTTTGGGATTACGGGTCCGCATCCTGAGGGTGATTACTCATTACGGGCATCTATGTATGTGCTGGAGTCGATTCGTAAAGAGCTTGGCATTGAGAAGTGGACACTCATTGGAAATTCGATGGGAGGCGGACTGGCACTGAGCTATGCACAGCTCTATCCTGAGCATACCGAAAACGTGGTTCTCTTTAACGGCGGACGTCTGCTCACATCAACCTCAGCACCTGGCGAGTCAAACGGGCCTGAAGAGAGAACGGTAAGCGCAAGGGTTGATACAGTCGAGGTGCGTGATGCAGAAGAAACGAATCAATCCGCTACCGTATCGGGTAACCGTCAATCTCTGGTACTCCGGGCTCTTGGCTCCCCTGCACTTCGAAAAGCACTGAGTGTGCTGACTCCCAAATTCATCATCGAACGATCTCTGAAAGAGGTGTATGGTGATCCCGATCGTTTACAAACCGAAGCTGTAACCCGCTATTACGAACTACTCAGGCGCGAGGGCAATCGACAGGCCTACCTCAGCAGAAGAGAGATGCAGCCACGACGGGATGGCAATCTGCCCGATCTTCCTGATCCGGTAAATATCAACGATTCTGGAGTCCCTGTTTTGATCATCTGGGGCCGACTGGATTCGTGGATACCCGTCAGCGTCGGCTACCGGCTCCACGAAGCCATCGCCCATTCGCAGCTGATTATCTATGAGGATCTCGGCCATGTTCCCATGGAAGAGGATCCTGAACGCACCATCGCTGCTGTGAAGGAGTATTTGATACGGGGGGATTAAACACCAATTTGGGGGGATGAAGTCCATTTCCTTTGAAAAGAGGAACGCATTCACGAAGAGAGATAGGTACGGGTTTGGCAGCCAGTTTGATTCCCTATGTAAAAAGTAATCTTTTTTTATTCTCGTACCTCAACCGATGGATGGGTTTCCCTGCGATTTTGCTCTGTGGCGAAAAAAACAGGCTTTTCAGAGAGCAAGAGGCAACTATGTTGCCTGCTATAAAACAATAATGTTGTTTGATAAACTTCAATAATGTATTTTGCTATCAAACAAAGAGACCGTGATACTAAAATCAACACTTGAAGAAGTTGCAGATGCGCAAAAGAGCAACTTGCTGCAACGGGACGCTGGGCTAAAAAGGCAACAGCTGGAAACCCTGCCGCAATTATCTTCCCATGCGCTTATCATCTCCGGCGTCAGGCGATGCGGGAAGAGTACGTTACTTCATCAATGGCTCAAGCTGAGGTACAAGGATGCTTTTTACCTGAACTTCGAAGACCCACGGTTGTATGAAATGGAGCTGAATGATTTTACCCGACTCGATGAGATCATCAGAGAGAATGAGTACAAGACGCTTTTTTTCGATGAAATCCAGGTGGTCGGAGGGTGGGAGCGCTATGTTCGCCAAAAGCTGGACGAAGGGTTGAAACTGGTTATTACCGGATCCAGTGCATCACTGCTGAGCAGGGAATTAGGAACGAAACTAACAGGCCGGTACATCCTGAAAGAGCTCTTCCCATTTTCATGGAATGAGTATTGTGAATTCAGATCTCCCGAGCGTACCGCGCAGTCTCTGGCTGCATACATGCAGACCGGTGGTTTTCCCGAATATGTTAAAACGGAAAATGATGATATCCTTCATCAGCTTTTTGAGGATATACTGCTTCGGGATATCGCTGTGCGCTATGGTGTTCGGGACGTAAAAACGCTTCAGCGGCTGGCACTTTATCTGGTGTCGAATGTAGGCAACCTGGTAACCGGGAACCGGCTTAAATCCCTGTTTGGAATCGGAGCCACGAGTACGGTAATGGAGTATTTCTCACATCTTGAGCAAACCTGGCTGTTTCACTTTATCCCAAAATTCAGCTATTCGGCGCGAAAACAGTCCATCAACCCGAGAAAGGTTTATGCAATAGATACCGGGCTGGTGAACGTAAACTCTAAATCGTTTTCGGGCGATTCGGGTAGAATTCTGGAAAATCTGGTATTTCTGCATCTGCGCAGGAGCTTCCATGAGATCTGCTATTTTTCAGAGAAAGGTGAATGCGATTTTGTGGTTCTGGATAAAAATCAGCCGGTGAAAATCGTGCAGGTTTGCCAAGAGCTGACGCCCGACAATCTGGATCGCGAGCTGAACGGACTGTTTGAAGCCCTCGAATTCTTCAATATGGATGAAGGATTTATCGTCACTCAAAATCAAACGGATCTTTTCGAGCGGGATGGAAGAAGGGCGGTTGTGGTTCCCTGTTACCGGTTTTTTGGGTGAGGGTCTTTCTGATTCACTATGCTGGGCCAAAAGTTCAGTGGGATGCAAACAGAATATCAAAAGAGAACAGGCAATGATTTGTTTCATTTTCAGGTTATTCCATCACCCCAAATTTGGTATTCAAAAGCTTTGATTCACTTTTAATTCTATCTTTCGCTTCATTCATTTGCATTTGATAGGGCGGGAATACAATAATAAGCGTCATCAGAATAAGCACAACGAAACCAACCAAAGCGTATAGCGTAAGTTTTATAACCCTTGTCATTTATTTTGGTAATTCTTACCCATGATTTCAAAACTCCTGAACAGGTAAATTTTTTCTCTGATTATTTAGGAACGGAATTATACCTTTGCGGCGGTGTGATTGAATACTCTCACTCTAATTTAGCACAATCCACGCATTGTTTTATACCCGCGAATCGGAAATAATTTTATTAACTGCATTCCTGATATTAAGCTCCCTTTTCATATTCATCATCTCTGATGACATGTTGTTCATTGTGTACGCAATGGTCAGCTTTTGATCAGGATCATGTAATACAAAACTTCCACCGGCTCCAAATCCACCAATAGCTTTCGGAGAATCAGAAAAATTATGTCTTTCAGATGGTTTCATAAATCCGGCATGAAACCTGAATGCATCTTGCTTAAAAACCAGATCACTCCATCCTTTTATGGGTTCATCGGGGTAATTCATCAAATACTCTGCTGTTTGTTTACCCAAACAGAAGGGGTGATTCTCATTTGTTAAAGAATCGATAAGAGAAGCAAGTCCCCTGGCATTTCCAATTCCTCCGCCGGCCCCTATCTCGAGTTGAAGGATTTCCGGTTTATTAAAATTGGAATGATTGCTGACAAATGATGGATTCAGCATAGATTTATAGGTGAGGGACCAGGGCTTGAAAAATTCCAATACAAAAGTTAAAGGCATGGAAAGAATCCCCTTGATCTTCGAAAAAGGTTTCAATGTTGCAATCCCGGCCGAATCATAATTCTTATCTATTCCAATTCGGACTTCACCTTCAATTTCCGGAAGCACTTCCTGTTCAAGGAATTCTTTAAGCGTTCTTTTTTTAGGGTCAATTCTTAAAAGCAATGAGCTGATATACCAGCCTATAGTCCAAACATGATACCCCTGATAATTCCCGGGGTGCCAGTGGGGGGGTTGTCCTGCCAGCACTTTATCTAATGAGCGTTGATCTCTGATGATGTTCACATTCAGTTTTCTATCGATAGCAGAAAGACCGGCTCTGTGTTGAAGTAATTGCTCAATTGTAATTTCTCTCTTACCTCCAATTCCAAACTCAGGCCAGTATTCATAGACTCTATCCTTGTAGTCAAATAGTCCTCTGCTGTGGCAAATGGCCAAACAACTTGCAGCAACTGCTTTTGTTGTGGAAAATATAGGCACGAGAGTATTCTCGTCCCATTTTTTGTTTCTCTCCAAATCTTTAAAACCGCCCCATATATCAATCACTTTTTCATGTTCGTGATACATACAGAGTGAGGCTCCAATTTCTCCGTTTAGTAGAAAGTTATTTCTAAATGCATCAGCAATTTCAGCGTAATCCTGATCAATGTTGCCTTCGATCTTCATATCTCAACCTTTTTCAAGTTATGCCTTCCACAGTCTGTGTAAGCAGTAGCGGATCACAAAAAACCAACCGCAGACTTATTTGTCAACAGCCTGGTTATGTCGTTTACTATTGTTCATTTTTCCTTGCTATGTAAAAACCATAGCTGTAATAGTCCTTGTATTTTTGGTATAAACGGATCTCCGCTTTGTTATCTTCAACTACTTTTCTTGCAAGTTTTGAATTGTTGTTTCGGATCAGAAAAGATTCAAATCTTGCTTCCATCGGTTTATAGTATGTTTCAATCCAGCTCTCTTTAGATAAGTTGAAATATCCTGCCAATGTAAATCCATTTTCTTCCAGAAGGGTAATTTTTTTTGAAGCCGTGTCGATTTCGGGATATTCCTGTACCCAAAATTCTTCAATTTCTTTTGGCCGGGAATTGGTTATCCAGGTAATTTCACTTAATGCTAAATAGCCACCCTGTTTTAGATATTTTTTCCAACTTTTTACTCCGTACTCAAATCCAATATTGTAAATCGCACCTTCAGCCCAAATTATGTCAAGTTCTTCAGCACTAAAGGGCAACTCTTCCATTGATTTTTCAAGCGTCGCAATTTTATCGGTCAGACCAAACGTCATAGATTTTTCATTCAGCTCATCCAGGAATTCAGGAAATAGATCAATCGCAGTTATTTTCCCATTTATGTTTTGTGCGAGTGTTATGGTTTGACCTCCGGTTCCGCAACCAATGTCAGCTACTTTTAATTCTCTGTTATTCTGTAACTTAATGAATTCAAGGGCTTTAAGTGTTTCTTTCTCACTCCCGGGGCCTTGCCTTTCCGAGTTTTTATGAAGGTCAAGAATCAGTTCAAATTCTGTCATTTTTTTGGTTTAATTATTACATCATTAACACTACGCCTGAATGAATCCGGCATTTTATGTGAAAAGCCCAACCGGATTAAAAGCTGCGGAAACTCTCCCTTCAGGCCAAGGTATGATCTCATTTTGTCCCTTACCTCTGTTATCTGACAAGGCGAATTGAGATGCGAATGGCTAAGTTTTAACGATGCAGCAGTAAGTGCAAATCGCTGGAAAACCATTCCCGTTTTAATCCAGTTCTCCGGATTGTTACCCGGGGTGGTGAATAAGGCAATAACCGCAGTTTTTTTCAACTGGTTGAGCAATCTTTTGTTTTCGCTCCCGGCAGTCACAGCGTTTCTCAACACAAAACTTCCAAGTACTCGTCCAAACGATGGCAAACCGCTGCAGGAGGTGTAAAGACCATCGCCCTTTTGCATGGCTTCCTTCTTACTAAAGCGCACCCAGTGTATCAACTCGTTTACAAATTTGGGATTGCTCATCTGGATATCGTTGGCTTCAGCAATGAAAGAGCCGAACGGTTGTATTTCATTTTGTCCGATATAAAACCGGATACGATCAGCATCTGCCACCTTTACCAGAGCAGTAATATCCTCATGAGTAACTGCCGTTCCCGCATATCGGTTTCGGGTTGTTTGTCTTACCTTGATATATGAAAAGAGTGCCGGTTTTTCGATCAGATCATCTTTTTGGAGTGATATGTTTATTGGACAATCCCTACTCAAGGCGTTGATTTGAAGCGTTGGCCTGTAACCATAAAACCTTGCAGAAATCATTGCGGTTTCTGCGGCGCAACCCAGGCTGATAAACAGCTCCCTCTGATCGGGATCGGCAACAGGCAGCGAGCGGCTGAAATCCGGAACAATGCACAAGTCGTCGTCCTGTTTAGCAAACAACCAGGGCTGCGTATTGTGGGCCGATGGTGACCTTACGGCACTCCGCACTATTTTTATAAAAATTTCATCTGGTATCATTTTACCTGCGCTATAGTTAAAATTCAATCTTATACCCCAATGATGGGAAAGGCATTTTCATCGTATCTATTATCACCTCATTTTCCATTCGGCTGTAAAACGGATCGCTGTAATCGGGTTGTATCAGAGCATTTTTTATCATGAAGTACCAGGTGCCTGAAGATTTTGATTTGTTCACTTTATAGGTAATTGACAAATCGACTCCGGTTGTTGAAGGAAACTGGCTCTCGTAAGCCCGTGAGTGATCGGGGATCGCCCAACTGGCAGCCATGGATTCTTCATAAAGAACCGGGGTATATCGCAATCCTCCCATGCGGGTAATTTTGGCACTGATGCCAAGAATATTTTTATTTTTCAGCATCCACTCCTTTCCCGCCATAAGGTTTATTACATGACCTCTGTTGTAAACGGTGTTGTATTCCTTACCATCGCCCCCGGTATATTTTGAATCGAAAAGGGTTGCTGTAAAAAGATAGTAGTAGCCATTTTTTATAAACCGCTCGAGGGTTACATCAATTCCGTAGTTTTTTCCCGTACCGGAGTTCTCCAGTTTGCGGTTTATCGCCCAGTTACTCGTAACATTGATGATAGAAAATGAACTGTTCGGATAAACCGGGATGTCTTCGAGTCTCTGGTAATAAGGCTCTATCTTCATTCGAATCACATCGCTGATTCTTCGGCTGTAACCCAGCACAAAATGGTGCGATTTCATGAAATCGAGATTCTTGTTTTGCAGCTCAGCGATACCGTTACTTTTTACCTCTGAAAAATAGGTGCGCAGCTCTTCCATTTGTGAATGCATTCCATATGCAATGCTTAACTCATCATTTTGACTAATTTCCCAGTTAATACCGACCCGAGGTTCGAAAGTAGCTTTCCCATTGACATCGAGATACATGGAGTGTACACCCAGATTGGCAGTTACATTGGGCAACAGATCTATTCTGAATTGTGTAAATATCTGAGTTGATAAAGCTCTTCCCTTTGTATCTACAAAATTCATCATGTTTTCGGGATGGTCATAAAATGCCATTTGTATTTTGTTATCGAAGAACAAACTGTTAACGGTGATACCTGTCCGTGAATTGATTTTGGTATTGAACCTGTGATTCAATACCGTCCTGAACGTATATTTCCCTTCCGTGCTTTGTGAGTTGAGTACCGGAAGCATTTGCATACCGAGCGAATACTCTCTTTTGTCATACGTGTTTCTCATACCATCAGCGCTGAGCATGGTTTCCAGATAGGAGGTTCTTCCAACGAAAGTCTGATGCGACAAACCAACAACACCGAAACGGTTTTTGTACCTTTGGCTCATGTAATCGATAGAGGTTTCCCATTTGGAGGGGTCATCCTTTGCATCTTTATTATTGATATCATCGGCGCCCATTCCCCAGATTGTGAACGTACCCGAATTCCGAGTTGGAAAGTCGAATTTGAACGTTACGTCCTGAAAGGTTGGGAGATTTGGGAAGCTGACCATCTTACCGATGAGCCCGAGAGTACCGTATCGATAATTAAACAGATAAGTTGATCTTTCCCCTCTGATGAAGGGACCCTCTGCTGCAAAATCCAGACCCTGAATTCCCACTCCGGCAGTGTATTCTCGTTTTTCAACATTTCCGGTCCTCATTTTTACATCAAAAACACCTGAGAATGCATTGCCATATTCAGCAGGGAATGCCCCCGTGAAAAAATCCGAGTTACGAAGCATCTGGCTGCTGAACACGGTGTAACCGCCGCCGCCCACAAAATCGACATTGGGAAAGTGAAATGTAGCCGGGACATCAACACCTTCTACCCGCCAAAGAACACCTCTTGGTGAATTGCCGCGAATGATAATGGCATTGTTGGTCGTTTGAGTTGTAGCTACACCTGCAAAGCCAGCAGCCAAACGGGCAGGGTCGTCCAATCCCCCTGCATAACGGCTGGCTTCCTCTACGCTGAATGTACGGGCACTTACTGTTGCCATTGAGTTCCTCGGTCTGTCTTTACTGATGGAACCCCATACAACAACTTCACCTAATGAATGGGATGTTTCTTTCAACTCAATTTCAAGTACAACCTCTTTCCCCGTCCCTACCAGAATTTCAGATAGTATTTGGGGTTCATATCCAACATAGCTAATCACAAAGTTAAATCTTCCGACAGGAACTCTTTCCAGACGGAAATTCCCATTCACATCAGCGGTTGTACCGAGCAGTGGTTCGATTCCATCAACCACTATTGCCGCACCAATCAGTGGGATTTTCAGATCGGCATCCTTAATCGAACCCCTTACCGTTTGAGTCAGGGTATCTTGAGAAAGGGCCGTTGATACATCGAAGATCAACAGTATTGTAAATACCAGCGTCACTGCCTTTAAATATATATTCCGTTTCATATTTTTGCATTTAAACGTTTCAGTTTATGAATGCAAAATATGTCGGATCAGATAGACCGGAGTTTCACTTTCTATTTTTCAAGTATCGCTTTCCTGAGATAAGAGTCTCACTTTTTTTATGAGACCTTGGAAATGTAGGCTGATGGAGAGATCCCTTCAAATTTATTGAATGCCCTGTAAAAGGCCGCCTTTGAGTTAAAACCACAGTCGAATGCGATGCCCAGTATAGATAAATGCTTGTTATCATTTATCAAACACTTTAATTTGAATTCCTCAACACGATATTTGTTGACAAAGTCAAAGAAGTTTTGGTTCAATGTAGAGTTGAGAACTTCAGAGATGATTCCAGGTTTGGTATTCATCAATTTACTTAGCTTGGCCAAATTAAGCTCCGGGTCTAAATAAGGCTGTTCAGATTCCATCAACAGAGTCAACCTGGTGATAATATGCGAATAGTCCTTATTTACGACAGTTTCAAGGGTACCCTGATCTGTTGATTCAAGTCTCTGATCATTTTCAGTGATAGGATAATCCACAAAAATCCGACCCTGCCTGATTCCAAAATAACCGATATACAACACATACAGAGTTGAAAAACTGTAAGCAAACACCGCAATTTCGTAGAAATTTGCAAAGTTTAAGTAGTTATTTATATTAAAAACAAGAACATTGACCGAAAACACAATCAGTGAGGCAATTACAAGGGTTTTCAACCATGAAAGATCGATACTTTCGATATTTGAAAATTGATTTTCGATAGTTACCCTGTAGTTCCGCAGTTGTTTTAAAGCCCAGATATTGTATCCGATACTGAAAACACCGATGGATATGCCCCTGATTTTAAAAAACAGTGTTGTTGTGAACAGTTCATTTTCTGCCAGAAGTATTTTCTCATCAGCGGAGAGAAACAGATAATTCAGCATATGTAGAACTAAAAAAACGGCGAATGGGGTGAGGTGAAGAAGATGCAAGGGCTTTATCTTAAACTCCTTCTCTGTAAGTGATTTAACATAAAGCCAGAGCAGCGGACCGTGCAGGAGTAGAAACAACCAGGCATTGTTTATTAAATGAGGATGTGGAAACTCATTCTCGCGATTATAAATCTCTAAATAAGGGCCTCCAATGGTTATCGCATAAACAGCAAACATGCAGAGCAACGTATTGTCAGCCAATGTTTTATCTTTCTTTCCAATGAGTAGCAGGAGTAGAAAAAGCGATATAAAAAATCCCAGCAGAAGAATCATGGTCAGTAATTTAATGTACTCTCATCTGAACTTGCACTTGGTTTAGCCCACTGTTCTTTACTCTCTGATGATAATTCGTCAATAATATAACCGGGGGATATTTAATCAGGCAATGCAGCCGTGCAATTGCCATTTCGTTTAAGCAAGTTCGTAGTTTACAGAGTTAGTTCCTCTCTTTCAAGTAGCTGTAATATATAAGGTTTCCATTGATTTCCGTCTAAACTATCCGCAATATGCGTAATTTTTCTCTCACTCTTTGATTTATATTTTGACACTCTTTTTCAAAACAGGTGCATCCGGTTTTTCCATCCGGAATATAATCCAGAGCGCAGAAAACAGAACCAGGACACCTGTCGAAATGATGGCGATTTTAATATCAAACATGTCGGCGATCACTCCGGAAAAAATTGCACCAATCGCGTAGCCGGCATTATGTATTGGAATCTGATCATCCATGTCGATCATGGATATAAACCTATAGAGAAAGTCATGCTTGTGCTCTCTGTGATTTCAGGTATTTTTTGTCAGAAAAAATATTTCAAGGAGTTTTCCATAGGATCAAGTCAGAAGAAGATTTAAAACCGCAGCCTGCTTGCCAAACAAAAAGACAGTTTTTCAATGCCCCAAATTTCCATAAATCTAATTTTTATGAGAAACAGGAATATGGATTAGCTCGTCAGATCTAAGAAACTCCAACCTCCTGAAGCGAGGAAGAAAAAACTCCTGCCACTCCTGCTGGAAGGCCCGCATTTCACCCTCAAGACTTCGTAACCGTTCCGTGTCGGTACCGGCTTTTCGTTCAAGCCATGCCTGGAGGGTCATTGGCGGTGAGAGTACCCTAAGGCGAGAGGCCAGTTGAGCCTGCCTTTTTCGTGGCTCTTCGAACTGTCTTTCTGCTTCGTGTTCGCGCTCTGCAACTGTTTGAGCCCAAACAAATCGCCTCATCCAGGTGTTGTAGAACTGTGGCGTATCTCCTTCTACAAATTCTTCCGGATGTTCAACAATCCATGAATCGAACAGGTCATCGCCCTCGGCCTGAACAGCCTGCTGAATGGTGCGCTGTTCCGTTATCCACAGAGCACGAGAGGGCACGGGATGCAGTGAGGTTACGATGAGTGAAATAACGGAGGGAATAATCAGCAAAAAAAACACCCAAAGGCCTGTAAGCCCAACCGCATTCATCGCAGAACTGGTTTGGAAGAGATTAAACAGAACACAGAGAGCAAACCAGAACGATGTATAGAGCGAGATAGCAACTATTAACTGTAATCCCTGAATATTGAAAAGATCAATGCCAAACATAACCGACCACACAATTAGCGAAAGAATGATGATACCGTTAACCAGTAAAAACCGAATGATCATTTTCTGGAATAATATAGCTCTGATGGATATTGGCTGTGATTGAAGCAGGGAATAGGTTCCTCTCTCCCTTTCTGAAGAAATGACGTTGTAACCCATTACAATGATGAAAAGAGGCACAAGCCATACCAGCACAAATGCGAAATCGAAAGAGCCGGAAACCTGCATGAACGGATTCTCCAGCGCATTATCTCTAAGGGGTTCTAAACCCGTAAGGGTTACCTTACCATAATAGGGGAGTATATCAAGCTGCCCGGCTGCCAACGGCGCCAACGGCTTTGGGTGAAGAAAAATGTGTCGTCCCGCTTCACCAAACTGGCCTAAAACCAACGGATTGGCCGGGTTTTGAAACCATGCATCAACCTCAGCATCACCCCGCTCGATGGCCTCAAGCTGAGAACGCATATCATCATAGAAAGCCGTTTCAGTAGCAAGGAGTTCATTAATCGTTTCAACATGCTGTGTAGTTCGGTTACTGCCCAGATAGAGGCTGAAACCAATCAGCAACGGTAAAATTATTGCAGTGCCCCAAAAAGCACCCGATGTACGAATGTGTCTCCATTCAAAATCGAAAATGTGAATCATCATAATACCTCCTCTTTGCGAGCCACAACTGAAAGAATTCCTGCAGATGCTCCAAACCAGAATAGTAAAATTATGAGGGGAGGGATCTTGCTGGAGTCAATGAACACTTGATCCGGCCTTTCATAGGTGAATGAAAGATTCTGAGCAAAAAACTCGCCACCAACGGCATATCCAGCTGCTCGCTCTCCGACAGCATGGATCTTTAAATCCAGGTTGAGTTCACGCATAAGCTCAATTCTGTACGCTTCCGCTTTTCTGGAAAAATGATTAAATGAATGCATATCTGTTCCCGCCGCGGCCATGGATGTCATGCGCGCAGCTATGGATGGCGATAAGATGGAACTAAAGGAAAAAAGACGGATCTGACTCCGGTGAATTTCATCAATTTTTGCAAAATGATGATCATAAATTCTCTTTTCAAACTCTTCACCCTCCTGTAGCATCATCCCTCTGAAGTTGAATGGCAGATCTGCCACGTCATCAACACCGTGTGCCGTGAGAACGGAATCCCGAAATGCCACACTATGCTCACTATAGGGGTTGTGCCCGTCGATCCCCTCCAACAGGTCTGTTCTCACAGCCTGATAGAATTGTGTAGTGTCAGGTACAGGATAGATCCCGGATGCAATATTGGTAATCAACCTCGGCACAAGCAGAGTGCTTATGATCCAAACAGAAAGTAAGATCACCATGGATGAACCCGAACTTTTTGCAAGTGTCGAAACTATAATTGTAATGTGCGCAATCACACCAAAGTAGACCAACCATACGGCTACCATAAGTGAGAAACCCGTCAAGTTGCTGCCTAAAGAATCTGTAAGAAGTAAAAAAAGGCACCCGATCAGTAAAAATGGTAGATAAATGAGAAGAATTACTGCCCAAAGTCCCATTGTCTTTCCTGCAATGAGCTGACCTGTGCTAACTCCCTGGCTTTTCAGGTAACGGTACATACCATTTTCTTTTTCGCCTACAACAGAGCGATAGCCTGCAAGAATGATAAATAGCGGAAAGAGGTACGCAAAGATAAACGCAGGGGTAAGTTCTGCAAATCGCCTTGAGGCCTCTTTATCTTCAGCCAGACTGTATGCCGCAAAATTTTGCCGATGACCCTCCAAAAAAATGGAAACACCTGTGTAACGATCAACCCCGGGATCAAACACGGACATCGCTGTTACCGGTTTAAAGGCAAAGGTTCCATAATGCGCTGCTGAATGCGGGTTTTTCGCACCCTGATTTTCCCATTGAACACGTGCCAATTCTTCAGCCTGATGATGCTGATCAGCCATCTCACTGTAATAGTTGATACCGGAAACTACCGATACCGTTAGTAAAAGAAGAATCAGCAAACCAAGTGATACGATCACCTTATCACGTATTTGCTGTGTCAGTTCATTTCGGATAATGGAGTAAATAATCATTCGGATAACCTCATCTGGTTCAGGTAAACATTCTCAAGTTCCTCATGCTTCACATCCTCTGCTTTGAATTCTCTTTTCAGAACACCCTCTCGCATAATACCTATTCGTGTACCTGTTTCACGAGCCCTGAACAGGTCGTGAGTAGTCATCAATATTGCAACCCCCTTCTTACTAAGGCCTGTCAGCAGGCGTGCAAACTCATTACTTGCCTCTGGATCAAGCCCCGAAGTTGGTTCATCCAGTATCAATGCCTTGGAATTTTTTGCCAGAGCAATAGCTATACCCACTTTCTGCCGCATCCCCTTGGAGTAACCGGACACTTTCCGATGAATCGCAGATTCCTGGAGCCCGGCTTCCTTCAGAAGCAATTCCAAAGCCTTTTTTCCCTGAGGATCAGAGCCCAGGCTACTGAAGAACTCAAGGTTTTCATGACCCGTAAGATTCGGATAGAGAGCCAGCTGCTCCGGAATATAGGAGAGCCTTCTTCTTGCCTCCAATTGATTTTCGAACACATCGATTCCACCCACTTTTACAGTGCCACTGTCAGGTTTTAAAAAACCCATAAACAGATGCACTGTTGTCGTTTTACCGGCGCCGTTGGGTCCCAGCAGACAATATATTTCACCTGCTTTTACTTCCAGATCCAGTCTGTTGACTGCAACTGTATCCTCAAATCTTTTTACCAATTGTTCTGCTTTTAGCATTGTTCTAACTTAGGATTCAATGATTATTATGTAACTGAATAGTAAAGCCTCTACATCCAGGCTTTATTCCTGTTTATCTTCAGCGGGTCTCATTAAGGCTCTGAAAACGCTTTGAGCGAGGTGTGATCATCGCCTGTTTTAGCAACCCGTCAATCTCGGATCTATTCAGGTTTTGCCCGATAAATACGATTTCCGTTTTTGCCTCCGCTGGTTTCGAAAAACGGCCAATCTGCTGAAATTCCAAAAACTTCCCCGCCTGGCTCCAAAGAAATGCTGCGTCTGAATCCTCAATTGCTATCAATCCTTTGGATCTTAAAATGTTGTTCGGTATTCCGCCATGCAGAGTATCGACCAGCTTTTGTTCATTAAACCGGTTTTTAGTGCTATATACGTACGTTTCTATGCCATATTCTTCGGATTCGGATGTTGACTCCTTTTCAAGTTCTGCAACCCACAATGAAGATTGCTCAGCAATTTCGATATCAAAGATTCCGGTATCAATAATCTCTCCAGGATCAACACGTCCATATTCGGATTCCAGTACTCTGGCTCTTGGATTCATCGTCATAAACAATTCACGAAGAGTGCGGATCTCCTCCCTCGTTGCAGCATCCGTTTTATTCAAGATCAGAATATCAGCTCCTTCTATCTGCTCGGCGAGTAACTGGCCAAATCCCCTGCCAAACTGATCGCCCGGCACAGTGGTGTTACGCAGGTACATTTCCAGAAATTGAGCGCTGTCAACTATGGTGATAATTGCATCTACAATTACATCATTTTGAATTTTCGGGAGATCCGGGTTCAGATCAAGCAACTCAGGCTGAACATAAAAAGCCTGAGCAATGGGAACAGGCTCACCAATTCCCGTTGATTCGATCACGATGTGATCGACCTGGTGATGGCGTATAAGATCATCAACACCCTCAATGAGATCGCCTCTCAATGTACAGCAAATACAGCCATTGGACAGCTCAATCATCTCTTCTGTGGTGTGCTTAACCAGCCGTGAATCGACATTGACTTCTCCAAATTCGTTCACAATTACAGCTATTTTACGCTCCTGATGGTTTTCAAGGATGTGATTTAACAGTGTGGTTTTTCCTGAGCCAAGAAAGCCACATAAGATGGTTATTGGAATTCGCTTTTTTTGCATATGAATATAATCTACCCGATAGAAAACAGGATGATAGGATAATACAGCACTGTCAATTTCGATCAGACTGCACGGTGAGGGGGTGGGTGCTATGCAATACTTACCGGGGGAGCTCTCAGGAAAAAATCATCAAACAGTGATAAACCATGGAGTTCAGAAGGGAGACAAAAGTGTAAACTGACCACTCCAAAATTACATTCTGGTTTCTTTTCACAACTTAAATTTGCAGTAACAGCAATGGAACAGAAGTAACAGACTTGATGCGAGTCACTGTGGTTCTTTTCACTCTCTTGTTCGGAATGATGATGCGCATGATTACACGACGAATGGATAGATTCAAGCGAATGTGCAAAATCATGGAGCGAGCTTGTAAATACTCCGAGTATTACAGTAAAAACTGTAATCCCATATAAGGACTTTATGAATTGTCTTCCTTTCAATGGTATCATACCAGAAGAATGCAAGCTATATTTATTCAGAAGCATAAGGATATATAAAAACAACCTCATTGCCAAAAGTTTTCGTAGCTATATTACTTTTAATTCTGCATGACTTATTTCAAAAAAAAATTTTTGCTATATCCGCACTCTTCTATCCGTTTTTTAAACGAACTTGTATCTTATGATGATGAAGAGATTTTTCCTTAACTGCATATCACTTTTTTTTATACTGCTTCTTCTTTCCGGTTGCTCGCCGAGATACACGAATATTGCGTCTCTGAGCGAGCGGGACGATCGCCTCTTCTTCGGCAGGGCGGCCTATACCGGGATTGTCTATTCCGAATGGGAATCGGGTGAGCTTCGCTCCGAACGATTTTATCTGAATGGTTATCCGGATGGCCTTCAACAGGAGTTCTTTCCCCATGGTGAATTAAGCCGCCTCTATTTTTTTGAGAATCGCAGAATGCAGGGGCCGTACGAAGAGTGGTTCAGCAACGGGGAGATGAAAATCATCACCTCATACCGGGAAGGTGAGCTCCACGGTACCTATGAGGAGTGGTACGAGAACGGCATTCTGAAAATTAAAACAGAGTATAACAGTGGCGAACTTCACGGGCTCTATGAAGAGTGGTACGATGATGGAACCATGTTCCTGACCGGATTTTTTGAGAATGGAAGCAGAGAAGGAGTATTTGATGAATTTAACAGAGACGGATTGCTGGTCAAGAGAGAAAATTACCGAAATGACCAGCTTCACGGACTTTATGAGGAATGGTTCGAGAGTGGTGCCCTGCGTATTACCGGTTCTTACAGTGATGGCAAACGTGAGGGAAGGTTTGATGAATTCAACAGCGACGAACTGCTGGTCAGGCACCTGAATTATCAAAACGACCAGCTCCATGGCCTCTATGAAGAGTGGTTTGAAAATGGAACTCTTTCCCTAACGGGCACCTATGCAAACGGCGAACGCGAGGGAGTTTTCGATGAGTTCACCCGTGAGGAACTGCTAATCCGACGCGCTGAATACAGCGCCGGGAAGCTGAATGGTCAGACAGAGGTCTGGTACAATAACGGAGCAATGCAATCTCTGGCTCTGTACCAGGACGGACTCCTTCACGGAGCCTACAGTGAGTGGTTTGATAATGAAATCCTCAAAATCAATGCCACATACCGTAACGGACTCAGGCACGGGCTCTTCGAAGAGTGGAATGAACGGGGAGAATTGATTCGTTCGGTCATCTTCTCCAACGGGGTTCCACAGTAATACTACTCTTTTGCGTAAGGGCAGCTCGCCAAAGCAGAACGGGTTCAACGGGATCTGAACCTGGCACTTTTACTGGGTGCTTCGGCAGCCATCATAGGAACAGCCGCATGGATTGTGTATAAATCCCGGGGTGACTGACACGAGCGCTTGATGGATGACAATTGAAGAGGCCTGAAGACTTGGTTTGTTCATAAGGCCGTGGGTTCTGTCTATTTTGAGCAATGGGTCAAACTTGGTTTAATTCCGGGAATAAAATATTATTGAGATACCCGGAAACACAACCAGACTCCTGCCATGCTCATATTGTTCATATTCTCGCTCTTCGCAACCGAACCGGCAACGCCGGAATCTCAACAGCTCCATCAGATTTTTGAAGAGTATTGGGAGTATTCTCTCGAATCCAACCCCCTTTTCGCCACAAGCCGGGGCGATATGCGGTTTAATCACCTGCTGCCCGACAGCAGTCCGGATGAAGCTGAACGCTCGTACCGTATCTACGGGCTTTTTCTGGAGCGAACCGCCAGCATCAACAGAGAGGCCCTGCCGCAGGAGGATCGTGTTCACTTCGACATCTTCAACCTGCAATTGCAAAATGCCCGGCGGGCTTATGAAACCGGTCACCACCTGGTTCCACTCAACGGTTGGTGGGATTTTCACGCCACCTTTGCCGATCTGCCCAACAGGGTGCCACTGCGGACTGCCATCGATTATCAAAACTATCTTGAACGACTCCGGGCGTTTCCCGTTTACAATCAGGGGTACATCGACCGGATGCGTCTCGGTATGGAGCGGGGCATGGTTCGGCCTCTTGTGGTTTTTGAGGATTATCTCGACTCGATTGAATCACTGATTACACTCCCTGAGCAGAGCAGGCTATTTGCACCGTTTCAGGAGTTTCCCGCCTCGGTCACTTCTGAACAGCAGGTGATTCTAAGGCAGCAGGCTGAAGAAGTCATCACTGAGTCGGTGATGCTGGAATACCGGCGTCTACTCTCTTTTCTGCGTGATGAATATCTGCCCGCCGCTACCGAAACGATCGGAATTACACAAGTACCCGGTGGGGAGGAGTACTATCAGTATCTGATTGAATATTACACTACACTTAAGATCACTGCTGATGAAATCCACCGGATCGGGCTGGATGAGGTTACCCGCATCCGGGCTGAGATGATGGAAATTGTGGATGAACAGGGTTTTGGGGATGACTTTGACGGCTTTGTTGAGTTTCTTCGTACCGACCCGCGCTTCTACGCTGAAACAGCCGAAGAACTGATGAGGGAGACCGCCTACGTCCTGAAAAAAATGGACGGAAAACTGCCTCTTCTTTTCAGGACACTTCCCCGCCTTCCCTACGGCATTATGGAGATACCGGAGCACCTCGCCCCGCGAACCACGACGGCCTACTACAGCCGTGGAGCGGCAGACGGTACCCGCGCCGGATTCTACGCAGTGAATACCTACAACCTGCCTGCACGTCCGCTGTTTGAAGTGACCGCTCTCTCCCTTCATGAAGCTGTGCCCGGTCATCATTTGCAGATTGCCCTGCAGCAGGAACTGGAAAACCTGCCGCTGTTCCGCACGGCCACCGGGTTCACAGCCTACATTGAGGGATGGGCACTCTACGCCGAGCGGCTGGGACTGGAAGTGGGAATGTATGAAGACCCCTTCAGCAACTTCGGCAGGCTGAGCTATGAAATGTGGAGAGCATTGCGCCTGGTGGTCGATACAGGAATTCACGCAAAAGGGTGGACCAGAGAGCAGGCCATCGGCTACATGGCCGAAAATTCTGCCCTCTCCCTGCATAACATCCGGGCAGAGGTGAACAGGTACATCTTCTGGCCGGGACAGGCTCTGGCCTACAAAATGGGTGAAATCAAAATCCGGGAGCTCAGAAACTTAGCAGAAGAAGAGCTGAGAGATTCCTTTGATTTACGTACATTTCATGATGTGATACTGCTCAGCGGGAGTGTACCGCTGAGTGTTCTTGAAAATAACATCAGAGAGTATATCAGAAATGAAAAAGCTTCCCGAACAGATTGAACAGTTTTTAAAAGGAGAACGGATTGCCGTTGCCGGAGTCTCCCGTAAAGGTGATGTGGCTGCCAATGCTGTCCTGAAAAAGTTACTGAGTAACGGATATGACGCTGTTCCTGTCAATCCCAATGCCGATACCCTTGAAGGAGTAGCTTGCTATCCAACCGTGATGGCAATCCCCGGGAAGGTGGACGGTGTGGTGATCGCCACTCACCCGGATGTTGCTGCCGATATTGTCCGCCAATGCGCTGAAGCCGGTGTGATGCAGGTCTGGTTCCACCGCTCGTTTGGTCAGGGCAGTGTTTCAGATGAAGCCCTGGCTGAATGTGACCGCCTCGGCATTGAACCCATCGTTGGGGGCTGTCCGCTGATGTTTTCTGATCCGGTGGATCCGTTTCACAAAATCACACGCTGGTGGCTGCAGAAAAAGGGAACCGTTCCTTCCTGCTCAACCATTACGTGAACTTTCCGGGCGATCTGCTGCAGGGCGCTTCACTCAGTAAACGGATTCATCACCTCAATACCGCACTCTGCAAAATCCGAAACATTCCTTGTAACCAATTGAAAGCCGTGCTGACTGCAGATGGCAGCAATTTGGGCATCCGCATTCGAAATCGGAATTCCCGCTTTTCTTCTGTATGATGCTATCATTGCAAACTCCATGGCGCTGGTGCTGTTGAACTCAAGGATACGATTTTGTAATCCCGCACTGAAAAATTGATGTAAAGCCTGTTCAAGATCTCCTCTTTGCTTCCCCATTGGCAGGATGTGCAAGCCGTAATAGATTTCCGCTTTGGTCACAGCCGTTGTGTACAAACTGCTCAGTGGCTGAGTATCAACCCATTGAACAACCCCGCCATTTGGCCGCGGCCGAATAAGCTCGGAAATAATATTAGTATCCAAAACATACATGTCAGATTACACTTCGGATCTGATCCCGTTTTGGTAACTCAATCTCGAATCCGCCATATGGCTCCACAGCCTCACGGGCGATATCGGCCAGACTGGCAGATCCGGCCGGCTTCACCTGAAGCGCTTCTCTCAGTATAACCCGCACTTCCTCTTCCATCGACCGTTTATTTTGTGCTGCCTGCACACGCAGGCGGGATTTCACCTCATCATCAATATTTCTGATCGTAATACTTGCCATCGTTTATCCGGTTTGAATACCATTATTTGCTCAAAATATGATATCAATGATATCAATGCAATCATTCATTGGCTAATTTACCCCCCTGATAAACATCTTAATCTAAAAAATCTGAATCATTGCCTGGCGATTTACGTTCTTTTGAATCCAATTTAACAGAATTCTTGCAAGTCGATATCATTTATATGATTAACTTTGAAATCGACATGCCGCTGGCCGTTCATTCCGCACCTGCGTGTGAACCCAGCATTCGTCTCACCTCAACGACATTAAGACCTGTTTTTCATGACACAGACTGTAGAAACAAAAACCGCCATTATCACCGGAGCCAATTCCGGTATTGGTAAAATCACCTCCCTTCAACTACTCAAAAAGGGGTATCGTATTGGGATGATCTGCCGCAGTGCCGAAAAGGCGGAGGCAGCCAGGGAGGAGATCATCCGGGAGTCCGGCAACACAGCTGCTGAAATTTTTATCTGCGACCTGAGCAGCATGCAGCAGATCCGCACTTTGTCCGAAAAACTCCGAAAATCATTTCCGGTGCTCGATCTGCTGGTGAACAATGCGGGTATGCTTCCCGACAGCAGCAGGAAGATAACGGCAGAAGGGCTTGAGGTCACCTTTGCCACCAACCATCTCTCCTATTTTCTTCTGACCAAAGAGCTTCTTGTATCCCTGAAAGCGTCCGCTTCCGCCCGCGTGGTCAGCGTAGCCTCCGAAGCGCACCGTTCGGGCAGATTTGAACCGGATAATTTACAACTCGAAAGAGGGTACAACACCTTTAAAGCCTACGGTAATTCAAAGCTTTTCAACATCATGTTTGCCCGTCAGCTTGCAACTGAGCTGAAAGATACCCAGATCACCTCCTACAGCCTGCATCCCGGAGTAGTGAATACCAATTTTGCCTCCAAAAGCGACTCGCTGTTTGCAAAGATCTTCAACCTGGGACGCTTTTTTATGATCTCACCCGAAAAAGGTTCGGAGACCACTCTCTTCCTCTGCACGGAACCGGGTATTGAGCATCTCAACGGACGCTACTTCGTGAAATCGAAACCGGCGAAACCGACCGTAAAAGATGCCTATGACGATCAGAAGTGTAAGGAGTTGTGGGATCTGAGTGAGAAGATTAC
>REDA01000072.1 GCA_007693745.1 Balneolaceae bacterium
TTAAAGTTGCTTCCGCCTTGATCCTGAACAAAACTCCTGGTTTTTCAAAGCCCCCCTCTGTATTATGGCAAAAAACGGCTTTTGAGTAAATTGATAAAAATAATTTCCTGAATCAGATATTGGAGGATAACGTAACGATGTATGGCCCGACGAAAAAACAGATGAAAGAGTTCATCAGAAACGGTACTTTTTTCGTGAGTCTGATTATGATCATTTTTCTTACCGGTTGTGGTATTTCCGGGCCTTCGGTGACAGGCGGTGCGGATTCCGTGTCTGCCGGCGACAGAGAAAACCTCAGCCGAAACAGAGTAACTGGTCAGCTCCGGCAAGTCTACAGCGACTGGGCCGGGACGCCATATCTGCTCGGAGGCGAGAGTCGTAACGGAATAGATTGCTCTGCCTTTACCAGGATGGTATTCAGAGATCATTTCAGTCTGGAGATTCCCAGGCATACAAGAGATCAGCTCCAATCGGGAAGAGGTGTGAGGCGAAATGCCATACAGCCTGGTGATTTGATCTTTTTCAGGACTTCAAAGGATCTGCTTCATGTGGGTATTTCTATTGGAGGTGGTGATTTCCTTCACGCATCCGTCTCCTCCGGCGTGATGATTTCAAACGTGAGGGAAGGCTATTGGGCTTCCAGATATCTTGGCACAAGGAGAGTATTACTTTAACGGGTCTTTTTTCCAAACCCCGGCTCCCCGGAAAGGGAGTAAGATGAGGGATCCGGCATGATGGTGACACTCTCACTCATCGATCTGACTCTGGGTAAAACAACCGTTTTCGATATTCTGCCTCGCTGGAAAGATTAGATGAGGCAGCATATTGCCGTCATCCTGATTGAAAAAGGCAGGGAATAAAAACTGCCAATTTCCGTTCATCTGCTGTATCTTACATTTACCGTAAAAATCAACCATTTCTGTTCATCTCAAAACAGTTCGATTATGATCAGACCTATGTTCGGCGCAACTGCCAAACCCAGAAAATTTGACCTTCCGCTTCGGTATTACGACCCCAGGGAAGATGAGAAACGAAAGGAACGCATACGGATTAAAACAAACCGAAACCGACACCGAAGCCAGAATATCCGGGTTGTCATTTATGCTTTGGGACTGGCAATGGTTATATGGGCGATATCGATACTTTGACAAGTCAACCGGAATTTTGTGAGAATTGGCCGATAAATTGAGTACAGATAAAGATGTTATACATTCCGTGATCAGGCAGATGCCTCCGGAGCTGTCCAATAAAATTGCAGCCGGTGAGGTTGTTCAGCGCCCTGCATCGGTTGCCAAAGAGTTGCTGGATAATGCGATCGACTCCGGAGCGGATCAGATTCGTCTGATTGTTGCTCAGGCTGGGAGGACTCTGATTCAGGTTACAGATAACGGTTGCGGAATGTCTGAAACAGATGCAAAACTCTGTTTTGAGAGGCATGCTACATCGAAAATCACTTCGATCGAAGATCTTTTTCGTGTACGAACCATGGGATTCAGAGGTGAAGCGATGGCTTCAATCGCATCGGTTTCCCAGGTTGAGATGACGACAAGAAGGGTTGAGGATGAAGCGGGGACACACATCGAAATCCGGGGTGGGGAGGAGAAAGTGTTTGAACCCGCTGCTTTGCCATCGGGGACATCGGTTACTGTCCGAAACCTCTTTTACAATGTTCCTGCGAGGAGGCAGTTTCTGAAAACAGATGCGACGGAGCTGAAGCACATTATCGGAGTGTTCCAGAATGCTGCACTGGCCAATAGATCCATCGATTTTGAGATGCATGCAGATGGAGATCAACTCTACCACCTGCCGGTTCAGTCTCTGGAAGAGAGAGTGACAGAGCTTTTCGGAAAGCAGTACAGAGCGAGTCTTATCCCGTTTGAAGAAGAGACAAGTTATGTTCGAATCTACGGGCTTATAGCCGATCCAAAACTTGCCAGAAAAAGCCGTGGAGAACAGTTTCTCTTTGTGAATGGCAGGCCATTCCAGCATCGTTATCTCAGTTATGTGATTTTGAGCCTTTTTGACAGCTGGACCAAACAGAACGAATATCCCTTTTATGCTCTCTTTTTTGAGATTGATCCTGCGCAGGTGGATGTCAATGTGCATCCGGCGAAAATGGAAGTGAAATTTGATGATGAAAGGAGTATTACCCAGCTGGCCCGTTCTGTTGTAAAAAAAGCGATCAATCAATACTTCATGGTTCCCGACCTGGAGCACTTGCCGGATCACCCGCGTACCATGCAGGGCTTATCTGAATTCGGATCCACTCAGTTCACGGCCGGATCATCACGAAAGGAGACCTCAGAAGTGCATTTTCCATCACGTATTAATTTTCAGAATAAAGAGAGGATCCATCCACAGAGTGCAGAACAACTCTACGGGAAGCCTGGGGTTCAGATTGGCGATTTTCCTGTCACGCTCACATCAGATACCGACTTGAAAAAGCAGGAGCGCGGCATGGGTTTCTGGCAGCTTCACAACCGGTATATTATCACTCAAACCCGTTCGGGCCTCTGCATGATTGATCAGCATAGTGCACACAAGCGAATTATCTATGAAAAAGCACTGAGTGCGACGGAAGAGTCTCTTCCGGGTACTCAGCAGTTGCTTTTTGCTCAGACGCTGGAACTTTCAGCGACTGACTTTTTACTGCTCAGGGAGCTTCTTCCCATTATCCAGAGGATGGGTTTTAGTATAGAGCTTCTCAGCGGCAATACCGCAATGATCAGTGGTGTTCCTGCAGATATTGAAATCGGGGATGAGCGGGTGGTACTTCGTGAGATGCTTCAGCAATACCGGGAGCTTGGTGCCCGGGGAAATCTGGACGCAAGAAAAAAAGTAGCCATTGCTTTTGCGTCCCGTACAGCGGTTCCGGCCGGGAAAAAACTACTGGAGCTGGAAATGGAAAATCTGTTTGATCAGCTATTTGCCTGTGACAAACCGTATGAAGATCCGCTCGGGAAGCCAACATTGATTTATATGTCACTTGATGAACTGAAATCCAGATTCAGATAATTCTGTTTTAAGCAGTGTCAGAATTGTTACATTTCCGGTTGAGGGACCTCCTTTTCAAAAACTTAACAGTAAACACTTGAACATACTTGCCGTTGAACCTTATTACAGCGGTTCTCACAGAGCTTTTTTAAAGGGGCTGATTGAGAACTCATCGCACAAAATTATTCCGGTAAAACTGGATTACCGGAGGTGGAAATGGCGCATGCACGGTGATTCGGTCAAACTTGCGGAGATGTCTGCAGAGATCAGGGAAAATATTGACATTCTGCTTGTGAGCAGCATGACCAATCTGCCTGCGTTTCTTGCTCTTACTAGCCCGCGTTTTGCCCACACTCCAAAGGTGATGATGATGCATGAAAATCAGCTCACCCAGCCCATTCCAGACGGTATGGAGAGGGATATAACCTATTGTTATATCAATTACCTGAGCATGCTCTCGGCCGACAAACTTCTTTTTACAACGAAACATCATCTTAGTGAGTTGCTGGATGCTTTGCCCGGATTCCTTGAGAATTTTCCGGACGACAAACATTATAACACGGTTGACAAGATCAGAGATAAGAGTCTTGTAATGTATCCCGGTCTGAACCTCTCGGTATTTGATGGTGAGCCTGATACCCGTCAGAACAACAAGAAACCTGTAATCGTCTGGAATCAGCGCTGGCAGTTCGACCGTAATCCTTCCACGTTCTTCAAGGTGTTGAATCGGCTGAACGACATTGATCTTGAGTTTGATCTTATATTAGCCGGTGACACCAAGCACAGGAAACCTGAGGAATTTGAGGATGCGTGGAATCGTTTTGGTGAACAGATAACCCATTTTGGATATGTAGAGGATGTGACAAACTACAGCCGGCTGCTTCATTCGGGAGATATTGTTGTATCCACGGCGACTCACGAATTCTTTTGTGTTGCCATTATGGAAGCGATCTATTGCGGATGCCATCCGTTGGTACCGAACAGGCTTCACTACCCGGAGCTGATTCCAAACAGCCTGCATAACCCGCTGCTGCATTCTCCGATTTTATACGATACGGAAGATGAACTTTTCAGACATCTTAAGAATTTGCTCACCGGAGAGACCAAACCCCTGCCAAAAACTTCGCTTCAAAGTATTAACCGGCATCTGGACTGGAGCAGTATGATTGAGAAATATGATACTCTCTTTGAGGAGATGCGCATGATGAAGAGCAGAGCTTCATTTTAAGACCTGTCGGCAGATCTCACTTCAGATAAGCGGATGCGATGTTAAATCGTAAAGGTATTTTGGCGAAGGGAGGATTCAGAACGGACTTTCATTATCACCACCCGGTGAGTGTGGCAGTGGAGGCGGACCCGGCTGCTGTTCCTGTTCATTTAGATAATCATTGCCTCCCGGTGCCGTTTCAATTCTTGACAGCCTCTCAAAACGGGCATACTCTTTTACAAAGAACATCCGGGTAGTGCCTACCGGCCCGTTTCTCTGCTTGCCTATGATCAGCTCGGCGAGACCTGCCGTTGATTCTCCATCCGGTGTAGTGGTAATTCCGTAATACTCGGGTCTGTAGAGAAAACAGACCACATCAGCATCCTGCTCAATAGATCCCGATTCCCTGAGGTCACTCAGCTGAGGCCGCTTGTCACCTCCCCTCTGTTCAACCTGCCGGCTAAGCTGGGAAAGAGCGATCACGGGGAGATTCAGCTCTTTGGCCAGAGATTTTAAGCCTCTGGAGATGGTTGCAATTTCCTGCTCCCTGTTCCCCGATTCGCGCACGCTTGCTGTCATCAGCTGCAGATAATCCACCACCACAAGCCCGATGTCATGTTCGCTTTTCAATCTGCGGCATTTGGTGCGAAGTTCCATGATACTGAGGCTCGGGGTATCGTCAATAAAAATCTTCGCTGTGAAGAGTCTGCTTGCGGCATCGATTAGTCTTTTGAAGTCTTCATCCTTTACACGTCCCGTTCTTGCAGACTGGGCATTGATTCGTGCTTCCATGGTAAGAAAGCGCTGAACAAGCTGATTTGAGGACATTTCCAGACTGAATATGGCCACATTGGTTTGCATCTCTTCATCAGGATGGAGGGCTGCATTCCTGGCAGCGGTGAGTGTGAAGGCCGTCTTTCCCATGGAGGGCCTTGCGGCGATAATAATGAGGTCTCCGTTTTGCCACCCGGATGTGTAGTGGTCCACATCGAGACCGGACGGAACTCCTGTAATCCCTTCCGGCTTGCCCCGAAGGTCTTCCAGATAGGCCAGTGTATCCTTAAGAATATCACTTATTGCAACTGCACTGGCTTTGGAACGGGTATTGGCGATGTCGAATATTTTCTGTTCTGCTGCATCGAGCACATCACTTGCATCACTTGAAGAGTCGTATGCTGATTTTATGATCTCATTGCAGTGCAGAATCAGATTGCGCTTGATCGCTTTCTCAGAAATAATCTGTGCATGATAATCAATATTTGCAGCAGAACTGACAGACCGGGTCAGATCGGCAAGGTAACCGGCACCGCCTACGGAGTCAATCAGTTTTTTATCCCTCAATTCGCTCTCCACAGTCAGGATATCCAGAGGATTTCCCCGTTCGTAAAGGTCGAAGAGTGTTTCGAAAATATGTTTGTTGGCAGGTTTGTAGAAATCTTCTGAGCGGAGAAGCTGCAATGCGATCGTAGCCGCATCTTTCTCAATGAGCATTGCACCAAGAACAGCTTCTTCAATTTCAACGGCCTGAGGCGGAATTCGCCCGCCCTCATGCGACATGGCAGAGGGTGAAGAGTTGCTGTTTCTGTTACCGTTTTCGGGTGTCATTTGAATATATTAGGATTACTGCTTTGGGGTCCGCGATCAGGTTCGGCGGATCTTCAGTTTCAGTTGATTTCCGGCACAGAGCCGATCATCAAAGTAAGAAATGTGCAGAGATTTATGGAATAAAGATTTCATAATTTTGGTTCATGCATATGTTGTGGGCAGCCCTCAACAGGTGATTGAAAAAATTCTTTATCAGCATGAGCTTTTTGGTCACAGCCGCTTTCTGCTTCAGATGAGTGTGGGAAGTATTTCCCATAAAAAACTGATGAAATCGATAGAGCTTTTTGCCACGGTGGTAGCACCGGAAGTCAAAAAGGCATTATCAGCAGTTGCTTAGAGAAAAATCAGGGTTTGCATCCAAGCTCATCATAGCGCTTGCGAAGCTTCTGAACATCTTCCCAGACCGGGCGCTTCCAGTGAGGATTTCTCAAAAGCGCTGCAGGGTGATAGGTAACGGTCAGCTCAGCCCCTTTAAACGGATAAAATCTCCCGCGCATACTCTTTAATGGTTCCTCATGATTCAGAAGAGTATTACCGGAAACCTTACCCAGACAAAGGATTAGTTTTGGCTGTATCAGTTCGATCTGACGTATCAGATAGGGAAGAGAGCGGGTACGCTCTTCCGGTTCAGGGTTTCGGTTACCCGGAGGCCTGTGCTTCAGAATGTTGGCGATATAGACATCTTCTCTTTTGAACTGTATAGCTTCCAGAATTTTATTAAGCAGCTGTCCGGCCGCGCCTACAAAGGGCTCTTCACGCAGATCTTCCTGTTCTCCGGGGGCTTCACCGATCAGCATCAGGTCTGCATTTGGATTGCCCGTGCCAAATACCAGCCGCGTGTTTTCAAGATCGGTTTTAAGTTCGTCAGCGCTATTACAGAGTTCCAGGAGCTCATCCAGTCCGGAGCAACTCATCAGTTGATCCTCAAGTGAATGCTGCCGGTTCACCGGTGCGGGGATATTTATCGGGCTCCCGGGCGACGGGATTGTGTCGGGTTGATTTTCCCGGGCTGCATTTGAAACGGGTATGTCCACAGGATGTACGCCCGGTGCAGGCCCGATTTCCTCACCGCTATGAGAAATCTTTGAGAGAGTTTCCTGATTCATGGATGAAACAGAGGCAGGATTCGTATGAACAATAGGACCATAGACATCAGCTTCTGATTCAATGAAGAGGATGATATCTTCTAAAAGGCGGTTCTCCTGATCGTGCATGGTCTTGAGTTTTTGGATCTGGCGGGTTGGAGCTTATCTCAGTTTAAATTCATCATCAATAGCTCACCCTTTGGAATGGTACATTACGGTATGAACTGGCAGGATATGCTCCCACCTGTAACATCAGTGGATTCAGTGAGAATCTGATCTCAGCCGTATCAATTCTGCCTTCATCTGAAATCCGAAAATGGATAAATTCCTCCCGCAGGGCTCTATTTTCCCAAAGAACCCTGAACATGTTGTGATGCCAGTGTTCAAGAACGGCTGTCAGTTCCGGGTCATCAAACAGTGTCAGAAGCAGCTTGCCGTTTTGCTCCCGGATTGTCAGGCCATCATACAGATCGCTGTGAAACCGACCTGTATAAAAAGGGAGATCATGTGAGGGTCTTGTATCCGGTATACGGGTAGCCTCAAACTCTTCCCTGAGTCTCGTTGCCGATTCAAACTGCCGAACATAGGAGTCGTGATAAGCTTCCATCCAGTCGGGACCTTCGACTCCCAGGATGTGATCGATAATATGATAGGGTATTGCGTTCATGAAGTTGTTGAAGGTGTTGGTCATCACGATAATGCCCAGTTCGAGCTGGGGTATCAGCACATAATTAGTGTTCATCCCGTCCGTTGCACCGCCGTGAGCCAGAACTCTGTATCCTCTGTAGTCTGTAATTCTGTAGCCGTATCCATAGCTTTGTTGTGGTGCTTCTGCTGCGGAGATCGGAAGGGTTACCTTCGGCGTCTGAATATCTCTGAGAGTTTGTCCGCTTATGATTTGAATACCGTTATAAATGCCTGCGTTGAGCTGCATGGACATCCATTTAGCCATATCTGCAGCAGTTGAGTTAATACCTCCTGCAGCCGAAGCCACATCCCAGTTTCTTCGCTTTATGGGAACCACTTCACCCTCAATATACTGATGGGGCCATGCCGCATTCGATTCATCCAGTTCCAGAATGGAAGTGTTGGTCCGGTCCATTCCCAAACGTCTGAAGAGGCGGTCGTACATCAGGTTGTCCCAGTCCCGCCCGGATACTGCTCCGGCAACTTCTCCGGCTACCGTGTACATTGCATTACTGTAAACGTGAGATGAGCGGAATGGCTCTTCGAATTCATGATAGCGCATTCTGTACATAAGTTCGTAGCGGCTGCGGTTTGTGAGGTATTGCAAGCGGTTGCCAAGAATTCTGCCCACTCCTACCTGATGAGTGAGCAGATCATGCAAGGTAACGTGCCTGGCAGCCCATGGATCACTTAGCTCAAACCAGGGTAAATATTCCCGCACGGGATCGTGCCAGTTCAGCACACCTTCATCCACAAGGAGGCCCAGGGATGTGGCTGTCATGTGTTTACTGACGGATGCGATTCCGAATTGAGTATGTTCATCAACAAGGTCCTGCTCTCCAAGCTTTCTGACTCCAAAGCCGTTGGTATAGATTGTCTCACCCTGATAGACTACAGCAATGGCCATACCGGGGATTTCCCATTTTTCCATTCCCTGTTGAGTCCACTTTTCAAAATCAACAGGCATCAGATCCTGTGACTGAAGTGTTGTAGCGGAGAGAAGCAGAGTGAACAGAAATGCGGCAGTTTTGAGCCTGATCATTCGGTTTTCTTTAGATAAGTGATTGATTTAAGGAAAAAACGGGCCTCTTCAGCAGAGGCCCAAAAATTATTCTGTAATCTACTCCTTTCTGGGAAGCTTTTCATCCAGCATTGCGGTATGATAGACGAATGTGGCAACGATTACAGCGGTTCTTGCAAGATCCTGCTCCACCAGTCGTTCGTAGTAGTCCATGTTCGAGTGGTGCGTCATGGTAAAGTATTCAAGCCGGTCCTGAATAAACTGAAAACCCGGAAGTCCGGCACGGTCGAATGAGACATGATCGGTGGATCCGGTATTCGTGAACGAGACTGTGGTGGCATCCCATGAAGAAAACGGCTGGAGCCATGTACGGAAGAGAAGACGCAGGTTCTCATTTTCCTGAAGGTGGATTCCGCGAACCTGACCGCCTCCGTTGTCGATATTGAAGTATGCGGAAAAGTTGTCATAGTCACTCTTTCTCTCCATCTCTTCGGCAGGACCGAAAGAGCCGGGCAGTGAGGCAAAATGGTCGTTCACATATTCTCTTGAGCCGTGCAGACCTTGCTCTTCACCATCCCACAAGGCGATTCGAATGGTTCTTCTTGGTTGTACATCCAGAGCTTTCAGAATTCTCATGACCTCCATCATAACAGCTGACCCGGCCGCATTGTCAGTGGCTCCGGTCGCTGCGTGCCAGGAGTCGAGGTGACCGCCTAACATGACGATTTGATCCTTGAGTTCAGGATCTGTACCGGGGATCTCAGCAACTACATTGTAACCATGCAGATCGTCGTGATGAAATTCGGTTTGCATGTCAAGTTCTATTTCGACGGGGATCTCTTTTTCCAGCATTCTGAAAATACGCCCGTAATGTTCGCGTTTCAGTGAGATCTGAGGAATAATATCAGCAGGATCTGCCTGATGGGCACGCACTGCATCCCCCCAGCTTGTTCCCGGTGCTATGGGCATTGTAGCAGCGGTTACTGCAATCTGACCGTACCATCCGCGGTAACCAAAGTCGAGAAGAGCAAGCGGCTTCTCTTCCTGCAGGAATTTCATGATCTGATAACGCATTTCGGCACGGGCGAGAGCGGCGGGATTACCACCACCGGGCTGCGAACCTGACAGAGCTCTGGAGGCGTTGGCAAGGTTGAGCAGCTCGTCGTTACTTCTTCTGGAAGCAAGTGGTTCCCATGACGGGGCTGAGGGCTGCGGGAAATCCATCATCACAAATTTGTCACTGAGTGTTCCTCTGTACTGCTCCAGGTCTTCGATAGTATCCAGTTCCAGAAAAATTACATTGCCTTTTACGGGGCCGTCATGACCCGGCGACCAGGCCTTGGGGAACGCTGTGATTGGAAAATAACTGTGTGGAGTGTTGGCATGCATGGCAAAACGCTTTAATTCCCAGCCTGAACCGAAGGGTCCCCACTGATGATAATGAGCATTTTGCAATCCAAGTTCTTCAAACTGGCTCTTTACATACTGCCTGGCATATTCGAGCTGGGGGGAATTGGTGAGTCTCGGGCCATAAACATCTGTCAGCCAGCTGGCAAAGTTCATAACCTGAGAGTTGTCGATGCCTTCGGTTTTGATCTTTTCGACCATTTCCAGATCAACGGAAAGATCCTCAACCGACTGAGAATAGAGTACCTGAAGAGGCAGGATCCAAAGCAGAAAGAGTGAGAGAATTCTAAGTTTCATATGAATTTTGGTAAGATTAATAGTGTATTGGAATATGCCAACTTTTAGCAAAAGATGCGGAAACGATTTCAGCCGATCCAACACATTATTGTAAAAATAATTATGATTCGGTTCACAGGCTGTTGCTGTGTTATGGAAGGGGGAAAAGAATGGGTGATTATAAGGATTCTTCCAGCTGCCTGAGCCGTTCAAAGTAGCGCTCGATAAGCCGTTGATATTCACTTGAAAAGCGTGTATAGTTTGGGTCCTGTAATCTGGACCGGATCTCTTGCTGAAGTTCTTCGAGTGTAATATCGGGAGGGAGTACCCTTTCGTAGTCGGTTGGGCTTGATCCTTCACGCTCATCTTCTTCGCCCCGTTGCTGAAGAGATTCCTCGGCACTGAGCATTCTGGAGAGGATATTTTGCTGCCTGTTATTCATAAGCGGGTCGGTAATACCGCCTCTCATATCGTTGATTGCATCTTCCATCTCTTCCATCGTTCTCTGCAGGTCGCTGAGTGTTCGGTCACCCTGACGCAGGGCACCACTTTGACGTAACTCTTCAAGTTGTCTGCGGATTTCGTTCTGCTGCCGTGCCAGCTGGTCGAGCCGGTCAGCCTGTTCCCGGGTCAGGCGTTCACCCTGCGCGTCGTTGATCAGATCCTGAAGCTGCTGATTCAGCATCTGCTGATCGCCGGACATATTTTGGAGCTGTTCGATCATCTGCTGCATACTCATACCGCTCCCCATACCGCCGTTCTGTTGATTCTGAATCTGATCTATCAGAGAGGAGATCATCGAGGCAAGGTCGTTAATGCCTCCGAGAGACTCTCTGGCGGTGACAGAAGAACCGCGCTGATTCCGCTCAACCATCTGGTCAAGAGATCTGCTGAGCGTTCTTTCCACTTCCGATTTTTTCCGGTTAATCTGATTGGGTATGCCGGGCAGTTCAGCGGATACCTGAAAAAGAGTGTCAGCGACTCTGGTGAATTGAGTACGGAGATTATTCTGTATACGTGCCAGATCCACAAATCCCTGATTTCTGTTTTGGGTTTCACCGGCACTGAGTGTGAGGAACTCCTGCAATTCGGAAATTTCCAGGAGTGTATTGAGAGCTTGCTGAAGTGCCAGGATATTGACCTGGATCTGCTGGCCGCTGATCTGCTGTGAAGCGTTCCGGAAACGGCTGGCTTCGTCACTCAGTCTGTTCTGCAGGGCTTCATTTAACTGCCTGATCTCTTCGGAGGGAGAGTCTTGTTCACTTTCGATCAGGCTTTCGGCTTCATCCGAGAGATTTTCGGAGCTCTGTCTGATATTGCCAAGTTCTCTTTCTGCTTCCCTGCGGATTGTGCGTAGTCGTTCCCCTGCTCTGCGCGGAGGATTGGAATCCAGTTGTTGCAGTTGTTCTTCCAGATGACTGAAATCTTCCTGCATCCCATTCAGTTCATTCAAAAGATTTACAGGCTCATCATTAGTTTCCTTCAGTCTTGAGGCCATCTCTTCATACTGAGTTGCAATCCTGTTCAGATCGCTGTTCATTTTCAATTGCCTGAACAATTCTGCTGTTCTCTGGAGCCTTTCCCGATAGAGGTTCTCATTGAATGTCATATTTTCCATTGCCCGTTCGAGTTCCTGCTGCGACATGGACTGAAGAGCTTCCTGGAGAGCCCGAATAGCCTCCAGCAAGTCAGGGTCATCGAGTTCATCCATGAGTTGCTGAAGCTCATTGTAGGCTCTGCGTGTCTCATCTGAGACATGATTGCTGCTCTCCATGCGGTTGCGCAATTCATCAAACTGCTCCGTTAATTTCTTTACCGATTCACTGATCTGCTGCTGCCGTTCTCTCACGTTTTCAAGGAGTTCTTCCTCTTCGAAACCGCCATCCGGGTTTTGGGTCATCTTTTCCAGAAACTGACGATACTCCTCTTCCATGAGTGAGAAATTGTCCGAGATCTGATCCAGCTCTGCCTGAAGGTCCCTTTCCTGAGAATCAATTTCGTCGAAGGATTCAGCAAGCGAGGGGATTCGAAGGAGAACCGGCCTGGAATCACTGAATTTGGGTCCTGTAATCTCATCATTATCCCAGGCCCGTATTCTCACTTCCAGCTGATCTCTTGGCCTGAGATCCAGAGAGTCCAGCTCCAGACTAAACTGATCGAGTCTTCCGTTCACGGGCCCTCTGAGCGGGATTCTGCCGGTGAGGGGGAGATCGACAAATGCCCGCTTCAACTCGTATCTGAGTTCTGCCCGGGTGAGTCCGAAATCGTCTGTGATCTGATATGACAGAGCCAGGAATTCGGGATTTTCCTGAACCAGCACCTCTGTGGGCCTGTGAATCACGACCACAGGATATTGGTCTTCCCGTAAATCTATGATGGTTCGAAAAGGATTTCTGTTTTCAAGGCCGGCAGGGTCGGTGAGATGGAACCGGAGTGTATCACTGCGGGTGGGTTGCAGTGTAGTACTGAATTGGAACGGATTATTCACATCCCTGTACATGGAAATGGTTTGATCGCCGGTAAGAAGCTCTGCGTTTTCAAGATCTTTATTGGAAATACCGCTGAAATGGATCTGTGAGCCAGGATAGACAGAAAGTAGTGAGTAGGGGTACTGAAAAACCTCCTTACCCAGGCCTGTGTACTCGGGGAAGGTAACGGCAGAAGAAAGTTCGTCAAAACGGGGCAGCTGCTGAACATGGATCTGGTAGGTTTCACCGGTAAACTGATCCATCACAAGCCGGAAGGAGATATCAGAGACAAGTTCCATCCCCGGCAGCATGAAAGTGTCTGCATTTTCCCGAATCATTACCCGTTCTCTGTAGTGATCTTCCACACCGGTTTTGAATTGAAAAGAGACACTTCCGGGTACGGTTTGATGATTGAAGCTTGCATAAAATGCCAGTGTGGTGCCGTGAGATACGGTTGTATCAGATGGTGAGATTGAATAGGAATAGGGATTTGGCAGGGAGAAGGAGTGCCATGGCTGCAGTGATCTCAGAGCTGTTTCCGGATTCAGTACGGAGAAAAGTACAAGAGATAGAAGGGATAAAGGTGAAAAGAGAAGAAGTAAGCGATACAGGCGATTTATGTCAGATTTCCTGAGGTTATTCTCAAGCTCTTCGGAGAGTTTGGGCAGCTGACTATTCATCAGGTTAGCGTCTAATGCAGCCTGATAAAAGATCGATTGGGTTTGAGTTTTGTCGAGATAAAGATCGACGGCAGCCAGCAGTTTTAAATCTCCCTGATTTTTGAAAAAGCTCTCATAAAAAGAGGGGAAATCCGGCAGCAAAAATTTTCTTTTGAGGAAAAAAGAAGTAAGAACTGCAATCATGACCGAGCTTAGCAGGATAACAATTTTTGCAGAGGCCGGGAGAAATAAGCTGTGTTCCAGTATCAGAAGAAGGAACAGGCCGATGATGAAAACGGATATTCCAGCATTAGCGAGAGTGATCTGCTTGCGGAAGTGAAGTTTTCTGTGCATGCTTTTCAACACAGAAACGATCTTGGCCAGCCTGTTGTCTGCGGATGCCTGCGAAGTCATGTCTCACCGGGAGGTTTTTTGCTTCTCAATTTCATGAAGCAGTAGAGATTCATTCAAAAGATATCTGTTTTCTGATTTTTTAACGGTGATCACTTCGTGGTCAGCATCATGTTCGAGAAAAAGATACCAGTTTTCCTCTGCTGCTTTTTCGAGAAACGATTCTTTTTCCTGCAGAGTCTGTACAGGATTCATGTCATACCCCATGATCCATGGCAGGGGGACATGCGCATGTGTTGGAATCAGATCAGCCACGAATACGATTGTATTGTCATCTGCTTTTATAACGGGAAGTTGTTGACCCAGCGTATGGCCATGAACAGTTAAAACTGTGAATCCGGATTCGAATTCAATCGTCTCATCTGTCAGATTCAGCCGGCCACTATCAGCAACTGGTTGCAGGTTTTCGCGGAAGAAACTTGCCTTTTCCCGCTGATTGGGATTTGTGGCTGTTTCCCAGTGATGCCTGTTTACGTGATAGGTTGCATTTTTGAAGACCTCAAGGAGCTCACCATTCACATATTGAGTGGTTCCGCCACAGTGATCGAAGTGAAGGTGAGAGAAGATGATATCGGTGATATCGGAGGGAGAAACGGAAAGTTTGGAGAGTGAATGGATGAGTTCGCTGTGTTGATAATCAAAACCGTAAATTTCAGATAGTTTATCACTGAATTTGTGACCGCTGCCTGTATCAATCAGGTAGGTCTTTCCCGTCTGTTCAGAACGAATCAACAGGGATCGCATGGCCATTTTGATTCGGTTATCCTGATCGGCCGGAATTTTCCGGTTCCACATGGTTTTTGGCACTACGCCGAACATGGCTCCTCCATCCAGAAGAAAACGTCCGGCTTCAACAGAGTTGAGTTGAAAGGGGCCAAATTGAAGTGTTTGACTATTTGAACTTGTCATATCTCTGTATGTTTATATTGGGTACTTCCTGAAAACATACCCTTAAAATAAAAAAAGCCGGCCTCTCAACGAAACCGGCTTAACATTAACTGATTGTGATCTAAAATGAAGGGATGGGATCATTTCTGTAAAGTGTATCCAGAAGAGTGATTCCGATCATGAGAAGAAAGAAAGCGGCTGACATCACAAACAGAAGTACGTTAAACTTACTTTCCCAGTAGAGGTTCATAAAGAATGCGGATACAATGAGTGCCTTGACAACGGCAATGGCAATCGCAACGACAACATTCCAGGGTGATGGAATATGGATCCAGGTTACGGCGACTGTAAGTATGGTGAGCATGAAAAGTGTGATTCCCACGCCCCAAAGAAATTTTGCAGAAGATATATGATGTCCGCTCATATCAGATAAAAATTAAGGGTTAGTCGATCAGATAAAGCAAAGGAAAAAGGAAAATCCAAATGATATCCACAAGGTGCCAGTAGAGTCCGGTAATCTCAACCGGTGTATAATATCCACTGTGAAATACCTTCTTTTTCGCTTTGTAGACAAGCCAGAGCATCAGGCCGATCCCAATGATTACGTGCACGCCGTGAAGGCCAGTCATCATGTAGTAAATACTGAAAAAGATGTTGGCTTTTTCATGGGCCACGCCCTCATAACTGTAGTAGGAGCCGGGCAGAATCCCCTTGGCAAACTTTTCTGCATATTCGAAATACTTGATCACCATAAATACACAGGCAAGACCGATGGTAATCCATAGATTGATGATCAGACCCTTGATCTGGTTAAGCTGAGCAGACCGAATGGCCATTGCCACTGTGAGTGAACTTCCGATCAGTACGAACGTGTTCACAGCCCCCCAAAAAGTATCGAGTTGTTCGGAAGCCAGAAGATAGAGATCCGGATACCAGGCTCTGTAAACGATGTATGCGACAAAGAGTCCACCGAAAAAGAGAATTTCAGTTACCAGAAATATCCACATTCCCATTTTGGAGGCTTCGAACTGCTGATCGCTGTCAATGAAATGGTGCTGAAGATGATCCAGTTTTTCCTCGGTTGCTGAATGTCCGGCCATGTTTTTGTCAGTTATGCTTGTTCTGTTTCAGTTCTCTTGGCACTCACTTCTTCATGATGATGGTGCCCGTTATGGGAGTTAGCGATGCCAAGCTGAAATTCTGACATCGGTTTGTGATAATCGTAGGGTCCGTTGACGATCACAGGTGTGTGCTCGAAATTGTGCAGAGGTGCGGGGGAGGTAGTCTGCCACTCAAGTGCACGGCTGCCCCAGGGGTTAGCTTTCGCTCGTTCACCTTTCAGGAGAGAGTGAAGCAGGTAGCCAAACATCAGGACAAATGCGACCCCCATGATATATGCTCCCAGCGTTGAAAACTGGTGAAATGGCTGGAACTGGTCGATATAATTGAAGTACCGGCGAGGCATGCCCTGAGATCCCATCACAAACTGCGGGAGGAAGGTCATGTTGAAGCCAACAAACAGGAGTGCAGCCGAAATACGAGCCCAGAACTCGCTGTACATTTTGCCGAACATTTTCGGCCACCAGTAGTGAAGGCCGGCGAGGAATGCCATTACCATTCCACCCATCATCACATAGTGAAAGTGTGCAACCACATAGTAGGTGTCGTGAAGATGGATATCGACAGAGAGGGCACCGAGCATAATTCCTGTAAAACCACCAATGGTAAAAAGGAACAGGAATACCATGGCGTAGATCATGGGGGTTTTCATATCGATGGAACCCTTGTACATCGTTGCCAGCCAGTTGAAGATTTTGATGCCGGTTGGGATACCCACGAGAAATGTCAGAAATGAGAACACCATGTTGGCCAGAGAAGACTGTCCTGCCGTGAACATATGGTGACCCCAAACCAGGAATCCAATAAATGCGATCGCAAGGGATGAGAGGGCAATTGCCCAGTATCCAAAAATGGTTTTTCTTGAAAATGAAGAGATCACTTCAGAAATGATGCCAAATCCGGGTACGATCATGATGTAAACAGCCGGATGTGAATAAAACCAGAAGAAATGCTGATATAGTACAGGATCGCCTCCCATTGCCGGGTCAAAAATACCAATTCCCAGAAGTCTCTCCATGGTCAGGAGAAGGAGAGTGATGGCCAGCACGGGTGTTGCCAGAATCTGGATGATGCTGGTTGCGTAGAGTCCCCACAAATTCAGTGGAAGCTTACTCCATGTAATACCGGGTGACCGCATTTTGTGGATGGTTACCATAAAATTGATTCCGGTAAGAATGGATGAGAATCCAAGGATAAAAATCCCGAATGTCATCGCCATTACATTTCCACCGGTAGTTGCACTGTAGGGAGTGTAGAATGTCCAACCGGTATCAACTCCGCCGGAGGCGATTGCGTAAAATGTAAAGAGTGCCCCGATTACATAGATGTAAAAACTTGCGAGGTTTAGCCGGGGAAATGCGACGTCCTTGGCACCCAGCTGCAGCGGCAACACGAAATTTCCGAGAACAGCGGGGACGGAAGGGACAAGAAAGAAGAAGATCATAATTGCGCCGTGCAGCGTAAAGACCTGATTGTACACGTCTGCATCCATAAAAGACCGGGCAGGTGTAAGCAGCTCTGTACGAAGCAGTAGTGCAAGGACACCGGCAATGAAAAAGAAGAAAGCGATGGATGCAAGGTACATCAAACCGATCTTCTTGTGATCGACTGTGGTTAGCCAGGCCCAGAGGCCTTTTTCCTCATTGAGGTAGTGCTTCTCCGGAAACTCTTCCGGCACGAAACGCCTGACCTGGATACGTTTTCTGTTCTTTATTTCTTCGTTCGTAGCCATTTAGATTACTGTAGGGTTCTTAAGTAAGCGATAATTGCGTCAATTTGCCGGTCGTTGAGAGTGCCGGTGTAGGATGGCATGACAGGCAGGTAACCTTCAACGATTTTCACATTGGGATCGAGGATACTTTCTCTGATATAGTTTTCATCTGCGATAATTCGTTCACCGTTATCCATTACTCTTTCAGAGCCGAACAGTCCCAGAAATGTAGGACCCTGAAGGCGGGAACCATCTGAAGAGTGACAAGTCTGGCAGGCATTACGGCTTACAAGCTCTGCGCCGAGTTCAATTGGATCCATATCGAGATCCGCGGCGCCGGCGGTGAGGAGCCATGTTTCAAAATCCTCCTGTTCATGTACATAGGCGGTGGCAAGCATATTTGAATGCGCGGTTCCGCAATATTCTGTACAGAAGATAACCGACTCGCCTGTCTCCGTAGCTTCAAACCAGAGAGAGGTATATCGGTTAGGAAGAACGTCCATTTTAACCCTGAAGTCGGGTATGTAGAAAGAATGCAGTACATCATCGGAACTCATGACCAGTCTTACCGGTCTGTTTACAGGTACATGCAACTCATTTACACTCACATATCCATTTTCATAGTGAAACTCCCAGAGCCAGCTTTTACCTACAACACGTACTTCATAGGCGTCGTCAGGGACTGTTGTAAGGTTCACGTAACCCCTTAGTCCCCAGCCGAATACGATCATAACCAGGATGAGGGGAATTACAGACCAGCTGATTTCGAGAGCACTGTTGTGAGTGATCACGGGTGTGACATCATTTTCAGATCTTCTTCGGTATTTCCATGAGAAATAGATGATGGCAATGGTGATGCCGATCAGAAGAATAATGCTGGTTGTCGTGATAAAATGGAATAATGCATCTGTACCCTCAGCAACTGTGCTTTTTTGAGGGGGGAGCATAAATTCACTCAATCTGTTCATTTGCTGTTTAAATCAAATTTGGGTGATGGTGAGGATCTTTTTTCGCGCCTCCAAAAAACGCTCAGGAATATACCGAGAAAAATAACTGTTGCCAAACCGCCAAGCTTCATAATATTCATCGCTACAGGCACATAACTTTGAGAGGAGGGATCGTAGGTAAAACAGTAAAAAAGTACTCTGTCGAGTGTATTTCCTATGGTTCCATCTGCGGCTTCGAAGAGTGCATTTCTCAGATCAAATTCTCTGAAAGCTGCGCCATAGAGGTATCTGGTTACAACTCCTTCCGGACTCAACATCATGATACTGGCAAGATGAAGATATTCACCGGTCAGTTCGTCGTACTTGTAACGGAAGCCTACAGCGTTCGTTACAGCTTCTATTGATTCTCTGCTTCCGGTAAGAAAATGCCACCCATTTTCAGCTCCGGGCCTGTCCAGATCCGATAAATACCGCTGTTTTGATCTGGCTGCCATTTCGGGTGTCTCTGCAGGATCGATGCTGAAAGAGATGATTGTGTAATCCTTACCGGGACTCCATACCAGGTCGTTTACAACGTTGAAAACAGCATCGAGAACCAGTCCGCACAGCACGGGACAGTCGTAATAGAGTGGGTTGAGCAATACAGGTTTTCCACTTTCGAAGAGGTCACCCAGGCGCACGGTTTCACCATAGGAGTTTTTGAAGAAGATGTCGTGGGGAACAGTGTTCCCCAGTTGTTCATCCACTCCAATTTCATCCAGTATGGCCGGTCTTCCCTGGTTCAGCTGTGCGCTGACAGTTTCGAAAGTGAAAAACAGTGTTGCAACTAAAAACAACAGCTGTTTTTTATTCATAACGGGGTTAATTTACTACTCAGATACAATCAAAGTGATTGCACTGTCAATTGGTATTCGGTAAATCCCTTCATCGGGATCCACTACACCGAATGAGTTCAGTCTCTGCAGGTCATTTCTCTGCAATTCCCGAATGTCGAAATAGATACTCTGTTCAGAACTGGTTTGAAGCGATGCTGTCCGTGTATATTCATGCATAAACATAACGGCGACAATAAATATGATGATCGCACCCGTACCAAAGAGTGACCAGAAAGTCAATTTGTTGTAATTGAGACGGTCATGAGTAGCACCAAATTCAACAGAGTCGGCAAACTCTTCAGACACATCCAGTGAAAACGTTTCAACGGATTCGGACTTGCTTTCTTGTATCCACCTGCGAATTTCTTCTGCTGGAACCTGATAATTTTCAGCTATTTTCCGGATCTCGGGATCACCGCCGGAGAGAGCCTTTTCTACGATTTCGGCTTTTTCTCTATCCGTGAAATTTTTAGAGGTACTCATGATTCGTTGAGATTACAGGATTATTGATGATAGTGTTTGCTCAGCGATTCAGCAAGCTGCGGATCATTAACTGGTACCAGATTGTTCTTCTTGAGTTGTTGAAAGAACAGACCCATAAATACACCGCCAAGGCCAACGAAAGTAGCAAGATCAAGCCAGCTGAGGGAGATCCCGCTGTGACTTAAAACCGGCATCACAATCCAGTGCAGTTCGACAATATGCATGACGATAACGAGGACAGAAACACCGATCAGCAGATTGTTATTGTGTTTGAGGTCTCTGTTCAAAAGCACGATAAACGGAAGCACGAAGCGGCCAATCAGAATTGCATAGGTTACGAAAGACCAGCTTCCCTCGAGCCTGTGATAGAACCAGAGAGTTTCCTCAGGAATATTTGCGTAGTAGATCAGCAGGAACTGACTGAATGCGATATAGGCATAAAAGACTGAGAATCCGAAGAACCAGGCACCCAGATCGTAAATATGGGCTTTGCCGATCGTATTTTTCAGGATTCCGTTTTTATGCATCCAGAATACCATCAGTATGATGATGGGGAAGAGCACCTGGAAACTCATTGCAAAAAAGTAAACTCCGAACATGGTGGAAAACCAGTGGGCATCGAGTGACATCAGCCAGTCGAAGCTTGCAAATGCAACCGTAAGGGAAAAAATGAGAATACCGGGGGCACTGATTTTCCGCAGTGCCTGAACAAGTCCCCAGTTGTTTGTGTTATCCATTTCGATGGATATTTTATGGAGGCGGTATCCCATGTAGCCCCACACTGCAAAGTAAAAGATCTGCCGTATGATAAAAAAAGGTTCATTGAGATAGGGTACTTTACCGAGCATGATTGGGTCGTTAGCTACATAGGCGGTGTTGGTCCATGAGTAGAGAGTACTCATGCCCAGCAGTACCGGAATAACAAAAATGGACCAGATCCACAGATTTGATGAAAATGATTCCGGGATACGCCGGATCACGGTACCCCATGATGATTTGGTGATATGATGGATCATCACAAGGATAAGGGAAGCCAGAGCGATACTTGTAAAAAAAGTGAAGCTTGTCAGGTATGAGAAAAAGAACTGTTCACTATTCAGGAAGTATCCTGCGAGGCTGGCGATGAGGCCTACGGCGCCAAAACCGTAGAATGTCTTCACCAGGTTTAGATTGTCGGGAAATTGGACAGAATCGGTAAGTTTGGAACTTGTTGAAGCCATGTAATTACAGTTTTTTATCTCAGATTATTCTTCAGAAAGTGATCGGATAAATTCGACAAGTGAAAGCAGTTCGCTTTCTGAGAGATGGGTGTAGGCAACCATTACATTATCATATCCCTCCACAATCAGAACTTCCGGATAGATAATAGATTCCACGAGGTATTCCTCATCAGCAACCCCGCTTGTTCCATCCGTAAACTGTCTCTCAGCCATGTAAAGGTTCAGGAATGAGGGGCCGACACCGGCTCTTCCATCCACAGAGTGGCATGCCTGACAGGCATTCTGAACATAGAGGCGTTCACCTCTTGCAACGCTGATATCATCGTCACCCACAACAACTCTTGAAGCGGCGAGGGCTTCGAGTCTTTCCTGTTCTGCAAAGAATTCATTTCTCAGCTCAGCAAGATTAATATCAAACTGATCCATTTCTGTTTCAGGAACAAACTGGCTGCGCTGCAACGCGCGAATGTAAGCAACAATCGCCCAGCGATCTTCAACGTTGATCTGGGTAGCATAGGAGGGCATGGTTCTGATGCCGTTTGCAATGGCTGAGTAGAATTCTCCGTCGGGCATTTCCCTGCTTGCCTCCCGGTGGAATGTCGGAGCGGGAACGTACCCATACTGACCGGTCATAATGATACCCTGGCCGTCTCCGGTTCCTCCATGACACATCTGGCAGAAGATATCGTAGCGATCCTTGCCGCGGTAGAGAAAGTCACGTGTCAGGTCGAACGGAATTTCAGTAACAAAATCGCCCTGTTCGTCGAGTCCCTCAAAGAGGGCAGTGTCGTGACGCAGTAAACCTCTGGCAACGGTTCCCTCGACCGGCAAGCGCATGGCCATTCCATCTTCAAAGAAAGGGTTTTCCTGCTGGGCATTGAAGCGTTCCTGGAAGTTCATATTGAAGTGGGTGCGGACCGGCGGTTTGTCCGTAGTTTGTCCCCGGCAGGAAAAAAGTGCCATGGAGACGAGCAGTAAAGCACTTAAATGTGTGAGAGCCAATTTCATAATAATGATTCAGTATGTGGTAATCTGGTTAAATAGGTTTACTCATCAAAAATCAGTTCGATATTTTCAGCGCCTGCTTCCCTGAGCAGTTTCTGTACCTTTTCCTGTTCAAATTGAGGGTCTTCCGATTCGATGCAGACAAAATAACCGTCGTCTGTTGCCTTCTTGAAATTATCGGAATTAAACAGCGGATGGTTGAGTCTGGGAAGACCGTTCAGGAAGAACATTCCGAAAACGGCTCCGAAAGCAGAGAGCAAAACAGTCAGCTCAAATATAACAGGAATCCAGGCAGGGATGTTTACAAGTGATTTTCCACTGATATTCAGGGGATAATCGGCAACCATCATGAAATAGATCATTGCAAATGCCCCGGCAAACCCAAGCAGTCCGTGGCTGAAGACGATCCATCCAAGCTTGGATTTTTTCAGTTTCATGGCTTTGTCCATTCCGTGAATTGGAAAAGGGCTGAATGTGTCGAATTTCTGGTAACCTTTAGCGATGATGAGTCTGGCTGCATCCGTAAGCTCTTTCGGATTTCTGAACTCGGCCAGAACACCGTAAAGTTTAGTATCTGAATCAGTAGATTTCATGAGCTAACTCTTTAAGAGGTTTTGGTGTAGGGCTGAGGTACTTCAACTTTTGGAGGTACAAACTCGCCTTTATCATTATAATTATGCGGATCCGCCTGTGGCATAACCCCTTTCAGCTCGGCAACTGCGATCATAGGAAGAAACCGCAGGAAGAGCAGGAAGAATGTAAAAAACAGGCCGAATGTTCCAATGTAGGTTGCCACGTCCCAGAAAGTGGGGGAGTAGTATCCCCAGGAAGAGGGGAGGTAATCGGTGGAGAGAGAGGTGACTGCGATAACAAATCTCTCAAACCACATACCGATGTTCACTACGATGGATATTATAAAGGTAAATGCCACGTTTCTTCTGAGCTTCTTGGACCAGAAAAACTGAGGAGAAAGAACGTTGCATGCAATCATAATCCAGTAGGCCCAGGCGTAAGGACCGGTAGCGCGAAGAATGAAAATGGCTTTTTCATACTCTACCTGACCGTACCAGGCGATAAAAAATTCCATAGCATAGGCAAAGCCAACCATGGAGCCTGTAACAAGAATAATGATATTCATTTTCTCAATATGGTCATCTGTCATGATATCCTGGAGCCCGTAGATTTTCCGGACAATGATCATCAGGGTAAGCACCATTGCAAATCCTGAAAACACAGCTCCTGCCACAAAATAGGGAGGGAAAATGGTAGTGTGCCATCCCGGAATGATAGATACGGCAAAGTCGAACGAAACAATTGTATGTACAGAGAGCACCAGCGGTGTTGCCAGTCCGGCGAGAATCATGTACGATTTTTCATAGTTCCACCAGTGGCGGTTACTCCCTCTCCAGCCGAGTGCAAATGTACCATAAATCAGCTTTCCGTATTTACTCTTGATGCGATCTCTGATTGTTGCCAGATCAGGCACCAGTCCAACATACCAAAACAGGAAAGAGACAGTGAAATAAGTTGAGACGGCAAACACATCCCATAACAGCGGGCTGTTGAAGTTTGGCCACATGGCCATGGAATTGGGGAGCGGAAACACCCAGTAGATCACCCAGATACGCCCCACATGTATTGCGGGAAAGATACCGGCGCACATAACAGCAAAGATGGTCATGGCCTCTGCAAAACGGTTGATAGCCGTACGCCAACCCTGCCGGAACAGGAACAGAATCGCAGAAATCAGTGTTCCGGCGTGTCCGATACCGACCCACCAGACAAAGTTGATAATAGCCCAACCCCATCCAACGGGCTGATTCAGGCCCCATATTCCGGTACCCTCCCAGAAAAGCCAGGCTATGGATACAAGCAGCAGCAGCAGTAACAGGTTGGAGATCCCAAAGGCGATGTACCAGCCCGTGGGTGTAGGCCTGATATTGATATCCGTCACCATGGCCGTGATATCCTTAAAGCTGTGATTCCCTTTCACAAGTGCGGGTTCGGGAACGTATTCGTACGTTTTACTCATGTTCAGTCGGTTGCGATAACGATTGTGAATTAACCCAATTCAGGATTCTTGTTTGTAAGTCGTGCCAGATAGGATGTTCGCGGGCGAACATTGATTTCTTCCAGCATGACATAATTTCTTTCGTTTCTTTTGGATCTTGATATCACGCTGTTTTTATCCGTGAGATCGCCAAAGGTGATAGCGTTTGCCGGACATGCTTGCTGACAGGCAGTTTTAACAGTTCCGTCGGCCGGTTTTCTTGATCCGGTGGCGATTTTTGAAGCGATTTTACCACGATTGATTCTCTGTACACAGTAGGTACATTTCTCAATTACACCCCGGAAACGAACGGTTACATCGGGATTCATGGCCATCTGAATAATCTCCGGATCGTCACCGGTGGTCAGGTACTCTTTCGTATAATTGAAGAAATTGAATCGTCTTACTTTGAACGGACAGTTGTTTGCACAGTACCGGGTACCGATGCAACGGTTATAGGTCATCTGATTGAGTCCGTCTTCACTGTGTGTGGTGGCGGCGACAGGGCAGACCTGTTCGCATGGAGCGAGTTCACAGTGCATACAGGGAACAGGCTGATGGTAAACAGAGGGATTGTCCGGGTCACCTTCATAGTATCTGTCGGTTCGGATCCAGTGCATAATTCGTCTTCTGCCCACTTCCCGTTTACCGATAACGGGGATATTGTTTTCGGCCTGGCATGCAATGGTACAGACGCCGCACCCAAAACAGGCATTCAGGTCGATCGCCATTCCCCATTGAGGCTGATGATCCGGGCCATACTGTTCGTTGAACAGGGAAATGGGGCCGCGATCGTCGCCTTTCGCGAGAGCTTCCTTCATGCCGGGTACTTTAAACCCGTGGAAACTTTCAAATGAGGCAAAGTCTGGATTCTCTTTGTACTGCTCAAGCGTTGCCGTGCGAATCATATCCCGGCCTTCCAGGCTGTGATGATCCTGTACACAGGCTACTTCGTATGTTCTGCCAGCAGGCTCGGCCACTGCAGCGGCAAACAACATCGCGTTAGTGTTCCTGAACGGGTAGACATCCACTCCAACTCCATCTGCAACGCGGCCCAGTCCTTTTCGGCCAAAGCCTGCAGTGAGCGTTATGGAATCATCAGCATGTCCCGGTTCTATCCAGGCTGCAATTTCGATCGTTGTATTTCCGGAGGTGATACGCACTAAGGGAACATCATTGTTCCTGAAACTACGAGTTGGATTAATGCCAATTTTTTCTGCAGTTGCTGCACTCATCAGTGCGACGTTATCCCATGTAATTTTTGTCATCGGTTCCGGCAGTTCCTGGAGCCAGCCGATGTTTGCAAACCGGCCGTCAAAAATCCGGGAATCAGGCTTCACAGTGAGTTCAATCCCGGAAACGGCCTGCTGTGTGAGAGCAGATTGTACGGCCTCTTCAAACTGATTGTTCAGTAAAACAGAGACCTCGGGAAAGTGACTTTCCTGATCCAATCCGTTGTGCAGGATGGTTTCCCACTCCCGTCTAAAGTCGGATGAGAGGGAAGAGCTCCAGGTCTGCTGTACCAGCTCATGCCCGGATATTTCCTCTCCGGTAAGCAGCAGGTTTAGAAATTCAATTTCGCTCAAACCGCCGAATAGTGGAAGAATTTGAGGCTGTATCACAGATCGCTGACCTGTAAAGGAGAGGCCGTCTCCCCACGATTCAATGTAATGGGCTCTGTTTACATGCCAGTTGCAGATCGCTGAGGTTTCATCTGCATATTCAGAGAGATGGATTGTTGACTGAGCCCGGGAGAGAGCCTCTTCAAAGGCCAGGTCTGCAGGGGCTGTTTGGCGGATATTGGTACCAACAAGTACAACCGTGTCATAAGTCCCGTTACGCAACTCTTCAACTGCAGAGATAAAAGCTTCCCGTTCATTGCGGTCCGTATTGTGGGGAATTCGGTGATACGTAACTGTATTGCCGGAATTACCAAGAGCATGATTCAGTACAGCCACCACGGCATGCAGTTCTGCAGAATGCTCTCTGCTTGCGCTGATTACAGAAGTGCCCCTGTTGGAGAGAAGTTCATTTGCAAGGACTTCAATCCACTTATGGGAAGAAAATTCATTTTCAAACCCGATGAAAGCACTTAACCCGCTGAGAGACGAAGAGAGTTTGGCTGCGAGTGCGTAGGTGAAGGGGGCAATCTGTGAAGTTTTAAGGCGCAGTCTGTGATCTGCATATGAGCCGGTGGAAGTAAGTGCATTTTCAACCGAGTAGATCCGGGACATTGAGTCGGATGCTGTCTCCACTTTTCTTCTGGCCGTCAGTTTAAGAGAGTTTTCGACACTGTTTGTACTGGCGTGCGGACTCATAAAATCATCATCGAGTGCAATGACCAGATCAGCTTTATCGTAATGCGGAACCGTTCTGAGGCGTTCGCCGAAAGCGATTTGAGTTCCCTCAATACGGTTATCATCTGAAAACGGTTCATAAGTCACCCAGTCAGCATTTGGAAAAGCGGAAAGTACTTCTTCTCTGATCCGGTGGTAAGTAGGTGAAGAGGTAGCTTCATCAATAAAGAGCAGCGATTGGTTTCGGTCAGCAAAATGTGAGGATGCAAATTGAACAAATTCCTCTTTGGAAACTTTTTCACCATTTCGGATCGGGGATCTGGAACGATCCGGATCGTAAAGTCCAAGAATAGATGCCTGATGGAAGATACTTGTTTTACCGCCGCTTGAGGGGTGGTCTTCGTTCCCTTCAATCTTATTGGGCCTGCCTTCATAATTTGTAATCAGAAGTCCGGTTACCGAGTCCTGAAATGGCATGCTGGTAGCATAATAGAGGGGTTCTCCCAAAACCATGTCTTCAGGCTGCCGTGAGTAGGGCAGGATTTTCTGAACCGGTTTCCGGCAGGAGGCAAAACCGGCAAGTGCAATCGAGGCACCCATCACCCTGAGGAAGCTGCGTCTTGAGACCTGATCACTGAGCTCAGTAGCGTCTTCGGGAAACTCTCGTTCCACAAACTTTTTATACTCTTCGTTTTGGGCAAGCTCGTTCAGGCTTTTCCAATAAGTAGTTTGATTTGACTGATCACTCATTCTAAAGTGGCTTTGTTTATTGAATCTGTTATTGGTTCAGTCGGACACCTGTCAGAAGTGACAGCTCTGACAGTAGGTGGGTGCGTTGATATTGTGGCGCGCCACTAATTCACGTCCCAGTTCAAGCTGGTTTTCAGCTACATAACCCATAGTGGTGACTTCAGATACCGGCCTGACATATTTTTCGGGCTCTCTGTGACAGTCGAGGCACCATCCCATACTCAGCGGTTCTGCCTGAAATACAACATCCATTCTGTCCACCCTGCCGTGGCACGATTCACATCCCACACCCACATTCACGTGAGCGGCATGGTTGAAATAGGCGTAATCCGGGAGCATGTGAACCCTGACCCACTGGATAGGCAGACCTGTCTCCCAGCTTTCCCGGACAAGTGCCAGATCATCACTATCAGTCTTGATCTGGCTGTGGCAATTCATGCAGGTCTGTGTTGCCGGGATGTTTGCATGTTTGGAATCCCATACCTGAGTGTGACAATACTGGCAGTCCATCCCAAGTTGTCCTACATGCACGCTGTGGCTGAAAGGAACCGGTTGTTCCGGCATGTAACCAACATCAGTAAATTCGGGTGAGAAGAAATACCAGACTGCAAATACAATTGCATTTAGCAGTACTATTGAGCCGACCAGGATTCTGCGTGGAGCTTCATTTGTCCACTTAGGAAAAATTTGAGCCATAAAATCTGTTACTCTTAGCTGTTAAGATCGTTGTAGTATCTGTACTGTTAGCAGGCTTTAGGAGACACGGAATATAAATAATCTGTACAGATCATTTTTGCCCGAAAATGATATTTAAACTCAGTCTAAATAACGGCTCACGAGCTCGCTGTGACCTTCAGTAATTTTTTAAATATAGTGCTCTGCCTTAAAAGTTGCTGAAAAATCGGCCTGTTTTTTTTACAGGTAAGAGTGCTTAATGAAGATCCGGTGCGGCACTCATTTTCAGGATTAGCCGGAGTGTGATATTGAACAACTTGTGGTTGATAAGGTTAGCGATTTAAAGGCTGAATGAGAAACAGGGGAAATTGAGTGAGTGAAACTTAACGGAAAAAAGTTATTCTTTTTTAACATGCATGGCTCTTTTTTCTATAATTCATGGTATTTTTGAGCACAGAATCTAAACCCAAAAAGCAGGCTATGGAACCATCCCTGAATGAAAAACTTACGATACAGTTTATAAAAGAGATCAATGTCAGAAAAGCGCTAGCCTTGATATTAACAGTGAGTGGCATTGCTCTCCTCTTCCTTCTTTATCTGCTCTATTTCAGGGAGGCGACTGAGGTGACAGCTGACTGGGTGACTCAGCTCCCTGCCCTGAATGCCTTTTTAAATAGCGGAAGTACTCTTTTGATTCTTGCGGGTTTCATTGCAATCAAAAAGAGAAATTTCATTATGCACATGAAGCTGATGCTCACTGCATTTGTGACTTCAGCACTATTTCTGATCAGCTATCTGATTTACCATGCATACGTCGGGCACACGCCCTTTCCGGGCGAAGGCTGGATCAGGCCGGTCTATTTCTTTATTCTGATCACACACATCATTCTGTCCGCCACCGTGGTGCCTCTGGTTCTTACCAGTTACTATTTTGCATTTGCAGGAAAATTCCAGACCCACCGGAAAGTTTCTTTATGGACCTTCCCTATCTGGCTTTATGTTTCTGTAACGGGGGTAATGATCTTTTTTATTTTAAATGCCTACATTTGAGGCTCAGCTGTTCAAGCACCGTGGCACGTTGCGAAACCGTGCAGATGGGTGGCTGTGACCCTGCCGCACCCGGGAAAATCTTATTAAAGATTTGCGACTCTGCGGCTCTTTGATTGCGGAAGCGTTATGCAAAATCAAAAAAAAACGGGTTTTAAAGCCGGTCAGCTGAACAGATCATCACCCGGCTGTGGGATCAGAACTTTGGTATCACAGTATTCTTCGGTGAAACTTTTGAATTCTTCCGGACTCCCTGACAGTACCGGAAATGTACCATAATGGATCGGAACAGCCAGATCTGCATCCAGCATTTCACAACACATCGCGGCTTCCTGCGGCCCCATCGTGTAATGATCGCCAATGGGAACTGCGATCACATGAGGTTCATAGAGCTCTCCGTAAAGTTCCAGATCTCCAAAAATATTGGTATCTCCCAGGTGATAGAAGCAGATGTCATCGTCGAATGAAAGGACGAGGCCGCCTGCTTCGCCGGCATATTCTCCTGCAAAGGAGGAGCTGTGATTGGCGTGAACAAGCGTGACGGAGAATTCATCATAGTGGATGGTTCCGCCCTTGTTGAATTCAACTGCCTGATCAGGATTCAGCCCGTGTTTTTTGAGCAGTTGGGACAACTCCACCTGTGCAACTACGATGGAACCGGATGCCCCTGCCATTTGAAGTGTGTCCCCGACATGATCTTCATGCCCGTGAGTCAGAAGAATATAATCTGCATCGGAGGCATTTTTAAACCGTTCGGGTGTTGAGGGGTTGGAATTCAGAAAAGGATCAATGTAGATAACTTTACCAGAGGGGGTTTCAATGCGAAATGCTGAATGTCCCAGCCAGGCCGCTTTTAAATTTGTCTTCATACTCATAAGTGTATTTATTTCGTTTAGTGCGTACCTTATAAACTACCAAATGTTCGGGTAAAGGTGAAAATAAGGAGGGAAGAACCTCACGAATTTTGCACCATGAATTAAATGTAAAGCCTGCGGCACTTTATCCCGTAAATTGTATTTGTTAAATATCTGCCGGATTTGTCCGCTTGGAGATGAATGGACAGAATGAACCTTTTCAAAATGGCACAAAGAATTAAAATTCACGAAACCTCACCGCATCGGAAAAGTATTTTTGAACTGACCGATGAGTTGAACAGAGGTGCGGTTGCGCTGATCCCGACCGACAGCCAGTATGCGCTGGTCTGTGACTACAAGAACAAAAAAGGTATTGAAAGGATACGGCAGATCCGGCAACTCGGGAAAAAAGATCACCTGACAGTGATGTGTCACAATCTTGAGCATGTATCTACTTTCGCTGCTCTGTCTGATCATAATTTCAAACTGATCAAAGATCTGATTCCCGGTACCTTTACATTTATTCTTCCTGCAACGCGGGAAGTGCCCAGGCTGCTTACCCATCCCAGAAAACGGACCGTGGGAATCCGTGTTCCTGATTACCCGATCTGCCTGGATCTGATCCGTGAACTGGGGAGACCATTGGTAGTTACTTCGGCAAAGCTGCCGGGTGTTGAACATGGAGAACCATCGGGCAATGACAGAGAGCTCTATTTAAGCCGGTTTGAAAACATTGCTGACATCATCGTGGATCACCAGGGTGATCTTCGGGGCGGGCAGACTTCGATCATAGACCTTACCGGGGAGATGCCTCTGATAGAGCGGGAAGGATTGGGTATGGAGACTCTGAGGGCGGCGTTCGTTTTTCAAAGCCCCCATTGAAATTACTTAGCTGCTCTCAGCCGCAGGTTGGATTACCCAAAATATGTCTGGATCGATTTACTGTAGTCTGGTTTAAGAATACCTCTTTCCGTAATTATCGCGGTGATAAGTTCTCCCGGCGTGATATCAAATGCAGGGTTGTAAACATCGATTCCCTCCGGGGCAGTTTTTTTCTCACCAAAGTGAGAGACCTCGTCCGCTGAACGCATTTCAATCTCTATGTTATTGCCGTTCTCGATCTGAAGATCAATGGTGGAATAGGGTGCCGCAACGTAGAAAGGAATCCGGTGTCTGTTAGCCAGCACAGCCAGAGAGTAGGTGCCGATTTTATTGGCGGTATCACCATTCGCTGCGATTCTGTCGGCTCCGGTAATCACAAGATCCACCTCACCCTGCTGCATAAGGAATCCTGCTGCAGAATCGATATTCAGTGAAAAAGGAATTCCGGCTTTTTTCAGTTCCCAGGCGGTAAGCCTTGCCCCCTGCAGAAGAGGCCGGGTTTCATCCACCCATACATGGTTCAGTTTATGCTGCCGGAAAGCGTGCAAGATCACAGAAAAGGCAGTCCCGAATTCAGCAGTTGCGAGAGAACCGGTGTTGCAGTGTGTGAGGATGCGGGCTGCATCGGGTATCAGTGCAACCCCCGATTCACCAATTCTCTTGCATAACTGACGGTCTTCTTCATGTATTTCCATCGCTGTCTGCAGAGCCAGTTTCTTGAGGGTGGCAACGGGCAGATCTGATGCCCGCATAAGTTTATGCACGATTTTGTCAAGAGCCCAGGAGAGGTTGACGGCGGTAGGCCGTGATGAATTGAGATACGATGCGATTTCTTCAGCCTGATGTAAAAAAAGAGCCGGATCATTTTCAGGCAATGGGGAAATACCAAGATAGAGGCCGTAAGCTCCGGCAATGCCGATCGCCGGAGCTCCTCTCACCTTGAGTTTTTTTATTGCGTCCCATACTTGTCTGTGGGAGGTAAGTTCCAGGTAGACTTCTTTTTCGGGCAGAAGGGTCTGATCGATGATTGTCAGCTCATCCCTGCTCCAGGAAATTGATACATAGGAAGGTACAGAATTCATGAAAGCCGTTTGTTCAGTGGAAAAAAAGGTTCGTTTACTGGAAAAAATGAGGTTTAAAATGAATAGGGCTAGTTTAGAAAAAACAGTAATTAAGAAGGTCGGGGTTTCCCTTATACCCTGTTCATGCCACGCCTTATTTTCGACTCAGGAAAGCTCTCTGAGCTTCATTGAGTGGCCTGGTGCTATATTCATTAAGAAAGAAGAAACAGAGATAAAAATTTAAAAATATTAAAATACATTGAGGTACTATTATGATACTGAAAAAAAATATTGGTTACACTGAGTCTGTGGTTCGCGTACTTATTGGTTCGCTGATTGTTGTAGCAGGCTTATATATCGACAGTTATCTGGGGTTTATCGGTTTGATTCCTGTCATTTCCGGAGCTATTTCCTTCTGCCCGCTCTACAGGTTTATGAACATGACAACCATGAATCCGGCTTTGGAGAGAGAGAATTAATGGTCTGAACTGATACATATATCAGTACTGTTGCAATGTGACGCACGTTTCACATGCACAAAGGGATCTTACAGATCCCTTTTTTTATTTGCCAGATATCAGAAAAAAGCATTTATTAGCTCCTTGTCTTTTAAACAATCAGCACATTTCAGATATGAGCAGCAGGGAAGAAAGAACGTTTGATGCAATAGTTGTTGGATCGGGAATAAGTGGTGGGTGGGCCGTTAAGGAACTTTGTGAGAGAGGTCTGAAGACCCTGATGCTGGAAAGAGGAAGGCCTGTGGTTCATCGGGATGATTATCCTACCGCAACCAGCGATCCGTGGGATTTTAAATTCAGGGGCAGGTTGCCATCCGATGAAAGAGAGCGAAACCCTGTCGTTGCCCGCTGCTATGCCTATGATGACACAACCAGCCATTTTTTCGTGAAGGATGAGGAGCACCCTTATGTGCAGGAAAAACCGTTTGACTGGATCAGGGGCTACCAGGAAGGAGGAAAGTCGCTGATCTGGGCCCGCCAGGGGCAGCGCTGGAGCCGATACGATTTTGAGGGGCCTGCCAGGGACGGATATGGCATTGAGTGGCCGCTCACCTATGATGAAATTTCGCCCTGGTACTCGAAAGTGGAGCATTTTACCGGCTGGAGCGGAAACAGGGACGGACTTGACCATCTGCCAGACGGGGAATTTCTGCCGCCTTTTGAAATGAATTGCGTTGAGACGCACATCCGTGACAAAATTTCTTCAAAGTACAATGACCGATACATGATTCAGGGCCGATGTGCTCACCTGACAGAGCTCAGAGAGATTCACCGTGAGCAGAATCGCGGATTGTGTCTTGCCAGGAACCTCTGCTACAGAGGGTGTCCTTACGGTGCCTATTTCAGCTCCAATTCTTCAACAATCCCGTGGGCCATGCGCACCGGGAACCTGACGAAAAGAACCCATGCTGTGGTCGAATCGGTGATCTATGATGAAAATAAAGGCAAAGCTACCGGTGTGCGCGTTGTGGATGCTCTCACCAAAGAGGTGACGGAGTATTATGCGCGGATCATTTTTCTGAACGCAGCCTGCCTGAATACCAATTTGATTCTTCTTAACAGCAGATCTTCACGCTTTCCTGCCGGGCTCGGAAACGACAATGGATTACTTGGCAGATACATTCTGTTTCATAATTACAGAGGATCCATATCTGCTCAGATGGATGGCTTTGAAGATGATTATTATTACGGAAGAAGGCCTACGCAACCCATCATGCCGTCGTTCAGGAATGTGTACCGCCAGGATCCGGGGGTTGATTTCCAGGGTAAATATCTGATTGCACTGGGTGCGGCAAGGTCAGGATGGCAGCGGGGGCTGAATATGGATGAGGTGGGTCCGGCACTGAAGGAGTCGGTGACCCGACCCGGCGGATGGGGAATCTTTATGATGATGCAGGGCGAGACCGTTCCCTCTTATGACAACCATGTACGGCTGAGTACAACAGAGACGGATCCGTGGGGTATTCCCCAGCTTGTTACCTCTGTAGACTACACCGACAATGATGATAAACTGCTGAAGGATTTTCTGGAGCAGGGAGCTGAAATGCTGGATGCAGCCGGTGCCCGGAATATCCGAACATCCGACAGCGGGCAGGCACCGGGCCTGGATATTCATGAGGTTGGCGGTGCCAGGATGGGTAAGAATCCCGAGAGTTCAATATTGAACCGCTGGAATCAGATACATAGCTGCAAAAATGTTTTTGTAACAGACGGCGCAGCCCTGAGTTCGGTGGCCATTCAGAATCCTTCTCTTACCTTTATGGCTCTTACAGCCAGGGCGGCAAACTTTGCAGCGGATGAGATGTCAAAAGGAAATCTTTGATATTTCTTGTTGGGCCTTTTGAAAAACAGAGAGTTTTGCATTAGATCAGGGCGCTGTCAAATGCTAAACCACAAACTGTTTGCCAACAGTGAGGATGGTTCCTTTGTGACAATGAAGAGTTTGGGCAAAAGAACAGTTTTTCAGAGCCCCCTACTGATCAAACGGAGAACCGGTTCTGCGCTTAATCAGGGTTGTGATTGTGTATTCAGCTACAGTCGTTTTTTGCTGATTGGTTACTTCTACATCGAACCAGACCATTCCGTAAGGCTCTTTGTCTGATTCCCGTTTCTGCCGGAAGGACTTCCGTTTCACGATCAGCCTGGCCTGAATGGTATCACCGGGATAAACCGGAGCGATAAATCGCAGATCGTCCAGTCCATAATTGAGCAGAACAGGGCCAGGTGAGGGGTGAACAAAGAGTCCGGCAGCTGCTGAGAGTACGAAGTATCCATGGGCTACCCTTTTTCCGAACAGTGAGTTTTTGGCGGCAATTTCATCAAAATGAGCGTAAAAGTGATCTCCCGTCAGTCCGCCGAAATTAACAATATCGGCTTCGGTTACAGTTCTCCGGTGTGTGGTGATAGAGTCGCCGGGATTCAGTTCTTCAAAGTACTTTTTGAACAGGTGGTTCTCGGATTCACGGGTAGTACTGCCCTTTACATACTGGCCTGTGATTGCGCTAAGGGTAGTTGGTGAGCCTTGCAGTGCCACTCTCTGCATGTGGTGAAGGACCGAACGCGCCCCCCCGAGTTCCTCTCCGCCACCGGCTCTTCCGGGTCCGCCGTGAACCAGTGAAGCGATTGGTGAGCCATGGCCGGTTGACTCTCCGGCGCAGCTTCTGTTGATGATCATGAACCTCCCGTGAGAGTGGGCACATCCCATCGCAACTCTGGCTGCGATCTCATCATCAGCTGTAAAGAGAGAGCCGACCAGCGATCCGCCGCCCCGGTTTGCAATGGCAATGGCCTCATCCAATGTTTGGTATGGCATGAGGGTGGTTAACGGGCCGAAAGCTTCCAGCTGGTGCACTTCGTCCACTTCCATCGGTTTATGGCAGAGCAAGACCCGGGCGCCGGTGTAGAGTCCGTCCGCTTCGGGGTTACCCCAGATCGATTCAGTGACTTCCATCAGCCTGGCGGCCTGCTCAGAAAAACGGGCTGACTGATCGTCGGAAGCGAGCGGACCCATTTTGGTGGCCGGGTCGGCCGGGTTCCCGGGAGTAATATCTCCCAGTTTCCTTTTGAGTGCGTCTATCGTCTTATCCAGCTGTTCAGCAGGAACAATCACCCGGCGAATGGCGGTACATTTCTGCCCGGTTTTAACAGTCATTTCAGAGACAACTTCGCGGATAAAAATGTCGAACTCATCCATTTCTGGGGTTACATCCGGACCCAGAAGGGAAGCATTGAGAGAGTCGGCTTCAAGATTGAAACGCACATTATGTTCAATAACGGATGGATGAGATTTGAGTTTTTTTCCTGTAGCTGCTGAACCGGTGAATAAAATGGTGTCCTGACTGCCCAGGTGGTTGAGCAGATCGCCGGGAATATCAACGGCAAGAAACTGTACAGAACCCTCCGGGAGATACCCTGATTCAACCATGTCCCGGAATACGGCAAAGGCCAGAAAGCAACTGGTCGGTGAGGGTTTTATCAAAGAGGGGACACCTGCAATGAAAGCGGGTGCAAGTTTTTCAAGCATTCCCCAAACCGGGAAATTGAAGGCGTTGATCTGCAGGGCGAGACCATGACGGGGAACACAGATATGCTGACCGCTGAATGTACCTTTTCTGGAGAGAGTAACAGCTCCTCCCTCGACGTGCCATGGGAGGTCCGACAAATTTTTACGGGCCTGACTTGAAAGTCCGAGCGCGGTGATCAGGCCCCCTTCAATGTCGATCCAGGAGTCGCGGCGGGTAGCGCCTGTATGAGAGGAAAGAGAATAGTAAGATTCCTTTTTCTCCAGGAGAAACTGAGCCATGAATTTGATTCTGAAGGCTCTTTCATGAATTGACATCTGCCTGAGTGCGGGTCCGCCAACATTTCGGGCATATTCACATACAGAATGGTAATCCGGTTCGGCAGCAATAAGAGAGGCAACCGGCTTGTTGTTGATTACGCTGCAAAGGTTACTTTTGTCACCTTCAGATACCCATTCTCCTTTCAGATAGGATTGTACTTCCATTGGTTATGACTTAAGATTGATTGTCTTTAACAGACAATCGAGAAAAAAGATCAGAAGTGCAAAGATCAATCTGAATCCTGTTCACTCAGATCAGGTTCAGAATCAGAAGAAGCAGTTAAGCCACCACCCCGAACAGTAGCACCGATCACCATGGCTGAACTGATGACAATTACATTTTTAAGAATGTACTGTCCTTCAATTGTCAATAAAAAAGGAGGAGAATTAAACACAATCTCAGGAAAGAGAAGAACAGGAGACATGGTTCCGATCATCTGAATAATGAGCATGAGTAATATAATCCGCATATAGCGTCCAAAGATAAGACCGGCTCCGATCAGCACTTCAAAACCGGCCAGCAGGAACAGTGCCGGTGATTCAGGAATGAGATCGAATGTAAGAACGGAAATAGCTGAGAGAGCCAGTTCTTCTGCCGGACTCGCACCCGGGAAAAATTTCAGGCCGCCGAACCAGATAAAAATGAATCCGATAGAGAGCCGGAGGAATACGATCCCCCTTTGGGCAAGCCAGTGAGTAAGAAAGTGATCGGTTTTGTGATAAAGATTCATAAGGCAGGGGGTGTGAATATTGATATACCTGTGAATCTATATTTACAGTGTGAATATTTGATGTAAAAAACAGCTGAAGATGATTTATGGGCTGCAGTTTTCGAGGATTACGGCGTAACCCTGTCCCACCCCGACACACATGGTTACGAGAGCCCGTTTTTTGTTCCGGTGCCTCAATTCCAGTGCTGCTGTTTGCAGGATCCTTGCTCCGCTCATACCGAGCGGGTGACCCAGAGCGAGGGCCCCTCCGTTCGGGTTAATTCTCGGATCTTGATCAGAAAGGGACATTTTGCGCGTACAGGCCAGTACCTGAGCGGAGAAGGCCTCATTAATTTCGATGATATCTATATCGGATAGTGCCAGGTTCGCTTTTCTGAGGGCAATTTTAGAAGCTTTTACCGGACCGATTCCCATAAATTTTGGAGGCACACCCGCCGTGCCGGAAGAAACAATTTTCGCAAGGGGGGTGAGGCTGAATTTTATTATCGCTCTTCCGGAAGCTATGAGAAGGGCTGCCGCTCCGTCATTGAGTCCGGAAGCGTTACCGGCTGTCACGGTTCCATTGGGTTTAAAAGCGGGTTTCAGTGCAGATAAGATTTCAGGTGTGGTATCGGGACGAATAAATTCGTCTTCACTAAAAAGAAAAGGTTTCTCTTTTTTAGGCTTCACTGAAACCGGTGCTATTTCCATGGAGAGTCGGCCGGAAGCGCGGGCATCTGCGGCCTTCACTTGTGAAGAAGCTGCGAAACGATCCTGATCTTCTCTGGAAATGGCGTACTTCTCTGCAAGGTTCTCAGCCGTAATCCCCATAGGATCCGTACCGTAAAGATTCCTCATCTCAGGATTGATAAACCTCCAGCCAAAACTTGAATCATGGAGTTCCGCATCACCGCCAAATGGGGTTGCAGATTTAGACATCACCCATGGAGAGCGTGTCATCTGCTCAATTCCTCCTGAAATAACAATATCAGCATCATTAGCAAAAATGGCTCTTTTGGCATGAATAGCGGATGACATGCCGGATGCACAGAGACGGTTTACAGTTTCTCCGGGCACGCAATCGGGAAGGCCAGCCAGAAGCAGGGCCATTCTTGCAATGTTTCTGTTGTCTTCTCCAGCCTGGTTCGCACAACCCAGGATTACATCATCCACGCATTCAGCGGGAATTCCTGGATTGCGGTTCATGAGTTCCCGTATTACATGAGCAGCAAGGTCATCTGCACGCACGGCCGAGAGTGAGCCTCTGAATTTTCCTACAGGTGATCGAATTGCATCGATGATGAATGCATCGGAGGGTTCAAAGTGATTCATAAGCCGGGTCTTTAGAGTTCATCGTTTTTTTGGATGGACACCAGGTAGGTTACATATCGAATCGGTGGGGGGAAAGGTATGGAGTCGGTAACCGGAGAAAGTCTTGGGACTTTTGGGACTGGTTTCTCAGGTTTTTGGTCAGGATTCCATTGAAAGTTCTCCAGTTTTCTTGAGATATTGGCAGGATCTTCAGGAAGCCAGGATCCTTCGATATTCTCTTCCGCTTTAAAAAAATCGAGTTCTCCATCCAGAAATTGCATCGTGGATCTGCCGAGGGAGATGAGTTCGATTAATCCGTCTGGTTCATCATTTTCATCGCGTTGGTGAAAAATGATTTCAGCGTTGTTAAAAACAGAGATTTTCTGAATAGATCCCTCATCAAAATAGGCATGAAGTGTATCTCCGGTCATCTGGTGCAACCTGCCGGTCAGGGAGTCTTCCTGTACAACGATCGGACGAGTGTAAGATCTAAGGAAATCGATCTCTTCATTCTTCATAAATGCCTCAATATAGGGTCCTGTAAGCTGCATATTTTTTTGCCACAGAATGGGAGAAGCCCTAAGAATAAATTGTTCTGTATCATCCCTGTATGCGGCGGTATCAGCCACTGCGGCAAAACCGGGGGTCCATATCCGAACATTGAGGCTGGCATCCATGAACGATGCAGTATCTGTTTCAAGCAGTTCAATGACATCTGCAAAGAGATGAGTGGTATCGGATTCTGATTCGTTTACTTCCATAAGCCAGGCATCGCCTCTGAGAAGTCTGTACCCGGATGAATCGGCGTAGAGGTAGTGACCTGCAAAGCGTACATTGTCTTCAAAATCATCTGCATAAACTCTTCCGAAAAGTTCATAAAGCTCCTTAGACCGGTTCATGAAAAGTGAGTCGGCCTCCAGGTATTGCGTTGAGTCGGAAAGCTGGACATTTCCACGGAAGATGGCACTGTCGGCTGCCTGGAAATAGAGGCCGTTTTCTGCAATTAAAACGCCCTTATCATCTTCAAAGCGAACCGGAACGTCAAAAATTGCCATTTCCTCTTCATGATCAACATCTATGGAGTCACTGAAAACAGTGTAATTTTCTGCCTGGATGATGACACGCCCTCTGAGCCTGCTAAATTCCCTGTTCATGTCGTGATACAGCGTGTCGGCCCAGATCATTTCGTTCCCGGTCTCAATTTCCGCATTAAAAGCCATCAGAAGGCTGCGGTCCACATATTGGTAAACACTGTCGGAACGAAGACTGAGGTTATCCGTTGAAAGAAAAACGTTGCCCAGGATTCTTCTGACAAATTCACCATCAATCATGCTTCCGCTGGCGCTTTCGGCGGCATGTATTGTGACTCTGCTTTGTGCACTGACCGTATGTAAATCCAGAAAAGCCGCCAGTAGCAGCAGAGGAATCAAAAAAGTAAAGGAATAGGGTTTGATGGGGCTCATTATTCTACCAGAAACCTGCCTCTGGGTTCAGTGATTGTATAGGTTGAAAGATCTGTGACCCCCTCAAATCCCCGTCCGGAGATACTGTCCTGCGGGGTGATAATGATTACATCATAAGGAGAAGTAATGAGATCGGTATTCTGAGACCATTTGAGGTACTCAGAGAAGAGGAAGCGATTGCTGGCAGTCTGTACTCGAACAGAATCGAAAAGTTCAAACTCGGCCTGCTCCTCAAGATAGACTGCCCGTTTACTCCATGCTTCCGTTTCAACGGCACCGGTGGTGTCAAAAATCTGAACATACACCGGACCGCTTATTTTTGTAAACCGTCGATCTTCCGCCTGATAATTTATGGCATAGCTGCCTTCAATAAATAGCTTGGTTTCGCCTTCCTGCATGATCATCATTTCGACATCCCAGCTCTCCGTGGTCACAATTAATGAGTCGTTCAGAGTTGATTGAATTTGCCGGGCATCATATTCTGACAGTTCACCGCAGGCTGTCAGAAAATAAAAGAGCAGCAGTGGCAGGATCTGACGCATAAAACGATCAGAGTGTGCCAAAATACCTGTCTCCTGCGTCACCGAGACCGGGTACGATGTAAGCGTCTTCGTTAAGTTTTTCATCCAGTGAAGCGGTGATAATGGAGACATCCGGATTATTCTTCATAATGTGATTAACACCTTCCGGAGCACATATGAGTGAGATAAACCGAATCGTAAGGGCTCCCTTCTGTTTTAGTATCCGTATGGCGTCCTCAGCACTGCCTCCGGTTGCCAGCATCGGATCCACCAAAAGCACAATTGCATCTTCCATATTTTGAGGAAGGTTTGAATAGTATTCAACGGGCTCATGGGTCGTTTCGTCTCTGTACATACCCAAATGTCCGACACTGGCATCCGGAATGAAATCGAGCAGTGCATTTACCAGGCTGAGTCCGGCTCTCAGTATCGGAACGATGATAATCTCAGTATCTATTTCAAACCCTGTGGTTTCAGTGACCGGAGTGGTTATCTGAACCTGTCGAAGGGGAAGATCTTTTAGTGCTGTGTAGGCAAGTATGGTTGCAATCCTCCCCATTGCCATTCGGAAGTGTGCGGTATCGGTTTCCTTATTTCGAAGGATTGTGAGGTCTCTTGCAACGACCGGGTGTTGGATTACAGTGAGCTTGCCTGAGTCAGCCACAGTTTTTTTCATTTGTCCTCATTCTTCGGATACCGGCTCAGGTAGTCCTGGGTAATTTTATAAACCACCCCGGAAAGAGCGATCAGTCCCATGATATTTACAAATGCCATGATCCCGAGCATGACATCACCGAATGACCAGAT
>REDA01000071.1 GCA_007693745.1 Balneolaceae bacterium
CTACGCTACGTGGGAATCGCTTCGCCCGGTGCAGCCCGTCAGGTTTGTCGGGACTTTCGCACTGCTCCAGCTTCTTCTCTTTTCTTTTTTCCGCATATGCAGAGGCGGCTTCGCGAACCCATACGCCCTCTTCATACGCTTTTCGACGGGCATTCATGCGTTCCCGGTTCATGGGGCCGTTACCGCGAATCACATCATAAAATTCATTCCAGGGAATCTCGCCGAACTCCCAGTGGCCTGTTTCGCTGTTGTAAGTCAAATCAGGATCGGGAAACGTAATTCCGATCTGTTCCGCCTCCATCACCATCCGGTCTACATAACTCTGCCGGAGCTCATCATTGGTTTTGGTCTTGACTCCCCAGCGGATCAGTTCGGCGCTGTTGGGCGAGTCGCTGTCCGGCGGGCCAAACATCATCAGGGTAGGCCACCACCAGCGGTTTACGGCATCCTGCGCCATCTTCCGTTGAGCAGGTGTTCCGGATGCCATTTTTGCGAGCATTTCATACCCCTGTTTTTTGTGGAAACTCTCCTCCCGGCAGATCCGGAGATTGGCCCGTGCGTAGGGGCCGTAGGAACTTTTTGCCAGCATGGTCTGATTCACGATTGCAGCACCGTCCACCAGCCATCCGATGACGCAGATATCGGCATAGGTGAGTGTGGGATAGTTAAAAATGCTGGAATATTTGGCATTTCCGTAGAGATATCCTTCAATCAGATCCTGACGGCTGGCTCCGAGGGTCTCCGTGGCGCTGTAGAGGTAGAGTCCGTGCCCTGCCTCATCCTGAACCTTGGCCAGCAGAATCAGTTTTCGTTTGAGAGAGGGGGTGCGTGTGATCCAGTTGCCCTCCGGAAGCATGCCTACAATTTCAGAATGTGCATGCTGACTCATCATCCGGATCAGTTGCTGCCGGTATCGTTCAGGCATCCACTCCCTGGGTTCAATCTTTGCTCCCGAATTGATCCGTTCCTGAAAATCATTCAGTTGTCGTTCGGTTTCCATAAAAGCGCTTTTCTGTTCAGATAAGTAATATTTTTAAGTGAATATAGGTAAACCCGATGAAAAAACCTTATTCCGTGAGCGCTGATGCAGTTGAGAAAATCTGAAGGTATTTCTGTCCCGGATCCGGAAGGTTTGACCTGACCATTCAGATCAGATTAGGTTGAAAGAAGAGGCTAAAGATCATTGTGAGTGCGAATGACCGTAATCAGCTGATTTCAGAATTCAGAGGGTAAGCTCTTTGAGAGAATCTCTGGGTATCGCAGAATCGTTCCTGGCAAAATTTGACTTTTCACTGCGACAGGTTTCTTAACAGTTTCTTAACAGCGGGGTAACATTGGGTTAACAATGGATTCGGAATTTGTCATCACATGAAAAAAGTGAATTACGAGGTCAAAAACTGAATTGTAAAAAGATTGTACAGATAGATGCTTAGATTAATACTACCCTTCTCTTTTATACTTTTGATTCTGTCCGGTACACTGTTTAGTGCTCATTCGCAACAAACAGTTCGGGGTATTATCATTGATGATTCCTCTGAGGAGCCACTGACAGGTGCAACTGTAATTTTGGGCAATAATGAATTATTTGGTGTTTCTGGTCTGGATGGTTCATTTGTGATTCGGAATGTTCCCCTTGGCGAATATGATCTGAATGTTAGTTTTATTTCTTTTCAGCCCTATTCAGAAACTCTTGTCGTTGAGTCCGGTATGGATCCGATTGTCATCAGGTTGCTCCCTGTTGTCACTCGCCTTGATGAAGTTACTGTTACAGCTTCCCGTGATGTCAGAAATGAAGTGAGTGCCAGAGCAACGGAGCGGAATTCGGTGATGATTGTAAACATAGTGGACGGGCGTACAATAGATATGTCACCTGACGCGACAGTGGCGAATGTAGTACAGCGTGTATCCGGTGTATCGATTGAAAGAAGCAGTAGTGGGGATGGGCAGCATGCGATTGTAAGAGGGATGGATAAACGATATAACTACACTCTTGTGAACGGGATTAAGATTCCGAGTCCGGAGGTTAAAAATCGGTATGTACCTCTGGATATCTTTCCATCGTCCCTGCTTGACAGATTGATTGTATCCAAAACGCTCACACCCGATATGGAAGGGGATGCGGTTGGAGGGGTGATTGATATGAGAATGCGAAACGCTCCTGAGCAACTTGAGATCAGCGCAGATATCGGAGTAGGATATAGTCAGCTTTTTTTTGGAAGGGATCGTCTCACCTATAATTCAGACGTAGTTTCCATTGAGTCACCTCACGCACGGAATGGAACCTCTTACAGGGCAGATGTCGGTGATTTTCCGGTTGGAAATATCGATTTCAGAGAGAATAGCGCACCTGTTAACAGAAATGTAAGTCTGGCAGCGGGTAACCGATTTTTAAATAACCGTTTGGGACTTCTTGTTGCAGGAAGTTATCAGCAAAGCTACCGTGGAGCTAACAGTCTGTTTTTTGAGATGGACGTGGACAGGGAAGATAATAATCCATTTTATGACACAGTGCAGGACAGGCAGATTTCAACTGAGCAAACGCGAAGCGGATTGCATTTGAAGACAGACTTCAGGATTGATGAAAACAACACCATTGAGTGGTATAATGCCGGGATCAGGCTTGAGGAGGAGATGGCCAGAGCCTATGCAGATACAAATTTACGAATCGGCAGATCTCAGGGTCCGGGGACGGGCCGGATCAGCGAGAATTTCAGATCCAGACAACAGACACAAAACATTCTGACAAGTACTCTTCACGGAATTCACGACCTGTTCAAAAAAGCCGTCAGGGTTAGCTGGTCGGCCGCTTACTCGAAAGCCACCAATGATGATCCTGACATGGTGGATCTTAAGCTGATCACCGGAACCCGATTGGATAACTCAACCGGGCAGATAATACAGGAGAGAGTGCTTCTGGACAGAGATTTGCGGCGCAGATGGACCAATAACAGTGATGAGGATATAGCCGGATACCTTGATGTCAGGTATGTTGCAGCCATTAATGAATTTGGGATAGAGTTGAAATCAGGTGGGATGTATCGTCATAAAAACCGGGACAATTTTTATAATTCCTACCTGTTGCGAGCCTCACCCATCACACAAGAGTGGACAGGTGACATAAACAATCATTCCTGGAATCTGTTTAATCCCGGAGGTACACCAACCGACCCGCTCAATTACGAATCAGAAGAAGATATTTTCGCATACTATGGAATGGCCAGGCTGAATTTCAGGAATTTTCAGCTAACCGGAGGAGTGAGAGTTGAAGAAACAGATTTCTCCTGGGAGTCGAGTGCGCCTCCACAAATATCAGGAAGAACCGGCAGAAGGAACTATAAGGATATACTTCCAAGTGTACACCTGAAATACAGCCCGTTTAACCGAACCAATGTAAGGCTATCCTATTTTGAGTCCATAAGCCGTCCCAACTTTTTTGAGGTTATCCCTTACAGCATAAATGAGGATGACTTCCGGGAAAGAGGCAATCCTTTTCTTGAGCGGACACAAGCAAAAAATGTGGATTTAAGATTTGAATACTTTCCTACTCCTGTTGATCAGATTATGGTAGCAGGCTTTTTTAAGGAAATAAAGAATCCGATTGAATCCGCTCTTATCCTTGAAGGTCAGACCTTTATCCTGCAACCCAATAACTTCGGGACAGCCAATAACTATGGTGTGGAAGTGGATGTAACAAAATACATCAGAAATTTCGGTCTTCGTGCATTCTATACCTACACCGACTCAAGAATTACAACGGTCAAGACATTTCGTTTCAGGGGCGAAGATGGAAGCCTGACATCAAGGTCACTCGATCAGACCCGGCCCTTACAGGGACAATCGAAACATATAAGCAACCTCTCTCTTCTCTATAAAAATGGAATGAGTGGCACAGATGCGCAGTTATCTGCTGTGTTTACCGGCAGCCGTATTATCAGTGTATCGCCCTATTATGAAAACGACATCTGGCAACGCTCTTTCTGGCAGATGGATTTCTCTGTTGAACAGAGAATATTGCCCGGTGTGAGAGCTTATGCAAAGGTGAATAACATTCTAAATACACCAATGAGGGCCGATGTGCTTCGCCCAAATACAGCAAATCCTCATGAAGCTGTGTACCTGGATGTTTCTAAATCAACACTTGTACGGGAAGACTTTTTTCAACAAACCTATCTGTTTGGAATTAAATATTCTCTTTAAATCCTAACAGATTCAATTCAAACACAAATAAAACAATGCAAAAACTAAAATATCTGATTATTCTGCTAATTACCGGGATGCTGCTTCTGAATGCCTGTTCTGAAGACAGTCCAACCTCTGTTGAAATTGATGAACCCACCCCACCGCCACCCACAGAGGAACCGGATGGTATAACAACGATCGATGATGATACGGTGGAACTCGTTGGTGAGATGAGAGGTACGCTCAGAGCTGGAAAAACCTACCAACTGGTTGGAGACTTAATCATTCCGGAAGGGGAGGCAGTAGTAGCCGAACCTGGCGTAACGATAATTGCCGTTGGTGATGGTGGGGATATAGGTCCGGAAATAACAATTCACGGTGCATTCCATAGCCTTGGGACAGCCGATAATCCAAATTTACTCTCCGTTCCGGAAGAGCTTCGTACTCATGAGAACCGGTTTGCTGGTCTTTGGGGAGGTCTTCAGGGAAGTGAATCTACAGCTTCTATTGTACTAAAATGGACGCGTATGGAGTTTACAGGAGGTGAGGGAGGACCCGGAACCCCCAGAGCCGGAAGAATTCGTTACGGAATCTATACACTGAGCGATCAGACTGAAGTAGTTATTGAAGACAGTTGGTTTTATGGATCAAAAGATGATTTCTATCGCCCGGTTGGTGGTAAACTCAACATCGTGAGAAATGTATTCGAAGAGATGGGAGAAGATGGTGGAGACATCATTAATGTAAAAGGGGGTACAGTAGGAAATGTTGCTTACAATCTTGTGATCGGTGGTGCGACCAATGCATTCAAACCGTCAGATGATGGCGAAAGCACAATTCAGTCCACGATAGGGATCTATAACAATACAGTTCTGAACAGCGGCTTCAGAAGAGCTGGTCTAAATCGTGGAGCGAATATTAACTTTGAAAATGGCGCCCGCGGTTTTGCATACAATAATATTCTGGTGAATAATAAGAGGGGTATCCGGGTTCTTGATGATTCTGACCTTGTTAATATTGATATCGACAACAACCTCTATTATGCTACCCATCAGGAGCTTGCCGATGAATTCGTGCCTACAGACTCAGAAGGCTCCACTCTGCAGGTATTGGGTGAGAATAATATTTTTGACGGGCCCGGTGACAATAATCCCTTGTTTGTGAATTATGATATAGATCTGTTTACTATGGATGATTACAATGCAGGTGAAGCCCAACCACTGGAGATGAATATTGTTGCACCCTGGAATTTCCGTCTGTTGGATGGATCCCCTGCTATCGGATCAGGGAAAACGGATTTCGAACCCATCGCAGTTGAGTTTACCCTGACTGGTGACGCAGCACCTACAATCATGCAACCCAGTGCGGATCTTGGTGCTTATCCAACAGGTGGCGGAGGACTCACACAAAATTAATAAACAACAGCAGTTTATATGGTGACTGGAAAGTATTCACTGTGTGAAAAAGGGCGGCCTTCGGAGGGGCGCCCTTTTTTTATAAATCAGGTCCGTTATCTCTCAATTCTGGTATTGATTTCGATATCCTGCTCGCAGGATATTCTGACGGATATATCCATGGGGCCATTTGAGGCAACCTATTCAATGCAGGATATCGCTGTTAAGGAATGCTTTCAAGGACCTTTGTATATGGGGGAAATTGAAAACCGACAAATCACGGAAGCATCAGGTCTGGCAGTTAGCCGATCGTTCGGGGGCAGTCTCTGGACACATAATAATCAGGGTGATCATAATCGAGTCTTTCTGATTGGTTCAGATGGATCCGATAGATCGACTTTCAGAATCCGAAATACAGGGAACAGAGACTGGGAGGATATGGCAATAGGCCCAGGGCCTGACAGGACTATGAACTATCTCTATATTGCCGATATTGGCGATAACAGGCAGGTTCATGATATTAAATCTATTTACCGTTTTAAAGAACCGGAAAGGATAGATCCGGAATTAAGAGTTCAGTGGATTGATGGGGAAGATGTAATCCGTTTTCGATATCCCGACGGAATGAAGGATGCTGAAACAGTAATGATCGATCCTCTTACAAGGGATCTGTTAGTTGTTTCAAAAAGCTCTTTTCCAACTTCGGTTTATATTGCAAGGTACCCTCAAAACACAGAGGAGATATTTGAGATCGAGTTACTCGGCACCCTGCCATTCACAGGGGCAACCGGCGGGGATATTTCGCCAGACGGCCGTAACATTACCATAAAAACCAAGGAGATTGTTTATAACTGGACAAGAAATAACAAGGAGCAGATCCGTGACGCCTTTATAAGGCTTCCCTCAAGGCTGCCTTACATACCTGAAGTTCAGGGTGAAGCAATTGCCTGGAATGAAGAGGGTACCGCTTATTATACGCTCAGTGAATCGAAGGGTATTATTCCTGTTCTCTACAAATATGAAAAAAAAGCAGATACAAACTGCTCAGAACCATAGAATCTGTCAGAGAATAATTTTGGCATAAATCAGTTTTACTTAGGATTTCCGATGAGTTTCTGAATTTAGAAATTATCATCCGTTTCTGTGACGTGATAGGACTCGACAGCCTGTTCAAAGAGTTCATTTGCTTCGTATGAATTTAATATACCCGTTAATTCAACGATTCCTTTACCCTTGTAGTTTTCCATCCATATGGAAAGTATTTCTAAAACACCCGGAAACTTTTCGTCCAGTTCACTGATTGTTCTGATAGAACCAAACCAGCTGTCCGGATCAACTGCGATTAATTTATCATCCTGTTCGCCACGATCCAGCATACCCAGTGCGCCAATAATGATACCTTCAGCTACAGTGCCACGCTCTCTAACAGGGCCAAGTAGGAAAATGTCTATGGGATCATCATCGCCGCCTTTCTCTTTTGGGAGTAGCGTGCGTGGAACCATACCGTAATTTGCTGGATAAGGTAAATAGTTGATGATTCTAAGTGAATCTCCAACTTCTTCCCAAAGCAGGTTACCGGTAATTTTATCCACTTCCCATTTTTCATTATCTCCAGCAGGAATTTCAATAACAATGTTTACATATCCCTGGTCACTTACAGGATCAATATCGCGCAGGAAATCAGTTTGATCAGTACTTGATACATCATTTTCACCAGACGAACAGGCAGATGATTGAAACAAAATGAAGAGAAGGCAAAAAATTAAGTAGTTAATTTTAATTGTATTAGTCATGTGAAAAATGAATTTAAAATGTTAAATAAATCTACATATTTTCAGTGTAAGGTATTTCTGTTGCAGGTTTGCAGGATGTTTTCAGTTTAAGGAGAGGCTTTAACAAGCAGAAAATTTGTAAAAGATCGGGGCGAATGCAAATAAAAATCCGCAGTGTACTTAAGATACATCAGGTTGCTAAATGTACGACAGCAAAATATTGAGAAATAGAACTGTTTCACAGTGCCTTCATTTAATAACCGAGAAGCAGGTTCAGCTTTTCTTTAAGACGGTAACTCGCCAGATACCCCTTTTCAAGCTCTTTGTTGAAAGGTATCGGTGTGTGCAGGGAAGAGCATCGGATCAAGGGGGCATCAAGCCATTGAAATGCACGTTCTGTGAGACCGGCCGAAATTTCACTCATGGGACCCAAAACCTCTGAGGGTTCTTCAACCAGAAGTGCGCGGCCGGTTTTTTTAACTGAATTCACCAGGGTATCCCAGTCAACCGGAGCCAGTGAGCGAAGATCGATAATCTCCAGACTGATGCCTTTCTTATCATACTCTTCATAAATTTCCAAAGCCCAGTGTACGCCCATTCCATAGGTGATGAAAGTTGCGTCTGTTCCTTCTGCCACTACAGATGCGGTCTCAAGATCGGTGAAGCAGCAGAGATCCGGTGTTACGGCACGAATACTTCGGTAAAGCTTCTTGTGCTCAAAAAAGAGAACCGGATTTGGATCATAAAGTGCCGTATAGAGCATATTCTGAGCGTCTTCCACAGTTGAAGGAACGAGTACTCTTACACCTGGAAGCTGCATAAACCACGCTTCAGGGCACTGGGAATGAAAGGGGCCGGCGCCCACACCTCCGCCGTGAGGGGCGCGAATGGTTACATTCATCTGTGGCATCCAGCGGTAACTTCCCTTTGAAAGGTTGTTCACAATCTGATTGAATCCGCAGGTGATAAAATCTGCAAACTGCATCTCAACGACAGGTTTAAAGCCATTCATTGCCAGGCCGATACCGGCTCCAATGGCTCCGGACTCAATAATAGGGGTATTCCGTATCCGCTCTTTGCCAAATAGGTCCACAAACCCCTCAGAAACTTTAAAAACTCCGCCATATTCCGCAATATCCTGACCCATCAGAATAAATGATGAGTCCTCAGAAAAAGCCTGTTTGTGGGCAAGTTGAATCCCATCCACAAAACGTTTTTCGGAGGTTGAAGTTACCGGTTTGTTGACAGATGGAACCGGTTGAGGTGCGAGACCGGCTTTCAGGCGCTCCTGCTGTTCATCAAATAGTGGTTCATTCGCCAAAAGAGCCCGGTCGATCTCCTCACGGAAGGAGTTTCTGAGTTTATCGGTGAGCGGTTTGAGTTCATCTCTGTGTTGGATGATGCCTTCCGTGATCATCCACTCCTCAAAGCGAAAGATCGGATCCTTCGGCTTCCACTGGTCATATACTTCCTGTGGCACGTAAAACGTGCCTGATGCTTCCTCATGACCCCGCATCCTGAAGGTTTTGGCCTCGATCAGCACAGGGCGTCCGGTTACTGCGAGAGCCCGGGCCTCCGTTACCGCCCTTTGCACCTCAAAAAAATCGTTGCCGTCGATCAGCATCCCTTCCAGGCCATACCCGGCTGCCCGTGAAACCAGATCGGTGCAGGCGTACTGCTCAGATACAGGCGTGGAGAGACCGTAACCATTGTTTTCAATCATGAAAATAACCGGAAGTTTCCACACACCGGCAAGATTCAGCGCTTCATGGAAATCCCCTTCACTGGTAGCTCCGTCACCGCAAAAGCTGAGTGCCACGCGGTTTTGATTCTGAAGCTTAAATGCCAGTGCAACGCCATCGGCAACCGGCATAGTAGCTGCCAGATGTGAAATCATGCCAAAAATGTTGTATTTTTGGATTCCAAAATGGAAAGAGCGGTCGCGGCCGCCCGTAAACCCATCTGTACGCCCGAACAGCTGGCAAAAAAGCGGGTAGAGAGGTACATCCCTTGTGGTGAAGACGCCAAGGTTACGATGCATCGGAAGGATATAATCTTCGGGTTTGAGGCTGAGGGCCGATCCGACGGAAATAGCTTCCTGCCCGATTCCTGAGAACCATTTGCTGATTTTATTCTGACGTAAAAGAGTCAGCATTTTTTTTTCAATCAGCCTGGGAAGCAGCAGATTAGCGTAAAATTCCAGTGCAGTTTGCTGCAACTTTTTTTTTGGCAGGTCTATCATTTATAAATAAAATCTGTGTAATTTATTTGTCTTTGGATGTACCTGAACAGTTCATGTACCGTTTAGCCGAGTAGTTCAAAACTCTCTTAGCTGAATCATTGAAACTGAGGAGTGAATGATAGTTGTGAATGCTTTATACTGAGTGTTGATAATACAGTTTATCCTGACACATTATCAATATCGGTAAAAGCTTAAAGATATTGAGCCGGGATAAGCAGTTAATCTCAATATGATAAATAAACAGGAAACATATTAAAACCGTATGTACGGACACAATCACCATTTGGTTCATCACTATTTAACAAAAACCTAGGAACTGTACTTTGTACACAATCAGGGAATTTTTACATGCAAGCATTAGGCAGACAGATACTCGTTGAATATTACGACTGTGAACAGTCCAAACTGAATGATGTAAGTTTCATTGAAACGACATTGATTCAGGCAGCAAAAGCCTCCAAAGCAACTCTCATTTCTCACAATTTTCATAAATTCAGTCCATATGGCGTAAGCGGTGTCGTTGTGATCGCCGAATCTCATATCGCCATTCATACCTGGCCTGAATATCAGTACGCAGCCGTTGATATATTCACCTGCGGGGATACCATTGACCCCTGGATAATCCAGGAGCATCTGAAAGAAAATTTCGAATCCCGAAATGTTTCCAGTATGGAAATGAAGCGGGGAATGTTCAAGATGCCCGATGGACAGAAACTTCTGTTTAAGCCGAATCAGGAATATCAGGAAAATTGAAGCGGACATCTTTAAAAATGACGCTTCCCTTTTACCGGCAGTTACTGCAGATCAGCGGGATTGTCTTGTCCAAAGTATTAATTATTAAATGAAGTCACAGTTATGATGGTGAAAACTCCGAACATCTATTGCCTTGTTAAAGGAGCCGCAGAGGGGAGAACCCGGTTAAATGCATTCGATAATGCTCTTCTTGAAGCAGGTGTGGGCGATACCAACCTGATGCGCATGAGCAGTATTTTACCCCCGGCGGCGACACAGACCGATGTGCGTGAACTTAGTCTGCCAAAAGGAGGATTAATCCCCCTGGCCTATGCAACGATCGACAGTACCACTCCCGGCCGGATTATCTCAGCGGCAATCGCGGTGGGGATTCCGGAAGATGATTCCGAACCTGGTGTGATCATGGAGTTTGAAGATCATGCTCCTCTGGCAACTGTCGAAGCGATCGTACGTCAGATGGTGATTGACGGCTTTGAATACCGTAACAGAAAACTGAAAGAGATTCAGTCGATAGGCATTGAACACAATGTGGAGCAGTGTGCTGCTGTATTTGCCGCAGCGGTGCTCTGGTATCGGTAAGGAAAGGGTTTGGGGTTTCAAGTTTC
>REDA01000042.1 GCA_007693745.1 Balneolaceae bacterium
CCACACTCACTCCCTCAAGCGGATCCGTCCCGTCGGTGATCGTTCCCGTGATGGTAAATTCAGCCGATGGCGTTGCAGTAATCTCAAAAGCCGATGATGTCGCCGGTGTCAGCCCGGAAGCGCTCGCCTGCAGGGTATAGCCTGACCCGACCAGATCAATGCTCAGATCCGAAAAAGTGGCCACACCCCCGGAGGCCGTCACCGGACTTGTCCCGCTCAGCGTACCCGAGGAGGGATTCGTCCCGATCGCCATCGCTACCTCTGTTGTGTTGTCGCCACTGACCAGGTTGCCCGCCGCATCCAGAACCTGAACCGTCACCGCTGGCGTTATACTCTCCCCCGCTTCCGTAGTGCCGGGCTGCTGGCCGAATGCCAGCTGATCCGCAGCTCCCGCAATCACCGTAATCGTCCCCGATTCAACCGCAGTGAGTGCCCCTGAGGACGCGCGGATCGTCGCGCTTCCGGTCAGTGCCCCAGTGAACGTGGCCGATCCATCGGCATTATCCACAAGATCCCCGGATACCACCCCACCTGTGATACTCTGAAGAGACCAGGTGGCATCACTCACCAACTCCACAAAATTGTCCGAAGCATCACGCGCAATAGCCCACACCGTAATCGCATCTCCCGATACCACATCCTGCGCCCCAACCACCGTACCACTGCCGTCAGCAGCCGTCTCCACACGGATTTGGCTCGCATTGCCGGCCGTGATGGTCAGCGTCGCACTATCGGAGGCGCTCGTATCGACATTTCCGTCTGCATCACTGATCGATCCGGTGATATCCACCGTGCCCGCCGTGGTCAGCGCCGTCACTTCCACCGTGGCTACACCCGAGGCATTCGTCGTTCCTGTGGCAGAGGCTACCGTCGCACGATCCGTATTTTCACTGGCAAAATTCACCGTCACACCCTCCACAGGGTTGTTCCCCGCATCCAAAACCGTCGCCGTCAGCGTCGAGGTTCCACTCACACTCACACTCGTCGGATCCAGAGCTACCGCGATCTGACTCGCATTGCCTACAACAACATTAGCCACAAAGTTACCAACTGCCCAGGAAGTGTTATTAAGGTTCAATGTTACTGAACTGGACGCTGGTTCAAAAGTGTAGCCATCCTTACTAGGGGTAATTGTCCATGATCTGTTGCCTGCTTGAAAATTACCATTAAAAACGAAATTCCCATCAGAATCGGTAAGAACAGTTGAGGGATTTTCACCGTTAAAATTAGCCCCAGACAATTCTATCGTGACCCCCTCCAGTCCAACATCATCCAACGTAACGCTACCCGAAACCTGCCCATACACCCCGCCCGCAAGCAACAGAGGCAGCAGTAAAATCAAAAAGAAGAAACGGAGCAGATACTTTCCGGCGGCAAGCATTCCGGTTGCGGGGATTCCGGTAAAAGCCACACGATTTTCAATGTCTGCTGACCCCTTTCGCCGGAGTTTTAAATTGCGACTGAAAAATAGATCGGATAGCAAAATAGTCACAGGTCTCCCGGCTCTGGGAGACAGAGATTCCGTTCCGGCAAATGAACAGCGGGCTCTCATGTTGACAATATCTTTTAACTATAGATTTTACTGTATTTAAAAGATACCGAATCAGCGGTGCAACAACAGTTAGAGTTTTTTCATATTTCACGAAAAACTCTGGATTTTTTCATTAAAAAAGTCTAAGTATTTTTGCAGGTTACTACACTCATTTTGAATAGTTTAATATAAAAACAAACAAACCTGGGGGTTTATTCAATCTCCCCCGTTTCTCCTCAGATAGACCCAGGCGACCGTGATAATTCCCAGATAGGCAGCAAGGGCGAAGAGGACCACCCAAAACCCCTGTATCAGATCCTCAAAATAGTGAACCGGTGCATTGATCAGCAGCAGAAGGGGAAAACCGAACACCAGGGCGAGTCCGCTGCCATACACCAGATTGTAACTCACGGGTGATTTCATACCCGGATCCAAAATACGCAGCAGTACCAGCGCTGATTGCAGGGTGCCGGTCATATTTCCAAATATGGCAGCAAATCGCTCCTGAACAAAGCTGCCAAATGCGTTACGGGTCATCGTGAGAATCAGTAAACCGGTAGCCAATGATACCGCAACCGAAATCGTTAGCAGGGGCAGCCAGTAGTGCATTACCACCACCAGGCTGATCGCCGCCACAGATGCGACGATCATAAAATCCATAAAGAGATTGGAACAGCGGGTCATCGTCACGTCATCAATGAGCCGGCTGCTTCCCTTCAGGTCGAGCAGCTTCCGCACCCCCATCGCCACGATGGCTGCAAAGATAAAATGGAAGGACCAGAGAGTGGAGACTTCACTCTCCGCCCCGACGCGGATCAACCCATTCTCCATCAGCAGCAGAAGACCGTATGTGAGGATAAAGGTGACCCCGATCAATCCGATATGAAACGAGAGGGATTCTATATTTTCCGGATAGGTCGTAATACGCTCCCCGCTGAGCTCCCCCTCACTTTCGGCGACACCTTTTTTGATCTGTTCTGAAAAATCGGCAGCCTCATCTATCAGTTCGGCCTCGCCTGTTCGGATCGCTTTTCTCACCAGTGTGATCCCTGCGGTGTAAGCTACCAGAAAACCGAATGCAGAAAAGGTGAGTCCCACAACTCCCCCGTTCTCAAACCCGAACTGTTCCCAGTTACTGCCGATCGAGTAGGCGATTCCCGGATTCATGCCGAAGGCCAGCGGAGGCAGAAATCCGATTCCCACAAAGAGATCCGGCATCACCGTGTAGAAAAGCATAAAGGCGATCAACAGGCCGACGATCGCCTGAACCAGATAAGTGGAGATGAAAATCAGGGAGAACTTTACCGACGACAGGCCGATCTGCCTGCGCGGTTTCCGGAGACCGAGCGCGATGAAGAGCAGCGCCAGCAGATGATACACATAGCTGCCCAGCCTGTCGGTGGTCAGATCGATCCACCCCAGCAGGTTGGCTCCCAGCAGCAGACCCAGTACCCCGGCAATCAGATTGGCCGGGATCAGATAGTTCTGAAGCAGCGGAATCTTGCTGCGCAGCCAGGTACCGGCTACCAGCAGGAGACCGATCCAGGCAAAATCGAGAAAAAATTCCCCGGCTGTAATATTCAGGTTCCACGCTCCCATCAGAAACTCTTCACTGCTTTTTCACCATTTTTCAGGCGGTTGATGGTGATCTGCCACTGAAGCGCACTTTTTCCCACAAGGGTAAACTGAAGGGTCTGCTCAGGTGTTGTGACCGATAGTTTGTGATTCTGTTCCACGGAAATTACCCGGATCTCTTCCAGGGGAATGTGAAATCGCCGGTTGCCCATTCGTATGGTGATCTGATCGGGAGTGAGTGTAACCATCCCCTTCTCCAGTTTCACCAGCTGATGTTCCTTGTCAATCGTGTAGATCTGGCTTCCGGAATGCTCCAGAATCACCCGCTCCGTGGGGTTTTCATAGACAACCGGCAGCTGATTGATCTTATCGAAAAGCCCGATCACCGAAATCTCCTCACCATCCGGCCCTGCCAGGCGGGACGCCACATTCATACGGTAGCGAAAACCGGCTTCCCTGCTGAACACATGCTCGCCGTCGGGTGAAAAAATTGCCCCGTTTACGCCCGTTACCGGGCAGCGGTAGAGCAGCCGCTGAATGCCGGCGGCAGGTTTGGACCCGCTGACCGGAAAGGCTTCGGCAGGCGGATTGTACTCATCAAAATGAATCAGGTTGCGGCAGTGATCTGCAAAGGTTTCATAATCACTGAAATCGGAAGCGTGCACCGGATCGAGGTATCGCATCTCCACAGATGCACGCCGAAGATGATCTGCCCATCGCGGCCAGGCGAGATAGGAGCCGTGAATCTGCACCGGGTGGACCGGAATACCCATCTTCCAGAAAAGCTTAAGCGTAGTCTCAATCAGCGGCTTGGGCCGGCCGTCCCAGCGCCGGCCTCCTTCAGGGAAGATCACAATCATCCGCTTCTGATCGATCATCCGAAGCACACTGCGCACGATGGAAGGCTCCGGCACATATTTACTCGTGGGGACAATACCGATGCTGTCCATGAACACCCTGGGGATCGTTTTATGAAACTGATCACGGGTCATCACTCCTGCCGTCGGTTCCCGGTCCATATCCGCATTGATCATAAAGGGATCAAAATAGTTGGAATGATTTCCATAGATAAAACAGGGGCCTGTGAGGGGCATATTGTGCCGGTTCACAATTCTGGGCCTGAAGAGCATCTTTGTTACGGGAATCAGCGTGCTTCGCATAAACCGGAAGGCGGGCTCTGACCATGACCTCTCATTCTTTTTAAATCGAAAACCTTTAACCATCACTCATTTTTTTGGGCAGTTTTGCCCATGCAGATTATACCGGCAGATTCAGATGTTGTGATATCCGTGAATGGTGCCATTTTGTTGTGATGGGAATTTAGCAAAAATGTTTCAACTCAAAAGAGTTAAGATAAAAAGAGTTTGAATTCACGGTTTTTGCTTAAGAAATCCTGAAAAGGAACGATAAAACTGACAAAGGCTGACCAGATCCGGTTTAAAAAGGGGAATCACAATTGAGTCAGCAAGGCTGCAATCCCAAATTTCGATAGCTCTATGATACTGAAAAACAATAAGATGATTTCAGGGCAACCCCTCCGTTCCGATCAGATTCAGATCGTTCAGATGCATTCATTTCTCAATCTTCTGAATGTCATGATCATGCAACTCACAATGATCAATGATCTTTTTGATCAGGATAAGCCATTCTCAGAACTTCTTGAGGAAGCGTTCCGCCTCACGGAACTGATCCGCGATAAAAGCGAATTTGGAGTGATCAATCAACGTTCCATCCGCTTTGAGGAGCAACTCTGGAATACAACGGAGAGAGTACTCTCCTGGGAGATCCCATTGACTGAAAGGGAGGAAGTACAACAGGCAGAACAGATCTTCAGAGAGATCTTCACTATACTTCGGCAGCGTCTCAAGGAATTAAAAATCCAGTTTGAATACCCGGACAGGTGGATTGAGTTTGATCTGAATGAATTCAAGGAAGATTTCCAACGGTTTTTCCGGGCGATGCAAAAAAACAGCAAGGGACGATTCAACATCGTTCACAATCTTGCAGAGAAAGGAGAAATGGACTATCTGATTCATTTTGAGGTGGACAGTGATCGCGGTAACCGTATCATCATGCCGGTGGTTTTTAAGGATGTGATACGGGATCTGGTGGCCAATGCCAGAAAATATACCGAACCCGGGGGGCGGATCGATGCCGGGATCAGTCTGAAAGATCAAACATTGCGATTCAGCGTCCAGGATACGGGTATGGGAATCCCGCAGGAAGAACTGGACAAGGTATTTACGTATGGTTACAGGGCTACCAATGCACGTCACATGCGGACAATGGGCGGGGGATTTGGTCTCACCAAGGCGCTGATGGTTACCCAAAAACTGAAGGGAGAACTGATGATTCAGTCGGAACTTTCAAAAGGTACCACGGTCGCTATTGAGCTCCCGGTGGAGAGCGTCTCTGAGGTGGTTCGCAGGGAAGATTTACTTCAGGCAGGCTGTAAAAAAGCAATCGCAGGCCCGGCACTCGCTGTAGGCTATGTATAACCCATTCGCTCAGCCATCTCAAACGCTCCTCTGAGTGTAAGTCTTTGTGAAAAAACTGAACGGGCCGCTGGTGAGGCCGTTGCATATGTCTATTGCTTATCCGGCAACGTCTTTATTCGCACCCCCTGGTCTCTCAGTAACCCTGCCCCCATACCTGAGCCTTCCGCGTGTCCGGCTAAATCACTCTTCCAGAACCAAAAGTTCACGTTCGATAATCTGCTCAATCGTCTCCCATTCGCTTACAATAGCCTGGAAATGAACCTCCATCTCATCACCGGCTGCATTGGATTCAGCCAGCTCTTCCATGGTTTTAGAGAAGGCTCCCATCCTGGTGAAAGACATGTTCAGCGCCATCCCCTTGAGTGTGTGTGCTGCCGTTTTAATTGATGAAAAATCGCCTTCAATGACAGACCGTCCGAGTTTGCCTACCTGCTCCTCCAGTTCAAGCATCGATTCCAGAATCTGCTTATAGAGGCACATATCATGCTGAATCCGCCCGAGAAGTTCCTCCTTCCCGAACGAAACCATGGAGGGTTCATTCTCTTTCTTATGCAGGGGTTCTCTGCCGTTTCTCTTTACGGAAAGATAGGTAATCAGCACTTCCTGAAGTGAGTGCACATCGATCGGTTTGGAGAGGAAACCATCCATCCCGGCATCCAGGCATTGCTCCTTATCTTCATTCATGGCTGCGGCCGTAAGAGCCACTATCGGTATTCTCTGATTTGTACCTTCTTCGGAGATCCGGATTCTATGCGTGGCTTCAAGCCCGTCCATCTCCGGCATGTGTACATCCATCAGCACCAGGTCGATCTGTTCATTCGCCAGAACCTCAAGTGCCCGGGTACCGCTCTCAGCTTCCAGAATCTCTGCATTCGGCAGTATTTCACGGATCAGCGACTTGACCAGAATCATATTCAGTTTCACATCCTCGGCAATCAAAATCCTGGAAGCTTCCAGCCGCGTCAGTTTTGTTGTCTCTGAATCCTCTGCCACCGGACCGGCCTCTTCATTCAGGCTTTCCGGGTTTTCAATATTCTGTAGTATTCTGTGCAGTTCCCTCGCTTTTACCGGCTTTACCAGATTCACGGCTACGCCCAGTTCAAACCCTTTCTCCCGGATTATTTCATCATCCGAGGAGCTGTGCATGATCATCACCGGCAACTCTTCAGGACCCATTTCCAGTTTTTCCCGGATCATCCGGATGGTATCCAGTCCGTTGATATAGGGCATCTGATAATCGATAATGAGGAGGTCGAACGGAGCACTCTCTTCAATGATCTTCATTGCTCGCAGCCCGTCTTCACAACCCACAAATTCAATACCCCAATATGAGAAATTGTGCTCGAGGATGGATCGGTTATTGGCATTATCATCGACCACCAGTACTCTTTTCAGGGTCAGTTTCTCTTTTTCAGGCAGGCTCTCACCATGCATCGATTCCGTCCTTATTTTCATAAAAAACTCCGATCCTTTTCCGGGTTCACTTTCTATTTCAATTTTACTTCCCATTTTGGCAGCCAGACGATTTGAAATCACCAGCCCGAGGCCTGTGCCGCCATATTTCCTGGTTGTGGAGTTGTCGGCCTGTGCGAACGCCTGGAAGAGTCGTGTCTGTTGCTTTCCACTGATTCCGATTCCGGTATCGCGAACTGAAAATCGGAATTCACATTCATTATCATCCGCTTCAGAGCAGGTAACACTCAGTTCCACCTCTCCTTTTTCCGTAAACTTGATTGCGTTACCCAGAAGATTGATCAAAATTTGCTTTAAACGCACCGGATCCACCATAGCATAGCGGGGCATCACCGGATCGATATTCAGCAGCAATTCAAGGCTTTTTTCAGATGCGTGATATTTCATGATATCCGCGGTCTTTTCCATCAACTGAAACAAGTCGGTTTTTACCGGATCGAGTTCCATCTTGCCCGCTTCAATTTTTGAGAAATCCAGAATATCATTGATAATGGAGAGAAGCGACTGCCCCGATGTAATGGCATTCTCTGCATGCTCCTTCTGCAGCGGTGAAAGAGGGGTCTTCATCAGCAGTTCCGTAAAACCGATCACACCATTGAGCGGTGTACGGATTTCATGACTCATTTTCGCCAGAAACTCCGATTTCGCAGAACTGGCAGCCTGTGCCTCTGCCGCCATGGAGTTTGCCAGGGCGGTCGTCTCCTCCAGGTTTCTGTTGAGTTCCATCATGTTGCGTTCCGACTTAACCTTCTGCATGGCTTCGGAAAGAATATTTGCAAGTACTCTCAGCAGATCAGCTTCATAATCTGTCCATACTCTCTTCTCACGGATGGACTCAATACTCAGGAAAGCAACTGTTTCCCCCTGAATACGGACAGGAAGCAGAATCAGTGACTGAATCTCATTTTCACTCCAGGTCTGTTTTTCTGCTGCAGCTTCCGCAGGAAGGTCTGCCACATTCCCGATTCTGATCATACCATCCTTCAGAAGAGTGTCTGTCATCCACGGATACCAGGTTTCAATATCAGCTACCGATCTGACCCGTTTGGGTGTTACTGCCTTAAACTCCGTTGCAGCCCGCCAGACATGCGAATTCTGATGCACCCCGCCTTTCCGGAAAAAATCAAAGATCACACACCGATCCACTTTCAAAAACTCCCCGATCCGTTGCAGCAGCCGCTCCATCTCCCTGCCAAGGTTTTCCGATTCCACGGAGATAAACTCTGTGGATACATCTGAAATCAGCTGCTGTGCCCTGCTGGCATAACGTATCTGATTCTCCGCTCTCTTTCGGTCTGTCAGGTCGATATCAATACAGTACATCTCCGGCTCACCCGAACGGCTGTTGATCAGCTTCACGTGACTGGAATAGACGGTAACCGGTTTACCATCGGCTCTCACCAGTTCCAGCTCACCGGGCGGAATTTCTACATCATTTTCGTACCAGTTCTTCACCCCCTGTATTACACCTTCTCTCATCGGCACTGGAATAATCAGATCCTCAAGCTTCCTCCCCAAAGCCTCAGACCGGCTGTACCCGTAGAGTACTTCGCTGGCGTCGTTCCAGTAGATCACCTCACGGTTCACATTATATCCCTGAACAGAGATCGCCTCAGCTCTCTCAAACAACTTTCTGAATCGCTGTTCACTCTCTTCCAGGCTCGCCTCAATGTTCTTTCTCTCTGTCACATCGTAGAGATAGCCATACCAGATCACACTTTCATCCGGCTGTTTTACAGGATTGGCGACTCCCCTGTGCCAGCGTTCTCCCATCTCAGGCAGTATAAAACGAATATCTGCAGACCAGTTTGTCAGGGTTTTATGAGAATGCTGTATGCCTTTCATCACCTCTTCCATGTCATCCGGATGGATTCGGGAAAAGACGCTGGAGGCGTCCAGCTTCACCTCTTCCGGATCCATTTCAAAAATTTGAAGGGATTGCTCGGACACATATGGAAAACAGTGCCTCCCATCGGGAAACACCTGGTACTGGTACACCACTCCCGGAATCTCCCGTGTCAGATTCTGCAGCAGCTGATGCTGTTCCAGCAACGCCCATTCAGCCCGCTTCTGCTCGGAGATGTCTCTCACCAGAAACAGGACCCGATCCTCGTCAACCCGCTTGAATCTCCCCTCATAGTGGTGGTCGGCAGCTCTAATGGGAAGGGTATATTTAAGCGGTTTTACCGGTTCACCGGTCAGAGTCCGGGAAACCATTTTCTTTAGTTTTGCCGACAGCGGGTCGGGCAGGATTTCCGAAAAGTGTTTACCTATGAATTGTTCTTTTGAGAGATAAAGATTCTCTTCATTTTCAGAAATCACATCCAGGAAGACCCCATCATTGCTCATGATGAATAGCTGATCAGGCAGTGTTGTCAGGATGGTATTCAGATAACCGGTTTTTTCTTTCAGGCTTTCTGACACGCGGGTTTTTTCGGTAATATCCGTATGTATTCCAACCACCGTGGTAAGGGTTCCCTCATCATCTTTTACGCAATAAGCTCTCAGCGAGATATCCCTTTCAGACCCGTCAACAGCATACATCTGCACAGTATCTTCCCACATCTTACCTTTCATAACACTCCCCAACAAACCGCCGGGCACCTGCTTATCTGCAAACAGATCCGCAATATCACGGTCTCCCATCGGGCCGAAGAGTTTCAAAAACGCCCGGTTTTCCCAGTACCTTCCGGATTCAAGATCGAGCATGCCAATTGCGTCGGTGGACTGATCCAGTGTCTGCCTAAAGCACTCTGAATTGAATGGTTGATGTTTCTGGCCGCTTACGATCTGAGTACTCATAAACTGTTGAGATAGATTTGTGTCAGATTGCTATTTCTGTTTTACTCTTTTTCTGGTTCTCCGGTTGTATTCTTTTCAGAATATCATTCTTTCAAACGGGTTCTTTATACGTTCAGCCACACGAAACGATGAGAACCCTTCTAATCAGCGACAGGGTTCTCCCGACTATCGTTTTTTGGATACTTTCCAAACCTCTCTTTTTGCCGGCAACAGACTGGTACTCTGGCAAAAATCAGGTCCGATAAGACCCTCCTGTTCCTCAATATTAATTTGCAGTCTTACTCGGCAACTGCTTTTCTGGACTTGTCCAGCACTTCATCAGGTACATTAAAGAGCACCTCATGCACATCCACAATCATGCGAACCGTATCACGTACTTTTCCGATTCCTGATAAAAATTCGCTCTTTCCGGATACTCCTACAGAGGGAACCTCCTCGATTTGGGACGATTCGATATCGGCTACTTCCGACACCTTGTCCACCACCACACCCATCTGATACCCCTCTTCCTGGAGAACAATAATACAGGTCTCCTCAGTGTCCTCCACAGCAGAAAAATTGAACCTCATTCTCAGATCCATGACCGGAACAATTTTCCCTCTCAGATTCAGAACACCGCGAATATAATCGGGCATTTTGGGCACGGGTGTTATCGACATCAGTCCGATAATCTCCTGTACCTTCAAAATTTCAATGGCATATTCTTCGTCACCCAGAAAGAAGCTCAAAAACTTCCCTCCCTCCACAACCTGTGTTGCTTCCATCGTGTCCACTTCTTTTTCCTTTTCCATAACTGTTCCCAGACGTTTTGTTTTTCGGTTATCCTTCTATCTCTTTTACGTTTTTGAATACTTTTGTTTTATCGGACAGGAGCGGAATTCCTTAAATCTCTGTTTTGCTTTTCGCTGCCATCTGACTCCATGTAACCCTCTCCGCTCAGAACCGATGGTGTCCGGTTCTGAACGGAATCCATTTTAAAAATCGCTGAATTCAGCTTCTTCCAGGGGAATAAAGTCCTTCGGGCTGCGTGAGGGACGCGCGGCGC
>REDA01000030.1 GCA_007693745.1 Balneolaceae bacterium
CTGGCCGCCTCCAGTTCATCTTCGTTGACGGTGTGACCCATGCCGGGATAGATCCGCTTGGTCACGACGGCACCGAGCTGCAGGAACACCTGCTCTGTTTCATTCACACGCTCCACAGGGATGTGAGGATCCACATCACTGCAGCCGAGAAATACCGGTGTCTGCTCCAGAGATCCGCTGTAGAGAGCCGGATCCACACGGTCGCCGATGAGTCCGCCGCTCCAGGCGATCACCCCGCCAAATGTCTGCGGATGGCGGGCAACATATTCACTGACCAGGCAGGCCCCCTGGGAAAATCCGGCCAGCAGAATCTGATGGTGGGGCAATCCTGCAGCAGTCACCTGCTCCACGAGATCATGAATCTTCTGCAACCCGCTGGAGAGCCCGGGTTCGTTCTGCTCAGCAGGCGACAAAAAAGAGTAGGGATACCAGGTAAAGCCGGCCGCCTGCGGTGCGATATAACAGGTCTCTCCGATCGCAATGGCACCGGCCAGCGGCAGCATGCTTTCGGCAGAGGCGCCCCTGCCGTGTACCAGAATCATCACCGCTTTTGCATCCTCAATAGGGACTCCCTCCTGCAACAGTGCCGATGGCTGATGGGGTCCGGTAAACGGTTTGGTTGAGTTTGCTCTGAATAGTGTCATGACGATAATTTCGGGTTTGGTTTACAAGGGTTTATAAAAAAACTGTTCTTTTGCCCATATCTTCGTTGTCGCAACGTTAAAATCCTCACGGTTGCAAACAGGCTGCGATATTAAAGTTACTTCCGCCTTGATCTTGAGCAAAACTCCTGGTTTTTTAAAGCCTCCTTATACTGAAATAACCGGCAGCCGGTTTTCGATCGTTTCACGTCTGGATTCGAGCCAGGGGGGAAGGATCAGTTTCTGGCCCAGCTTGTCAGCATCCTCATCCACCGCATAACCCGGTCCGTCCGTCGCAATCTCAAACAGCACTCCTCCGGGAGTGTGAAAATAGATCGAATGAAACCAGTGCCGGTCGATGTGCGCAGTCGGCTGCATTCCCATGGCAATGACCTTCTGTCGCATCGATTCGAGCTCCTCGTCATCTTTCGCCCGAAAGGCGACATGGTGAACGGTGCCGCGGCCGTTTGACGAAGGCATGGGATCCGCCTCCTCAAGAATCACCGAGCCGCCGATGGGCGCATCGGTGGTATATAACCGTGACCGTCCATCCTGCGCGGTCTCCTCAAAAGAGAAGAGTTCCTTCAGAATCGCAGCGGTGGCGGTGTGATCGTTCAGGCGGAGAGTGGTGCCCCAGAAACCGCGGATGGCTGCCCCCGAAGGGACAGAGCTCTGCTCCCAGTGCGGAATCGAATCCACCCGCTCATCGATGACCAGAATCAGCTGCAAGCCGTCCGGATCCCTGAAAAAGAGAGCTTTCTTCCCAAAAAGATCGGTGTAGGTATCGAGCCGGATACCCGCGGATTCCAAATGCTCCGCCCAGTAATTTTCCGACCCGGACGGGACGGAGAGTCCCACGGCAACCGATTCTCCCACACCGGGCTTGCCCTGACGAGCCATGGGCCAGGGAAAAAAGGTAAGCCCTGAACCGGGTGACCCTTCCGCATTTCCGTAAAAAAGATGATAGGTGCCCGGATCATCCTGATTGACCGATTTTTTGACCAGCCGCATTCCCAGCTTCTGTACATAAAATTCCGCATTGCGCTGCGCATCCCCGGCAAGTACGGAGATGTGATGAATCCCTTTGTGTTGTCTGTCTGTCTGTTTCATGATTTCTAAACGTCAGTTTATGTGATAATCATATCATTTGAAATGATATTTCCGCATCACGGTCCGATTAAACAGGAGAAATCCGTTTCAGCTTCAAACGGTTTCACTCCTGTGTGTAAACCCCCGCTTCACCAACACTGGACGAAACCGGAAGTACCGCAAAAACATCTTTTCATCAATATTGTTTAATGTTAAACTAAATTCGGGAATGATGCGTTCCTTTTTTACGCTCCATATTTTCTGAGATCAAGAGACACGGCTCATGTATGCACGACATTGTAAAACTGCACCTTTGGCCGCTATGATCGCAGTCGCAAATTTTAAATTTCCACATTCAGTCAGCAGGCTGTGTTTATTTATTCGCCTGAGGCCCGGTCCTGAACAAAATCATGCTTTTCAATGCCCTTTTATGCATATCTCAGCAAAATTCTGACTATTTTAAAATAATTTGTGGTAAAAAAAGTACCTGACCAAAAAACTGAAACGGATACAGTTCTGCCGGATCGAGCATTGATACTGACTGACCTGACTTTGACCCTGCTGAAGGGATAAGAGGAGTGAAGACAGAGGCTCGCACGTTTCCGGAACAGACTCTGCTTCCGTATCCAACCTTTAAAAATTACAGAGAGTTATGAATAAATTACTCCTTTTCCTTTCCGCAGCGCTGCTGCTCACCGCCTGCTCACAACCTGAAACGCAGGAGCTCTCCTATGCTGACACCGAAGAGTGGATCCATCTTTTCAATGGTGAAAATCTGGATGGCTGGGATCTCAAAATTGCCGGTTATGAACTGAATGACAATGTATTCAACACCTTCCGTGTGGAAGATGGGATGCTGCGTGTCTCTTATGATGACTATGAAGAGTGGAACGGCGAACTGGGCCACATCTACTACCAGGAGCCTTTCTCACACTATCATATCGTGGTGGAATATCGATTTATCGGTGAGCAGGTGGCCAATGCCCCCGACTGGGGATTTCTGAACAACGGGCTGATGCTGCATTCACAACCTGCACATACGGTGACTCTGGATCAGCTTCTGCCAATCTCTTTTGAAATGCAGTTTCTTCACAGCGAAGGGGAGATCGTGCGGCCCAATGGAAATCTCTATCTCCCGGGCACACAGGTTATCCTGAATGGCGAGCTTACGGAGGAAGATTACTTCCCCTCCTCATCCCAACCCTATTTTGGCGAAGAGTGGGTGCGTGCGGAAGCGGTGGTACTGGGCGACTCCCTTGTTCAGTTTATTCTGGACGGCGAGCTGTTGATGGAATTCACAAACCCGATCATGGGCGGTGAAGGGCCGCTTCATTACGATCCGGAGGTGAAGGTCTATGGCCAGCCTCTTACCAGTGGACACATCGCCTTTCAGGCGGAGACCCATCCCACCGATTTCAGGACTGTAAAACTCCTTCCGCTGAAAGGTTGTATGGATGAAACAGCTCAGAATTTCAAGAACTATTATGTGGTGGACGATCCGGAGAGCTGCCAGTTCTGATCGCAGATCCATAACCGGTTCAGTGAACGAATCGCAAGCACGCTGTAAAGAATCCGTAACCTCTTCCGTCCTGGCGGAGGTGACGGCTTTGCAGCGTTTTTTTTAAATAGAAAGCCGGGGTGCATAAACCGGCTTCCTGTTTCGTTTATCCATGACACATCCCCTTATCAATCTAACACTGCTTCCGATGAAAAAACTACTGCTGCTCCTTTCAGCCGGCGCCGCGTTGATCCTGAGCGCCTGCACCACCATTGAAATTACGGAACGGGACGCGTTTGATGCGCACCGAACCATCACACCGGCAACGTTTCATGTGCCTCCTTTTGAATTCCGCCAGGCGGAGCTTCAGACGGAAGACGGAGAGACGCTGGACGCCTGGTATATCACCCAGGAGAATGCCGTTGCAACGGTTGCCTATTTTGGAGGAAATGGTCACCTGATGGTGAAATCCCGCGCTCTCATTCACGCCTATTCAACGGTACCGGTGAACCTGCTGCTGTTTGACTACCGCGGATATGGACTCAGTACAGGTGACCCTTCTGTGATGGGGGTACAGCAAGATACGCGGACAGCGTTTCGTTTTGCTGAGCAGCTGGCTGAAGAGAGTGGAACCCGGCTTTTTGTACACGGCCACTCCATGGGCTCGTTTCTCGCTGCCATGATCGCGGATGAAAACCGCGTGGATGGCTATATTCTCGAGAGTCCCGTCACGGAAGTGCGAACCTGGACCCGGAGGCTGGTTCCGTGGATTCTGCGTCCTTTTATACGATTTGATATCGAAGAGCCGATCCGGAATCAGAGCAACCTGGATCGCGTGAGATCGGTCGATGCACCGCTGCTGATTCTGGCAGGAACGGCAGATGAAGTGACACCCATCCGAATGGCGGAGGAACTGCTGGAAGCTTCTGTTTCACCCTCCAGAGAACTGATCCGCATCAGTGGCGGCGGACACAACAACCTGCCTGAATATTCATCCTACCGAATTGCACTGAATAACTTTTTGGTACCCTGACCCACTCATTTTTTACGCTTCTTTTTGCCGGTTCGGATTCCCTTCCAGAGAAGGGAACCGATCCAGGCAGACCCGGAACCGGCCAGCATCGCCATCAGCAGAGAGAGCTCAAAACGCGACTGCACAAAGCTGGTGAGCAGAATCGTCGAAACAAAATGGATCACCACGGCGGATACATAACCAATGGCAAAGGCTCCGATCATATCTCTCAATTTGAGATTTACCACGAACTGAGCAATAAAAGAGGCAGCCACCCCGATTAAAATCCAGACCGCAAGAAATCCGGGATCTGTGAAATCAAATTGCCGGGCACTGCTGGTCCAGAGGGGCAATCCGGCTGCAATCGTGGAAATCAGTATGGTTATTAATCGATAATTATGTCGTGTAGTTTCAAGCATTGAATTCGCAAATTTAAGTGAACTCTGAATCTGTAAAAACAGGTGAGTCTGTAAAATGGATTAAGGGATAAATATAAATTGTTAATATTTTTTTACATCTTATAGATAAAGTAAAACTCAATACATGGAATAGACCAAACTTTACATCTTGCAATAAAATTATAAAAAGTTTATACTGTATTAGTTGCTCAAAACTAAATGCTCAGCATCTGTGATGTATCAACAGATGATTATGTTAATATCTTAACAGACCAAATGATATGAATATTAAATTTGTAAAACGATCACAAATTAAATCAAGCAAAAGAAGATCCTCAAAATTTAAACCCCTTATGGATGCCCTCGACAAGCTTGAGCCGGGCGGCCAGGCCGTAGAGGTTTCCTTTGCAAATGAAAAAAGCGTGAATTCCATGAGAACGGCTGTCTATCAGTATAATCAGGAAAACAACGTCAAAATCAAGAGCGGTAAGGATACTGCCAACAAGAAAATTTATTTCTACAGAGAAAAATAGAGTTCAGCTGTTTATGCATAGCTGAACAGAAATCAATTTACGATATACCGTTTTGATAGAGCACAGCCTGTGAGATGGATAATCGCACAGGCTGTTCTATTTCTGAGACATTGACAGAGGGTGTGGCCAGAGCCACCTTCCACTGGCCTGGTTCCCCTACCGGCAGTCCCAGTGTAAGCGGATGGATCTGCCTGGTCTGTCCTTCCATGTTTGCTATCAGAATAAGCTCTCTGCCTGAGGCAGGATCTTTTCTGTATCCGTAAAAAATGATCGCTCCATCTACAGGCTCTCTGTAGCTCAGGAAATCGTTCTCTCCAAAGGTGCTGTTCAGCCAGGGATTGCTGAGCCTGAACAGTCGCGACTTCAAATTGAATTCGGTTTTCTTCACATCCAGATATTCTGCATGCAGATCAACATTGCAGTATTCATGCATATCTTCCATCCAGTAATCAGCGAACAGATTCAGCCTTTCCACATCCCAGTTTGCCACTTCAAACGGCGGATGCATCTGATTCAGCAGCTGTGAAATCAGTACCGGCTGATAATTCGTGATTTTCACAAAATTTTGCAGAGCTTCTGAGAAATATTGCAACCCTTTCAGGGTACGGAATCCCATCGATTTTAATCTGCGGAAAAAGCGGCTGTTCCTGTATTCGGTTTCAGAGATTTGCCAGCGTGTGAACTGCGCTTCCTCTGCCACGACCTTAATCGCAAAATCGGTATCCGTATTTCTCATAAATGTCCAGGGAGAACTGCCAATTCCCTGCAGAAAATCCATGGGGGTGCCGGGTAAAAACGCATTCATCAACAGCGTTGTCGAGGGATGGTTGTAGGCGTTGTCGAGTACGGTTTTGAGTGAATTCCCCAGCAAAAAATTGACCCTGAGTGTGGCGGGATCCGTCTGTGTTCCCCGCCGGATGGTATCATGATTGGCATATCCGGTGATCCACTGGTTTCCATGCTGAAGATGCTCCTTTAAGCGCCACCACTTGGATAACCAGTAGGTATAGACATAGGGTGTATTGTAGGCAAATATCATGGGTGCCCACTGCCAGGCGTGCTTCTGCTGCCGTATAACGGTCTGGCAGGTGGCCGCCAGTTCCCAGTCATCGCGGGGCCAGGGCCTTCCGTCTTCAAAGATCATCCAGGGGCGGTATCTTACCCCGCCAACCTCCTGCTCCACAGCACTCATCTCTTTCAGGAACTCATCATCATAGAGTGTCTGATCTTCTTTGGGATCATAGTATTTGAAATCCTGACTTGCATCCACGCGAACGCCGTCGAAGCCCCAGTTGATTTTCCTGCGCTGCATCTCAAGGATCATGGCGCGTACCATGGGATGCCTGAACCGGATACTCTGACCGTAAACGCCGGGGCCTGCAAAGAACTCATCGGGCAGCAGCTGCACAGCCTGATTTTCGGCATGACCATACACCAGATCCAGAACCACTTTAATTGGCTGGCCGGGGAAGTTGTGGAGGGTTTCAATCAAACCCAGCAGCTCATGCGGCCGGCCTGTGGCAAGCAGGGAAGGATTAATCGCAGAACATCCAAAAAGGGTGGTATCATATCCCCAGTTGATAATATCCGGTTTACGCAGCGTAACGGTAATGTCAGAACCCTGCACCTCTGTACGGCCGATGATTTTCCAGAAGCGGTGTTTCTCCGGATTCTCGGCTACCGGATCCACAGGCATCAGCTGAATGGCATCAAATCCACTCAGATTCTGATCCGCTGCCGTGAGTTGCCTGCCTGTTTTCAACGAATCCGTGATCTGGGAAAATCGGTTTGAAAGAGACTGAAAGGTTCCATCGTCCGTTGCCGTAGATGTGTGTATTTCGAGCAGATTGAGGGCAGCCGGAATCCGCCGCTGCGGCTTTTCCTGAAGCAGTTGATCCAGTTTCTGATAGTAGGGGAGATCGTTTCTGTTGGCGAGAATCTGTTTTACATCATACACTTCAGCCGGTGCATGAATCCCGTAGGGTAGAGACCAGGCCATGGGATCGCGTATCACCTCGGCAGAACCGTCGTCATACAGAAGCTGGAACTGATAGAAGGCACCAAATGAGCCGGAATCCCCGGCAGGAACCCCGTCCAGCGAGAGAAAGGCGAATTCGTGATGGAGAATCATTGGAAATGAGTGGTAACGCATGTTGGCATGCTGCTCCGGTTTGTCATACAGCAGATCACCATCCGGTACAAAGAGCTCAATCCGGCATCCGGATGCCTGAAGAAATTTCGGGTGCCAGATCAGAAAGTCAACAGACCGTCCATCGGTATGTGCCCCCAGCTTCCTGGCAAGTTTTCCGGCATTTTTTAACGAAATCCGGCCGTTCAGGAGGCTAATCAGCTGTTCCAGTTCCCTTCTTGTTCGCTCAGTATCAGCACTGATTTTCATTGTTTACCCTGTTTCTTTGAGGTGATCACCCGTCTCTGCGCCCGCCCATTTCAGATAGAGATTCCTGACGCTTTCCACATGATCCGAAAGTGTTGACTTATCCCATTGACTCGTGTCAACGGGAGGGTGGATGTGAGCCACAACAGTCCCTTTTTTCGTGATGAGGGTCCCGCCGGGATTCAGCTCTCTGTTGCCTTCAAAATAGATAGGGACGATCGGATAACCAAGCTCAAGAGCCATGTGAAAAGCTCCTTTCTTAAAGGGACCGATGATCCCCTCATGTTTTCTGGAACCCTCCGGAGCCAGCATGATGGAGAGTTTCTGGCGGCGAAGCCTGCTGATGTTTTTTTTGAGCGTGGCCACCGCTTTTTCCGAACGCTCCCTGCGGATAAAAACCTGCCCGGTCAGCCTGCCTACCACAAAGAAAACCGGATTGTACTGTAGTTGCCACTTTGCCACAAAACGGATCGCTGGAAGACCCATGGCAAGCAGCGTCAGCATATCGAGTGTAGAGCTGTGATTGATGATATAGACCGCCGGAGAGGGAACGGACCCGGTATGGTTTTTTACATAAAATTTTACACCGGCCACAGCCAGTGCCGGCCGAGCCAGTAACGGAGCGATTTTTTCAACAACAAAATTGCCTGCTTTTCCAAAAGTAATCACCATCAGAATGAGCATAATCGGGGTGGCAATCACCAGCAGCAGCAGAAAGACAGCCATGGTAGAAAGGCTTCTCAGCAGATCGGCAGCGGTAATGGTTGAATTTGAATCCGTGCTCATGCGGCTATTCTGTTTTTATCGGAAAGCATCTTCGAAATGGGTGATCCGGGGCGCTTCATTTTGATGCATCACGATGGAGATGACATCAAACCGGGAGACAGCTGTTTCCATTTTACGCTCATAAATCCAGGCTTCGGCCGCTTTCCGGATCTGTTTCTCTTTTGCAGGAGTGACAGCCTGTTCCGGCTGACCATAGCGGACGCTGCTTCTCATCTTTACCTCAACGAAAATGATGTAGTTTCGATCGGTGGCAACAATATCTACTTCAGCTTTCTGAAACGAATAATTGCGATCGAGAATAAGCCACCCCTTGGCTTCCAGATAGGCCGCTGCGGTCTCTTCCGCTTCATTCCCGCGGTGCCGTGTGCTTTTTTCAGAGTCAGGTCTGTTTTTCATCCGTATCGGGTTTACTCTTCAGCGATTGATGGGCTTCAGCAAGCTTGACAAGATGTTTCAGAAAGGTAAGATTTTTCCGGTTAATGTAGGGGAGAAGTGCTCGTGTAAAACGATCGAACATCTCAAGAAAATCGATAAAGTCTTCAATCCGTTCTTTCAGTTCGGCTTCTTCAGGTGTCTGTTCAGGTCTCTGATCGAAGAGCCCGAGCCAGACGGTCAGATTCTCCTTGATGGGCTCAATTTCCCTCTGGTGCCGCTCGCGGATCAGCACTGACACAATGTTCCAGACATCTTTTTCGGCTGAGTAGAAATCCCTGCGTTCCCCTTTAAAGTGTACCTTCTGAATCAGTTGCCAGTGCAGCAGGTTTCTCAGATTCATGTTGGCGTTTCCACGGCTGATATGCAGCTGATTCATGATTGAATCCGTATCAAGTGGTTTGCCCTCTGCATAGAGCAATGCGTGGATCTGAGCCATGGTTTTGTTGATTCCCCATGCAGAGGCCATCTCGCCCCAAAGCAGTACAAACTGATCAATAGCCTGTTGATGATGGTTCGTTTTGGGGTTGTCCATGCTTAATGCTCACTCTTCGGATTTTGGAGAGCTGCCGGCCGGCTCTTTGTTCTCACTTTTTGGCTCTGACGTGTTTGCCTTGCCTTGTTTCCCGTTGCCATTTCCATTTTTGTAGTCGGTGATGTAAAACCCGGTTCCTTTATACACAACGCCCCCGCCGCCGGAGATCATCCGCTTTACTTTCTGGCCGGTTTCAGGACATGTTTCCAGCGGCTTGTCGTTCATCCCCTGGAAAAACTCAAAAAGTGAACCATCTTCTCGTTTGTATTCGTATGTAGGCATAGTGGTCGTTTCAGTTTGGTTAATAGTCTGTCAGAAGAAATTCAATGTCAGCATCATCCGCATAAAACGTGCCAAAGAGTGAGCAGCGATCAACCTGACAGTTTTGGCTGTCAAAATGGATTATGTGAGGGAAGAGAGCCCGTCTCGGATCCTTGCCATCGCCTCTTTTAAATCGTCCATGGATGCGGCATAACTCAAACGGATGCCCGCAGGCTCCCCGAAAGCATCCCCGGGAACCACGGCTACCCCATGTTTTTCGAGCAGAAAAAGCGCCAGTTCCGTACTGGTTTCAACAGGATTGCCCTCCGGGTCAGTTTTGCCGAGAAAGGCGCTGATATCCGGGAAAACATAAAAGGCTCCTGCCGGACTAAAACAGTGTACTCCCGGGATAGCGCGAAGTGCTTCGACGATGTAGTCGCGCCGCTCACGAAACGCAGCCCGCATCTCTTCCACAGGCTTCATCGTGCCGGTACAGGCAGCCAGACCCGCTTTTTGTGAGATGGAGGAGGGTGCAGAGGTCTCCTGACTCTGGATTTTCGCAACGGCATCCGCAATTGGTTTGGGTCCGGCCAGATACCCAAGCCGCCAGCCGGTCATGGCAAACCCTTTCGAGAACCCATTGATAATCACGGTACGGTTCTGAAGCTGAGGCGCGGCATTCAAAATGCTGTTGTGTTCCTCTTCAAAGACGATGTATTCATAAATTTCATCCGAGAAGATGATCAGTTCCGGATGCTTTTCCAGCACTTCTGCGAGGGCTTTGAGCTCATTGCGGGTGTAACAGGCGCCGGTGGGATTGGAAGGAGTACAGAGGATCAAAGCTTTGGTTTTAGCGGTGATCGCATTTTCAAGTTGCTGCGGAGTAAGCTTATAGTCATTTTCAAAGAGGGTATTGACAATCACAGGGATTCCGTCTGCCAGTTTTACCATCTCGGGATAGGAGACCCAGTAGGGGGCGGGGATGAGCACCTCATCCCCGGGATTAATGGTCGCGAGGATGGCAAATCCTATCGACTGCTTGGCGCCGTTGGATAGCACAATCTGATCGGGCTTGTAGGAGAGGCGGTTCTCATTCAGAAGTTTGGCGCAGATCGCCTCCCTGAGCTCCGGGATTCCGGTATTCATCGTATATCCATGAAAACCCTCCGTAATCGCCTCGATAGCCGCATTGCAGATATGAGCGGGAGTTTTAAAATCGGGTTCTCCGGCACTGAGTGAGATGATGGAAGCTCCCTGCCGGGCAAGCTCTTTCGCTTTGGCGGTTATTTTCAGCGTTTCTGAAGGGGAGATCGTATTGGCCCTGTTTGAGATCATAATACCTGTTGCGGTTTGTGTGAAGTTCGTGGTCATCGGGCTTTGAAAAACCCGGGTTTGTGTTGATTGCAACGTCAGAGGGAAAAAAACATCTCCTTGTTCAATCGGATGTAACAAGAAGGCCATTGACGGGTACTGCGCGGTTTGTAAATGCCAGATTAAATATAGTGAATTCGCAGAGATAAAGATGAAGTGAATCCGCACTGCAACAGAATATCCCAATCAGGGGAAAGTGAGGATTCCGGGTGATCAGGCCAACACTCCGTACTCTCTTGCCGGGATGTGAAGGGGGGTTAGATAACCTCTCCGTTCCTAAATTTCTTCTGTAGTGCCTTAGCCACATGGTCGGGGACAAAACTGCTTAAATCACCCCCCCAGGCGGCTACCTCTTTCACAATGGTGGCAGAAATGAACGTGAGCTGTTCATCCGGCATCAGGAACAGGGTATCGATCTCAGGTGCAAGTCTTCGGTTGGTCAGCGCCATACGGAATTCATATTCAAAGTCGGATATCTGCCGTACCCCCCGCAGAAGCACATGGATTCCGCGCTTTCGCGCATAATTGATCAGAAGACCGGTAAACTGCTGAATCTCGATTTTATCGGACCATTCCTTCCCCTGAATCGCTTCACGGAGCAGTGCTTCGCGTTCATCGCCCGTAAACACACCTTTTTTTTGATTATTTACGGCGATAGTCACCACAATGTGGTCGAACATCTGTGCGGCCCGCTCAAGGATATCGAGATGCCCGTTCGTTAGCGGATCAAAGGAACCCGGATAGATGGCAGCATTTTTCATAGTGGGAAAAGATGAAAATTTGAAGAGTTCAGTGGATAATACCCGGATGGAGGAACCGCGGTTCACGGGTTCCCCTCAGGAATCTAACGGCTTCTCTCTGAAAATGCTAACAATGGTTCTTCCGTACGCTTTGGAGAAAACGGATAGAGGATGTGAGGAGAAATCGTGCCGTTTATCATGTTCCAGTATAAACCAGCCATCCGGGCTGAGCCAGTTTTTACTCATAATCGTCTGGATCATCTCTTCCATCTGAAAGTAGTCGTATGGAGGATCAGAAAAAATCAGATCATAGGATCCTGATTCCTGCTCTAAAAACAGTTCAGTGGATTTGATGCGGGTTGAAATCTTATCAGAGACTCCGAACTGTGCAGCCGTTTTTTCAATCTGGCGTATATGCAGGGGTTCACTGTCCACAAACAGGCAGCTTTCAGCGCCTCTGGAGAGAGCTTCGAAACCGAGATTTCCGCTGCCGGCAAACAGATCCAGCACATGGAGACCATCAAAATAAATACGTGCGTTAAGCACTGAAAACAGACCCTCCTTGGTTCGGTCGGAGGTGGGACGAAGCAGGTCGGTTGCCGGCACAGGGATGCTTCTTCCTTTGAGTTTTCCTGTAATAATTCTCATGTCAGGACCCGCTCCGTTCCAGGTTCAAACTCATGAGAATGGCCGGAAAGGCACTTTCAAGGGGAAATCCGTACGTTTTCTCAGCTGCAGATACCTGCATTGCCGCAAGTGAGTCGGGATAACGGATGTTCCCGTGATCGAACCAGTAGGCCTGCAGATGCTCGGAGGCTTCACGGGCATGTGAGCCGAACACGATGTTTTCATCATGGATCCCCTGTAACCAGCCAAGCCGGCCCGCATAGAGGTTCCAAAGGTAGGGCAGGTCGGAAATTTGATCGTATTCAAAAAAGGTACAACCCCTCAGTTTGCCGAGAATGAAAGAACTCATACTGATGTAATCCGGCGCACAGTGAACAAACAGGCAGGAGCTTTTCGCTGTCATATGAAGCTGCCACTCCACGCCCAGCTCAAATTCAGAGACGTACTCGCTGGATCGAAACGAAGTGAGCAGTTCGGAAAAACCGTTCATGGAGTCTTGTTTTCGAAGAAGCAGGAGCCGTGAATCGGAATTGCTGATGGTGTGCCAGGTGATCTGGATCTGGCTGCGGTCAATCCCGTTCATCAGCAGCTGAATGTGCGTTTCCCTCTCCGTGGTGTCTTCATACACCGAGCGGGGCACCACCGTCCAGCACTCTTCGGTAGCCGGAGCAAGCACTTTTACATGGTTGCAGTTATACTCTGACTTGATCTCCTGAAGTGATTTTCTGAGTGCAGGGAACCCGCTCGAAGATCCGGAAATAATGGCTTCCCGGATATTAAAATTGAACTCAACACTTCCGATCCGCAGAAGGTGTCCCTTCCTCTGCGGCTGGTTTACAGAAAAGAATATCTGGTTACCCGTGTAGCAAACACCCAGGCACGACCCCACGGGTTCCATCTTAGTTCCAGTTTGGAGCGTTCAGCATCGTGGTTCTCTGAAGATCGCCGATACGATCGCCGGTGCCGGGATTCTCCAGCAGATAGAGCCGTGGCCGGATGGTGTCGTTCAGTGTGTACTCAAACCGGTTGTGCGGCGGACGCGGAGAATAGGTCAGAGAATCGGGACTAAAGCGTGATGGCGGCCGAAACTGAAACAGGGAGTCGCCACGGGCAACCATCAGCGAATCAGTCTGAAGAAAAACAATGAGACTGTCGAGCCCCCCCTCTGTGGGAGGGAAGTTTCCTCTGCGGTTACGGTACTGTACCAAAACATCCCGCACAACTTCCATACGGTGACGCTCACGCTCAACCATTTCCCTCTCCTGCAGAACTTCCTGGTAGGGATCTACGATAGATCGGTATAAAAACCAGGCTAATACCACAATAAGTACGCCCAGTACTACAGTAAGAATATTGTTTCTTGTTGTTAAATCCATGTGAGAAAGAATCTTGGTTAACGATGATCGGTTAAGGTACAGATGAACAGGAAAAATAAATGTGACAACTCTGATATGCAACTCTCGAATGTATCAGAGTTAAAAGATAATGATCCTGTACCTTTAAAGTCGTTTTTTATGGGAAATCTTGTCAAAACCTTCATTTGATGGGAATTATGGCGTACCTTTTCAGCCGTTCCGGCTGAATCATCCGCCGTTTCGTGCTGCGATTTCTGATCAATAGTCCGGTTCAGGTCACTTTTTTTCTCATTTTAATGATCAGACTGACCCGTTGCAGAGAGAAGAGTGCACATATTTTTCTGCAGATTCTTAACCAGGAGACCTTGAAAAACTGTTCTTTTGCCCAATATCTTCGTTGTCGCTACTTTAAAATCCTCACGGTTGGCAAACAGGCTGTGGTTTTAAATTTACTTACGCCTTGATCCTGAGCAAAACTCCTGGTTTTTCAAATCCCCCAACCAATGAAAAGGTGCCGTGAACCGAAATATTCTCCGGCTTGCCGTTCCAAACATTATCAGCAATCTCTCAGTACCCCTGCTGGGCGCGGTAGATACGGCCCTGATTGGGAACCTGGATCAGGTCTGGTACCTTGGCGCCCTGGCGATTGGAAGCGTCATTTTTAATTTCATTTTCTGGGGGTTTGGGTTCCTCAGGATGGGAACGACCGGTCTTACCGCCCAGGGTTACGGGAAGGAGGAAGCAAAGGAGGTTTTTCTGATCCTGGTGAGGGTTCAGCTGATCGCCCTGGGAATCGGGTTGCTGATTCTTCTGTTCCATAAACCGATTTTCTCTCTGAGCCTGCTGCTGATTGACAGTTCAGAGGAGGTGGCACGCTACACACAGACCTACTATGATATCAGGATATTCACAGCTCCAGCGGTTTTGGCGCTATACGGACTCAATGGCTGGTTCCTGGGAATGCAGAACGCGAAATACCCGATGATTATCACCATTGTGATGAACCTGCTGAATATCATCCTGAATGTGCTCTTTATTTACGGTTTTGGGATGACTGTGGAAGGTGTGGCCTGGGGAACACTCATTTCCACCTGGCTGGCGCTTTTTCTGGCTCTGCTGCTCTTTATGAAAAAATACAGAGAAACCGTCACCCGCTGGAAATTTGAGGAGCTGATGCGGAAAGAGGAGCTGAAAAAGTATTTTATCGTAAACAGAGACATTTTCATCCGTACCCTCTGTCTCATTTTTACCTTTTCTTTTTTTACGGTGGCATCCTCAGCGCAGGGGGATCTGGTTCTGGCCGCGAATACCATTCTCCTGCAGTTCTGGTTTATCGCTTCCTATGGTATTGATGGATTTGCTTTCGCAGCTGAGAGCCTGGTGGGCAGGTTCAAGGGGAGCGCAGATCAACAGAAGATGAAACAGGCTGTACTACTCACACTGGGATGGGGTCTGGTTCTGGGGCTTGCCGGAACCCTCATTTATGCACTGCTGGGCAACCGGATCCTTCAGCTCTTTACCGGCAATGAAGAGGTGCTGCTGCTGGCCGGATCTGTACTGATCTGGACGATACTCTCGCCGCTGGTCTCCAGCATCAGCTATGTTCTGGACGGAGTCTATATCGGAGCAACGGCCACCCGCACCATGAGGAATACAATGATTCTCTCCACCGTGATGATCTTTCTTCCCGTATATTATCTCACCACACCCCTGCTGGGTCCCGCCGGCCTCTGGCTGGCAATGATTCTTTTTATGATCTCCAGGGGTGCGGCTCTTGCTTTTTATCTTCCAAAGCAGGTTTTTACTCCATAAACCCCGAAACGTGGCTGATACAATGAAAGAAAAAAAGATTCTGGTAATGCGGCATGCCAAATCCTCCTGGGATCACCCTGGCCTGAAAGATTTTGACCGTCCTTTAAATAAACGGGGATTACGGGATGCACCGGCTATGGGACGGTATCTGCAGGAGCTCGGGTTGAGTCCGGACTGTATCATCAGTTCACCGGCGCAGCGGGCCAGGACAACTGTGGAACTTGTGAGCCTGGAAACCGGGTACAGCAAGGAGCAGATCCTCTGGGACGATGCGCTCTATTATAAAGGGGCTGAGGCTTACATGCGTGCAATCGGTAACGCTCCGGAAGAGGCAGATACACTGCTTATTGCCGGACATTATCCCATGGTCCATCAAACCACATCGCTGCTCAAGGGAAGTTCATTCAATGAGCATTTCTCAACAGCTGCAATCGCCTGTCTGAGTACAGAAGCAGAACAATGGCCTTTGGTTGGCGGGAGCAGGAACAGGTTACTCTGGTTCATGAATCCCAAAAAACTGCCATGAACGGATTGGGCAAAAGAACAGGTTTTCGAAGTTCCCTGCAAACATGAAATACCCATTTAAAATTACAAACCTTTGGTTTTCAGCCGGTTTCCTGCAGTAACTGACCAGGAAGCCGATATTTGAAAAATCCAAAAAATGAAGTGTTCAAAAATCGACTGAAAAAGTGTATCTTCGTATAAAATTAACCTCCATCCTGATATGATCTTTAAGCAAAAATTTTACTACCTGACGAAAACCCCGCTTAGCGCAGAGGGGCCTAAAGATGTTCAGATACTGGACAGGGCCGACGACAGCAATCAGTTTCCTGAGCTCTTTTCAAAATATGAGCAGCACCGTTCACACGCATTTAATGACGACAGTCTCTACAGCATCGTAAGAGCGGACGATATCTACGATCTGGTGCGTACCGGGACCGAAAAAGAGGCGCGTGAACTTGCATTTGAAAAAGCGGAACCGGAAATCATTACCAATTTACAACACCGTGTGATGCAAAAGGATGACAAACAAGCCGCGGCCATCCTGAGAGAAAATCACCAGGTGGAAGTATAGATCTTGCTTAACCGAACCGGATCGTTCAGATAACCATAAAAAAAGAACCGATATGAAAACAAAAGTGACTGAAACGTATAATACAGTGGTCGTGGAACTGAAAGGGGATGTAATGGGAGGTCCAAAGACCGAGGAGTTCAGCCAGATGCTCCATGGATTTATTGAGGAGAAAAAGACGAATGTAATTGTGGATCTCGGGAATGTGAAATTTATGAATTCGTCCGGTTTGGGAATGCTGATTGCAGGCCTTACCACCATGAGAAAAGCGGAAGGGGATCTGCGAATCTGCCGTGCCGACAAAAGGATTGAAAGCCTGCTTGTAGTCACCAAGCTGATCACCGTTTTTCAGCACTTTAAAACACTTGACGAAGCGGTGGCTTCCTACAGCTGACGCCGGTTTCTGCATCCTGTACAGCAGCTTCCAAACGAGCAGATGAAATGATTTCGGCCTGAAAAGTGTATTGTTGAATGAGGGTATCTTTCAAGTCTGTTGAACAGATTCAATCAACTCCGGAAAAAAAATCACCCCTCACCCGGTGAAAAATAAAAAAGAAGAGAACCAATGGATGTACATATAGGCATATCTACGGAACACAGAGAAAGGATAGCCGAAGGACTGGCAAAAGTGCTGGCCGACAGCTACATGGTCTATTTGAAAACGCACAACTACCACTGGAATGTTACCGGTGAGCATTTTCACTCCCTTCATGAGCAGTTTGAAGTACAGTACACTGAACTCGCTGCAGCCATCGATGAGATTGCAGAAAGAATCCGCGCACTGGGTCACCGTGCACCGGGCTCTTTTCTCGAGTATGCGAAACTGACCTCTATTGAAGAGGATACCGACCATCCGAATGCGCTTGAGATGGTTCGCCGGCTGGCTGTGGATAATGAAAAGATTCTCCGCACGGCCAGGCAGGTGCTGCCGGTTTGCGATGAGGCCGATGACGAGGCATCGCTCGACCTGCTGACAGAAAGGCTGAAAGTTCATTCCAAAACAGCGTGGATGCTCAGAAGTCAGCTTCAGTAATGACCTTCATCACGCTTAAATCAGCCCCGGTTTTGCCGGGGCTTTTTCATTTGAGCTGCATACAGAAAAAATTCAGTTTCACCCGTAACTGCGGGGACGAATGTAAACAGAACCATTCAAAAAAAAACAGACGAACGATCTATGAACGCGGAAATGCTCTCATTTAGCCCGGAACAACTACTTCTTCAGTATGGCCCCAGAATCGCAGCAGCCATCGTTATCGTTGTGGCCGGACTCTGGCTTGTGAAAATGATTAAGGGAGTTACCCTTAAGGCTTTTGAAAAAGGCGATGTGGATCCGACACTGAAATCGTTTCTGACAAGTCTCATTTCGATTACACTCAAGCTGCTTGTCTATATCACGGCACTCACCATGCTTGGTGTGGAGATGACCTCTTTCATTGCCATCCTGGGTGCTGCCGGCCTTGCAGTGGGCCTGGCTCTTTCAGGTACACTGCAGAATTTTGCCGGCGGGGTGATGATACTGCTTTTCAAACCGTTCAAAGCGGGAGACTTTATTGATGCGCAGGGTCATGCCGGAACGGTAAAAGAAATTCAGATTTTTGTGACCGTTTTAAAAACCCCGGACAATAAGACGATTATTATTCCCAACGGACCCCTCTCCACCGGTTCCCTGACTAATTTCTCCAAGGAAGCAACAAGACGTGTGGAGTGGACATTCGGCATTGCCTATGGAGATGATGTTGATAAAGCCTACGCAGTGCTGAACAGGCTGATTGCAGAAGATGACCGGATTCTGAAAGAGCCGGAACCCTTTATGGCTCTGGCGGAACTGGCCGACAGCTCCGTGAACATCAAAGTAAGAGTGTGGGTCAGCGCCTCCGATTTTTGGGGTGTATTTTTCAGTATGAACGAAAACGTGTACAAGACCTTCGACAAAGAAGGATTGTCAATCCCGTTCCCTCAGCACGATGTGCACCTCTACACAACGAATGATTAGGGTTCTTTTATGGTTTTTCCAGCTCCGGTAAAAATCCGGGGTTTTGTGCTTTCATGTGAATCACAGGGATCTTTCAACCGGAGTGAATCCGTATGAATGGAACAGATGCATCTTCGGAATGCAGCAGTGATTGCGTTCTGCTTTCGTTTTTTATGTTTCAGTTGATTCATCTCGGAATGTTCTTTAAACTGTAAAGTTCAATCAGAAGGCTTCGGGCCGTAATTATCGCAACCAAAGAGGAGTGCCGATTTGACGAAAAAAGATGAAATCAACCAGCCGGACACCGGTGAACAGAAATCCGGAAATGAAGAAACAGCCGGGACAGAAACCGGCGGTATCACAGAATCACCGAATGGCACTCCGCCGGAAGCAGTGAAACCCGAAGCTGAAAAGCCTGAAACAGCCCCGCAGGAAGCTGCAAAAGTTTCTGAGACTCCCGCAGAGGAGCAGACGGAAAAAGAAGACAGCCCGGCTGATGCACTCTCTTCAGAAACCGATGTGACAGCGATGAGAGATACCGGGAAGCCTGCAGAGAAGCAGGAGGAACCTGTCCGCCCCGATGCAGAAACCGCTGATACAGAGCTGCCGCCTTCTGTGGCAAGCACTCAAAGCGGTTCGGAAGAGAAGGCCGGTGAAGAAACAGAGGAAGAGCCGGATGCGCTCCCTGAGACGGTTTCTTCGGCTGAATCCGTTGATTTCGGGGAGCCGCCCGCTGATACTGAGCCGAATGAAACAGCAGCGGCAGAAGAAACGGAATCGCCGGAAGGGTCTGCTCCTGCTGATGATCTTACTGATGAGAATCCCGTAGCATTTTATGCCGGCCTGGCGGAAAAAGCCAAAGAACTCAGCACGAACAGTGACTGGTCGTACGCCACATCCGAATTTGACAATCTATACTTCCTTTGGGGTCAGGGACCCGATGCAGGGGATACAGACCTGAGCAGCTACCGAAAAGAGATTGACAGGCTGAAGGAAGAGCTCAATGAGAAGAAAAGGGCACACTATGAGGAGCAGCAGCAGAAGAGGTTGCTGAACCTGGAAAAGAAAAAAGAACTTCTGAAACAGTTCAGAGAGCTTCTCGAAGCTGAAAAATGGTCGAACACCAGGGATGTTGACCGCATCCGGAACCGCTGGGAACAGATCCGCCAGGTGCCTGCAGAGGAGGCGGAAAAGCTGGAAAATTCATTTCAGGCTTTTATGCGGGTGTTTGACGAACACAAGGTGGACCGCCTTGTGAAAATGAAACAGCAGGAGGAGGACAATCTCTCTCTCAAGCTGATGATTCTGGAACGCATGGAGGCCTTGTCTGAAGGCACGGATAAAGAGACAGACTGGAGTGAACTCGACAAGAAACTGGCTGAATATCTCCGGCAGTTTCGAAAAATTGGCCGCATTCCCACGGAAAAAAACAAGGAGATCTGGGATCGGTTCTATACAGCCCAGGACACATTCAGTGGAAAGCGGTTTCAGTTCGATTCGAAATACAGAAAAGAGATTGAAGCGTTTCTGGTCAAGAAGAAGAAACTGATTGATGAGGCGGAAGCACTGATCGATTCGGAGGATCTTGCAGATGCTGCCCGGAAGGTAAATAAACTGCACCGGCGCTGGAAGAAGATCGGAAACCTTCCTCAGAAGGATGAGAATGAACTGTGGGACCGTTTCAAGGCGGCAACAGACGCCTTCAACGAGAAGAAGAGTGATAATATTGACGAGCTGCGCGAGCAGGAAGAAGAAAACTATACAGCCAAGCTGGCCCTTATTCGCAAAGCCGAAGAGCTGAAAGAGTCGGAGGAGTGGGAACAGACGCACAAGGAACTGCAGTCGCTGATGGAAACCTGGAAAAAAGCAGGCCCGGTTCCCCGCCGGAAATCAGGAAAAATCTGGAAGCAGTTCAAGGGCGCAATGGATCATTTTTATGACCGCCGCCGCGATTACTTTAAAGAGGTGAAAGAAGAGCGGAAAGACAACCTGAAAGAGAAACAGCAGGTAATAGATCAGCTCCGTGAACTGATCTCCCATGAAAATCCGACGGAGGCTGTGGAACTGGCCAAACCGCTCCAGGAAGAGTTTAAGAAGGCGGGCTACGTACCCATAAAGCATAAAAACCGTCTCTGGAAGGAGTACAGGGAAGTGTGCGATGAGATCTATGAGCGGTTCCGGACCACGCGTGATGTTGCACAGATTGTCGGAAAAGAGAAGGCACAGCAGTTTTCAGCCGACGACCTGACCGATATTAAAAAGAAACAGCAGCAGGCAGAGCAGCTGAGCCGCCAGATCAGTAAAATGAGCAGTGAGCTGATCCAGATGAAGGAGTCACTGAGCTACTTCAAGGAGGGCAAAAAAGGAAACCCGCTTCTTGACCAGGCCAGGGAACGTATCGAAAAAATGGAGCAGAAAATTACATCCAGCGAAGAACAACTGCGTCAGGCCGAAATGGAGATCGATAAGTTGAAGAAAGGAGTCTGATCTTTCAGAGAAAGAACCTGACTCCCACCCCTCCGTTTACCCCAAATCTTGTTGCAGGGATCAAATCAAATGTGGGCGCAACCTCAAAAAAGAGAGTCAGCCGGCTGGAGGGAAGAATATACTGCAGGCCGACAGGGATACGGGCACCGAATATCGGATCTTTGGAAAAAATTGCACGCGCTCCAAGCCCGTAGTAGAAATACAGGTCCCCCTGATCCACCTCAAGCGGAGAGTGGTAGAGGTAACTGGCATGGATGAGTACCGATTCATTTTTACCGAACGACCACGCCAATGCTGCATCAAAAGCAGTAACAGAGCTCTGCCATTTTTTTAGGCTGATACCGGTGGGTTCACCCAGAATGATTCCGATTTCGGTATTGCCCGGACGACTCTGAGCCTGAGCGGATTCCGGCACCTGGAACAGTGAAAGGAAAAAAAAGAGGGAAAGGAGATAAAAGAGATTTCCGGTTACAATCTCCTGTTTAGATACTGAATTTTCAGGTCGGATTTGATTCGGGTTATTTTTTCTTGCCACGGTTTTTATGGGTTTGTTGGAATAAATGGTTAAGTAAAACTTTCTTTTTGCCCGATTAAGGCCTGACGACAACGTAAAATTCAATATGGATTCACGTTGCGGGCAGATGTTTCCGCCGGACCTCTGTGTGAGCAAATTCAGGGCTGTTTCAAAACAAGCAACTGTTCAGATTTGAAAAGATAGCAGAAAACAGATCAAAACAATACAGATTTCAATACATTCGCAGTATGTAAACCTTCAACCACCAGATATGTTCCCGGAAGAAAGAGCAGTGATCATTTTTATCAAGAACCCCGAAAAGGGGAAGGTTAAAACCCGTCTCGCAAAAGAGATGGGAGAAGAGAAGGCACTGGAGATCTATATCCGGCTGCTACGCATGACCATAAAAAACACCTCAGGGGTTCGGAATGCTCATCTTCAGGCATGGTATTCGGATTTTGCGGATCCGGACGATTTTATCGATCCGTCCCTGTTCAAAAAAAGGGTGCAGTGTGGCGGCGGACTTGGAGAACGCATGCGCAATGCCTTTAAAACGGTATTTGAAGAGGGATACACGAAGGCGGTGATTATCGGCAGCGACTGCCCCTATCTCACTTCGGTCCTGATAGAGAACGCTTTTACCGCCCTGGAAAAGCATACCCTTGTTGTGGGGCCGGCACTGGACGGAGGGTACTATCTTCTGGGGATGAAACAGCTGCATGAGGAGCTCTTCCGGGATATGCCGTGGAGTACCCGGGGGGTGCTGAAGGCTACGCTAAAAAGAGCTGAGAGATCGGGGTACAGCGTGGCCCTGCTTCCGGAGCTTGGGGATATCGATACAAAAGAAGATCTGGAAAGATGGGGTGGCTATGCAGAATGATGAAAGGATCAGTGTGATTATTCCCGCCTACAATGAATCGGATAGTATCTGGGAACTGGTGCACTATCTGGAGGATGCCGGATCGGAACGGATTGAGGAAATCCTGGTTGTGGACGGAGGCAGTACGGACGGTACAGCGGAAGTGGCAAAGGAAGCCGGTGCGAGGGTGATTCATTCTCCCCGAAAAGGAAGAGCGGCTCAGATGAACAGCGGCGCCGCTGTGGCAAAGGGGGGAATCCTCTACTTTCTGCATGCAGATACCCGCCCGCCCCGGCAGTTCGACCGGTTGATTTTATCGGAACTTGAAAAAGGGACAGCGGCCGGCTGTTTCAGGCTCCGCTTTGATGACCCCCATCCGCTGCTGCGATGGTACAGTGTCTTCACGCGTCTGAAAACCGTTCTGGTACGGTTTGGAGATCAGAGCCTGTTTGTCAGGAAAAAGCTCTTCCTGAATATCGGAGGGTTCAGGGAAGAGCTGCTTGTAATGGAAGATCAGGAGGTAATACGGCGGATCAAAAAAGAGGGCCGGTTTTCAGTTTTAAAAGAGTCTGTAATCACATCCGCCCGAACATACAGGGAGAACGGCTATGTCTGGCTTCAGCTTCTCTTCACTGCGATCTGGGCCGGTTACTACCTTGGGATACCGCAGGACAGGCTTGTACAATTTTACAGAAAAATGATTCAGGCAGGGAAAACATAGTGAATGATTCTCCTGAACTTTCGCACAAAAAAAGCAGAATCCCTGAAAAACTTATAAACATCTTTTCCACACCTTTAAAAAAAGGGGTTTTCCATCAGGAATTCATTGATTTTTCCGGTGAAGCGTGCAGGGGCTGAATCAGAAAAAATAGGCTTAAAAAGGTTAAATTATACGGTAATGTTAACAGAAGGGTAACATTACATTCGTATCTTTCTCTTGCCAATTAAAACATAAACTAACAGATACTATGTTTAACAGATACTTAACAATAATTCTTACAGCTCTGGTACTGCTGTTTGTCGGTTTCGGGCAGATTGCACAGGCGCAGGTAACCACCTCGTCGCTTACCGGAATTGTATCAGATGCAGATGGTGAAACGCTGCCGGGTGCTTCGGTAGTGGCCGTTCACACACCATCGGGAACAACCTATGGTACATCCACCCGGGCTGACGGAAGCTACCGGATCTCCAACATGCGTGTTGGCGGACCCTATACCGTCTCATTTTCTTTTGTGGGCTACCGAAATTATGTAGTGGAAGATGTATTTCTGAGCCTCGGTGAAACCTACAACCTCAGGGCTGTTTTAAGCTCAGAGGCGATTGAGCTGGATGAGCTGGTTGTTACCGCTCTTGAGGACAGAATCTTCAACCAGGAGCGAACCGGTGCCGGTACCAATGTCACTTCAGACCGTATCATCAACGTTCCAACCATCTCACGAAGCATCAACGATCTTACCAAACTGACTCCGCAGAGCAGTGGAACCAGCTTTGCCGGTCGTGATAACCGTTTCAACAACTATACGGTTGACGGGAATGTCTATAACAACAACTTCGGCCTTGGAACCGCACAGTTTGCCGGCGGCAACCCGATCAGCCTCGATGCCATCGAAGAGGTGCAGATCAACCTCGCTCCCTACGATGTGCGGCAGGGTGGTTTTACCGGCGCCAACGTAAATGCGATTACACGAAGTGGTACCAACCGTTTCCGCGGAACCCTCTACACCTTCTACAGAAACCAGGATCTCCTGGGAACCAAGATCGGTGACAATGAGATCAACGTAGACGACTCCTTTACACGAACAATCGGTTTCTCACTTGGCGGCCCGATCATCAAAGACAAACTCTTTTTCTTTGTATCCGTTGAGCAGGAAGAAGCAGACAACCCCGGCGATAACCGCCTTGCCCTTCGTCCGGGCCAAACACCCGACGGACAGCAGATTACCCGTGTTCCGCTTTCACAGGCTGAATTTGTGCGTGATCAGATGAGAAATCTCTACGGCTATGAAACCGGCGGCTTCGAAAGCATTCCCTTTGCAAATGAAGCCCTTCGCCTGAATGCGCGTGTTGATTACAACATCAATAGAAATCACCGCGCCATGGTTCGTTTCAACCGATATGATAGTTTCCGCGATGTTAACATCAACGGAAACAGTATTCGTGGATTTCCGGGTTCTGAAAGATACAGAAATACCAACCGGTTTGGCCCGGAAGCGATCACATTCCGTAATGCCAACTACTCAGTGGATAACGTGATTACCTCGATTGTTGGTGAGCTTAATTCTACATTCAGCGACAACCTCGCCAACAACTTCCGCGTAGGATACACCTGGGTAACCGATCCGCAGCGAAGCGTGCCGGGCGGAGCAACCTTCCCGATGATCGAGGTGATGGAACCCCTGCCGGGTGGCAGCCCCAATACCTACTATATGTCGATGGGTAACGAGCTCTTCACTGTAGGAAACCTGCTGGATAACAACACCTTCAGCATCTCCAATACACTGACCTACTTCACTGGTCGAAATACCATCACCGCCGGGGCGAATTTTGAACACATGACCTTCGCAAACGCGTTTAACCCGGTATGGAACTCCTGGTACCGCTATGCAACCTACGACGACTTTGTGGCATCCGTGATCAATCAGGATACATCCGTGCGTCCGTCTCACTTTGCGATCGGCTTCACATTCGATGCAGACAATCCAACTACACTGCCTCTGGATGAAGTGGAGTTTGCACAGCTCGGCCTCTACGTACAGAATGAATTCCAGCTGAATCCGGATTTCAAACTGACTGCCGGCCTGCGTATTGACCTGCCTTTCTATCCGGGTGACGCACCAAGAAACAGAACGGTAGAGGCACTGAACCTCTCTATTCCGAATCCAACCGGTGGAAGTAACATCACCCCGGATGTGAGCCAGTTCCCGGGACTCAACCCTCTCTGGTCACCCCGTATCGGTTTTAACTGGGATGTGAGCGGCGACCGTACCACACAGCTTCGCGGTGGAACGGGGATCTTCTCCGGACGTCTTCCGTTCGTGTGGATTTCCAACCAGATCAATGCCAACGGTGTACAGCGGGGACAGCGTGGTTACTTTGCTGACGACTGGGGACAGGGCGGCGCACCGCAGTGGAGAGGTTTCCAGGCCGATGTAAATGCCTATCGTCCGGATCCGAATACTCTCACAGCTGAGATTCCAAATCAGATCAACATCACTGCCGACGATTTCAAACTTCCGCAGGTATGGAGATCCAATATTGCTGTGGATCACAGACTGCCGGCCGGTTTTATCGGTACTGCCGAACTGATCTACTCCAGAGACTTCAACAGCCCGCTGGCTGTGAACCTCGCTCACCAGAGAACCGGACAGGCAGCCAATGTTGCCGGAAATGCCTATCCACTCTACCGACAGGAGCTTCCAGGAGCAGCCGGAACCCCGCTTCGTGAGGTCTATTACCTGACCAATATCAACGAAGGTTCTTATGTATCCCTGAACCTTGGTCTGGAAAAAACATGGGACTTCGGCCTCTTTGCCAATGTGAACTACACCATGAGCCGTTCCCGTGACTACGGTCTGATCGGCGGTTCCCAGGCGCAGTCGCTCTGGCCGGATGTGGCGTTGAATGACCGAAACAATCCTGAAGCCGGGTTCTCCCGTTTTGATACACCGAACCGGATTGTAGCGCAGGTCTCATATGACACGCGTACCTTCAGCCGCAACAACCTCACCCGCTTCTCCTTCATCTATGTGGGAGGCGATCAGGGACGTTACAGCTACACCTACTCCGGAAGCTTTGGTGACGGATCCGGTGTTCGCCTCATGTACGTGCCGAGAAATGCCGCGGAAGCACAGCTGGTGGATGCAGTTGACAGAGACGGAAACGTAACAGCTACAGCTGCTCAGCAGTGGTCTGATCTGGATGCCTTTATCTCTCAGGATCCCTACCTGAGCGGCAAGCGCGGAGAAATCACCGAGCGTAACGGCGCCAAACTCCCATGGCTGCACAGAGTGGACTTCAGAGTGGCTCAGGATGTGAACATCTTCAGAGGCCAGCATAAGTTCCAGGTAACATTTGATGTACTCAACCTTGGTAACCTGATCAACAGTGAGTGGGGCGTTTCGCAGGTACCTGTTCAGCGTAATCCGCTGCAGTACCGTGGCATGGATGCCAACGGCAATGCGACATTCACAGTGAACTACCCCTCAAGTGGTAATCTGGATGAAAGCTTCAGACAGAATATTAACCTTGCCAACACCTGGAGTGCACAGGTTGGCGTGAGATACCTCTTTAACTAAGGGGATCCACCACTTACAACCAATGTTGTAATCAAAGGGCAACCGGTTTATACCGGCTGCCCTTTTTTATTTTACCGGATTCAGATTGTTTTTTTCGTTGAATCAACTGCGATGCTTTGTCTGTTTGTATTGAAAAGAGCTCGCGAAGCAGTACCGATATACACGTTTAATAAGCGCTAAGGCGCCTGATTACCAATTACCAAGCACTTCTTCATTCTTTTTACGTTTATCCGAACTATATTCCGGAATTCACTATGATCCGGCAACATTCAACAACGACTTCAGTTCCCGACTTTATGAAACCTTCTGTTCTCACCCGAATCATCTCTTTTATAATTGCATCGGTCATTTTGCTGTCAGGCTGTTCAGATGACCGGCAAGCATCCATCTCTTCAGAACCGGAACGTAATCCGGTTCTTCTGATCTCCATAGACGGGTTTATCAACAGTTATGTTGACAGGAATGAAACCCCGGACTTCGACCGCTTCCTCAGGCAGGCGGTGCAGGCAGAGCATTTGATCCCGGTATTTCCACCCAACACCTTTCCCTCACACTGGTCGATTGCAACCGGCCTTCATGTCGAAAACCACGGCATCATCGCCAACAGTTTTTACGATTATGAGCTGGAAGCGCGATTCAGTTATGGTCCGCAGGGAACCCCCAATGATGAACGCTGGTGGGGGGGCGAGCCGATCTGGGCCACGGCTGAAAAGCAGGGCAAAACGGCCGTAACCTTCTTCTGGCCCGGCTCAGAGGCCTCGATTTACGGCGTTCAGCCAACCCGCTGGATGGACTACGACGGCTCTGTACCCGACAGTGTACGCATCGACAGTGTGATGACCTGGCTCGATCCCGCCGGTGAGACACAGGCCGATTTTGGCACACTCTATTTCAGCTTTGTGGACAGCCGGGGCCATCGCTACGGGCCTGATGCAGAGGAGGTGGATGAGTCTGTAAAGGAAATGGACGGCCTGATCGGCTATCTTCTTGATCGAATGGAAGCCCATGGCCTCAGCGAATCGCTCAATATTTTGCTCGTATCGGATCACGGTATGGCAGCCACATCGCCCGACCGGGTGATTTTCCTGGAAGATCTGATCAACCTGAATGATGTGGATGTGGTGGCCTGGAGTCCGGCCGGTATGCTGAAACCGCGTGAAGGAAAAACGGAAACCGTCTATCAGGCACTCAAGGAAAAAGAAGAGGAGTACGCTTACCGGGTCTTTTTGCGGGATGAGCTCCCCGAACGGTTTCATTTCCGGAATCACTACCGGATTCCGGAGATCATTCTGCTGGCCGACATCGGTTATACCATCACCAACCGACCCTTTTTCAACAACAGAGGGGTACTTGCCGGAACACATGGCTACGACAACAGGGACCCTGAAATGTTCTCCTTTTTTGCGGCAAAAGGACCCGCATTCAGAAACGGAGAGAGGGTGTCCGGTATTGAAGCCATTCATCTCTACGAGTTGATGGCCCATCTGCTGGGGATTGAACCGGCCCCGAACGACGGCACCCTGGATGAGGTCATTCATCTGCTGAAAACCGACTGAAACCAGCGGGATAAAACTCCCCGGGTCTCTGCCGGAGGTTTTATCTGAGTGTCTTCATTCGGCAGGAGACCGGATTTGTCACAGCTGAAACAACCCGCACCATCTGAACGGTTTTTACTCAAAGTTTGGTTTGCATCTAAACACGATTTGCAATAAAATATTGCACCTTCTGAAGTTAATCCTCAACCCCAATATCTGTACATCATGGCATATGTAGTAACCGAACCCTGTATCAACTGTAAATACACCAACTGTGCGGCGGTCTGTCCGGTTGATGCGTTTCGTGAAGGTCCCAATTTCCTGGTGATCGATCCGAACGAATGTATTGATTGTGATGCCTGCGTTCCTGAGTGTCCGGTCGAAGCCATCTATCCCGACGACGAAGTGCCCGAAAAATGGGAGCATTACATTGATCTGAATGAGCGTCTTGCCGAACAGTGGGAAGATCATGTGATCAATGAGACCAAAGATGAACTACCCTCCGCCAAAGAATGGGCCGGCAAGGAGGATAAACTGGATGCCCTGAAAGAAGACTGGGATTAACCAAAAAGCTGAATTCAGATTCTTCAGAAGAGAGCGTTTTTACATGGAAGCGCTTTTCAGGATCAGAGCGAAAAACCAGATCAACGAAGTACAGGAAAAAATATAATGAAATTGAATCTCAGGGGCCGGACTGTAAGCCTGGAGAGGCCCGTGGTGATGGGGATTCTGAATGTCACGCCGGATTCATTCTCTGACGGAGGGCGGTTTCTTCAGGCAGAGCATGCTGTAAAAAGGGCGGGTGAGATGATTCGGCAGGGAGCAGGAATCATCGATATTGGTGGTGAATCGACACGCCCGGGTTCGGATCCGGTGGATGAAAAGACAGAGCTGCAAAGAGTGATGCCGGTAGTGGAAGCTCTTATTAAAAGATATCCCGATCTTATTCTCTCAGTCGATACAACCAAATTTGAGGTGGCCAAAGCAGCCCTTGAAGCAGGAGCCCATCTCATTAACGATGTAAGCGGCCTGCGGAAAGAACCTCGTTTCGCTGAACTCTGCGCAGAGTATGGAGCAGGGTATGTACTCATGCATTCCGTTCGGGATCCAAAAACGATGCAGATCAACCCTGAATACAATGATGTGATCACTGACATTGAGTCCTTTTTCAGAGAAGGTTTGAATAGCCTGGAGCAGGCAGGGGTGGAATCGGTGATCCTTGATCCGGGAATCGGATTTGGTAAACGGCTTGAGCATAATCTGGAGATTATACGCCATCTGGATAGCTTCAGAAGTCTGAAAAGACCGCTGCTGGTGGGTGCTTCCAGAAAAAAAATGATCGGGGATCTGCTGAATGACCGTGCTGCAGAAGGCCGTTTGGCGGGAACCCTTGCGGTACATTATCACTCTCTTCTGAAGGGGGCAAAGATACTCAGGGTGCACGATGTGGAAGAGGCATCGGATATCATCTCGGTCTGTCATGCCATTTCCGGCACCCCGGCTCCGAAGGAGTAAAACCATCTTTTTGAAACGTTTCTGTACCGGGCAGGAAAACTTCATTCATTTTCAGGAATGCTTCCGGCCTGCGGCACTGTATTCAACTCCCGGATTGAGGATAAAAGAATGCGTTAAGACCGGTCTGCCCGGTTAGCGGATCAGCGGAGCGCAACGGGATGAGGATTAAGCAGATTTATTCTTATTTTAAATCAGCCTTATACGTGATGATCAGGGTAGATTTACAGGGGCTTTGAAAAACAAGGAATTTTGCACAGGAACCAGGCGAAAAAAAATTAAGAATACGCAGCCTGTTTGCGAATCGTGAGGTTTTTGAATTTGCGACAACGAAGATATTGAGGAAAAGAACAGTTTTTTAAAGCCGCCTTACAAAGACAGATTGAAACCAGATGATTAAAGAGGCTGTTATCAACGAATACAAACAAACGAGTCAGGAATACATTTGTTTCCACTGGGTTTCATAGATTTCGGGATTAAAGACATACTGGAGATTCTTGTAATCGCCATGGTCTTGTACTATCTCTACAGATGGATACGGGGAACCTTCGCGATTCAGGCCGCTCTGGGGCTGCTCTTTATTATTCTGCTGAATGCAGGGGTGAGTATCCTCGGTTTTTCCACACTCAATTTTATGCTGAGGAGCATGATTGATGTGGGGGTTCTCGCTGTCTTTATCATTTTTCAGCCTGAAATCAGGAAGCTGCTCTATAATCTGGGTCAGAATACGTCTCTGGACAGGTTCATTGGTTCTGCAGGTTCCGACTCCATGATCGAAGAGGTGATTGATGCCGTCAGGACGATGTCGAAAAGTAAAACCGGTGCGCTTATCGTCTTCGCGCGGTCATCCTCTCTTCAGGATCTTGTGGATGTCGGGGTTAAACTGGATGCCAGGGTAAATTCGGATTTAATCAAAACGATTTTTCAGAAAAACACACCACTGCATGATGGTGCCGTTATTATTCGGAGTAACCGTATCGTTGCGGCAAGCTGTTATCTACCCATTTCCCAGAATCCAAATATTTCCAGTGTGATGGGTACCCGCCACAGGGCTGCCGTTGGGATCAGCGAGACAAACAACGTATTTGTGGTAGTGGTCTCTGAAGAGACCGGACGCATCTCCATTGCACAAAAAGGGGTCCTCTCCAGCGGGCTCTCCATTCAGAAACTGCGAACGGAGATGGAGAAGGCACTGGGTGAAGGCAAGGAAGAAGTAGGATTTAGCTCCGAAAAAGCAGACCTGGAATTAAAGTAAATCTGTATTCCCGCCTTTTAGTGTGAATGAACCCCGGTTGTACGGCTGTCGGGAGACTGAACCGGAACCGACAGGGTCATCTCTCCCGCGATGGAAAACTCAAGGGTCACTTCCACTTCATCACCTTCCTGAAGAGCCTCTCTGAGCTGCATCAGCATAATATGGAGTCCGCCGGGCCGCATGCTTACCACACTCTCTCCGGGGAAGAAGGGTTCTTCCGATTCCCGCATCCCCATCATTCCATCACCCCGGTCAAATGTCTCATGAAGTTCAACCAGCCCGGCAACCGGAGAGCTGATAGCGACAAGTGTATCCGTTTCGGCGGAGCCGTTCAGCACATGCATGTACACGGCAGTGACTCCGTTGGCGCGGCCGGGTCGTGCCCAGGCGTCTTCAATAGCGATACCGGATTCGGGCAGGATCAGCTCTGCACTCTCTTCAGGCGGGTTTTGACAACCGGCAAATAGTATGAATGAAAGCGTAAAAAGGAGGAGAGACAGAGATGATTTCATAATTTGTTCAGATCTTCGAGGATAATGTTAACCGGCGTCATGCTGCCGCCGTAGTCAAAAATAAGCCTGGAGTTTTGGTCAATCAACAGGATTTTATCGGAGTGATTCAGAAAATACATTCTCTCACCGTCTTCAAGGTCGCGTGAATAGGATTCCTGAGTGCGCACACTCACCCTTCGCATAAAACTGTCTATGGTTTCAGGATCGCCTGTGAGAAACTGAAACGGAGGCCGGTCCATATCAAAAGCTGCGGCATACTCCTTCAGCACGGTGGGGGTATCCCGCTCGGGATCGAAGGTAACCAGGAGGAACTGTGTATCTCCGGGTTGGTCCATCTCTTCATATACCTTCCCTACGTTGGCTGTGATAAAAGAGCAGATATCGGGGCAATGGGTATAGATAAAACCGACAACCAGCGGTGAACCCCGAAAATCGTCGGGAAAGACCACCGCTTCTCCATTCTGATTGATCAGTTCAAAACGGACATCCCGGTAATCATCCAGTGCGGGGCTGCTGCAGGCGGATAGTAGTACAGAGGAGAGAATGAGTGAGAAAAAGAGAACCGATTTATTCATGGTCGTATAGATGCATTTGCAGGAAAGGTACAAAAAGAATAGATGCCGGTTTTGTCTATTGGCACAGAGTGCAAATTTTACTGCAGGCAAAGAGTCTGTTTTCCGGTAACGTACAATGTAGAACCTAATGAGAGTATATGAAGAGGATATGAAGGCACAAGTGAAATGAAATCAAACTGTTCAAATGTATAAATGATCAGGTATTTATGGAAAAATCAAGAGGCAGGTGTGAGAATAATCGCGAAGATTTCTTATTATTGAACAGTGGCATTATCTCGGCTTGCTCCAGGCTCAGTGAAGCCGGGTGATTCATTAAGGTGAGAAAGTTATGCCGGAACTGTTCCCAAACCAGTAATTTATACAGAGAATACCTGCAGATATGATTACAAAAGAAGAAGTTTTGAAGGCTCAAAAAGCCTGGGGAGATTCGATTATCCGAATCGGCGAGTTGAAGAATGACCGGAATGCATGCCTTCGCTATGCCTCCGACGTAGTAGATCAGTTCTACGGGTATGAACAGGGCGAGGTGTTGTTCAAGCCAACACGTGCGAGAGAGGTTCCCTTCCGCACAAACAGGGAGGCAGCGCTCTCCTACTTTGTGGGCGGAAACAGAGATTATCATGAAGACACAGGATTTGCCCTTCAACCATGGACCGCTGTACGCTTTGACAATGCCGGCGGAATTGCCATCCGCGGGGAGATTGCACTGGCTATGGGGAATTACTTTTTTACGGAAGCCGGTACAGGAGCAGAGAAGCAGGTTGAGTACACCTTTGGTTATTTCAGAGACGATGAAGGCTTACTGAGAATATGCCTTCATCATTCATCCGTACCCTTTACACCCACTATGTGATGTTCATCGTTTAGCCGGTATAAGATCAGAAGTGGTTCACAAGAAGACCGTTCTGATTTAATCCGGTGTATACGGTAAACAAATCATTACGGTTATTTACTCAGATAGAGGTTTTTAAATTCGTAAGGTTTACGGAAATGCTCGTCGCTGAAGTCATCCATAAAGTAGATACTTTCGCCGGTGGATTTCATCTCCGGACCCAGTTCCCGTTTCACTTCCGGGAATTTGTCGAACGGGAAAACCGGCTCCTTGATCGCCCAGTTTTTCAGTTTTGACGTGAGATCAAATTCACTCAGCTTGGCTCCAAGCATCACCTTTACCCCGATTTTTGCCTCAGGCCGCTCTGTTGCCTTGGCAATGAAGGGGATCGTTCGTGTGGATCGGGGATTGGCCTCAAGAATATAGACTTCTTCATCCTTCACCGCATACTGTACATTTAAAAAACCGACAATACCCATCTCTTTTGCGATTCTGTACTGATACGTTTCTATTGTCTCGATAATCAGCTTGCTGAGAGAGTAGGGCGGAAGTACAGCGGTGGAGTCGCCCGAGTGGACCCCGGCCGGTTCAATATGCTGCATAATGCCGGCAATATGGAGCTGTTCTCCGTCAAATACCGAATCCACATCCACCTCTATCGCCTTGTCGAGATACTTATCGATCAGAAAATCGTTTTCGGGATGGGTCTGAAGGATACGTTCGACATATCTTCGCAGCTCTTCTTCCCGAACAGCGATCCTCATCCCCTGCCCGCCCAGCACATAACTCGGGCGAATGAGTACCGGGTACCCTACCCGATCTGCAATGGCTACCGCATCATCTGCATTTCGGGCGGTTCCATATTTTGGGAAAGGGATATGCAGCCGCTTGAGGAATTTTGAAAACTCTCCGCGATCTTCTGCGAAGTCGATTTTCTCAAATTCAGTTCCAAAGATTTTGATCCCGGCTTCCACAAAGCGTTTCCCAAGCTTGAGTGCGGTTTGTCCGCCGACCTGCAGTATAACTCCTTCCGGTTTTTCGTGTTCAAAAATGTCGAGCACCCGCTCCCAGTACACCGGCTCAAAATAGAGTTTATCGGCAATATCGAAATCAGTGGATACTGTTTCCGGATTGCAATTCACCATGATCGCTTCATAGCCCATCTCCTGTGCGGCGAGTACGGCATGCACGCAGGAGTAGTCGAATTCAATCCCCTGTCCGATACGGTTGGGTCCGCTGCCGAGGATCATCACCTTCTTCCGGCCGGTGACAATGCTCTCATTTTCATTTTCGTAAGTAGAGTAGTAATAGGGGGTTTCTGCCGGAAATTCGGCTGCACAGGTATCCACCAGTTTGAAGACAGGTTTCAGATTCATGGAAAGTCTCTTCTCTCTCACCTGTTGTTCCACAATCTTTTCACCGCTTTTGCTGAGCAGCCAGGCGATCTGAACATCCGAAAAACCGGCCCGTTTGAGCTCCAGCAGGTCTTCGCGTGGAATACTGTTCAGGGACTGACCCTCTGTGCGGTTTTCCAGGCTTACCATGTAGCGGATCTGCTGCAGGAACCAGGGATCGACCTTGGTGATGTCGGCGATCTCTTCGACGGAGGTACCGAATTTAAACGCGTTCCGGATCTGCAGGGTACGATCCCAGTAGGGCCGTAAAAGGCGCTCCCGAACGGTCTTCCGATCCGGTTCGCTGTAGCCGTCGGCTCCCAGACCGCTGCGCCCGATCTCGAGTGACTGCCATGCTTTATTGAGGGCTTCCGGGAAGGTGCGGCCGATCGACATCACCTCGCCCACGGCTTTCATCTGCGTGGTGAGTTCTTCATCCACACCGGTAAATTTGTCAAAATTGAAACGGGGAATTTTCACCACCACGTAGTCGATGGAGGGTTCGAAACAGGCAGAGGAGACCTGTGTGATCGGGTTTGGCAGTTCATCCAGTGTGTACCCCACGGCCAGCTTGGTGGCGATCTTGGCGATGGGATAGCCGGTGGCTTTTGAAGCCAGGGCTGAAGAGCGGCTCACCCGCGGATTGATTTCGATCGCAACCAGCCGGTCGCTGCCAGGCTCCATGGCAAACTGTACGTTGCATCCGCCGGCAAACTCGCCGATGGAGCGCATCATCAGGATGGCTGCATCTCTCATCAGCTGATACTGCTTGTCAGTAAGGGTTTGCGTTGGTGCCACAGTCACTGAATCGCCGGTATGAACCCCCATCGGGTCGAGATTTTCGATCGGGCAGACAATGACCACATTGTTGTTATCGTCACGCAGGAGCTCCAGTTCAAATTCCTTCCATCCGAAAATACTCTCCTCGATCAGCACCTGGTGTACGGGGCTCAGTTCGAGACCGCGAAGTACTTTTCGTTCAAATTCGTCCTCATGCCACACAATACCGCCTCCGGTTCCCCCCAGGGTGAAGGAGGGTCGGATTACGATCGGGAGACCGCCCAGCTCTTCCACGATCTCCTTGGCATCGAGCAGGGATTCAGCGGTTCGGCTTCGGCACTGTTCGATACCGATACGCTCCATCAGATCACGAAAGAGCTGCCGGTCTTCGGTAATATCCACAGCGGCCATATTGACACCGATCACCTTCACACCCATTTTTTCCCAGTAGCCTTCATGCTGAAGGTCCCGCGCGAGGTTGAGCGCTGTCTGCCCCCCCATGGTTGGCAGTACGGCATCCGGTCTTTCCTTCTCCACGATGGTTCGGATGGAGTCTGTAGTCATGGGCAGCAGATAGATGGCATCGGCCATCATCGGGTCGGTCATGATGGTAGCCGGATTGGAGTTGATCAGGACGACCTCAAAACCTTCTTCCTTCAGGGAGCGGCAGGCCTGGGTTCCGGAATAGTCAAATTCGCAGGCCTGTCCGATCACGATGGGGCCAGAACCGATAATCAGGATTTTACTTATGTCGTTACGTTTTGGCATGGGAGATTTTTGGAAATTGGGTTAAAAAAAGTTGTTTGAAAATGAGTCCGGAGCCTATTGCCCGGCGGCTTCTTTGATCATATCCAGGAACTGATCGAAGAGATAGGACGAATCGTGCGGGCCGGGGGAGGCTTCAGGATGGTATTGTACCGACATCCCCGGGAAGGTTTTAAACCTGAGTCCTTCGATCGTGTTGTCATTCAGATTGATATGTGTGATTTCGGCTCTGGAATCGTGGATCGTATTCTCATCCACCGCAAATCCGTGATTCTGTGTGGTGATCTCAACCAGTCCTGTTTTCAAATTTTTCACAGGCTGATTGGCGCCACGATGGCCGACAAACATTTTTCTGACAGGGATCTCTTCAGAGAGAGCCATCAGCTGATGGCCAAGGCAGATGCCAAAAAGCGGCTTTCCGGTTGATTTTGCATAATTCACCACAGGAAGGGCGTAATGTGCCGAGGCGTTGGGATCGCCGGGGCCATTGCTGAAAAAGTAACCGTCGGCTTCCCACTCCTTCACATCGTCCAGACTGCACTCAGCCGGGAAGATACGAAGGGTACACCCACGCTGAACAAAACTGTTGATAATATTCTGTTTGATGCCATAGTCGAAGGCAGCCACCTTCCAGGGACCGTCGGACGGGACGGTTTGCGCCTCCTTGCGGGTAACCCTGGTGGCGAGTTCCAGCCCTTCCATGGAGTCCCATTGCCGGGCTTTATCAACAAGTTCATCCCTGTCGGTAATATCTGAACTGATCACGGCATTCATCACGCCTTTGTTGCGAATATGCCGCACCAGCATGCGGGTATCCACGCCGGAGATTCCGATCACCCGGTTTCTGACCAGGTACTCCTGTAAGCTTCCATCGGCAACAGGATTGCTGAAGTGATCGGAAAATGAGCGTACAATCAGGCCGGCAATCATCACTCTGTGCGCTTCATCATCACGGCTCATGGTACCGTAATTTCCGATATGCGGATAGGTCATCATCATCAGCTGCCCGTGGTAACTGGGATCGGTAAAGATCTCCTGATAACCGGTCATGCTGGTGTTAAAACAGATTTCACCGCCGGTGGTTCCGGTGATCCCGATGGCCCGGCCTTCGGCGACAGTGCCGTCTGAAAGGGCTAAAATGGCTTTTTGGTGAAGTGTGGCTTCAGTACTCATGAGAGTGATTGGATATGATAATTGCAAGGTGCCGGAACCGATGACCAAAAAAAATCCGACAACGGAAACCGCGTCGGATTTGTGAGTGAATATTCTTGTATGTCGTTTGGGGGGAGCGGGGTCATCAGCTCATGTTTAAGTTTTTACAATGTACGGAGAGACGGGAAATTTTAAAAGCCTAATTCAACCGGAAAAGAGGGTTTGGTTTATTTGTTATTCCTGCGGGGAAGGGAAAAGTGAGTAGATCAAGAAACCTGAAACAAGAAACGCGCGAAGCGCCCTCAACCTCAACCTCAACCTCAACCTTAACCTCAACCTCAACCTCAATCCCCCCGTATCAAAATGAGTTCTTCCTGGGGGGCTGTGAGATATTCGGCGCCTGTTGGGGTGACAACCGCCATCTCTTCCACGGATATGGTTTTCGTGCCTCCTTCGATTTCCCACATGAAGAAACCGTCGTAGGCAAACACATTTCCTTCCCTCAGCTCACGGTAAGCATCGGGTGAGGGGTCGCGGCCGATCTGTGCACCGCCCAGACTCGGGCCGATGTCATGCGCCACATAACCCACCGGATGTCCTGTATTCCACATCACCTCCATCGAGCCGTTTTCACGTATCCACTCCCGCTGCACCCGGTCCACCTGCAGGCCGGTGATGCCCGGCTGCATCACTTCGAGAACCATCCGGTTTCCGTCGCGTGCCACCTCCCAGTAGCGCTGAATATCGGCAGGTGCTTCCCTTTCACCGGGATGAAGTACATAGGCAAAGCGCTGGATGTCGGTCACCCACATATCAAACACGCGGATTCCGAAATCGATCTGTATCACATCTCCCGGACGTATAATCCGGTCGGTAGGATGGGCGTGTCCGCGGTCCGGTCCGGAGTTGACGGCGGGATTCTGATCCGGCGACCAGGCATCCCCCACGCCATATTCCCGCATCTTCGATTTCAGAAAATCAGCCACATCGCGGTCTGTGGTTTCATTGGGGATCACCCGGCTGTAGGCTTCAAGCTGCCACGCTGCTGTAAGCTCTGCGGCCTGCCGCATAATCTCCACCTCAGCGGGCAGTTTCACGGAGAGCCACTCATAGACCAGCTCTTCTGAAGAGACAATCCGGTTTTTAACCTGTTGGGTGAGCAGATCCGTAAAGCGTACATACTGAGAGTGGCTGAGTCCGTCGGCCAGTTCATTATTCTCACTGTAATTGAGAGCCAGTGCTCCGGATACATTTTCGTTGATATAATCGGCCGCCGCCACCAGGGCTCCCGGGCTGCGGGGGGTCACGACAATGCGGTCGTGCAGCCCGATTTCCTGCAGTGCGGTTGCTTCGCCGGGGGGAGTGAACACGGTAGAAAAGATCTCATCACCGCGCAGTTCAAAGAGAAAAACAGCCGGGGCTACGGCGTTTTCGCACCCCACATGCAGGGCCAGCGGATCGTTGTTGTTGGATCGGCAGAGTATCGCCCAGGCATCCGCGCCGGCGCGCTGCATGGCGGCCGGGAGCAGCGTTTCTATGCGTTCCTGACGAATATCAGGCCAGGGTGAGGGTCCGGCAAAGGGATTGGTATTCTCAACACGGCTATCAGTGCAGGAGGAGAGAAACAGCAGGGGGAGCAGCAGAAACAGGAGTGGTTTCATGGGAGTGAAGTACATTACGGTTCGATACACTTCTCCGGAAAACGGAGAACGGATTGGTCTGATCAAAAAGGTATCAAAAAAACCCATTTCAACCGAACGGTTTTCAGGTCATGCGGAAAGCAGGCCGCCTGATGAACCCGGCTGTTACCGGAAGAGGCGAGCATCGGCAGGGGACGTGGTTAATAGCAGGGGCTGTTCCGACGGAGGGGGGATTGCAAGATCAGCCATGGTGAAATGAGTGTTGGAGAAATTGGGTTCATTTTCACATATTTGAGTAGCAGATGCCTTTGCAAGATGTATTTTTTGTCCGGTATGTTCACTGTCGCAAATTTAGAATCCATACGTAACCTGAAACGGTTCTTGTTGTACTTTTGCTTCTGCCTTGATCCCGGGCAAAATTCCTGATTTTTAAAGCCATCTGGTAATATAAAGTGATATGGGGGAATTATGGATCGAAAAGAGGAGGTGATTGAGTTACTGGCGCTGACGCCTCATCCGGAAGGGGGATATTTCAAAGAGGTGTACAGAAGCCGGGAGAGTTTTCAGGTGGGCGGTGATGATTTTCCGGGCGGACGAAGCCTGAGTACCTCGATCTACTATCTGCTGGGGAGTGGTGAACGCTCTCTTTTCCACCGCATCCGCTCCGATGAGGTGTGGCATCACTACGAAGGATCGCCGGTAACAGTACATATGATTCACGAGGATTCCCTCTACGAAGCGTTTGTTCTTGGAAAAGAGCTGACCAGCGGCGAACGTCCGCAGTTCACTGTGCCTGCCGGGGTCTGGTTTGGCGTGACGGTAGAAGAGCCCGGAAGTTTTGCACTTTGTGGTTGTACGGTCTGCCCCGGATTTGATTTCAGGGATTTTGAGATGGCCGACCGCTACCGGATGCTGCAGGCGTTTCCGGAGCATGAAGCGGTTATCCGGGAACTGACGCAGGGAGTGACATGAACCGTCCGGCGGGAGGCTGGCTGCCGGTTGGAATCGTGCTGTTTCTGCTGCTTCCGTCAGGGGTCATGAAAGCAGCCGTAATGAGCAATGAAACAGCGGCAGCGGACGCTGTGTCAGGCAGTGGAAACCTGCAGACAGATTCAAACGTTTTATCCGCAGCCGGGAACAGATCTGTAACGGATACTTTATCGGAGAGGCAGACAGGAGAGAG
>REDA01000028.1 GCA_007693745.1 Balneolaceae bacterium
AGGTGGTCTGGTTTGGGCTGAAAGAGCCACTGCTACTTCCCAAGTACGGAATTAACGATTTCCACCGCTTCCTGCTGAATCTTTTTCAGGTGCTCCGCTCCTTTGAAGCTCTCGGCATAGATTTTATAGATCTCTTCCGTTCCGGAGGGACGCGCAGCAAACCAGCCGTTTTCCGTCTCCACTTTGAGTCCGCCGATCGCGGCATCGTTTCCGGGGGCGCGGGTCAGTTTTTTCAGAATCGGCTCCCCGGCCATCGTGTCGGCTTTTACCTGATCGGGGGAGAGCCCGGAGAGTACCTTCTTCTCTTCGAGGCCGGCCGGTGCATCCATCCGTTCATAGACCGGGCTTCCAAACTGTTTTTCGAGCTCTCTGTACTGTTCGTCCGGACCCTTTCCGGTTCTGGCTGTCATTTCAGCAGCCAGCAGGCAGAGAATGATTCCGTCCTTGTCGGTTGACCAGACCGTGCCGTTTTTCCGGAGGAAGGAAGCCCCGGCGCTCTCTTCACCGCCAAAGCCATAGGAGCCGTCGAGCAGGCCATCCACGAACCATTTGAATCCAACCGGTACTTCCGACAGTTTTCTGCCGATGGAGGCAGCCACGCGGTCGATCATGCTGCTGGAAACCAGCGTTTTCCCCACGGCTGCATCCGGGCTCCAGCCTGGCCGGTTTTCAAAAAGATAGCGAATGGCTGCGGAGAGGTAATGATTCGGATTCATCAAACCCGTTTTGGTAACGATCCCGTGGCGGTCGAAATCGGTATCGTTGCCAAATGCGATATCATACTTATCTTTCAGGCTGATCAGGCTGGCCATCGCCCAGGGAGAGGAGCAGTCCATCCTGATTATGCCGTCTCTGTCCACACTCATGAAGCTGAACGTCTGATCCACCCGCGGATTCACCACTTCGAGCTCAAGCCCATATGTCTCCGCGATCGGTTCCCAGTAGGCGATCCCGGATCCACCCATCGGGTCGGCTCCGATCTTCAGTCCCGATTCCCGGATCACCTCCATATCGATCACTTCAGCCAGTTCGTCTGTGTAGGGGCGCAGAAAATCGAAAGGCTGAACGGATTCCCTCCTCAGTGCCTTTGCAAGCGGCACTCTTTTCACTCCAACCAGCCCCTTTTTGAGATACTGGTTGGCCCGCAGTTCGATGATGGCGGTGATCTCCCCGCCCGCGGGTCCGCCATGGGTGGCGTTATACTTAAATCCGCCGTCCGCCGGGGGATTGTGCGAGGGAGTGATGACCACACCGTCAGCTTTTGGATGGGAACTGTTGCGGTTCCAGTTCAAGATGGCGTGAGAGACGGCGGGGGTGGGGGTGTAACCAAATCCATCCTGATAGCGCACTTCAACACCGTTGGCAGCAAACACTTCGATGGCAGAGACCATAGCCGGTTCCGACAGCGCATGGGTGTCGATCCCAAGATAGAGGGGGCCTCTGATTGAGTTCTCCCTTCTGTAATCGGCCACGGCCTGACTAATCGCCAGTATGTGATTTTCGTTAAATGTGTTGTGAAGTGAAGAGCCTCTGTGCCCGGATGTGCCGAATCGGATCGCGTGAAGCGGATTCTCCGGATCGGGCTGTTCGGTGAAATATTTCGTGATCAGTCGGGGTATATTCTCGAGCAGGGTGTGCGGGGCTTGTTTTCCGGCAAGTGGGTGGGCAGACACGGTTTCCTCCTTTTTGGTTTTTCTCTTTGGTATCGCTGAAAAATGGGGTTAAATCGGAATAATGGCAAATGAATCCTTTTGGGATAGCGGTTTTTTTATCAAGGAATTCCGATGTGGTATTCTTGAAAGGATCGGGTGTACAGATGTTAAGGAAAAATCCTGCTCTAACCACAACAGGCTGTCAAGCCGAAGTAAATCATGTCTGTCTTTGAATAATTACAGTGAAACGTTCAGCAATATCTTCTTTTTCTTTACATAACAGCAAAGTAACGTTTGTGTTTTTGGCTCTCCTAATTTTTCAAAGTACGCTGGTATTGAACAAGCTGTTCACCGGGAAAAAGCTTTTTCTCCTCTCCCTTCCATACAAAAAGGCCTTCTACTCCCTCCGGTAGTGTTACAAGAGCCTCAATAGCGTCCCCCACGGTAGTTATTGCAAGCTTTATCTCTCCATTCGGATGCGGAACAGCTGCTTCAAACCACTCCAGATGGCCCGGCTGGGGTTTAATAACCACACTTCTGAATCCGGGTGAATCGGGCCGGATTCCCGCCACGGTTGCCAGAAAGTCATAATTTGGGCTGGCGCTCCAGGCGTGGGCATCCGATCGGCTCGGCTCCGGGTGTTCGGGAAAGGTGGTCATCCCAAGAGCCAGCGCTTCATACCATGGATCCAGCTGGCTGAGGTATTCATTGCCCATTCCGGCGGTATTCATTGCACGGTTCAGGTAGAACCGGAAATAGTAGGTGGCCTGAACCAGATCTTCCTCTTCAAGAATCCGTCTCATCAGCCCTGCCTGTTCACCTGCATCAACAAGGCCTGTCAGCAGAGCCAGAATGTTTGCATGCTGGCTAAAGCGGTCATGATCCGGCGTATCCGCCATCATATTTCGTTCACTGTTCCATCCCTGCTCGGGAATGGTTACCTGCAGCTGGCCGATCAGCTCCCGATAGCGGGCTGCATCATGCTGGTAACCATACGCCTCTGCCAGCTCCAGGGCATATTGCAGGGCATAAAGAAACTGCAGTGAAATCACAATTGAATGGCCGTCATCAGCGCCCGGGGGGGTGCCTCTCGAAAAGCCATTTGCTGCATCCACATAGTTCCACCAGGGCATCGGACCCAAAATTCCAGGTTCATCGTCAAGATGCGATTCATACCAGCTGATCACACTTCGTATTCCCGGAAAAAACTGTGAAATAAATTCATCATCGCTCCGGTGCATCCAGTAGTCGTGCACCATTGCGATCCAGAGCAGAGAATAGGGTGGAATATACTGCGGGTGGTGCGAGGGATACCGGCTCATGGTGATTCCGTCGGGCATTCTCGACTGATCAAACTGACTGATTGCATTACGCATCAGGCGGTCATCACCATCCACATAGAGGGAGATCAGTGCCTGAATCCGGGTATCTCCAACGTACTGCAGCTGTTCGTAGTAAGCGCAGTCCCAGTAGGTTTCAAACGCATTGATTCTTGCGGTTCGCCAGCCCGCCTCCCAGATCTCAGAGAGGGAGTCATCACTGCTTAAAAACCAGCCATTTTCCTCAAAAGGGTAAGCAGTAAAGAGTCCATGCAGGTCATGAATCACCAGTGGTTCGTCAGCCGTTTCTATTTCGAGCTTGATATACCTGTAAGAGCGCAGCCAGAGGGTCTGAAACCTGAACAGTTCTGTGCCGTCGGGATGGAAGAGGTCATAAAACCCGAGGATCGTTTTTCCTTCGATCTCATTTCGATTGCCTTTCGTGTTGTCTTCATAGCGAAGGGATTCGGCGTAGGTCAGTTTTATTGAAGCTCCCTCGCCCTTTGATACTTCCAACACCGGATAGGCATTGGTGATGAAGCCCTGATCCAGAAGTAGTGTAACTCTGCTCGCCTGCGGAATCACCAGGGGTGCCTCTCCTTTCAGAAATCCCTCATCCACGTCTGCGCCCTCTGATCTTCTCACAGATTGGATCCTTTTCCGGCTCTCTTCCATCAAAGGGATCTCCCTTGGCACCAGGCTCCATCCGTACAGGTTTCCGTAGGGACTGGTTCCCCTTGGCTGTCCCCGCTGATAGAGCCTCACCTCATGCCATCCGGCATCATCAAAAAGCGGCTCTTTCCATCCATGCGGATAGCCGGAAGCGTCAAAGCGTTCGCCATGCGGTGCTGCATAGTAGCCATCCACATCCTGATAAGTGACCCTCAGTGGTGAATATCCATCATTTTTTTTCACCTTCCAGGTTTGATCTGTATTGAGAACCGATTCTGCTTCACCATTTCCCTGAAGGATAAATGCCGTTTTGTGAGAGTGGTGCTGAAGGGCATTGAATTCCCCGAAATTCCATACTGTTGCAGCAACGGTATTCTCTCCCAACGTCAGATATGGCGCTATATCCACGGTTTCAAAACGCCAGTGATGCTTGTCGCCTGCAGCCGGGCCTTTTACCACAGAAACCCCGTTCACAAAAAAGCGATATCGCGTGTCGCCTGAAACATGAACAATAAATGACTCCGGGAGGGAGTCGGTATGAAATGAACGGCGAAAGTGAAATACTCCGTAGTCGGTTCCCGATTCAAGGGGATGGGTAATCCAGTATGCATCCCATGTCTGAGTTGTGATATCAGCTGAAATCCGATCCATACTCTGAGCATGGATCTTGCCGGTGCTGACAAAAACAATAAAAATGATAACCCATTTTAATCTCATCTGTTCCTCCTGATTCCGTTCTTTACGGCTATAAAGTGACACAGAGCCTGACTCTTATCCTGATTGCCCACTGACCGGCAATTGCATTCGGTGTCTTTACTCAGGCCATTTGCACAGCTCAGCAGAGCGCCGTTTTACGGCTACCTGAGGGGGCGGAATCCACGGATAAAATTCGAATCTGATTCTTGAAAAATGGTATTAAATCCACTCAATGGCAACTATCGTGAGCGGGCCGCATCCAATGGTTTCGCTATTGTGTATCAACCCTGCATTCCTCCTTTTTGTTTGCGGTTTCTGACGCTGCCGCAAACGGATCAAAACGGAATCACCGCCTTTACCCTGTAATAGACCTCCTGATTCCGTTCCTTTCCAAGATCCTGAACCGGCTGGGCGTACCCCAGGCTGTGCACAAGTGACAGGGGACCCAGTTGCAGTACATTTTTCAGCTCCAGTCCGGCGCCGGCGCGTTTTACATAGCTTTCACCGGGTCCGGCCTGTTCGGTGCGAACCATCCCCGCATCCAGAAACGCACTCAGTGTGGTGCGTCTCAGGCTCACAATCCCAAGAAACCGGGTGTTCAGATCCGAAATAAACGGTATCCGGTATTCCAGGGTACCAAAAAAGAGCCTGTCGCCGGTCACGTAGTCACTAAAGCCTCTCACCCGTTCTGCGTCGGTATAGAGAACATCGAGTCCCGGCAGTGCCGCTCCGATCTCAATTTCGTCAAATCGGCTGAAGCCGATATAATCCTGCACAAAGGCATTACCACTCTGTGCAATGGCTCTTCCATAGAGATAGAAACGTGTGGAGCCGGGCGCAGGCAGAACGGCATACGCTGTCAGATCGGTTCGGATGAATTCTGTTTCTCCACCCAGAAATGCAGCGGCAGCCGTAATTCGCGGTTCCACTCCCCAGCCATTGAGAGGATGTATGAGATTGTGCAGGTAGGGTTTCTGTTTTTGGATTCTCATCCCTATCCTGAGGTCGTTCTGCCAGCCACTCTCGGGAAATCCAAGTACCGGGCCGGAACCCTCCCGGTCCCAGAACCGGGATCCATCGGTATAATCGAACCGGAACCGGCTGTAGAGCGTCGTGTTTACGAATGGCGAGTCGATCCAGTCGCGCGGCAGGGATGCCAGTAAAAAAGCGCCGGAGTTGGTTGTAACCAGAAAGTCTCTTTCATAGATCCGGGCAGTAAAACTGTTGTGATAGGCGTTCAGGCTCAGCTGAGGACGAAACTGATTGTTCATATAGGAGAGGAAGATGAGGCTGTTCTCTTCGAAATTCGTGAATGAAATCGCCCCAAGCGCTGTGAACATGTGGTTGGACAACGGCTCACTGAATGCTGTGATAAGCCCTATACCCGTATTATCGCTGCCGATCAGCGGAAAGGGAATGGTGGTAACGTGCGAGATATTCCGGAACGAACGGTATCCGGCACGCGAGCGGATCAGCGAGGGATCCGGATCTATTCGGGATGGAATGACCGCGGGGGGTGTATGGGTAAGCCACCGGCTGTAGGAGGGATTGATCACGGCCTGATCCGTTTCACTTCTTCTCGCTGCGTCTATCAGATAGGCCTTGCTGTCTCGTTTGGTATCTGTTGCGGTAATCACCAGCCGGCCTTCTGTATGGAGTGAATCGGCCGGAAGCCACTGCCTTGCCGTCCCTCCGGTAAAGAGAAACGTCACACGCTCTTCATTCGCCTCATCCAAAAATGGGTCTGTAACAAAAATGTTGGGCACCTGGTCGCGCAGGCTGGTATAGAGAAGCCGGGTTCCGTCCGGACTCCAGACAGGATGCCGGTCATCCTCTTCCGGCCGTGTCAGGCTAAGCACCTCACCGCTCTGGAGGTTTCGTACTGCAATGTGGCGGGAGCCATCTGCTTCAAATGTGGCGTATGCCAGGTGTGTGCCGGCAGGGTGCATCGCCAGCCAGCCGATCTGATGATCTCCTTCATAGCGGGTCAGCCTCTCTTCCGCTCCATCAAAGAGAGTTTTGGAAAAGATATTTCCTGTGCCGGATTCATTGACCACATAGAAAAGCTTATCGCCGTCGGGAGTAAAAACCGGGTTGGAGGCCCTGCGCGAATGCGTGAGGCGCTCCCTTCTGCCTGTCTCCGCATCTGAAATGTAGAGATCGTTGATCAGGGAACCGTACTGCCCTCTTGTGATGGCGCTGTAGGCAATGCGGGTACCATCAGGGCTCCAGCTCAGCGGAGGACGGATGGAACCCTCGCTGAGTACCCTCCTGTTCCGTGTGGAGTCATTTTGAGCCACATAGAGCTGGAGATAGGGCTCCTCTGCCGACTTCAGAGCCAGAACCGCTATTTTTGTGGTATCGGGACTAAAACGAAGATCCTGGATAAACTGTCCGGGCAGCGATTCGGCTTTGGATCCGAGAGAATCACTTCGTTCCATCTGACCGGCCAGCGAGTGGTAGTAGATGGCCATATGCCGGCGCCACTCCTCCTCAAATTCCGGAAATGACGTTCCGGTTACCTCCTTAAATCCCTCCTCAAAATCGTGCAGGCGGATCAGGCCGAACAGCTTTTTCTCCCTCTGTTCCAGTATTTTCGGAAGCAGGGAGTCGCCATAGACGGATGCGAAATAACGGAGCTGTGAATTTCCGGTGGCATACATCAGCTGTCCGTTGAGAAGCGAACTGCCATCACGGAATGAGGGGCGGCCGTCATAAAAAGCGGCTCTGAGCAGGGCGTCTCCCCGCAGTGCATGCCAGGGTTCGGTCATGTACTGAGCTATTCCCTCCGTCCAGGGAACCGGCAGGCCCGGCGCGGTACCGAGAGTTCCGATCAGGGGAATGTTTGATTTGACCGCTTCAAAATGGAAAATATGTGCCAGTTCGTGTGCAAGTACGGTTCGAAGCCACTTTTCCGGGCCTGACCACTGAACAGCCACGTCGTTGAGATTGACCCAGATATTGGTATAGGCTCTTGAGAAGGGGACGGCAAACCCGTTGATGATTTCATCCTCATCGCTCAGAAAAATCCGGATTTTATAGTCGAATGTGACCCCCATGTTTTCAGAGAGTGCCTGGTAGGCTGCTTCGGCAATGGAAGCCGCTTCATATTCGATACCGGAGAGATGCTCCGGGTAGTTGATGATAAAATGATCCGTTTCAGCGCTGACCCAGTTCAGCTCCGGGTGATTCCGGTTATTGAATATGGAAAAACCGACCGGTACATGCTGGGAAAAGAGCAGAACCGGATCTGTTAAAAAAAGCAGGGGGATGAGAATGGCTGTCAGCAGAGGTGTGTGGATTCTCGAAGACATAAGCGGCGGGTTATCGGTTTTGGATGGTGGGTGCGGGTTTTGAGATTCAGGATTGAAATCAGGTTTTCTCTTTTCACCCGGCACTCCGCAACTCAGGGATCTGATTCAAAAAAACCGTATCCCCGGCCAGCCCACCCCGGCTTTTAAAACCGGAGGCTGACGGAGTACGGTGAGAAAAATCATACTGAATTCAGTTAATCAATCAGAATGCTGAAAGGCATTCGTGCCTGGGCTCCCCGGGTGTTCATTGCGGCCCGGTACTGTTCGAGCAGCGGATAGAGCGGACCCAGCTCTGTTTTCAGATGTCTGGTGCGGGCTTTATCACCCATCCCCTCGAGAATATTCTCGAAGAAGGTTTTCTGTTCCGGATAGAAGATCACGCGATACTCTTCTGTTTCTGAAAGTTCGGCTGCCAGTTCAACAGAACGATCGAGGCCACCGATCACATCCACGAGACCGAGTTCAAATGCCCGGTTACCGCTGTACACACGTCCCTCTGCAATCAGACGGACCTCCTCATCGCTCATGTTGCGGCCTTCTGCCACTACATTGATAAACCGGTCGTACCCCTCTTCAATGAACTCCTGAAAAATCGCTCTCTCAGCCGGATTCATCTGTCGGGATGGGTTTGGGAGGTCGGAAAACTGACCCGTTTTCACCACATCGGTTCGTATTCCCATTTTATCATTCAGCAGTTCTTCCACGTTAAAAAAGAGGCCGAAGATACCGATGGAGCCGGTGATGGTATTGGACTGCGCTACGATGGTGTCGGCCGGCATGGAGATCCAGTACCCTCCGGATGCGGCAACATTGCCCATTGAAATGACAACAGGCTTCTCCTTCTGCAGGCGTTCAAGCTCATGACGGATCTGTTCTGAGGCAAAGACGGATCCACCGGGGCTGTTCACTCTCACGACAACTCCTTTGATCCGGTCGTTGTCACGGATCCGTTCAATCTCCCGGATCATTCTTCTGTCCTGGATGCCGGAACCCGATTCACTGCCAATATCGCCGTCTGCAAAAAGAACGGCGATACGATCGCGCGTTCTCGGCTCGGAAATCGTCTCGCCGCTTCGGTTAAACCGGTTTGCTGTGATCAGATTCACATCATCATCCTCTTCTCTTTCGGTGAGGATACGGAGAACATTTTTCACTTCATCACGATAGTGAATACCCTCGGCAAAGCCGTGCTCGAGAGCGTCTTCCACCCGTCGGATCAGAAACTCATCGCTGATCTGCCTGACCCTCTCCTCGCTGAGTCCGCGGCTGGCTGCCACAGCTTCGATGGAGATATTATTCAGATCTGTCAGAAACTCCAGTGTCTGTTCGCGGTCTTCTGCGCTTCGGCTGCTGTTCATGAAGGTTTCAACAGCGCTTTTATACTCGCCAACAACAAAAATTTCGGGTTCCACACCTATTTTTTCAAACATCTCCCTCAGGTAGATTCCCTCACTCGCAAGCCCGGTAAAGTCAATTCCGCCGTAGGGGTGAATGTACACCGAGTCGGCAACAGAAGAGAGGTAATACCCTGCTTCCGAGTAATAGCCGGCATAGCTGACAATAAACTTTCCGCTCTCTTTAAAAGCCTCCAGTTCATTACGGAGCTCCTGCCGAAGCGCCTGTCCACCCCCGATTGTACCGGCCTCAAGAAAGATGCCCTTGATTTTATCACTCTCTGCAGCTGAACGGATCGCTTTACGAAGATCATTCAGACCTGAAACCGGAGCATCACCGATATTTCCGATCAGCGGAACAGGTATGGGGAAATCAAAATCGTCCGGGGAGCTTCGCTCTGCGAGAACCCTGCCGTTCAGATTCAGGTGCAGAATCGTATTCTCCTTTACCTCTACCTTATCTGAAGGAGATAAAATCGCGATGAAGGTAAGGCTGAAGAAAAAGCTGATGAAGAAGAAAAGGATGATTGCTGTAAATACAGCAAATACTGTTTTAAAGAAAGATTTCATGGAAAGGTTTTTTTAGATTAACAGATCTATGCCCTACGGGAATTTACTCAAGAATGTTTCAAATTAAAGGTTGCTGCATTTTATAAAACGGCTATGGATAAAATAACCAATAACCGCAAAAAATAGTCCGGAGAAAAGGAAGGCAGCCAAAACGACTCCTGCCACATCTTCATCCGGATTCATATATCGTAACACAGCGATCAAGCCGGCAGCAATAAACCCGCCAAATACAAAACCAGTGATGACCCCGGTCTTGAAGTTTTTACCTGCAAGTTCATATGCGAGGCCGGCACCAAGAAAAACAATTCCGAAAAATGCGAATGCGGTCCAGTTCCAATTCCACCCATCGACATAAATATTCCCAAAAAATGGAATGATCAATAACCCGATTGTTATTAGAATGGGTTTTAAAAAAATTCTTTTTCTGTTCATCTGCGCTCACACAATCTGAATAAATCTACACATTTAAGAAATGAATTCCTTTGTGGAGTTTGGTACATCCATGATCTTTTGCAGCTTTCAAATACACGGGCTTTTGAAAAACTGTTCTTTTGCCAACTATCATCGTTGGCGCAAATTTAAAATTCTCACTGTTGGTAAACTGGTTGCGGTTTACCATTTGCTTACGCTTTGATCTTGTGCAAAACTAAATGTTTTGAAAGCCCAACATTAAAAATAGCGCGGCACGCTGATCCCGAAAAACCAGCCCGGCCTGTCGATACGCAATGCGGCATCCAGGCGCGCAACTCCAAAAATACGGTTCAGGCTGACCCCTGCTTCGCTGTGAACGCCCTCAGTCAGCATCGGTTGGTAGGGGGTCCGGTCACGGTCTGATCCCGATTGGCCTGCGGCGGCAAACAGTATAATTCCGGTGCCTTTTTCCACAAACCATTGCAGTCCCAGCCGTTCGAAGAAGATGGATTGAAAATCGTGTTCTGCTCCCAGCATCCAGTAGCGGTCGCCTTCATATGGAATCCCTTTTCGGGTGCGGAGTGTACCAAATGGAGAGAAGATATTTTTGCTCCCGTCTATTACACCATAGCGCTGAAGGGGCAGGGTTCCCAGGGTAACACCGGCCTTTCCGGTAAGATGAAAGGTGTTGCTGAAAATACGCCTCTGATAAAACGTGGGAAACCGCAGTTCAAAAGAGCCGGACAGGTGTGTAAAGTCAAAATCACTCGATAGCAGTCCTCCGCTGTTTTCGGCTGTGACTATCAGCTGGTTGCGTCCAGCCGCACCATAGCTGTTCGGCTGACTGTTAAGAGAAAGCTCCAGGAATACCGAATTCAGGTTACCGTCGTCGATAGCCGGATTCAGTCGTCTGGGGGAGTGATTTCCAAAAAGGCTGTAATTCTGCGTCAATTCCTGAGCATAGGAGCGGTTCTTTTCCAGACGAAGGCCGGTTTCGATGGCCAGATTTCTGTAGAGCCTTCTCACTTCAGCGCTGACTTCCATCCTCTCATTATGAAAATAGTCGAAATAGTCGTTACCCCCGAAGAGCATGACCACACCGTTTGAAAATTGGGGATAGAACCCTGAATGCAGCCTGGCATCCGTACCCCTGTTGAACCTGCCGTTGAGATAGAGCTGAGGCCGGGATCGGATTCCGCTGATTCTCTGTCGGATTTGCACACCGTAATCCAGCTCCTCACGGTTAAAACTGTATGAACCGTTCAATGTGAGGCGTAAACCGGGAAGGGTTTGCGGTGACCGCCATGAGAGGCCGGCTTTGTATCCGTCTATTCGGTTATATCCTGCGATTGGAGCAACCGATCCCAGTTTTCCGGAAAATCGGGATCCGGAGCGGGTTTCCCTCTCCTGATTCTCATTATCGATAAACCGTGTCAGAAATCCTTCCGGCTGAAAAGCTTTCTCAAGGGTAACCGTGCTGTCGATTGAGGCGTAAGCATCTTCCTCTTCCCTTGAGAGGGGAATCCGCGCCATGCCAACTGGCTCTGTCAGGCGCACCGTATCGGGCAGAGAGATAAAGAGCTGATTCTGCTCAAAGAGCTCATCGGGCAGTGGCTGATTTACGATATAATCCGAGATTTGCGAGATCTGGCTCAATCGGATGGATGGAAACTGCAGCCCGATCATACCGATACGGATATGGCCCTCAATTCTCATATCTACCGGAAGCCAGAATTCCCCCCCGTAGTTACTAAACTGCTGGCGATAGGAGAGCTCAAACTCCTGGACCGGAGGCGGAAAGCGCACTACATCATTGGGTTTGAGATCCACTTCCAGAAGGGCATAATCCCTTCCGAGCACCCATACGGTTCCCTCAAAGAGGGGTTGCAGTGTACGGCGGGGAGATACAGCAATTTTATAGACCGGTTTTCCCTCCATCATGGTTGTCTCCAGCAAAGAGAAACGGTAGTAACTGAGCGCATCCGGATGGGTGACCCCCACCATTCTGAATCCGGATATGGTGATATCGTCATCATAAAAATTTGGAAAGTAGCTTACTCCGGCAAAATTCTGATCTTCACCAATATTGGATGTCTGCTCCTTGAAAAGCTGCTTTTCCCGTCTTCCTCTTTCGGCGTCCCAGTAGGCAATCGACGCGCTTTCACTGATGGAGACAATGGATGTGTCGTTGGCCAGTACCTGCCTTGTGTAGGCTGTGGCTTCGTACGCCCTGAGCTTTTCCCGCCAGAGTTGCTTCCGGTTAATCACCAGCTCCATGATGGAGAGTCCGGGATCATCTCCCGTTACCACAATCTCCTGCATCTCCGTCACCGCCGGTCTCAGAAGCACAAGGAGAGAGTCGTGCGAATCTGCTTCTGTAACCGTCACTCTCTCGGGTTCATACCCGATATAGCGAACGATCAGGGTTACGGGAAGAGAATCGGCTGTGATGGTAAACACACCGTCCTGATTCGTTGTGGTTCCCCTGTATGTCTGATCGATCAGAAGGGTTGCTGCCGGAAGTCGTTCTCCGGTTGATGCATCACTTACCGTTCCGGTCAGTACAACCGGGCCGGATTCAGTCTGAATCCGGTCTGCGGTCCGGTTTACAGAAACGTCCGGAAACGGCGATACACTGTTCAAAAACAGAGAAGGGCCGGACCAAAGTGCACACGGAAGGAAAAGAATGAAAAAAAGTAGGGATAGCTTTTTCAAAAAAATTAAATTTTGTTCAATGTTGGATAATAACGGGTTTCGCAAAGCTTTTTTGAGGCCAAAACAACTGAAACCTGATCATTTTCAATCAGTGTTCACAATCTGTTACGAAATAGATATCCCACAGTTTCATTTGGAGAAAAATTTCAAATAAAAAGGTTATTATCCGAAAACCTGAAATTTAATTTACCATTATGAAAACCACCCCTTTATCCATCCTTATTTTTATGATACTATTTGCAGGTTGTAAACAGACAGACACAAGTGAAGTGACCAGAGATACGGCTGTTCTCCTGGATTATCCTGAAACCCGCAAAGGAGATGTAACAGACCTTTATTTCGGTACTGAAGTGGCCGATCCCTACCGCTGGCTTGAAGATGATCTCTCTGAAGAGACTGCGGAGTGGGTTCGTCAGCAGAATGAAGTCACTTTCGGGTTTCTGGATCAGATACCCTTTCGGGATCAGATCCGTGAACGGCTGACTGAGCAGTGGAATTATGAAAGGGTCAGTTCCCCGGTAAAGCATGGGGATTACTACTACTTTTACAGAAACGATGGCCTTCAGAATCATTCTGTTCTCTTCAGAAGAGCCTCTGCTGAAGCTGAACCGGAGATATTTCTCGATCCCAATACGTTTTCCGAAGACGGCACCACATCCCTTGCCGGAGTCAGTTTTACCAAAGACGGTTCCCTTGCGGCCTATGCAATATCCGAGGGCGGATCAGACTGGAGAAAAATTATTGTGATTGATACAGAATCGTTCGAAGAGGTGGGAGATACCCTTGTGGATGTGAAATTCTCCGGTATTTCGTGGTATAAAAATGAAGGATTTTTTTACAGCAGTTATGAGCAGCCCGACGGCAGCCAGCTCTCGGCGATGACCGATCAGCACAAACTCTATTTTCACCGCATCGGTACTCCTCAGCGTGAAGATCAGCTTGTTTTTGGTGGAGAAAAGACACCGCGCCGATACATCGGGGGTGGTATCACAGAAGATGAATCCCTGCTGGTGATCAGTGCGGCTGTAAGCACCACTGGTAATGAACTCTATATTATGGTACCTGGATCAGAAGATATCGTAACAGTTGTGGATAACTTCGATCACAACCATTCACTGATCGACACACACAACGGCTATCTCTACATCTATACCAATCTGGATGCGCCTAATTACCGCCTTGTCCGCACACCAGCGACCACCCCGCAACCTGAGTACTGGGTGGATGTGATTCCGGAAACAGGCAATGTACTGAGTGTGAGCAGGGGAGGTGGTTCTCTGTTTGCCAACTATCTTGTGGATGTGCAGACGGAAATTCATCAGTTCGATTACGACGGTAATCTGATCCGCCAAGTGGAACTGCCGGCTATTGGTACGGCGGGAGGATTCTCTGCACGAAAAGAGGATTCCTCTCTTTTCTACACGTTTACATCGTTTACCTATCCATCCACAATTTTTGAATACTCGATCGAAACCGGAGAGTCTCTGCTGTACTGGAATCCTGCGATCGACTTTAACCCTGATGATTATGTGACCGAACAGGTTTTTTATGAAAGTAAAGACGGAACCAGGATTCCGATGTTCATCACCTACAAAAAAGGATTGGAGATGGATGGTTCCAATCCCACCTATCTCTATGCTTATGGAGGATTTAATGTCAGTCTTCGTCCCTCATTCAGTATAGCACGGCTGATCTGGCTCGAAAATGGCGGAATCTATGCCCAGCCTAATATCCGGGGTGGAGGTGAATATGGACGCGAATGGCATCTTGCCGGTACCAAACTGAACAGACAGAATGTGTTTGACGATTTTATAGCGGCTGCAGAATATCTGATCGACAGCGGGTACACATCCAGTGAAAAACTTGCCATTTCAGGCGGTTCAAATGGCGGACTCCTTGTAGGGGCTGTTATGAATCAGCGGCCTGAGCTGTTCAGTGTGGCATTTCCGGCTGTTGGAGTCCTCGATATGTTGCGCTATCACACATTTACAGCCGGTGCCGGATGGGCATTTGATTACGGTACCTCGGAAGAGAGTGAAGAGATGTTCCGTTATCTGAAGGGCTATTCACCGGTCCATAATGTTCGAGAAGGCACTGTTTATCCCTCCACGATGATCACAACTGCGGATCATGATGACCGGGTGGTTCCTGCACACTCCTTTAAGTTTGCTGCTGAGCTGCAGTCGAAACATGCCGGTGAAAATCCTGTCCTGATCAGAGTAGAAACCCGAGCAGGTCACGGTGCCGGACGTACTACAGAATCCGTAATCAGTGAATGGACGGATAAGTACGCCTTTGCCTGGTTTATGATGGGGGAAAATCCCTTTAAATAACACTCATTCCCTGCTTTTTTTTCAGACCGGAACGGTTTCTGTGATAAGAAACGGTTCCGGTTTTTTTATGCATGAACTGAAATTAAAAAGAGTCTGCCTGATGGGCTCAAAAATACCGGATTTACGAAATGCAGACTCTATTCTGAGTTTCTAACCGAATGAGGTTCCGTTTTTTTTGTTGTAGGCATTGATCACAATATCAGCCATCACATCCGGTGAAAATACATTTGAATTGAGTACCAGATCGTAATCAGAAGGGGTGGTAGGATCTTTATGAAAGTTCAGCTTAACAAATTCATTTCGCTCTCTCTCTTTATTATCAATAATTACAGATGCCTGCTTTTGAGAGATTTTTTCTTTATCAGCATATCTGTGAATCCTCTCTTTAAGCGGACAAACCACACGAACATTCAGAACTCCGGGATGTTTACATACATAATTGGCTCCTCTTCCAACAATCACTGAGTTTCCATACTCTTCGATCGTGTTGACAACCTTTATAAGAGATCGTAAATAGGTGGTGCTTGTTGGTATATTCCTTAAAAAACCGGTTATAGTCTCTTCCATCGTCTGCTGTTTCTTCTCATCAATCAATTCGACAGCCCGAACGCCTCCACCCAGCTCGTTGGTGATTGCAATTAACAGATCCTTATCCCACACCTTAAACCCTATCTTCTTTTCGATCTGGGCTGCTACTGCTGCACCCAATGCTCCAAATTCCCTTGAGATTGTGATTACAGGATAGGTTTTATTCTTTGGGGATCGCCTGCTTGCCACTGAATTTTCATGTTTCCAGTTCGCAATTTGCTCCTCAATAATGTGTTCAGCTTTTCGGGGCATAGTTTTTAACTATTTATTGGGTTTTAATTTCAATATGCATCCATAAACAACGGTATTACGGCTCAATCACTCTATTCGGTCGGTTAGCTTTACAAACTCTTTTTTCGAATTTTTTCATTTAGGGACTTTAAAACCACTATTTATACAAAAGACAGTCCAATTATCTTTTTAAAGCCTCCATATTACCTGGCTTTTTTTAAAAATGACTGTTTAAAGCTCCTGTGGTTTTAATTAAAATCGAAGCTTTTGAAAAGCTATCTATCCTAATAAAAAGTAAATCTCCTGATGATATAAGAAAACAGGGGTTTCTCTGATCTCTGCTCTTATTTACTCAATGATAGAAAGAAGTTCTTCAGGAACCTCAATTTTCATGCGTAAAAGGGTGGATGCGTGCGTTTTACCCTGAGCATCGAGTTTCAGTGAAACGGTTCCACCACCACCCAGGCTTTCATTAAGAATAAAATTCAGGGCTCCGATGTTTGGAAGTTCATATCTCTCAACAGCGCCTTTACAGATGTGTTTCATTTCATTTTTTACACGCTCTTCAGTCAGAACCTCCTTTAAAAAAGGATAGATTTTTGGGTGACGGGCGATGATTCCCACATTACTCCCATTTCCTTTATCCCCGCTTCGTCCGTGTGCAATCCTAATTAATTGTACTTTTTTCATAGACATTCTCCTTATCAGACAACCTCTCCTATCTCAATAAACGGTTCTTCTAAATCAGAACAAATTTTTGTCACTTGTTTTAATGAATCGGGACTGCAAACTGCGATTAACCCGATCCCGAGATTAAATGCTGAGCGCATATCCTCTTCCGGAACGTTACCGGTCTCCTGAATCAGATTAAAAAGTGCCGGACGTTCCCAGGAGTTCCAGTTCACTTTCAGGGACTGACCCTCGTTTAAAATTCGTTTTGTATTACCGATGATACCCCCGCCTGTTATATGAGAAAATCCGTGGATTCCATCGGTTTCCTTCAGTTTTCGAATAAGGGAAAGATAGGATTTATGAACCGAGAGCAGTTCCATTCCAAGCGGCTGATTCATTCCAGGCAGCAGATCATCCGGATGATACGTACTGAACAGAACTTTTCTGGCCAGTGAAAAGCCGTTTGTATGCAGGCCTGTGCTTTTAAAACCTAAAAGTTTATCCCCCTTCTGAATACTCTTACCTGTAATAAGTTTTTCCCTGTCCACTACCCCTACGATGGTTCCTGCCAGATCAAATTCACCCTCTTTGTATATATCCGGCATTTCAGCCGTTTCACCACCAATCAATGCCACACCATTCTCTCTGCATGCTATGGTAAATCCTTTAATCACATCATATCCAATACCTTTATCAAGCTTACCTGTTGAAAAGTAGTCCAGAAAAAACAGGGGTTCTGCTCCGCATACGGCAATATCATTCACACAGTGATTCACCAGATCCTGCCCTACCGTATCGTAAATTTCCATGTTAAAGGCGACAATCAATTTTGTACCCACCCCGTCCACACTGGATACCAGAACCGGTTCCCTGTATCCGGTAAAATCAGCTGAAAAGAGTCCTCCAAAACCACCAATATTCGATAAGACCCTGGCACTGTGTGTTTCACTCACAAGCTCTTTAATGGAATCAACAAGCTCCTCACCTGCCTTAATATCTACACCTGAATCTTTGTATGTGATCGGTTTTTTCTGATTCTCTGACGTTTCACTCATCTGCTTGCCTCTGAATTTCTGATTTTCCGGATTAAAAAGATCGAATTGTATAAATAGTGCCACTGCCTGATAAAAAATTACCAGCGTAAGGTTTTGGATCGAAGTTCTCCGGTTTTTTCATTCATCCGCAATCTTATTTTTCAAAACCAATTCAAACGGTCTCTAAATATATAAAGTTTAGTTTACCTTTTAAAGAGAGGTTATCCACAGCAGAATTCTATCAGAATTAAATTTCATAATCTCTTTCTTAGTAGTAGTACACTGTGGAGATGTGAATAAAAAAGTTATGCGGATGGAATGTAAATCACTGTTGATAATGTTGATAATTATGTTAATACTAAGTATAATAAAATTAATAATATAAATTTTTAATTATCAAGTTATAAACAACATATATAGATTATACCATAAGTTAACTCAAAACTGTTCACAGGAGGGGTATTTTCTGAATGCTGTGGAAAACAGTATTCTAATGTTTATAGATGTGGATAGATTCTGATATTTTTAAAAAAATTCTGTTGTCCACAACTTACTGAACCGTTATCCACATTATTTTCCACACTATGAGAATTGTTATTCAGAGAGTAAATAGAGCATCAGTCACGGTTGATGGAAGAAAAACAGGTTCTATTGGAAAGGGACTTCTTTTACTTGTGGGGATCCATCATACGGACAGTGAAGAGCAGTGTATATGGTGTGCGGAAAAAATTAGTAACCTCCGGATTTTTGAAGATGATGAGGGAAAAATGAACAGATCTCTTTTGGATGTAAAGGGAGATGTACTGGTGGTTTCTCAGTTTACACTCTATGGAAATACAAGAAAGGGAACGCGTCCCAGTTTTGTGGAAGCGGCTCCTCCGGAGATTGCAGAGCCCCTGTATGATTTTTTTATTGAGAGGTTAAAGATGAATGACAGGAAAGTGGAATCAGGAATTTTTGGTGCGATGATGGATGTTGAACTGGTCAATGATGGACCTGTCACGCTGATTCTTGAAAAGTAATGGCTGTACTATTTGTATTTCTTGATGGTGTTGGTATTGGAATGAAGGGGGGAATGAATCCGCTTTCAAACCCGGCATTGCGTTCATTTTCCTGGTTTACAAAATGTGATGGTCTTCATTCCGGGTGTAATGAGCAGCTAAGTGAAAACCATCTCTTTAAGAGAGTGGATGCCAATTTGAATGTAGAGGGTTATCCTCAAAGCGGTACCGGTCAGACCACTCTTTTTACCGGAATCAATGCGTCGGAACGTATAGGAAAGCACTTTGGCCCTTATCCTCATTCAGCCTTGAAACCTTTGTTAACGGAGGAGTCACTTTTCAGGAAAATGATAAAGAGAGGAAAGAGTCCCTTTTTTTTAAATGCCTATCCGGATATTTTTTTTAAAAAATCTGAGAGCAGAAACCGGTGGAGTTGTACTACACTAATGACAAGAGGGGCAGGAATTCCTTTAAACAGTGTGAAAGATGTAAAAAATGGAAAGGCTGTCACGGCAGAAATCATTCAGAATGCATGGAGGGAACAGCTTCACCCGGAGGTACCGGAAATAGAGCCAGAGGAAGCTTCAGAGAGAGCATTGAATGCGCTTCTTAATTACGACCTTGTACTCTATGAGTATTATTTAACGGATAAGGCAGGCCATTCCAAAGAGCTGGCAATTGCAGAGCGCATACTCAGACCTCTTGATCGGTTTTTATTCAAAATAATCTCAGATTTGAAAGAGTCAGATACATTGATTATCACCAGTGATCATGGAAATATTGAGAATATGGATGTAAAAACCCATACCCGAAACCCTGTTCCTCTCTTTGTGAAAGGGCAGTGTTCATTTTTTAAAAATGTAAACTCAATCGCAGAAATTACACCTTCTATTTTGAATCTTTTTGATGCTCAAAAGTAAGGTTGTGGAAATCAGGAGAGAGACTGCAGAATCCTTCCAAAAATTTCATCAATACTGCCGGTTCCGTCAATCACTTTAACAATCCCTTTTGCATTATAGTGGTTCAGAACCGGAGCGGTTTCCTCATGATAGACATTCAGTCGGGTTTGAATTCCTTCCCGTGTGTCATCGGATCGTCCCTGTCCCCGGCTCAGGATTCTGCGGATCAGTTCCTCTTCGGGCACAGAGAGGGTAATAAATGCATCCACATTTTTCCCTCTGGATTGAAGATAGGTATCCAGGGCTTCAGCCTGGGCCACAGTTCTTGGAAAACCATCGAAAATGACACCATCATCATATATTTGATGATTCAGTTCATCAGCGACAAGCTCCACTACGGTTTCATCAGGAACCAGTTTTCCCTGATCCATAATGGATTTCACTTTTAAACCAAGGGGTGTATTGGCTTTGATGTTCTCCCTGAAAATGTTACCGGTTGATAGGTGAGGCAGCTTCAGGTGTTCAATAAGCTTTTCAGCCTGTGTACCTTTACCTGCTCCCGGAGCACCAAATAGGATAATATTCATGGATGAAATAGTCTGAATGACGGTGAGTGATACAGGTTCTTCTGATGGTATTCAGCACAGAAAGTTACCAGTCTTGATTCTGGTCTTTGAAGATACAGCAACAAGACCGGTACCTGTGACCAGGGAGGTGATGATCTGCTCATCACCCAGGGTAAAAGAATCTGCCGGATTATTTGGTTTTGTTCTCTTTACCCGTTGTATCGAGTTCTTTAATACGTGCAGACTTTCCTCGCCTGTCGCGCAGATAGAACAATTTGGCTCTTCTGACCTTACCCCGTTTTTTCACTTCAATTTTAGCGATAAAGGGTGAGTGGAGTGGAAAAATACGTTCAACACCAACACTGCCGGACATCTTACGCACAATAAAGGTTTTGTTGGCTCCGCTTCCTTTCTCGCTGATCACAACACCCTGATATTGCTGTATTCTTTCTTTTTCCCCTTCCCGAACGCGGTAGTGTACGTTTATGGTGTCGCCGGATTTAAATTCCGGAAGATCATCCCGTACAACGGTCTGTTCAATAAGTTTCATTTTATCCATGGTCGTTTCCTCGTTACTGGGGTTTAGTTTTTCTTGGTATAAAGTTTATATAAATCGGGTCGTTTCTTTTTTGTTCGTTCTTCGGCTCTGCTTTGCCGCCACTGTTCAATTTTTTCATGATTACCTGAAAGCAGTACATCGGGTACAGATGCTCCGCGGAAGGTCGCCGGCCGTGTATAGACCGGAGCTTCCAGGAGGTTCTCCTGGAAAGAATCGGTCAGGGCACTTTCAGCATCTCCGAGCACACCCGGTAAAAGCCGGACAATGGCATCTGTCATCATCAGTACCGGAATTTCACCGCCGGATAAAACCACATCACCTACAGAAAATTCTCTGGTGATCAGTTCATCCCTTACCCTTTGATCGACTCCTTTATAGTGTCCGCACAGAAACAGAAGATGTTTGCGAACGGAAAGTTCATTGGCATCTTTCTGTCTGAAGAGTTCGCCGTCGGGTGCGGTGAAGATAATTTCATCGTAGGTACGTTCGGATGTAAGCTTATCGATACAGTCGAAAATCGGCTGCGGGGATAAAACCATCCCGGCTCCGCCCCCGTAGGGATAATCATCGATTTTTTTATGCCTGTCTGCCGAGTATTCCCTGAGATCATGCACCACAATCTGCACCTTCTGTTTATCGATGGCACGTCTGATGATACTGTGGCTCAAGGGACTGGCAAGAAGATCCGGCACACCCGATAAAATGTCGATTCTCATCATCTTCAGAGTTCGCTTAACTGATCCAGATTTAATCCTGTAAGGGTTTTGTCTCTGTGATCTGTTTCTGAAATATACTCATCTACCATCGGTATCAGAAGCAATCCTGTTTTGGTTTTTACTTCCAGTATGGGGTGAGCCGGATTTTCTATGATATCCAGCACTTCACCGTACAGGGAGCCGTTGTAGTACACCAGGTATCCGATCGGGGATTCATCACTGACTATTCTATTTTTTTGGATCAGCTGAACCTTTTTCTGATCGGCCCACAGGCTTTTATCGGATGCTTTCTCTGCATCACTACGGTTGGTAATCCTGTCAAATTTTACAAAGAACGATTGTTGATTCCGCTTGTTTTCTGTCTGAAGATCTTCCACCCGAAGGGGGATGAATCCAGGAATGTTCTCTTTTAAATAAACAAGAGAGTTTTTTGCAAGCAGATCACTGTAATCGGGTGAATCCGGAATCACCTTCACCACTCCATGGAGTCCGCGGGCCTTTCCAATTCGTCCGATTTCAACATACCGGCCTGAGTTTTCTACTCCCATAACCGGGTTGTTCTATTACTCTTCCTGCTTGCTTTCCCAGGCGCGCAGTACCGTTACACGCTCTTCTTCAGCAGGAACAAATCCTTTCAGCTCTTCAACGGAATTATCCTTAATGTGAGCAATGGCATCGGTTGCTGTCATCTCTGTTGAAAGCTGTGAAACCGAATTGGTTTCAGGTGCTTTTTCAGTCTCTTGTTCAGGAGCAGCTTCTGCAATCTCTGCTACCTCTTCCCTGGCAACCGGAGTTTCCTCAGCTACGGGCTCTTCTTCAGTTTGCGCCACCGGCTCTGCTTCGGTCTTCACTTCAGCAGTCTCCTCTTCGGCGGATTCGGGTTCTGCTGTTTCCACCGTTGCTTCTTCAGCTTTCACCTCTTCCTGTTCGCTTTCGGCTTCCAGAGCGTCAATTTCTTCGCTTACTTCATCAGCAGCCGTTTCGGGCTCCGTCTCTTCGGCAGCGGCAACAGCTTCTTCTGCCTTCTCTGCTTCGGCGGCGGTTTCCTCAGCGGCTTCGCTTGCTGCTTCAGCTTGTTCGGCAGCTTTCGCTTCCTCCTCTTTTTTCTTCTCAAGAGCTTTGGCAGCGGCAGCAGCTTTCTCCTCCAGTTTTTTCTTGAATTCCTGCTCTTCAGCTTTCAGCAGTTCTTTCTGCTGGGCTCTGCGGCTTGCATCTTCATCTGAAGATTTGGATTCGCGTGCCGCTTTCCACTCAGCGAGTGCAGCTTCAATTTCTTCCTCCGTTTTTCCCCATCGTACCAGGTGCATTCTGTAGAGAATTCCCTCACTTTTGAGAATACTGCGAACGGTGTCACTTGGCTGCGCGCCGATTTTAAGCCAGTGCATCACTCTTTCCGCGTCAAGAGTCAGCTCTTTCTGTTCGCTTACATTGTCGAAGCGGCCAAGGCGTTCGATCACGCGTCCGTCGCGTGGTGACCGGCTGTCAGCAACCACAATGTGGTAAAATGGCCGTTTTTTTCTTCCTTTTCGTTGTAGTCTTAGTTTAATCAATGGTGTGTTCCTGTGCGTTTTAGTTTAGTTAGGGAGCTTTTAAAAACCGTTCTTTTACCCAATATCTTCGTTGCCGCAAATTTAAATCCTTACGTATGGTAAATACGCTGCGGTTTTAAAGTTGCTTCCGCCTTGATCTTGTGCAAAATCCCTGGTTTTTCAAAACCCCCAGTTAAATAAATTAGGTACTCTTCTGGTTTAGCGTCCGAGCGGGAGATTTTTAAGCCCTTCCATCGCGCGGCCCATTTTCCCCATTTTGCTCATCGTTTTCATCATTTTCTTCATCTGTTCAAACTGCTTGATCAGTTCATTAATCTCCCGAACGTGCGTTCCGGATCCTTTAGCAATACGCCTTCTCCGGCTGCCGTTGAGAAGGTCCGGATTTTTCCGTTCTTCCGGGGTCATGGAGTTGATAATGGCTTCAATCGGTTTAAATGTATCTTCATCCAGGTCTGCATCCTTTACAGCTTTGCTGGCTCCCGGAATCATTCCCACCAGATCGGTGATACTTCCCATTTTCTTGATCTTCTGAATCTGCTCGTAAAAATCTTCCAGATCGAATTTATCCGAGCGAATTTTTTTCTGAAGGTCCTGTGCCTGTTTTTCGTCAAACTCTTTCTGGGCTTTTTCCACAAGGGAAACCACATCACCCATTCCCAGGATACGCTGGGCAAGCCGGTCAGGATAGAAAGGAGAGAGTGCATCCAGCTTCTCACCTGTGCTCATAAACTTAATCGGTTTCTCAACTACCGTCCGGATAGAGAGCGCCGCACCCCCCCGGGTGTCCCCATCCATTTTAGTAAGCACCACTCCGTCAAAATTAATCGCGTCGTTGAACGCTTTGGCCGTATTCACCGCATCCTGGCCGGTCATGGCATCTACAACAAAGAGAATTTCATGGGGATTGACCGCCTTTTTGATTTCAGCAACCTCCTCCATCATTTTTTCATCCACGTGCAGGCGCCCGGCCGTATCGATAATCACTGTATCCAGGGCCAGGCTCTTTGCCATCGAGACGGCTTCTTTTGCCACCCGAACAGCATCTTTCTGCTCGATGGAATAGACAGGGATATTGATTTCACCCGCCAGGGTTTTCAGCTGGTTGACCGCAGCCGGGCGATAGACATCCGCTGCAGCAAGGATCGGATTTCTGTTATTCTCTTTCTTCAGGTAGTTCGCCAGCTTGGCCGCAAAGGTGGTTTTTCCGGAACCCTGTAGCCCTGCAATCAGGATGACCGTTGGCGGGGTGTGAGCCACAGCAAGAGTCTGCCTCTCCTCACCCAGAATTTTCACCATTTCATCATAGACAATCTTGGTAAACTGCTGACCGGGATTGACGCTGGTGAGCACGCCGGAGCCCATAACACGATCCTTGATATCGCTTGTAAACTGACGGGCTACCTCAAGGTTTACGTCGGCATCAAGAAGAGCACGGCGAATTTCGCGAACGGTTTCGGCGATATTCACATCAGTTATGCGCGACTGCCCTTTCAGGGACTGCACGGCTGATTCTATTTTGGAAGACAAATCTTCAAACATTACACAGTCGTTAAAGTAACAGTAAATAGTAAGTAGCTGAAAATGATACGACGATTCCGGCTATTTATCAACAACGTGTGGATAATTTTTTAGCTGTTGAGTTGAATTCAGCCCGGCCATAAGAGAAAAAGCAGTGCCGGTTCGTGTTGATGAGCGGAGGATGTGTAAAGGCACTGTCTCTCAATTCGACTGCAATAGCGGGTGCTTTGTGATCACAACAGCGTGAAGAATATGAGGCCGAAAATACCGGAGTGATGAATATCTGAACGTTTTGGCAGGGCAAGCCGTTTTTAATCGAACATTTACAGAAAAGCGGAGTTATGCATGGGTTAGGATACCAGCAACCGATTGAATATGCAGGCTTTCTTTGTGAAGTAATAATTATTAACGAAATAAACTTTACGGGCATGAATGAAGAAATGACAGCAACAAAGGAATCTGAATCGAGAAGGCAGTTTCTCAGAACAGCCGGATCCACAGCGCTTTTCGCAACGCTTGGGATTGGTTTTTACGGGTGTGGTTCGGACACGGTTACGGCGGATATTAGTGGTGATGATGCGGCTCCCGGAGCAAGGTTTTCCACAGTGAATGCGAATACAGAGGGGGTAACCATCTCATCAGGTAGTGTAGTGTTGGATTTGAGCACCGATGCGCTGCAATTTCTCAACACACAAGGCTCGGCCATCCTGATCACCGGAGCCAATGTACTTGCGGTGAATGTTGGCGGGCAAAACATCAGGGCGTTTACCAGTGTCTGTACGCATCAGGGCTGCTCCATTCAGTGGACATTTGGCGAAGGACAATTTACCTGCACATGTCATGGTTCGCGGTTTGATACGGGCGGAGCTGTAACAAGGGGCCCGGCAACAAGGAATCTGGCGGAATACTCTGTCAGCCGTGGCGAAAATATAGTCACAATCACAATCGGGTAACCATGAAAAGTGACAAGGTATTGGTTCTCAAAACCCTTCTTCTGTCCACCTTTTTGATGTTCTTGTCTTTTGATGCTGACGCCCAGTCATATCATGGCGAAGACGGATATGTGGAGTTCATTTCCCGCGCGCCGCTGCTGGAGTTCAAGGGGGTGAGTGATCACCTGAACGGACTGATTGACCTGGATGAGAACCTGCTGGACTTTTACGTGGATCTGAATACACTGGATACCGGCATTCGCCGCCGCGACCGCGATATGCGGAACACCTACCTGAAAACAGATCAGTTTCCGTTCGCAGAGTTTTCCGGTGAGATTGTTTCTGAGTTTGATCCTGATTTACAGCAGGAACAGCCGGTAAGGGCTCAGGGAACCTTTACCATTCACGGGGTTCCGCGTGAGATGGAGGTGGAGGGAACCCTTCAGCCGGAAGGAAACACCCTGATTCTCAAGGCGAGCTGGACGGTGCTGCTGGAAGATCATAACATAGATCGTCCCAGAGTACTTTTTTACGAGCTGGCCGATGAACAGAGGGTAAATATTCATATCGTGCTTGAAAAAACGGAGGATAACGAATGAAACCTCTACACAAGATGCGGATTCTGCTTTTTACTGCACTTTTACTTTACAGTGGCGACCTTCTCGCTCAGCTGGAGCGGCAGAGGGTTGTGACCGATACCCCTGTGGAGCTGACGTTTATGGCGCCGCGAAATATCAACACCTACACAGTGGAACCCCTCTCCAGGGGGGAACTTCACTACTCGATTATGCATACCTTTGGCGAAGTCAAAACCGGTGCAGGTACACTCTGGGGGATAGACAGCGGAGCCAATGTGCGCTTTAGCCTCGAATATGGTTTTACCGATCGTATATCAGCGGGTGTAGGCAGGTCGAGCCTCGACAAGGTGTACGACCTGACTGTTCGCACCTCACTGTTACAGCAGAGAAGCAGCGGGGGCAGCCCGGTTTCCGTGAGTCTGATCCCGACGTTTGGTATCATCACCGCCAGTTTCGGATTTCTTCAGAACGATTACTCGTTAGAAGATCGGCTTCACTACTCCGTTTCACTTCCAGTAGCCCGAAAATTTACAAACCGGATCAGCCTGCAGGTGACCCCGATGGTGGCCGGATTTAACCGAACCGGTCCGGAGCTGAATATTGCAGATCCCAATGTGAGTACCTACATAACGGTAGCCGCTGGCGGCAGGGTCAAGTTTTCACCCCGGTCGGCGTTTACCTTCCAGTATGTACCGCCACTCACGGATGCCCGAAATCTGAACCCGAATATAGCCATCGGTGTTGATATTGAGACAGGTGGCCATGTATTCCAGATGTTTTTTACGACATCCAGAGCGCTGAACGAATCGTATCTGATCGCGGGAGAGAACGGTTCCTTTACAGACAGGGAATTCCGTTTCGGTTTTAATGTAAACAGGCTGTTCAGGGTACGTTAGGAAATGGGATATTCGGTTTTTCCAAGACACTTCCCCCAGCGATATGGCATGCCAATAATTCAGAAAAGTTGTCTGGAATTTTGAAAAGTAGTACTTTAGTATCACTATGAAAACGGAGCTTGTTACAACACTCAAACGCCAGGCAACAAAACTCTTAAAAGAGCTAAGAGAGGAAAAAGAGCCGGTATTGATAACAGAGCATGGAAAACCATCGGCTTACCTTGTTGATGTGGATCATTTTGAACAGATTCAAAAAAAATTAAGACTGCTGGAAGGCTTAGCCAGGGGGGAAAAGGCTATTCTTGAAGATCGGATTGTTTCGCATTCAGATGCTAAAAAGCGCATGGCGCGATGGCTCGGGTAATCTGGACTGAACCTGCTCTTCAGGAGCTTGATGAGATTGCAGATTATATTTCATTGGATGATCCTTATGCTGCAAAAATACTGGTTCGTAAAGTTTTCGAACGGGTGGATCATTTAGTGCAACATCCGAAAAGCGGAAAACCTACAGCAGAGTTTGAAATGTCTGTTTATCGTGAGATCATCATGCCACCGTGCAGAATCTTTTACCGAATAGCTGGCAATATTGTGTACATCATCCATGTGATCAGAGAAGACCGGTTGTTTCGCACAGATGTTTTGAGGTCATGATAACCAACGATTTTATGGCAGAACAAATGGTTCAGGCGGCGGAATTCAGTTGGTGTCATCAATGAAATTTGATAATCTTCCGCTTAACCACTGAACCGATGTACAGAATCATGAAAACCAGTAAATGCACATTTTTTCTGATCACCATTCTGACCCTTGTTTGGATGACTCCCGAAGCGGGATTCTCTCAGCAGACCGGGGACACCCCTCGCGGTATTCCGGTGAGTGCGGGAATCAGCCTGGCCAATGAGGGTATCTCAATCATTCCGGCCTTCAGCCTGGGTGAACCCGCTGTTTTGACAAATTTTTCTGCAGGGAAACGGTTTCGTTTTGAACCGGAATTCTATTTTTCAACCAAGGGAGATCCCTGGGCTTTTCTTCTCTGGCTGAGGTATGATCTGGTTCGCCATGAACGGTTCTCATTTCGTATCGGGATGCATCCCGGTTACACATTTTTGAAAAGTGAGGGGAACGGTGTAGAAACAGTGACAGAGGTTGTAAAGATTCTGGCCGGTGAGCTTTCGGTCCGCTATCAGTTTACAGACCGTTTTGATATGGGGCTCTACTACCTCCGCGGAGGAGCGCAGGACGGGGCGAGTCCGCAGGAATCTCATTTTCTGAGCCTGAGCAGTGTGCTGCCCTCCCTTCATCTGATGGGCGGAGTACGCCTTTCGGTTTTGCCGCAGTTCTACTATTTGAAATTGGATGATTCAGACGGGTTTTACGCGGCAGCAACCACAACGCTTGCAAAAGAGGGTTTTCCGGTCACCCTTTCCTCCGTGATTAACAAAATCATCGACAGCGACATCACGGGCAACGCCGATCCTCTCTGGAATATCAGCCTGAACTACAGCATACAATTTTAGACAGACCGGGGAAACCTCAACCTTAACCTCAACCTTAACCTCAACCTTAATCCTCTTTTCATTCTCCCCCCGAGGTGTTATTTTGCGTCAATTCTAACCACTAAATGAAACAGGTATGTCTGAACTACAAGGGTATGGTCTTTTAAAGGGTAAAAAAGGAATGATATTCGGAGCACTGGACGACCGGAGTCTTGCCTGGCGTATTGCAATAGCCTGTAAACGGGAAGGAGCTGACTTTGTACTATCCAATGCACCGATTGCACTTCGGCTGGGTGTTTTGGACGCCCTCTCAGAAGAGACAGGCGCACCCATCATACCCTGTGATGTCAGCAGTGATGATGAAGTGGCAGCTTTGATGGAACAGACAAAAGAGAAGCTCGGGTCTGTCGATTTTATTCTGCATGCAATCGGGATGTCGCCAAACATCCGAAAAAAGAAAGAGTACAGTGATTTGAACTATGCCTGGTATAATCAAACGCTGGATATTTCGGCCATTTCACTGCACCGTGTATTGCATCATGCTGAAAAGAGCGGGCTTCTGAATGACGGAGGCAGTGTGGTGGCACTCTCCTATATTGGCGCGCAGAGAATTTTTTCCAAGTATTCCGATATGAATGATGCCAAGGCGCTGCTCGAGAGCATCGCCCGAAATTATGGAAGCCGACTCGCCAAACGGGGGATTCGTGTGAATACGGTTTCACAGGCACCGACCAAAACCTCCGCAGGCACCGGGATAAAAGGATTTGACGGGATGTACACCTATGCAGAGATGATTGCCCCCCTGGGAAATCCTACGGCGGATGAGTGTGCCGACTACTGCGTTACCCTTTTTTCAGATCTGACCCGAAAGGTGACGATGCAGAATCTCTATCACGACGGCGGCTTTGCAACAGCCGGTATTTCGGAAGAGATGATCGAAGGCCTGGCGAAGCTTTACGGAAAGGAGTCCGGACTGGATTAACCATCCGTTCTTAAACAACTCTTTAATATCGGGCAGGTATGCCTAAAAAAATTCTTGGAATCGATCCGGGCTCCAGAACCACCGGTTTTGCTGTTCTCTGTGAGCAGGAAAACCGCTACCGTGTCATCGAGTGTGATGTGATCCGGTTGGATAAAATGGAGGGTCACACCGAACGGTTGCAGTTTATATTTGATGAGGTGACCCGCCTGATCAGAACCCACTCACCGGATGAGTGTGCCATTGAAACGCCCGTGTACGGGGTGGATCCGCTGGCAATGCTGAAGCTGGGCCGGGCTCAGGCCGCCGCTATTCTGGCCATGTCCAACGAAGGGCTGGCGGTAGCGGAGTACTATCCAAAAGCGGTGAAGAAGGCGATTACCGGAAACGGCAATGCGAGCAAACAGCAGGTGGCGTTTATGCTGGGAAAAATGATGATTCTGGACGATGAGAAAATGCCGGAGGATGCAACGGACGCCCTTGCGGTGGCCTGGTGCCATTTTATCCATAGCGGCCCGCAGACAGGAAACAAGCCGGCGAAGAAAATGCACCAGAATAACAGGAAATCGGACTGGGCTCAGTTTGTTGCAGACAATCCGGGCAGGGTAAAAGGGAATGATTGAATCGGGCTTAAGACAGAACTCATCCGATGGTAATGAGATAATGGATAGAATATGATCGCATTTTTAAGAGGAGAGCTTTCGGAGAAGGCCGTTGACTATTGCATTATTGATGCATCCGGAGTGGGTTACAGGGTGGAGATTTCCGGGCATACATCCGACATGCTGCCACCCGGAGGGGATGAGGTGAAACTTCTCATCTATCATCACATTACGGAAAATGACCAGCGGCTTTTTGGCTTTTCGGCTCAAAAGGAGAAAAATCTGTTTGAACGTCTTATCACTGTGAAGGGAATAGGGCCAAAACTGGGCCTCACCATACTTTCCGGAATGAATGCTTCTGACCTGATCGAGGCGATTGTAACACAAAATACCACGTCCCTGTCATCCATCTCCGGAATCGGGAAAAAAACGGCTGAACGTATGGTTCTGGAACTGAAAGACAAACTGTTTGATGATTCGGGTCCGGCCGTCTTTCCTTCCGGCGGCAGATCAGCAACCCGGAGCGAAGAGGCTGTTTCTGCACTGGAGGCACTTGGATTCAGCCGCCGGGATTCTGCGCAGGTGGTTGGCCAGATCACATCAAAAGAGTCCGGCATGTCTGTTTCTGATCTTGTGAAACAGGCTCTTCTCCAGCTGAAAAGATAATATTGGCTTAATCTTAATCTGTTATCTTGGGAATCTGAGGAGGGGTGTGACCCCCAAAGCGGTCACGACCGTTCCGGATGATGGGGATTATAAAAATCAGCCTTGCAGGGCTGGCCGGATGTGGTACTGTATTCATTATCCGGATCAATTGAAAACAAACGGAACCGTTTTGTCAAAAAATTCAAAGAAGACCATTCTGGTAGTTGACGATGAAAAAGATCTGCTCGATCTGATTGAATACAATCTCAAAAAGGAGGGGTACCTTGTATTGAAAGCTGAGAACGGGGAAGACGGGATCGCACTGGCACGGGATGAGAGACCCAGCCTGGTACTGCTGGATATCATGATGCCGGAAGTTGACGGGATTGAAGTGTGCAGGCGAATGAGAAAAGACAAGGAGCTGAAACTGATACCCATTATCTTTCTGACCGCCCGTAGTGATGAAAAAACCGAAATTGAGGGATTGGATATCGGTGCTGATGATTTTATCACCAAGCCGATCAGTACCTCCAAGCTGATTTCACGGATTAATGCAGTGATGCGCCGGTATGATGAGAATGAAATCAAGCTTCAGAATTTCAAAATTCACGATCTTGAAATCGACAAAGACCGCTACATGGTGATCCGGGGTGAGCAGGAGTTTCAACTGCCCCGAAAGGAGTTTGAACTGCTCTACTATCTGGCCAGCAAGAAAGGGAAGGTAAGAGACCGGCAGACACTGCTCAATAAGGTGTGGGGAGATAACATCTATGTGGTGGACCGAACCGTGGATGTGCACATCAGAAAAATCAGAGAAAAACTGGGAGATGACTATATTGAGACCGTAAAAGGTGTTGGATATAAGTTCAGGGAATGACTAAAAAAGAGATATCAGCCCGGAAGTTTTCAACAATTTCCGTACGCACCGCACTTCCGGCATCTGCGGGAATTACTGCAGTTTCTGCACTCTTTCTCTATTTGATACTATCCCCTTCTGCTGAGCAGCTGCTTCAGTTTTCCATTCCGGTTTTTCTGCTCTCTGCTGTGATAATCTATGGGGTTTCTTCACGGCTCCATACCAGGCGGCTGAATACGCTGTACAGTGTTGTTAAAAACATATCCCGAAAAAAATTCAGGGATGATGAAAAGTATCAGGAGCATGTGCGCGATGAGCTGGATCTGCTGATGAACCGTTCCGTACGAGCCAGCGATATGGTCAGCCGGGAACTGAAGCGTCTCAATCAGATAGAGAACTACCGGAAGGAGTTCATTGGTGATATCTCTCATGAGCTTAAAACGCCGATTTTTGCGATTCAGGGATTTATTGAGACACTGCTGAACGGCGCGATTTATGATAAATCTGTGAATGAGCTTTTTTTGAAGAAAGCGATGCGAAATGTGAACCGGTTGATATTTCTTACCAATGATCTGATGGAGATTTCAAAAATTGAAACCGGTGAGCTTAAATCCAATATCCGGGAGCTCTATTTGCGTGATATTGTACTGGATGTTGTGGAAAGTTTGCAGTACAAGGCACAGCAGGATGGTATTGAAATCAGGGTGAAGGAGTTTAATAAAAATCTGCAGGTACGTGCCGACCGGAATCAGCTGCGTCAGATTATGATCAACCTGATTGAAAACGGGATGAAATACAATAAACCGGGCGGTTTTGTGGAGATCGGTATTTCCGATTACCGGAAAGCATCCGAAAAAATTCTGCTTTTTGTGAAGGATAACGGAATTGGTATCGAAAAAAAAGATCTGCACCGGGTAACAGAGCGTTTTTTCAGGGTGGATAAATCCAGGTCCCGCGATAAGGGCGGAACCGGTCTGGGACTGGCGATAGTGAAACATATTGTGGAAGCTCATGGAGAGAAACTGTTCATCGACAGCGAACCGGAGAGCGGTTCCGTTTTCAGTATTACACTGACAAAATCCAATCCTGTAAAAGTTTAACTTTTTCCCTACCTTTTCAGCAAAAGGAGGACACCATGACCTATGCAGTGATCATGGCCGGCGGTGCAGGAACCCGTTTCTGGCCTAAAAGCCGGGTTTCCCGGCCCAAACAGTTTGTCTCTCTCTTTGGAGAGCAGACGATGATTCAGAAGACGATCTACAGGCTCAAAGGGTTTGCTGACCCTGAAAATACCGTAGTGGTGACCAATGAGTCGTACATCCCGATTGTACAGAAACAGGTGCCCGAGCTGAAGCATCAATTCATCATTGGTGAAAAAGTGGCGCGCAATACAGCTCCCTGTGTGGCCGCGGCGGCTGCGCTTCTCTATGAAAAAGATCCCGATGCGGTAATGGCCGTACTGCCGGCTGACCATGAAATTGGAAATCCGGAAGAGTTTTTGTCTGTGCTTCGGTCAGCCGCCGAACTTGCCTCAGCGCGCGATTCACTGGTCACGATCGGCATTCAGCCAAACCGGCCGGAAACGGGATACGGCTACATCCGCCGAAAGGAAGAGGAACTGTCAGGTACCGGTGGCAGAAAAGGTTATCCGGTTATGAATTTTACCGAAAAACCGGATCAGGAGACAGCGGAAAGTTTTCTGGCTTCGGGCGATTACTACTGGAACAGCGGTATGTTTATCTGGAAGGTTTCGGTGATTGTTGAGGCTTTCAAAACCCATCTGCCGGAGATTTATGCCGGGATGGAGAAGCTGATGAATTCCGAAAAGAGTCAGCAGGACATGGACGGGTTTTATCTTGGCTGCCCCTCGATTTCGATCGATTATGGTATTATGGAGAAGGCGGAGAAGGTGGATGTGATTCCGGCGGAGTTTGGATGGAATGATGTTGGAAGCTGGACTGCCGTGCATGAGCTTTCCGAAAAAGATGAAAATTTAAACGCTGTCGGCAGTGCAAGGGCAGTGTTTCTCGACAGTCGTTCCAATCTGGTTCATTCAGAAAGCGGAAAACTGATCGCGTTGGTAGGTATGGAAAATATCGCGGTTATCGAGACAGACGATGCTGTGCTGGTTCTTCCGCTGGAGCAGGCGCAGAGCGTGAAGGAGCTATACGAGGAGATCAAAAAGGATCCGGATAAGAAGGGTTTTCTGTAATGGGGGGCTTTGAAAAACTGTTCTTTTGCCAACTATCTTCGTTGTCGCAACGTTAATATCCTCACGGTTGGCAAACAGGCTGCGGTTTTACATTCGCTTCCGCCTTGATCCTGAGCAAAACTCCTGGTTTTTCAAAGCCACCTGATGATCAGAGATAGCGGAGCTGATGATTTGAAGCGGCCGCACTGCTGTTGATCAGATGTTGATTTCCAGCTGATCGTATGCCAGTTGTACCTCCGCTGGCAGTTTTGCGTTGCTTGAGCTGTGATCTACGTAGGAATTCATGTGGATGAGGTAGGTTTTCGGCACATCCAGCTCTCTTGCGATATCCACGGCTTCGGGGATGGTGAGATGCGTGGGATGTCTGGGTCCCCACCGCAGTCCGCTCAGAACCAGAACGCTGCTTCCTTTCACCTTCTCTTTGGTAGATTCGGGAATCTCTTTTACATCTGTCATGTAGGAAAAGTCGTTTACCCGGTAACCCATCACTTCGACGGTGCCATGTGAGTAGGGCAGCGGCTGGATGGTGACATCCCTAAATGTCACTGTATCCGTGATCTCACTCATTGTCAGATCTGTAGAACCGGGGTAGCGGGACTCCCCGAACAGATAGTCGAACCGCTTGCGGATGGAATCGAGTGTGGTTTGGGTGGAATAGAGCGGGATGGGTCCCTTCTGCACATAATTGTAGATACGCAGATCATCCAGACCGGAGATATGGTCCATATGCTGATGGGTGATGAGAACCAGATCGATTTTACGGATATTGGAGCGTATGGACTGGATTCGGAACTCCGGGGCTGCATCAATCAGAATAGAACTCAGGGGGGTTTGAATCCAGACAGAGCAGCGATGCCGCTGATTACGCGGGTCATTCCCGATCAGTTCCTGGCCATAGCCGCCGGCAACAGGGACCCCCATGGATGTGCCGGTACCAAGGAACGTACATCTCATGACAGCTCTTCAATCTGTTCGTCCTGTGCATGAAACCTGTCGAGTCGTGTCCAGATTTTTTCAAGCTCGTTGCGAACAGCGGGTTTGATAAAGAGTTCATCCGGATCAGAGTTGCGGATCACCCTGGCCAGGACTGCGGCTCTTGTTTCGGCCGGCCTGTTTTTATTGATCACGATCAGTTTTTCACCCTCAAAAACGCACTGATCTCCCCGGAAGGCACCTCTCTCCCTGCGTATTGTATATCCGCTCTTTTCGCAGAGTGATTCCAGTTCGAGAAGCAGTTTTTCAACTTTCATGTCAGAATGCGATACCCAGAGTTATGGAATGGGAGGTAAAATCATAGTCGTAGATATTTCCGTCAATGTCGTAACGCCTGTAATCAAAATGGTAACCCAGAGTGAGGTCGCTCTCACCAAAAAGGTTATGAATAAAAAGAAGAGTCTTGCCATCGAAGCGGAAGAGAGAGCCGCCGAAGAAATTCCCCTGTGAAAAACTGAATCCGTAGTTTGGGGTGGCAGCGATATTGAGAGAAAAGCGGTCGGACAGCTTTACGTTACTGAAGAGTCCGGAGCCAAAAATGAGTGAGCTCTGCTGAAATTCGGTGTCGGTATCGTCGAGTCTCACCCTGGTAAGATCGCTTGTGAGTTGTATGGGAATTCCGAACTGAAAATCCGGTCTTCGGATAATACCCAGGTTGTTGAGAAGCCGGGCGTTTACTCCAAGAAAGGAGGTTCCATCCATCCCCGTGATGTTGCCGCCAAAGCCCAGACTGATGACCAGTGACGGGCTGTCGAGCCGAAAGCGGAGAATAGAGTTATTGAAATCGAGAAGTTCATTGTTATCAGCAGGATCGCCCCAGAAAGAGAACGAAGCGGGTTCCCAGCTCAGGCCTGCCATGCTTTTGGTGCCGAGTGTCTGTTCGCGCCTCGGTTCCGGATTGTCAATAGAGAACATCTGGGCCGTTGAGGCGGCCGGAAACAGAAGAATCAGGAAGAGGATTGAGAGCAGAAGTAAACGAAAAGATTTAACAAAATGCATAGCAAATGGAATGATATATTCTTGGGGAAGCGTTAACAGATCAAATTAAACTGTTGGAACTATGAAAACAATGATAACATTATTCACGCTGATTGGATTCCTTATGATCAACGGAGAACGGAATGATACTCTTTTTCAGTATGAACTGGATCTTATAAATGGAGAAACCATCACTCTTGAGGAGTACAGGGGGGAGGTTTTACTGATTGTGAATACAGCATCGGAGTGCGGGTTTACCCGGCAGTATTCCGGATTACAGGAGCTTTTTGAGGCGTATTCTGACAAGGGCTTTAAGGTGCTTGGATTCCCTGCAAACAACTTTGGCGGCCAGGAGCCGGGATCGGATGAAGAGATTGCGGTATTCTGTGAGGTCAATTTCGGGGTCAATTTTCCGCTCTTTTCCAAGGTTTCTGTGCGGGGTGAGGACCAGCATCCCTTCTTTGAGACGCTGACAAACTGGGAGAATCCCGATTTTTCCGGAGATATTTCATGGAATTTTGAAAAATTTCTGATAGACAGGAACGGAAATCTTGTAAGAAGATTTAATACACGTACAGAGCCGGATAGCGAAGAGATGATTTCAGCTATTGAAGCGGTACTCTGACGGATTTTCCTTACATACATCCCATCAACATCCCGATAAAAGGGCTTCGGTTGATCCCGGAGCCCTTATTTTTTTCTAAAACGGACATAGGTTGAGTGCATTCCGCTTAATATAATATTCACAAAGCGTGGAAGACTGATTTTGCCGCACACTACTGTTTTTGAAGATGTTCTGAGTTGCAGTATTTCTTTCATTTTATCAACTAAATAGCTCATACTGCCAAAACCGGTTACGCCAAACCGTTATAGACCTTCTGAATGCTGTTAAAGTTGCCTGTTCGGCACCTTTGTGTTACATTGTAATACAATTAAGATAACAACCATGGATACAACACTTTCTATTCGCATCGATAAAGATCTTGAAGAACTTCTTGAACAGGCTGCCAGGCGAACCGGCCGCCCTAAAAGTGAACTTGTTCGGGAAGCCTTGCGACGGCAGTTATCGATCGAGTCATTTCAACAGCTCCGCAAAAAGCTTCTGCCTTATGGGGAAGCTCAAGGTTGGCTTACGGATGAGGATGTTTTTCGTGAAGTTTCATGAGGGTGTTCATTCGTAATTTTAATGGACACACGGTTCACTCCTGAGTCAAATTTTGCATTTGTTTAAGATTTATACCCGAAGTGTATCATGAAGATATTTACCGACACGAATGTATTGGTCAGTGCCTTTACTGCAAGAGGGTTGTGTGCAGATCTGCTTGAAGTCATACTTTCTGATCATCAACTGATGACTGGAGAAGTCGTTTTAGATGAGCTAAGACGTGTATTGACTACAAAGCTCAACGTTCCCGAAAAAGATGTTTCTGAAGTCATTCAATTTCTGCGTGGCTATCATGTAGAACCTATGCCCGAAAAACCGTCTGGAATAATAGTGAGGGATGAAGACGATCAATGGGTACTGGAATCAGCGATACAGGCAAAAGCTGACATATTGATTACAGGGGATAAAGACCTTTTGGTTATATCAAAAAATGTACCGGGACTAAGGATTACCACGCCCCGAAAATTTTGGGAGCTGCTGAAAAAGTAGGTTCGGGCTGTAACAAAACAAATAATGTCTCAAAATTTTGAAATATTAATTTCAGACTGATCCGGGATTTTCCCTTCAGTTTCAATCAGTCCTTTCTTTCTCGCAGATTGAAATGCATTTTTGCCCTTTCATTTCCTCTGTTAGTTATGACAAAAGATCCTTTTGGTATTGATTGTTCTGTATCTTGTAGGTATATTTATATCTCATTTGAAAAATCATATTGTTCTTTTTTCATACTGTTCGTTTGTGATTTTGGAGTATATAAAAAAAACCTTATGATTACAGAATTGATTACAAACGAATGTCAATACCTTGTAAAGTATTGATAAACAAAGATTTTAAAATGGTCCGGTAGTTCAGTTGGTTAGAACGCCTGTCCCGATTACTCGGGAAGGTCGAAGGTTCTCGCCGGGAGTAAAAGAATTTGAAATAGTGGTCCGGTAGTTCAGTTGGTTAGAACGCCTGCCTGTCACGCAGGAGGTCGAGGGTTCGAGTCCCTTCCGGATCGCAAGAGGCTGCTCATATTGATTATGGGCAGCCTTTTTTGTTTTATGAAATGGGTAAGATTGTCTAACTATGGTCTTACTATGCATCATTTCAATATTCTTCATTCCGGTAGCTGGGTTGGTTAGAACGCCTGTCCCGATTACTCGGGAAGGTCGAGGGTTCGAGTCCCTTCCGGATCGCAAGAGGCTGCTCATATTGATTATGGGCAGCCTTTTTTGTTTTATGAAATGGGTAAGATTGTCTAACTATGGTCTTACTATGCATCATTTCAATATTCTTCATTCCGGTAGCTGGGTTGGTTAGAACGCCTGTCCCGATTACTCGGGAAGGTCGAGGGTTCGAGTCCCTTCCGGATCGCAAGAGGCTGCTCATATTGATTATGGGCAGCCTTTTTTGTTTTATGAAATGGGTAAGATTGTCTAACTATGCATCATCTCTATGTTCTTCATAGCAAATCATTAGACAGATATTATGTGGGTCAGACAAAACAGGTTGAGAATAGACTGATCAAGCATAACAAAGGTCATTCAAGAGCTACAAAGGGTGGGATTCCGTGGGATTTGGTATTCAGCGTCTCTTTTAAAAGCAAAACAGAATGCCTCCGTGCGGAGAACTGGCTGAAGAAAATGAAAAGCCGCGTAATTGTTGAGCAGGTAATCAACGGAGAGCTTGACCTGATGGATGTAATAAAGTGAAAGGGAAGAAAGGAGAGGAATCTTTGATCCCTCAATATACCTGTCAACTCAAAATTAAACCTATCACCTATCCAGCGGGCTTTTTACGCCTTTACCTCCCCGGTTTAGCACATGCGTGTAAATCATTGTGGTCTTAACACTATTATGGCCGAGCAGATCCTGTACTGTACGAATATCATAACCGTTCTTCAGCAAGTGAGTTGCAAAGGAATGCCGAAATGTGTGTGGGGTGACATGTTTTTGGATGTCTAAATTATTAATGGATCTGCTAACGGCTCGCCGTACATCACGCTGTGAAACATGGTACCTGTGGTGAACACCTGATCGTGGATCAACCGATCTTTTTTTAGATGGAAACAGATATTGCCATCGCAATTCTTTCGAAGCGTTTGGGTACTTCCGTGAAAGTAAATTCGGCAGAATAGTGCCTCCATAGCCCTTATTCAAATCATTTTTATGAAGTATTTTCACTTTTCCAATTTGTTTTTGAATTGGATGGATTAATGACTCCGGCAGCATGGTTACCCTGTCCTGTAAACCCTTTCCATTACGAACCGTAATCTGCCTGTAGGTTAAATCAATATCCAGAATTCTGAGCCTCAGAGCTTCAGAAATTCGCAGCCCTGAACCGTAGAGCAGACTCACAACCAGGCTGGGCACTCCTTCCAGTAATTGAATGACCGATATCGCCTCCCGCTCTGTTAGAACAACAGGGAGTCTTTTAGGTTTTTTTGCCCTTTTCAGTTTGTCTAGGTGTAGCAGTGGTTGACTGAGTATGTGGGAATAAAGAAACACAATGGCCGATAATGCCTGATTTTGAGTAGATGCAGCTACATTAAGATCATTTGCCAGATAGTTCAGATAGTCAACTACATCCTTCTCCGTCAGATATTTTGGATGAGTGAGGCCATGATACCGTACAAATCTGACAATCCACTGAGAGTAGGTTTTCTCTGTGCTGTAGCTATAATTTCTACGCCTAATCTCTTCTTTAAGCCGGGTTAATAATTTCTTCTCATTCATACTGTTTTTCTATGTATGAATTGAAAGAATCGCGTTGCTTACAAAAAGAATTTGATTTTTATCGGCGTTTTATTCGGACATTCTGATTATGCCGATAACTATTATTCGGACGAATCCCTTTGTTTACTTGCCTTGGATGGGATATTGAATTATTATCGGACATCGGTGTTGTCAAAAACAGTGCCGGTAAATACATGTTATCCACCTGATATAAGGATCATCAATACTTATGAAATTTCCAATCCGTTAAGTAAATTATTGATGTCATTTAATTCCATGATCCTATGATTACCAAGGAAAAAGTTAAAAAAGAGATTGATC
>REDA01000066.1 GCA_007693745.1 Balneolaceae bacterium
GAGAAGATATCTGAAACTACACTTGAGTATCTCCAGGATACTTATCAGGATCAATTATTGGACGTACTGATCAGGACAAGCACTGAGTTTTCCAAAGCATTCAGTGATCAGGAAACTGTATTTGCCAGAAGAAAAAAATCAACTGCCAGAACCGATTACGATTTATTAACAAAAAAGCTTCTTGGTTTCGAACATTTAAAACCCGAATGAAATGGTAATGAAGAGCAGTGATCCAAATGGAGAAAAATCCAGATCCAGGAAGATTCCGATTGCTCCCGGTGAACTGGATAACAGGAAAAATGAGATGAAACCGGTTGAAAAATTAAAGGTAAACAGAAGCAGAAGGCGTTTGTACGAGACACCCGAAGAGGAGAAACAGAAAGATTCAGAAAAAAAAGCAGTACAAAAGACAACGGTTTCAAAAGAAATAAAATCAAAGATTAAATCTGTTTCGGGATCCGGCACAGGAACTTCCAAAAAGCAATCAGATTTTGCAAAAAGAGATTCAATCTCAAGGAAAAAAAACAAAGCACAACAAGCAGAGAAGGATCTCTTGGCTGAATCCAACCGTATTGTCGAAAAGTACAGTGCACTGGCATCAGGTAGCGTATTATTACCAATCCCGCTGGTCGACATTGCTTACATAACCGGTATACAGTTGAAAATGTTAAATGAACTTACTAAAAAATATGACATCGAGTTCAAACGAAATCGTGGAAAAGCCATTGTAACTGCTTTGATCAGTGGGATTTTCGCAAACAGATTTATGTTTTCAACAGCACCTTTTTTAATCAGATACATCCCGGTAGTGGGTTATCTTGTGGCTCCCCTGAGTATTGTACTTTTTTCCAGTGCATTAACATACAGTGTAGGTAAGGTATTCATCCAGCATTTTGAGGCTGGAGGGACATTTCTCAACTTTAAACCTGAAGAAGTTAAGGCTCATTTCAAAAAGGAATTTCAGAGAAAATATCAGTCAATGAAAGATGATTCATAATTCGTACTTTGAACATCATAGTTAAGTTAATTTACGATGTTTGATCTGAATATGGATTTAAAAGATTTAATCTTCGAGGAGTCAAAGGAGGGCAGGAACAAGCTTATTGGTATGGGTATACTGACTGGTTTGTCTACAACTGCAATTATTGGTGTTATCAATCTGGCAGCCGGGAATATACAGGAAACACTGGTTGATTTCCGTTATCTGACTCTCTTTACCATAGCAATCATCTTATTCATTATATCCCAAAGGTACATTTTCAGACAAACCAGCCAGGTATTTGAAAATATTGTCTACCATTTCAGGTCAAGGATTGCAAAAAAGATTGAATCCACAGAGCTGCGTGTGCTTGAAATGATAGGCAAATCGAATATCTACAATAAGATGACACAGAGAAGCAGTGAGATATCTCAAATGGGAGCTGGGGTATCGGCATCTTTTCAGTCAGCAATCATGACATTTTTTATTATCCTGTATGTCGCCTTCATCTCATTTCCTGCATTTTTATTGACTGTAACAATTGTATCGGCAGGGGTCTACATCTATCTTCAGAAACAGCAAAGAGCACTTGAATTGATCAATCAATCCAATCAGAAAGAATTGGAGATGTTTGATTCAATTACTGACCTGATTGAGGGTTTTAAGCAATTAAAGATGAATAAAGAGAAAAGAGAAGAAGTAGGTGAAGACGTCAGGGAGATAACTAAAAGAGTTCGTGATATTAAAATTGAGACGTTTGATATTAACAGCGATAATTACATCTTCGCGCAGGTTTTTTTCTACATTTTGGTGGGCGCCATCGTATTCATGTTGCCGGTTTTGGTTGAATCTTATTACGAAGGAATCAGCTCGGTGGCAACAGCTATTCTTTTTGTGATCGGTCCATTATCAACAGTTGTTGCGGGCATTCCGGCATATGCAATGGCTAATATTGCAGTAAAGGAGATTTATGAACTGGAAAGAGAACTGGATCAATTTAACGGGTTCGATTATCGTTCCGCAAAAAAACCAAATTTTAGAATTGACCACAGCCTGTCTCCTTTCAAGGAGATCCAATTTTCTGATGTAAATTTTGAATATGGAACACTTCATGGTGAACCTGCTTTTGGAGTAGGTCCCCTAAGCTTTCAAATACATAACAATGAATTACTCTTTATAGTAGGTGGGAATGGAAGTGGAAAATCAACAGTATTAAAACTACTGACCGGCCTGTATTACCCGGACAGCGGTACAATTTCTGTTGACGGAACAATCATCAAAAGATTAAGTAATGCACAATCTTACAGGGATCTTTTCTCAGCCATATTTTCAGACTTTCACCTTTTCAAAAAGTTGTACGCGCTGCAAGATCTGAATGAAGAGACCATTCAGGATCTTCTTGAATTAATGCAGCTTGAAAACAAAACATATTTTAAAGAAGATCGTTTTACCAGTCTGGATCTGTCGACAGGCCAGCGAAAACGGTTGGCTTTACTGATCGCCATGCTGGAAGATAAACCCATTTACATTTTTGATGAATGGGCTGCCGATCAGGATCCGGAATTCCGACATTTTTTTTATGATAAAATTCTGCCGGATTTACAGTCTGCAGGCAAGACAATAATCGCTGTAACCCATGATGATGCTTATTTTGATGTTGCCGACAGGATCCTGAAACTGGATATGGGTAAAATGACCTGGCTAAAAAATTGAAGATATCAAAAGGACAAAAAATCGCTTTTGTATTTTCCGTAACATTAGTAGCTGTTACTGTCACAATGACTCTGTATAGTTGTGAATGGCTTGGGATAAACGTTTCAGATGATCGTGTCTATGCAGATACTTTAAGGATTTCCGTTTACACCAATATGATGGACCCGGCTGTATTGGACGCATTTCAGAGAGAGCATGAAGTGTATTTGGATTTGCATTATCATGACAGGGTTGACGATGATTTTTTTCTTAGCAATAGTGACTTTGATCTGGTTATGGTTGATCAGTTTGTTATTGAAGAATATTCCCGGTATTTAGCTCCTATTGACCAAAATAAAATCAGTAACAGAAGATATTTAGATCACAGATTTACAACGATGCCCCATGATTTTGGTCTTCGATATTCCTTTCCGGTTTTCTGGGGATCATTTGGGTTTGCATACAATGATGATCATTACAGCGGATTACCTCTTACGTGGGGTTACCTCTTCAGGCCGGATATTTTACACAGGGGGTATATCTCTATATTGAATGACGAGCGGTATATGTTGGGTACAGCTCTTATCTATCTCAATTTTTCCCCAAATTCAACGGATAGTGTCGAGATTGCACGAGCAGCAGAGTTGATCAATAGCGCAAAGTTTTATTATCGAAGTATATCAACGAAAGCGGAGCTGATTGAAATGTTTGAAAGTGGATATATATCGGCTTTTCCAAGCTGGAGTGGTGTAGCAGTGACACTTAAAAAAACGAATCCAAACATACGATTTGTTTTACCGGGTGAGGGAGCACTATTCTTTTTAAGTAGTTTTGTGATATTGAAAAGTTCAGAGAAAAATGAGATTGCTGAAAAATTCATAGACTTTAACATTGAACCTGAACGTATAGCCAGACATACCAACTATGGGGGGTACGCAAATACAATACCTGTTTCAAATCGGTTTATTGATCGCCGCATCATCATGGGCCCCTCCTACATCAGTCCATTTATAACTCGACAAAGTTACAGTCTGGATGCATTGGAACCGGAAGTTTTTCAAATTTATAAGAATATCTGGAATAGCCTGAACCCGGATGAATTTGAGGGTTTTTCTCCTCCACCCATTTATGGTTTCAGATGATTGATTAAATTTCAATAGTTTATCGCTGCGAAACCATAACAATATATTGTACAGAGCTTTGAGCTATCCAATTCGGAGGGAGTTGTGCACGTCCATTCGAAGCCCCCTATTCTTTCCCTCACCTTTCAACAAAATAATACGAAGGAGCTCCGAAAGTGTTTTTTTGCTTGCAATTCATTTTTTACTTTAAAGCATTGTAATTTGATCCGCAACAGTTTTTTGGCTGCCAAAACCGACAGGAGCTTAGAAGGTCTATTATTTATCTTCAATCCAGCTCCTGTTTAAACCTGCAAAATTTATAAAATGACCTCGAGAAGAAATTTTTTAAAAAAAAGCGGATTGTTTGGGTCCGCTTTGATGATGCCTGGATTCAACAGACTTGAGCAGCTGACGAAGACCGGAAAATCTGCTTCCAATGGGCGTAAACCGCTGATTATCTCAACCTGGCGTCACGGTCTTGCAGCCAATGAGAGAGCATGGGAGGTGTTGCATCAGACCGGCTCGATCCTGGATGCTGTGGAAGAGGGAGTGAAAATTACCGAAGTGGATCTGGATAACCGCTCCGTAGGACTGAATGGCTATCCCGACAGGGAGGGGATCGTTACACTGGATGCCTCTATTATGGATGGAAAAAGTGGTGACTGCGGCTCAGTCTGTTTTTTGAGACAGGTAAAACATCCGATCACTCTGGCCCGTATGGTCATGGAAGAGACGCCTCATGTAATGCTTGCAGGAGAGGGGGCCCGCCAGTTTGCCATGGAGATGGGAGTGCCCCTTGAGGAAGAGATACTCCATCCCGATGCAGAGAAGGAATATCTGAAGTGGCTTGAAGAAAGGGAGTATCGCCCGGTTATCAATATCGAAAATCACGATACGATCGGCATGGTGGGAGTGGACTCCGAGGGGAATCTGGCAGGAACCTGTACCACCAGCGGACTGGCTTTTAAAATGCACGGAAGGGTGGGCGACAGCCCGATTATCGGTGCCGGCCTCTATGTGGACAATGAGGTGGGAGCTGCAACAGCAACCGGCCTCGGGGAAACGATCATCAAGGTATGCGGGAGTTTTCTGGTTGTGGAACTGATGAGGCAGGGGCGCTCTCCGCAGCAGGCGTGTGAGGAGGCTGTTAACAGACTCATTGAAAAAAATTCAGAGAATATTGAGGATATGCAGGCAGGGTTTATTGCCGTAAACAAGGAGGGTGAATATGGAGGATACGCTGTTCATCCCGGCTTTGACTTTGCAGTTCATCATCAGGACGGCAACATCCTGGAAGACTCAAAAAGTCACTTTACAAATAGTTGAACCCAGTAAACCTTTCCCATTGAGACAGGTTTAAGATCCGGTTAGTAACAAAATTATGTCCGATAAACTAATTCTTGAAGTTCCGGTATTTACAGCCGAAGGAGCACTCATCGCAACAAAAGAGGGCGCAGACAGGCTTGAACTATGCAGCAGTTTTGCAGAGGGTGGTGAAACACCGGGTGCCGGACTCCTCTCCTCGCTAAAACAAAAAGTGGATATACCCATCTTCCCAATGATTCGTCCGCGGGGCGGTGATTTTGTGTACAGCTCTTTTGAACTGGATGTGATGCAGGAGGAGATCCGCATCTTGTCTTCTCATGGCGCCGATGGATTCGTATTTGGGGTTCTCAACGAAGATGGGACGGTTTACGAAGACGCCTGCCGGAGGCTTGTTGAGGCTGCCGCCGATAAACCCTGTACATTCCACCGGGCATTCGATCAGACCCGTGACCCGCACCAGGCGATGGAGACCATCATCCGGTGTGGATTCAAGCGTATTCTGACCTCAGGTACAAAACAGAGCGTCGGGGAAGGGATCGATATTCTGAATGCACTGATGGAGCGGGCAGCAGACCGTATTATCATCATGCCGGGTGGAGGAATGAAACCCGACTATATCAAAGTATTGGGAAGGAACGGATGGCTGAAGGAAGTTCATGCAAGCTGTAAATCAGTGCGGCCGGCCGGCTCCGAATACCGGAACAGGGATGTGGAACTTAAAACAGGTACCCTGCCGGAGGGAGTTCTCACCACCGATCCCCTGCAGATTCAGGCTTTCAAAAATATTTATTGATATTTCTCTCTTTTATTGGCTTATTCATTTGAATAGTGCGACTTTTGGTATCATACAGAGAGTTTGCATCGCCCTGGATCACGGCAGCAGATCGTAAAAGTTAAGCTTTGCCCTGCACAGGCACTATCTGGACAGTTGATGCAGGTTGGTTTTAAATTTTCTCTCAATGAAATATCAGAGCCTGCAGGGAAAAATCTGCTCATAGTTAAATTATCATGTTTCAAATTCTTTTTTATTCTCTTCTTTTTTTCAACTTATCACCCCATGATCAGCAATATTCAGATGTGCAGGGGCGCTGGGCCGGACATATTCAGATCGGCGAACAGCAGCTGGCTATAGAGCTTCTCTTTTCTTACAGCGACGGGGAACTGGACGGACTTCTGGATATTCCGGAGCAGCAGGCTTATAACCTGCCGGTGGAGGTGCTGAAGGCCGATGATGAAGGGCTCCATTTTCAGTTTCAGACCGGCACAGGACCGGCTCTCTTCAAAGGTGTTTGGAATCGGAGTGAAGGGACAATCGCCGGGGAGTTCGAACAGATTGGTCAGCGCTTTCCGTTTCAGCTGCGTAAACGGAGCTCCGTCGCTTCAGGCACACCCGATTTTGAAACAGAGCTGCTGATTCCCACCCGTGCAGGACAACTGAGCGGAAGTCTGATGCTCCAGCCCGGACCTGCACCGCTGGTAATTCTTCTCACAGGTTCAGGGTCGCAGGATCGTGACGAAACGGTTGCCGGTTTCAGGGTTTTTCAGACACTGGCCCTTGGACTGTACGAATCCGGTTATTCCACTTTCCGGTATGATGATCGGGGAGTGGGACTCTCGAGGGGAAACAGGGATGCCACACTTCAGGATCTGGCAGCTGATTTAATGGATGTAACACAATATCTCTGGAGAGAGTATGGTGAATCTTTCAGCCAGCTTGTCTATCTGGGGCACAGCCAGGGCGGGCTTGTGGCTGCCATTGCAGCTCAGGAGAGGGCACCGGATGCTCTCGTTTTGATGGGGACACCTTTTTTGAGGGGCGATCTTCTGATCAATGATCAGATTCGTGTATTGTCTGCCAATCAGGGGATTTCGGAAGGGGTATTGAATGCGAATCTGGAGTTTCAGGAGCGTATTTATGATGTGGTTCGCAGCGGCTCCGATTGGAGTGATGTGGAAGACGAGCTCGCCTCCCGTTTACGTTTACAGTTGAATCAGCTGCCCCAGACCCAGAGAGACGCTCTGGGTGAGATGGATGAGTTTATACAGAGCCAGATCCGGCGCCAGCTATCCGCAGCAAAGAGTAACTGGTTCAAATCGTTTATCGAGTATGAGCCGGCTGAAGGACTGGCCGGACTCCAAATACCCCTGCTCGCCATCTTCGGAAGCAAGGACACGCAGGTTTCGGCCGAGCCAAACCGGGCTGAAGCCGGGAGGATTGCAAGTGAATACGATCTGAAAATGGATATCCGGATACTTGAGGGAGCCAACCATCTTTTTCAGGAGGCTAACACCGGCATGCCCGGAGAGTACGGAATGCTGGATCGCAGCTTCTCACCGGGCTTTATCCCTCTCATCGTGAACTGGCTGGATCAGCTCAGAAGGAGCTGATCCAGCTTCGGCAGCACCAAGCTCTGTTCTCTGCGGAAAAAAGACCTGCCGGTCAGCAGTCCGTACGGAATTGGTGCTAAGGATCGTATCACTATCCGCAGAACAAGGAATCATTTCTGCCGGAAAGAAATGTAGAAAAAGGGAACCCGGTTCTAAATGTGAATTCCATCCCTGAGTACTGAGGCCACCTGATCCAAAGCGATTCGATCCTGTTTCATCGTATCTCTGTGACGAACCGTCACAGTCTGATCTTCCAGTCCGTCGAAATCCACAGTGATACAGAAGGGCGTACCCGCTTCATCCTGCCGGCGATACCGTTTCCCGATGGATCCCGCCTCATCGTACTGCGTGGTAAACTCTTTGCGTAAATCCCGGTCCAGTTTTGCAGCCACCTCTTTCAGCTCCGGCTTTTTGATCAGCGGAAACACACCGGCTTTCACGGGAGCCAGTTTTGGATGCAGCTTCAGCACCGTTCGCGACTCTCCCTCCACCTCTTCCTCCCTGTAGGCATCCGAGAGGATCATGAGCGTGGTCCGGTCGAGTCCCACAGAGGTTTCAATCACATAGGGGATATAGCGTTTCTGATTCTTCTGGTCGAAGTACTCCATCTTTTTACCGGAAAACTCCTGATGACGGGAAAGGTCGAAATCGGTCCGGTTATGAATTCCTTCCACCTCCTGCCATCCGATGGGGTAGTGGTACTGAATATCGGCCGCTGCCCTGGCGTAGTGCGCCAGTTTGTCTTCGGGATGCGGGGATACCCTCAGGTTTTCCGGACGCACACCCATGCTTTTATGCCATTCGAGCCGCGCTTCAAGCCATTTTTCATACTCCCCGTCATCGGTACCGGGCTCAACAAAATACTGCATCTCCATCTGCTCAAACTCTCTCATGCGAAAGACAAACTGCCGGGCCACAACTTCGTTGCGAAAGGCCTTTCCGATCTGAGCGATGCCAAAGGGAACCTGAACCCGGGCCGTATCGAGTACATTTTTGTAATTCACAAAGATCCCCTGGGCTGTCTCCGGCCGCAGATAGATCGCCTCATCATCCTCCTTGGTCACTGCTCCGTAATGTGTTTTGAACATCAGGTTAAACTGTCTCACCTCGGTCCAGTCAAACGCTCCGGAATCCGGCGCAATGATCTTCTCATCCATGATAATCTCATGAAGATCCTCACAGAGCCCTTTTCGGGTACCGGCGGAGTCGAGAAGCTGCTGAAGGGTGTCGGCCTTCTCCTGATCTCCCTTCTCCCGGATTTTGAGGATATACTGTTCAATCAGCATATCGGCGCGATATCGTTTTTTCGACTGTTTGTCGTCAATCATCGGATCGTTAAACCCTTCCACATGACCGCTGGCATGCCACACCTTCGGATGCATAAAAATGGCGGCATCCACACCCACGATATTGTCGTGCGCCTGGGTCATCGCTTTCCACCATTCTGACTGGATATTTCGTTTCAGCTCCACACCCAAAGGCCCGTAATCGTACACCGCGCTGAGGCCGCCATAAATTTCGGAAGATTGGAAAATGAACCCTCTCGATTTACAGAGGGAGACGAGGGTATCTAAACTTTTAAGATGTGAAACAGGCATAATGATGAGAAATAATTAGTAAACCGATTCGCTGCCGGTTAAAAGACAGCATTTATCCGGGAAAGATAGCAATTTTATCAGGGAGGATGAATTCATTGTGCGCAGGATTTCATATTTTTAAGGCTGTACTGCAAACAGAATCTGCATGCACTGAACATAACAGGTAAAAGAGTCTGTTGCCGTACATTTGTGAAACAATCAGAACCAACTCAACCTTTTAGTATTATTGACATGTCGACATTTAAAGCCGGTATTCTTGGCGCAACCGGAGCCGTGGGGCAAAAATTTATTCGTCTTTTGGAAAACCATCCCTGGTTTACGATCAAGGCTCTCGGGGCCTCCGATCGCTCTGCCGGCAGACCCTATTCGGAAGCGGCCAACTGGATCGAAAGCTCACCGGTTCCCCAAACCATCGGGAGGATGGAGGTAAGGAGCTGCCGGGCGGCCGACTTCGGCGATGTGGACTTTGTGTTTTCAGGACTCGATTCGTCGGTGGCAACGGAGATCGAAGCGGAATTTGCTGCGGCCGGAATCCCGGTGATCAGCAACGCAAAAAATTACCGAACTCACCCGACTGTGCCGCTGCTGGTGCCCGAAGTGAATCCGGATCATCTCTCTCTGATCGAATCGCAAACTTTTTCGGCCGACGGTACAGGCTGGATTGTTACCAATCCCAATTGCGTTGTTGTACCACTGGTGACCACCCTGAAACCACTGGCGGATGCCTATGGTGTGGAGTCGGTCATTCTCACGTCACTTCAGGCGATCTCGGGAGCAGGATATCCGGGTGTGCCCAGTCTGGACATTCTGGGGAATGTGATCCCCTATATCGGAGATGAAGAGCCAAAAGTGGAAGCAGAACCCCTCAAGCTTCTGGGTACACTCGAAAACGGAATCGTGAAAGAGGCCTCTTTTTCAGTCCATGCCACAGCCACCAGGGTTCCTGTGATGAACGGACACCTGCTCTCCGTAACGGTGGGACTTGGCTCAGCACCTGCATCCATCGATGAAGTTGCGGATCTTCTGAGCAGCTGGAAGAGTCCGGTTTCCGAGCTCGATCTTCCCTCTGCACCGGAATTTCCGATGCATCTTTATCAGGATCAGCGCTATCCACAGCCGAGACTGCATGCCGACAGTGAAGGGGGGATGCAGACAGCCGTCGGACGCCTGAGAAAGGCGGGTGTACTGGATATTTCCTATGTGGCAATGGCGCATAATACCGTTCGCGGCGCCGCCGGCGGAGCCATACTGAATGCAGAGCTGCTGGTGAAGAAGGGATACATTCAGTAGGTTTTAGGTTTCTTGTTTCTGGTTTGTTGTTTTCTGATGCCTGAATAAGGTTGACGCTTTTAATTCACATGTAACGATTGATTTTTTATGGGGATCGTTTAT
>REDA01000041.1 GCA_007693745.1 Balneolaceae bacterium
CGTCTTCCACCAAACCGGCCGGCCGCTGCGGCCAGGGATAGACCGTATGCCAGAGCAGCGACCCTGAAAAGGATGCATGCGCTTTGAGACCCAGGTTAGCACTCGCTTTGGCAGCGTAAATCATCTGCTGCTCCGCCCACTTCTGCCTCTCTTTGGGCTTGCCGTGAACTTCCGCCGGTGCAAATCCATCAAACATTACATCGTACGCCGGATTCACGGCTACCAGCTGACCTTGCAGGTGGGTGGCCAGTTCGGTAATCTGAACACCGGTCTCTTCAATCCTGCCACGATACTCATCGGCATAGGTTTTACTCTCCGCTACTTTTTTCAGGTCGATCAGTGACGGTTCCCAGGCGGGAATCTGAACTCCTTTATATCCCAGTGAAGCTGCCCACTTGCAGATTGAAATAAGGTCATTGAATGGTGGCTGATCGCCGGCAAACTGTGCAAGAAAAATCGCAGGTCCTTTAATTGTTTTCATCATATCGTAAACTCCGTCCATTTATCAGTTGATCTGTTTGATTCCAGCATTTTTTTAACAAATGCCATACCTCTTACACCATCATATACATCCGGGAAGTCGTACACCTTCAATGGTTTCAGTTCTCCTTTATGTGCATCACAAACCGCCTTGTGAAAGCAATTGTAAATATTGGCAAATGCCTCAATATAGCCTTCCGGGTGACCCGCAGGCAGTCGGGTGTTTTTCCGGGCGAGTTCAGAGAGGTAGCCCGTACCGGCACGCAGAATCTGAACAGGTTTATCCAGAGTTTTGTAGATCAGTGAGTTAGGCTGACTGTGCGTCCACTCCACTCCACCCAACTCTCCGTACACCCTCAGCTTGAGGTCGTTCTCTTCTCCGGCGGCAATCTGCGTCGCCATAAGCACACCGCTGGCACCGTTGTCAAACTTGAGAAGAGCCGCCGCGTCATCATCCAGCTTGCGTCCCTCCACCACTGTGTCCACATCGGCACAGATCAGTGATATTTTCAGTCCGCTCACATACTCCGCCAGATTAGCCGCATGCGTACCAATATCGCCAATTGCACCACCGGCTCCCGAACGGTTGGGATCGGTTCTCCAGGAGGCCTGTTTATTCCCCTCCTTCTCCAGTGCGGTAGAAAGCCATCCCTGCGGGTACTCTACATAGATCTTTCGGATTTTGCCCAGCTTTCCGGTAACGATCATATGCTTCGCCTCCTTGATCATCGGATACCCTGTGTAGGTATGGGTCAGTGCCAGAATATTTCCTGTCTGTTCAACCACTCTTTTCAGCTCTTTCGCCTCCTCCAGGGAAAAGGCAAGCGGTTTGTCGATAATCACGTGAAATCCGTTTTCCAGTGCCATTTTCGCCGGTTCAAAATGGACATGGTTGGGAGTTACAATCGATACCACTTCCATTCTCTGATCTTCCGGAAGTGTACTCTCCGTTTCAATCATTTCAGCAAATGTGTTGTACACTCTATCCGGGGAGAGTCCCAGGGCTTTACCTGTTTCTTTAGATTTTTCCGGCTTGCTACTGAATGCACCGCAAACCAGAGCAAAATTACCATCGAGAGCCGCTGATTTTCTGTGAACTTCACCAATAAACGCCTCCATGGTCCCACCCACCATTCCCATTCTCAATATTTTCTTCATGCGATTCGATTTTTTACTGTTATGGTTCAGATTCCAAGACAAAACAGAGTCCGTCAAAATTGTCGTGTTCAACCTCTAGATCCCTTGTTGAACCCTATCAGAATACCAACCAATGATCTGTTTGCATTCTAATACAAACTCTCTATTATCGTAAGATAGCATATCAAAAGGCTTTGCAAAACCATTTGTTTTTAAGCCCGGAGTAAATCAGAAATCCCAGCATGTTGCGCTGATCCGGGATCTTACCCTGACGGGGTTTACATTGACTTATGAAAACTCCGCCATATCCGCGGATAGAAATATCAACAGCTGCCTTCTCTTTCTCACCGTTTAAAGCTCTTCTGCTTAGATGCGATTTTTTTGTATTTTTGGTGTTTGAATAATCATCAACGACCAGACTACTGCATGTCAGAAGAACAATTGACGCTTACCTTCCCCGACGGAACTCAAAAAACCTTTCCGGCTTCAGCCACAGGCTATGATGTGGCCTCTGCTATTTCGGCCGGTCTCGCAAGAAACGCTCTCAGTGTAACAGTGAACGGTGCGATTCAGGATCTGGACTTGCCTATACCCGGCAGCGGATCGATCACAATTAACACCTGGGAGAGTGAGGACGGGCAGCAAACCTTCTGGCACTCTTCGGCACACCTGCTTGCGGAAGCCGTTCAGGAACTCTACCCGGATGCCAAATTCGGTATTGGCCCCCCGATTGAAAACGGATTCTACTATGATATCGATTTTGGAAACCACTCCATCGGACAGGATGATCTCGCCGGAATTGAGGCTAAAATGATTGAACTGGCTCGGAAAAAGTCGGTTTTCACAAAGAAAACCGTCTCTTCCGAAGAAGCCCTCTCCCATTATGAAAAAATCGGCAATGAGTACAAGGTGGATTTGATCCGGGATCTGAAAGACCAGCAGATCACATTTTATGAACAGGGGAATTTTACGGATCTCTGCCGGGGACCCCACATCCGGGATACATCTGTCATCAAGGCGGTAAAACTAACGAAAATCGCCGGCGCTTACTGGAGAGGCGATGTAAACAGCAAACAGCTGACCCGAATTTACGGAATTTCATTCCCGAAGCAGAAGCTCCTGGATGAATATCTGGTGCAGATGGAGGAAGCGCTGAAAAGGGATCATAAAAAGCTTGGAAAGGAACTTGGTATCTACATGATGGATGCAATGATCGGACCCGGTCTGCCGGTCTGGCTGCCCAACGGAACGGTACTTCGCCGCACACTCGAAGCCTTTCTGCGGGAGGAGCAGACCCGGAGAGGGTATCAGGAAGTGATTACACCCCATATTGCCAACCTTGAGCTCTACAAAACTTCCGGGCATTACCCCTATTACAAAGATTCCCAGTACAACCCGATGGATGTGGACGGGGATGAATATATGCTCAAACCGATGAACTGTCCGCATCACCACCGGATCTACTCCAACGAGCTGCGCAGCTACCGGGACCTGCCGGTCAGGCTCGCTGAATTCGGTACGGTCTATCGCTATGAACAGTCGGGAGAACTCAACGGGATGTCGCGTGTGCGCGGCTTTACCCAGGACGATGCTCACATCTACTGCACCCACGATCAGCTCAAGGATGAGATCAAAAATGTGGTCGAACTCACCCAGTTTGTATTCAACACTTTTGGCATGCCGGTGGATATCCGGCTCTCCTTCAGGGATGATAACAACGATAAATATGGCGGAGATCAGGCCTACTGGGACCGCGCGCAGCAGGAGATTCGGGAAGCAGCCGATGAGATGGGTCTTACCTACACTATTGTTGAAGGAGAAGCGAGTTTCTACGGCCCCAAGATTGACTTCATCATCCGTGATGCGATCGGGCGAAAATGGCAGCTGGGAACCGTACAGGTGGACTATGTGATGCCGGAACGGTTTGAACTTACCTACGTCGGATCCGATAATCAGAAACACCGGCCGGTGATCATTCACCGGGCTCCGTTTGGTTCTATGGAACGGTTTGTGAGTATCCTGATAGAACATTTTGCAGGAAATTTCCCGCTCTGGCTCTCACCGGTACAGATGAAGGTACTGTCTGTTTCCGATGAGTTTAATGCCTACGCGGAAGCGTGTGCCAAAACATTGAAAGAGCATGGAATCCGGGTTGAGACAGATTCCAGATCTGAAAAAATCGGAGCCAAAATACGGGATGCCGAAACCGGCAAAATCCCGTACATGCTCATTGTGGGCTCCAGGGAAGAAAAAGAGGAAAGCGTCTCCGTGAGAAGACATAAAAAGGGTGATATCGGGACCTTCCCTCTTTCAGACTTTGTACAAAAGGTTGTAAATGAGGTCAAAAACAGGGCTCTGCCGCCGGACTAGTGGAGAATTTTCATTACAAAACAAGGCAGGTATGGATAAAATCATCATAAAAACGTATACTTTTATACATTTTTGACACCAGGCTGATTTTTTACAAAGTAAAAACTGCAAAAATTAAACTCAAAACGAACTACAGAGGTAACTTATCGCAATCAGACGTACCATTAGAAGGGGCAGAAATGACGACCGCCCGAAAGTAAATGACGAAATCCGATCCTCGAGAGTGAGGCTGATCAAGCCGGACGATGAACATGAAATTGTCTCCATCGAAAGAGCTCTGGAAATCGCTGAATCATTTAACATGGATCTTGTAGAGGTCGCACCGCAGGCCAGTCCGCCGGTTTGTAAGGTGATTGACTTTGGAAAGTACATGTATGAAAAAAAGAAGAAAGAAAAAGAAGCCAAGAAAAAGCAGCACACTATCCAGGTAAAGGAACTGCGCTTCCGGCCCACAACAGATGATCACGACCTTGAGTTTAAAACCCGACACGCAAGAGAATTTCTAACCTCGGGCGACAAGGTGAAAGCTACCGTACAGTTCAGGGGACGTGACATGCTTTACACGGATCAGGGAAAAAAACTTCTTGATGAATTCGCAGCTTCACTGGACGACATCAGCAAAATTGAGTCCAAGCCAACCATGGAAGGCCGAAGGATGATTATGATTCTGTCACCTGCCAAAAGCTAATCACTGCCCACCTGAGAAATGGATTGCCCCGGTGAGTTTCAACGGTTCGTGTAAGGTACAGGCAAATGCCACAGAGCAGAGAAACTGGAAAATCGATTTCCCATTTCATCAGAGTCAATATCAAAAAATCAGATGATTTGCCGTCAGCACTTTTATTAGAGTGTTCAGCTTCTTATCTTTTAAATCTTTAGAAAAATTGAAAAGGAGTAAATTATGCCTAAAATGAAGTCGATTAGTGGTGCCAAGAAGCGTTTTAAGGCTACCGGTTCAGGAAAAATTAAACGCAAAAAGGCATTCAAAAGTCACATTCTGACTAAAAAGTCGAGCAAGCGGAAGCGAAACCTGGGGAAAAGCGATCTCGTACATGAGACGAATGAGAAACAGGTCAAAAAAATGCTTCCCTACCTCTGATTCACAACATTAAAACTTAAAACGTACAAAAATGCCACGATCATCAAACCTGGTGGCTTCCCGCAGCCGTCGCCGTAAGATTTTAAAGCGCGCGAAAGGCTTCTGGGGCAGTCGTAAAAACGTTTATACAGTTGCCAAAAATGCGGTACAGAAAGCCATGCTTTATCAGTATCGCGACAGGAAAGTTCGCAAGCGAATGTTCCGCAGGCTCTGGATTAGCCGGATTAACGCCGCTGCCCGACTTAACGGTACCACCTATTCCCTGCTGATAAACGGAATGAAAAATAACAATATTGAGATCAACCGAAAGATGCTCGCTGAAATTGCAGTGAGTGATCCCGAAACCTTCTCAGCGATTGTGAAACAGGCAGTTAAATAATCAGTTTCATTTCCAGAAAGCCGGCTTTTCCTCGAGATCAGCCGGCTTTTTTTATTTTGGCACCCTCTGTCAGTTACCGGCAGATACCTTTAAGGCAACTCAAATTTGAATGCACTTTTTTTTAAGGTTTCTTTACCTTAAGAGTGCGCTGACCGGCTGATCCAGGATAAGCTGGTTTGACATGAAGTTGCTGATGAATCTATAGAAAAGTGATAATGACAGAACAGATTGAGTCCATTAAGAAAGAGATCTCGGATTTTGTAATTGAAAGCGAGGAGACACTTGAATCCTTCAGGCTCGAATTTATCTCAAGAAACGGCAAAGTACAGAAAATGTTCGCCGGAATGGGTGCCGTCCCCAAAGAGCAAAAAGCTGCTGTTGGCAAGCAGATGAATGAGGTAAAAATACTTGCCAAGTCCAGGTTTGATGAAGCCAAATTAAAACTGGAGAGCGAGCAACAGACCTCTTTTGACGCAAAAGATGATATTACCATCCCTGCAGATCCTAACTACACAGGATCCTTTCACCCTCTGACACAGGCCCTTGATGAGATCAAATCGATCTTCTACAGGCTTGGATTCAATATATCAGACGGACCCGAACTGGAAGACGATTTCCACAATTTCACTGCGCTGAATTTTCCGGCAGACCACCCCGCCAGGGATATGCAGGATACCTTCTTTATCCGAAAATCAGATGATCGGGATGAGCAGGATCTTGTGCTGCGTACGCACACCTCCCCTGTCCAGATCCGCCTGATGAAAGAGCAGTCACCGCCGGTACGCTCCATCATGCCAGGACGCGTGTACAGAAACGAAGCCGTTACAGCAAAATCGTACTTCCAGTTCAATCAGGTAGAAGGTCTCTATGTGGATGAAAACGTGACCATGGGAGAACTCATTGAAACACTCGTCACATTCTCCCGGCTGATGTACGGAAGTGACGTCAGATACAGGGTACGACCCTCCTTCTTTCCCTTCACCGAACCCAGTATCGAAATGGATGTATGGTGGAACAATGAAAAAGGCGGCCAGTGGCTCGAAATACTTGGTGCCGGCATGGTTGATCCCAATGTGCTGGAAGCCGTCGGCCTCGATCCCGAACGGTATTCCGGATACGCCTTCGGCATGGGAGTTGACCGCATCGCCATGCTGCGCTACGGAATCGATGATATCCGGCTGCTGTACGATAATGACATCCGCTTTCTGAGTCAGTTTCCCTCCTGATAAACACGATCTGCTCCCCTATTGAAATGCTTTTCAAGACAACATCATGAAAATTTCCTACAACTGGTTAAACCAATATCTCAACAATCCGCTGTCTCCGGAAGAGACCGCTGAAAAACTAACTCTCCTCGGACTCGAAGTGGATGAAGTCCTGCAAACGGGATCCGATTTCGAGGGATTTATCGTGGGTGAAGTACTCGAAGTCAACTCACATCCTAACGCAGACAAACTCTCCCTGTGCCAGGTGAACACAGGAAGTGAAACCGTTGCGATTGTGTGTGGTGCCCCCAATGTAGCGTCGGGACAAAAAGTGCCGGTGGCCCTGCCGGGTACGGTAATGAAACTGAAGGACGGCTCTGAACTTACAATCCGGAAAGCAAAAATCAGGGGTGTAGAATCAAACGGAATGATCTGTTCTGAGAGCGAACTGGGACTCAGTGAAAATCATGACGGGATCATGGTACTTGCCACAGACAAGAGTGCGGGGACACCACTTGCTGATGTACTGCCACAGAAGAAGGATTACATCTTCGAAATCGGCCTTACGCCCAACCGGCCCGATGCTGCGTGCCACATTGGTACCGCCCGCGATTTAAGTGCCGTTATCGAAAACGCCGGACTCCGCTCCCCTCTCACGGAAGTGTCTGAACTGAAGAACTCTGACTCTGCGGAAATATCCATTGAGATTGCAGATCCTGATAAATGTCACCGCTATACAGGAATCATCATCGATCAGGTTCATGTTGAAGAGTCACCCGCCTGGTTGAAAGAACGGCTTTCATCGATCGGCCTGAGGCCCATTAACAATATTGTCGATGTTACCAACTTTGTGTTGCATGAGACCGGCCAGCCACTGCACGCCTTCGATTATCATCTGATCCGCGGTAAGAAAATCATCGTAAAAAGCTTCGAAGATGAAGTCAGCTTCACAACACTCGACAGCGTTGAGAGAAAAGTCCCCGCTGGCTCTCTCTTTATCTGTGACGATGAGGGGCCGGTTGCACTTGCAGGTGTTATGGGTGGCGAAAACAGTGAAGTCACCGGATCTACAACAAAGATATTAATCGAAAGTGCATGGTTTGAGCCCTCATCCATCCGGAAAACGTCCAAGGCCCTGGCTCTGCAGACCGACAGCTCCTACCGCTTTGAACGCGGTATCGACCCCAACCTGCAGTTTAAGGCCGCACTGCGCGCCGCACTGCTGATCCGTGATCTCGCAGGCGGTACAATACAGACAGAGTATCTCGACATCCATCCGGTAATCACTCAGCCCAGAGAGGTTAAACTCAGGCCGGAACGGGTAAACAGGATTCTCGGAACAGATCTGCCAGAAGAAAAAGTTGAGAAGATTCTCACAAAGCTTGAAATCAGCGTTATCCGTAAAGAGGCAAACCAATTTGTCTGTTCCGTACCCACCTTCCGTCCGGATATCTCAAGGGAAATCGACCTGATTGAGGAAGTTGGTCGTGTTTTTGATTACAACAATATTCCGAAACCGGCTACCACCCCCTTTCTTTCTCCCTCACCTCTCAACCGAAATGAATTGCTGCTTCAAAAAGTCAAACAGTTTGTGAGAGGCCTGGGCTACAAGGAAATTATGAGCAATTCGCTCATTTCGGCCAAAGAGGCCGCCCTTCTCGACTCAGAGGAATTTCAAATCCGGACCTTAAACCCGGTATCCACTGAAAACACGACACTCAGAACCCGTTTAAGCGGTGGATTCATGAGAGCCGTTTCGTACAACCTCAACAGAAATGCAACAACCCTGCGCTTTTTTGAAACCGGCCGGATATTTAAAAAAAATGAGAAGGGAACCTGGATTGATGGTGTGCATGAACACCTGCACCTGCTTATCGGCCTGTGCGGTGAGAAAAAAGCAGAAGACTGGCGGGGGCCGGCAGAATATTTCACACTATTCGATCTGAAATCTGATCTGGAAGCCTTTTTCGGCTTTGCCGGACTCTCAGGCTTTATTACATACGAGACAGATGAAAACAGCTCTCTCACCTGGTATCTGGACGAAACTCCGGTTGCTACCCTCACCGCAGCGAGCAAAGAACAGAGGGATGGATTTGACATCAGCAGAGAACTCTTCTTTGCAGAAGCCGATCTCACTCTGCTGATCGAGAAAGGGTTTATCAATAATTCTCCTGAATACCGACCCATACCCAAATATCCGCCGTTTGAATTTGATGTTGCCTTTGTTGTCGATAAGTCTGTACGTGCCGGAGAATTGACCAGGCAAATTAAAGATTCCGCCGGGGAACTATTGAATTCAATCCGGGTATTTGATATCTATGAGGGTGAAAATATCGGGAATGAGAAAAAAAGTATTGCATTTAGGCTTACTTTTTTAGATCCTGTTAAAACACTGAACATGAATGAGGTAGAGCCTCTTATTAAAAAAATTGAAAGCACACTTGAAGAACGGTTCAGTGCTAAAATGCGGTCTTAACGAAAGAAAGCATGCCTGTCAGCAACATACAAAATGAAACCTTTCAAAAACTGCTTGCTCAGATCAGGCAGCAGGTAATCTATTTAAAAGGCAAAAACAGAGATCTTCAAAGAGAAAATGAGCAGTTACGGGCCAAACTGACTGAACTGAAAGACAATCAGTCGGATATTTTTTCCTCAATCAGTGAAGCGGAACGTATCGCCATGAAGCATCAGGTTGATGAGCTGATCAGAAAAATCGACAAGCACATGAATTGAATACCATGGAATCTATCAAAGTCACCATTCTGGGAAAACAGATCCCGCTGAAAGTGCAGTCGAGCGAGATAGAAAACACTAAGAGAATTGCGGGCTTTGTGGATGATAAATTCAAGGTATTCCGATCTCAGTTCTCCAACCAACCCGATTCCACTATTATGATTCTGGCATGCCTGAGTATCGCAGAGGAACTATTTGAGACCAAAGCCAAGTTAAGTAAAGAGCTGGAGATGGATTCAAAGATCCTGGATGATGTAAACAGTGAGCTCACAAAACTCATTAAACAGATCGCCTGATCTCTTCACAGTTGCAGCCCTGTTCATATAGATCAACCCTGTAAATTTTCAAACCCAACACGTATTGTATAAAGGAGAACGATTTAACAGTTACACACACCTCATAGGCGCAGCCGGTTCTGCTGTGGGACTCATTGTACTGCTCTATGTATCGGTCAGGAATGGTGACCTTTGGCAAATCTTCAGTTTTTCAGTTTACGGGGCCTCCCTTCTGATGCTTTATGTATGTTCTACCCTCTACCACAGTTTCAGGGGTAAATGGAAGAATTTCTTTAAAAAAATGGACCACATTGCAATCTATCTTCTGATTGCAGGAACCTATACGCCTTTTACACTGGTAACTCTCCGCGGAGAAGTGGGCTGGTGGATGTTTGGCCTGGTATGGGGACTGGCTGTCGTTGGGATTTTAATGGATCTTTTCCACCGCAGCGAGAAGCGGATACCACAACTAATCATTTACCTGCTGATGGGATGGCTTGCAATTTTTATGTTTGAGCCCCTCACGACTTCACTCTCCCCCACAGGCTTTTACTGGCTTTTGACAGGGGGGCTCTTTTATACCGGCGGGGTTATCTTTTATGTTTTAAGTGATAAACACAGATTTGCGCACGGGATCTGGCATCTGTTTGTTCTTGCAGGCAGCGTAAGCCATTTTGTGACCGTTCTGCTTTTCATATAGACCTGTTCACAAACCTTCAGAATCCACCGCCTCAACACGTCTCAAAATCAGAGAAAACCCTTATTCCCTTACCTTTTATCATGCCCGAACCTGTTACAGTTTTTTTTATCTCAGATATCGTTGGAGAACCCGGTTTGAGACTTACTGAAACCATCTGGCCGTCGCTGCGCGAGAAGTACAAACCAGACTTTACCATCGCCAATGCTGAAAACTCTCACGAAGGCAGAGGAATCAGCGAGGAGATTGTAAAAAGATTATATGATCTCGACATTGATGTAATCACCGGCGGAAATCACTCTTTTGACAAGTGGAAGATCCTCCCCTACATGAAAAGTGACCCCTCTCTTCTGCGACCGCACAACTATCCGAAAGGGAATTCAGGTTTCGGTTACGGGATCTATCCGATTAAAGAGAGAAAAGAGAAAATTGCGGTGTTAAATTTGCAGGGAAGGACGTTTATGCCACAGATTGACGATCCGTTCAGTCTGTCTGATTACACACTGGAGAGGATATCTGCAGAAACGAACCTGATTGTTGTCGACTTCCACGCAGAGGCTACCGCAGAAAAAGCAGCCTATGCCTGGCACACCGACGGCAAGGTCTCTGCCGTTATCGGAACTCATACACATGTACCTACAGCAGATGCCCGTATATTCCCGCGGGGTACCGGTTTTATTTCAGACGCCGGCATGACCGGACCATTCGAATCTGTGATTGGGATGGACAAAAAAACAGCAATCCGGAGGTTTACCCTTGGAACCCCGCAGCGTTACAAAATCGCGGAAAATGATAACAGATTATGCGGTGTTTTGCTGAAGATCGATGCTGATACCGGAAAATGTAACGTAATAGAGTCTGTCGTGTACCCCAATTTTGTGAATAAGATCTGAGCCTATGAATTCTGATATTGTGCTTCGCTGCAGTGAAATCACGAAATCCTTTCCAACAACTTCCGGTTCAGGCGAACTCCGGATTTTGAAAGGGGTGAACCTTGATCTTCACTCAGGTGAAATTGCTGCCATCGTAGGTTCAAGCGGAAGCGGCAAAAGTACTCTTCTGCATATTATCGGCGGGCTCGATCAGCCGACCTCAGGAACCCTGCACTGGAGCGGGAAATCAATTACCTCCTACAATCCGGAGCAGCTTGCGGAACTTCGCAATCAGCACATTGGCTTCGTATTTCAGTTTCATCATCTCCTCCCTGAATTTACGGCACTGGAAAACGTGATGATGCCATCACTGATTCGTGGTGACAGCTTTTCACAAGCGAGCGTGCGGGCCGAATTTCTGCTCGATGAATTCGGGCTTTCTGAACGTTTGCAGCACAGGCCTTCCCAGCTCTCAGGCGGAGAACAGCAAAGGGTATCCCTGGCCAGAGCACTTGCAAACCAGCCCATGGTTATCCTTGCAGATGAACCTACAGGAAACCTGGACGAGAATAACACCCATACTATCCTGAGACTACTCTTCAGGCTGCGTGATACTGAAAACATTTCAATCATTCTGATCACCCACGAAAAAGAGATCGCCAGGCAGTGTGACACTCTCTACACACTGTCGAACGGAATTCTGGAGAAAGGCCTGTAGTTCGCCAAAATCATCCTTTTTTCTTGGTTAAATCGTCAACTAACTTTACCTTTACAATTCTGTAGTAAGTTCACTTAAGTGTGGTTTTAAACAACATTAATTTACGGCTGCCATGAGCAAAAAGTTATCCAGAGAAGATTTGGAACAGGATCTTCTAATTGAGTATTCTTCACGAATTGTCTATTTCTACAATCAGAATAAAGCAGTGGTACTGGGTGGCGGAACCGCAGTTGTTCTTACCATTGCACTGGTCATTGGATTTATTTTTTATTCAGCCCAGCAGGAAAGAGAAGCGCAGGTTCTTTTAGGAACCGCTGAACAGTACATGATGATTGGCGATTTTGACAGAGCGCTTTACGGTGATGAGGACAGTTTTTCGCTTGGTTTTGTTCAGATTGCACGTAACTACAGCCGTACAAGTTCCGGTAACCTTGCACGCTATTATGCTTCCGTAGCTGAGTTTGAGCTGGGCAACTATGAAACCTCCCTGGAATTTATTCAGCAGTTCACACCGCCTCCGGGAATACTGGGCGTAGCACCGCTCATGATGCACGCAATCATTCTTACTGAGCTCGATCGTTTTGAAGAAGCTGCAACAGCTTTTGAGAGGGCCGCTGAATGGGACATCAATAACTCCACCACTCCAAAAGGCCTTTTCGAAGCAGCCCTGGCTCACAGGAAGACTGGAAATAGCCATCAGGCAATGAACCTTCTTAATCGAATTCTGACCGAGTTTCCCAACAGTCAGCAGGCAGTGAATGCCGAACGCCTAAGAGGACAGCTTGCGGCCGCAGGCAGGCCTTAAGTGTTCCTCTGATCACTCTCACCGAATCACAAATAAACTTCCGGTTGATCAAAGAGAAGGCTTCTGATAAATATGATGCTGTAATCGTCGGTTCCGGGCCCAATGGACTTGCCGCAGGAATCCGTCTTGTTCAGGAGGGACTTTCTGTACTGATCGTTGAAGCATCAGACACTACGGGAGGCGGGATGCGGACGAAACAACTGATGCAACCTGATGTTTGGCATGACGTCTGTTCTGCTATTCACCCAACAGCTGTTGCATCCCCGTTTTTTAAACGTTTGCCGCTGCAGAAACATGGCTTAAACTGGATTTATCCAAAACATCCGGTGGCTCATCCTCTGGATAATGAATCCGCTGTGATTGCCTATGACGAACTTTCTGAAACAGCTTTCCATCTGGGTGAAGATGAAAGATTTTACCAAAACCTGGTAACTCCCCTTAAGGAATCATGGCCAGGACTCTCAGGTGATCTTCTTGCACCGCTGCGGTTTCCAAAGAATCCTGTAAAGATGCTCTCCTTTGGTCTGAAGGGCATTCAACCCGCTACGCTGTTCAGCAGGAATTTCAAAACAGAACGGGCCAAGGCACTTTTTGCAGGGATGGCAGCTCACAGCATTCAGCCGCTGAGTCACCCCGCTACAACAGCCATCGGCCTGGTCTTTTTTGCTACTCTCCACTCAGGAGGATGGCCTATGGCAAAGGGAGGTTCCCAATCTATCGCAGATTCGCTCAGTAACTACTTTAAAGCGCTGGGTGGGGATATTCAAACCTCTTTTGAAGTGAAATCTTTAGAAGAACTGCCTCCTTCAAAGGTGGTTTTGTTCGATCTCACCCCCTTCCAGGTGGCACGTATCGCAGGGAGTAAATTACCACTCAATTATCTGAAAAAACTCAGAAAATACCGATACGGATCCGGAGCTTTCAAAATTGATTACATTCTCAGTGAACCTGTGCCGTGGAAAGATTACGAAACAAGACGGGCAGGTACTGTTCACCTGGGTGGAACATTTGAGGAGATTGCCCGATCAGAGAAAGAGGTTTACGATGGAAAACATGCTGACGATCCATATGTGATCGTTGCTCAGCAGAGTTTATTCGATTCTGACCGCACTCCCGACAACAGGCATACTTTATGGGCTTACTGTCATGTTCCCAATGGCTCTGAAACCGATATGACCGAAGCCATGGAAAAGCAGATCGAGAGATTTGCGCCCGGTTTCCGGGATGTGATCGAGCAAAAAACAACCATGAATACTGCCCATTTCCAGCAATATAATCCCAACTATATCGGCGGTGACATCAATGGCGGCAGTCAGCACCTCGGTCAGCTTTTTTCCAGGCCGGTCCACTTTATCAATCCCTATGCGATGCCTGCAAAGGGACTCTATTTCTGCTCATCATCCACTCCGCCGGGAGGAGGCGTACACGGTATGTGTGGCTATCATGCGGCCAATCTGGTACTGAGAAAAGAATTCGGAATCAACGAGTCCAAATGGAAATTCAAAACATGAGTGATCTCCGGACAAATTGCTGTTCTCCCATTCGATTTCACTGCTTTATCATTGATTCAGCAGCTGACAGTTCTTACCCATCCCGCAAGTTCCTGCAATTCATCATCAGCTCACACTGCAATGATCAGTAACCTGATTGAAAGAACCCGAAGCAGCCTGCTCTGGTCAAAACCGGTAAAGTCAAAGCCCGGTTCCGGCTGGTGGAATCTGCTCACTTTCACCATCGCACTTGTGGTGGGAATACCGATTCTGACAGTCATTGCAAATATTTTTATTCCATCAGGTGAAGTCTGGCATCACCTGGCTTCCACAGTACTGCCTGACTATGTGAAAAACTCTCTGTGGCTGATGATCGGAGTCGGAACGGGGGTATTTATTCTCGGCGTAGGCACAGCGTGGCTGGTCACGATGTGCCGTTTTCCCGGCAGCCGCTGGTTTAACTGGCTTCTCATTCTCCCCATGGCTGTGCCCGCCTATCTGATGGCTTACACCTACACCGATTTTCTTGCTTTTACAGGTCCCGTACAAACCCTTCTGAGGAATCTTACCGGCCTGGAATTTGGTGAATACTGGTTTCCCAATGTCCGTTCACTTGGCGGTGCGATACTGATGATGTCGTTTGTATTTTTTCCATATGTCTATCTGCTTACGCGTGCAGCTTTTCTGGAGCAATCTGCCTCTCTGCTGGAAGCGGGCCGAAGTCTGGGGGCTTCACCTGCAAAAAGCTTTTTCAGGATTGCACTTCCGTTGGCAAGACCCTCCATCGCTGCAGGTATGGCTCTGGCTCTGATGGAAACACTCAATGATTTCGGAACCGTTGATTACTTCGGAATTCAGACCTTTACCACAGGGATTTACAGAACCTGGTTCGGTCTTGGAGAAAGAGCAGCCGCTGCCCAGCTTTCTGCATTTCTGCTCATTTTCATCCTGTTTTTGATTCTGCTGGAACGCTGGAGCAGAAGTAAAATGAAAATTAAACAGAACACTTCAGGAAGATACAAGAGAATGTTTATTTATGAACTTCGCGGATGGAAAGCGTGGTTCAGTACTCTCTTCTGCCTGATTCCGGTATGTATAGGCTTTCTGATTCCAGCACTGATTCTGTTCGGGATGATGATCAATAACCTCGACGCCGCCCTGAATCCAAGGTTTTTACAATACAGCCTCAATACCATCACCCTGGCTCTTATTGCGGGTGTCGCCGCTGTTGTCATCGCAACGCTGCTCGCATACGGTGTGAGGCTAAATCCGGGACTTTTCAGTAAACTCTCCACGAGACTGGGTACCATGGGCTACGCGATTCCCGGTTCCGTGATCGCTGTCGGGATTCTGATACCATTCGGATGGTTCGACAATACCGTGGATGCCTGGATGAGAACCCATCTCGGAATTTCTACAGGACTGCTCCTGAGTGGTACCATATTCGCTCTTATTTTTGCCTATGTCGTTCGTTTTCTTGCCGTTGCCTATAACCCGATCGAAGCAAGTCTGGGAAAGATCACACCCCAGATGGATGAGGCTGCAGAAGGTATGGGATACGGTTTTGGCAAAGTTTTGATTAAAATTCATACCCCTATCATGTCGGGCAGCCTTTTTGCCGCATTTATGCTGATTATCGTGGATGTGATCAAGGAGTTGCCCGCCACATTGATTGTCAGGCCATTCAACTTCGACACTCTGGCTGTACAGGTTTACAGACTCGCTTCCGATGAACGCCTCGCGGAGTCATCCGGAGCTGCTCTCGCAATTATCCTTGTGGGATTGATCCCTGTGTTTATTCTAAGTAAATCGATTACCAGATCGAGAGAAGGAAATCAGAAACGACTAAGCTGAGGCCCGATTATCGCCAGCCCGCTCTGTCCATAATCCGAATGGCATCAGGGTTATTTTCACCATACATGGCAACATTCACCAGATCACTCTCATAGCTTCCGAAGAGCAGAAGCTCTTCGGGAAGCAGAAGGCCTTCAACTACGGGGAACTCATTGTTGCCAACCGCATAGAGAAGCTGTGCCTGATCTGTCGTAAGGTATTCAAGGAACCGTACCGCATTGTCCCTGTTGGGAGAATGAGCGGTGATCCCGGCACCGCTGATGTTCACATGGGTTCCGCCAAAGTCAGCAGCCGGAAAATAGATTGCAACTGAGGAGGCCACAAGCTGATCCTGTTCCGCCTCTGATTGCATCAGTCGTGCCAGGTAGTAATGATTCACCAATGCAACATCACACAAACCGGCTGCAACCGCGCGTATCTGATCTGTATCCCCTCCCTGAGGTGATCTTGCAAAATTCTGCACAAGCCTGCGTGCCCAGGCCTCTGTTCTCTCTGCTCCATACGACTCCATCATAGAGGCTACCATCGACTGGTTGTAAATATTATTGGAGGAACGCACACAAAGCCTTCCCTCCCACTGAGGCTCCCCAAGCTCATAATAACCCCTTAAATCGGCCGGATCGACCTTGTCGAGATGATAAACAATCCCTCTGACCCTTTCTGACAAACCGATCCAGTACCCTTCAGGATCTCTCATCTGATCTGAAATCACCTCCCGGATCCGTTCAGAGTCATATGAATCGAGTATCCCAGCCTCTTTTGCTCTCCATAACCGGCCAGCATCCACCGTTATCAGGATATCTGCAGGACTATTGAGCCCCTCATTCCTGACTCTTTCAATCAGCTCATCACTTGACCCTTCAATCAGGTTCACTTTTATCCCGGTCTGCTCTGTAAAATTATCGTAGAGCGCAACATCTGTGTCGTAATGCCTTGATGAGTAGATATTGACCTCATCGATGTCGGCACAGGAGATGAAGAAGAACAGAACCAGTGGAAAGAGTATCAGCTTATACATAAATCATTGAGGTTAAAAAATGGAGCTTTTATTTAGAATCATTCTAAATATAAACATTTTGTTTCAATTTGATACCCCGGTTTTTAAATAAACTATTTTATCCTCTGCTAAAAAAAGTATCTGAACGGGGGGCGTTCTTAGCTTCCGGACAGATACTTGCGAAGGTATTGGTAAGACGGTGTGAGCTCTCCATTGTGTACAATAACCGCCCTTTTTAGCGCTTCCGGCAATCCGAGCTGATCAAAGCCGGCTGAATAATCACAAGCTGCCAACTCCGTAATGAATGGTTTTAGTGAACTGCTGAAATGCTCTGAAGATTCAACGGGCAGCTCACTCGGGAGAATATCCACAGCCATCACTGTTATTCCATCTCCCTCAAAACCCATTCTGAAACTGTCAGCAGCAGGGTCATACATAAAAACAGGATCCTGGATGTCGGTCGCTTTCTCAGTGCACTCTACAGAACCATGCACATCACAGGTGATATCCCCGATTACCTGAAGCATAAAGTCCGGATGACCATAATTTTTTTTCAGCCATTTTTTAGTGATCAGCTTCGGATATTTTGGATCCCAGTAGATTCCGTTTACAAAAATATCAATCTGACTGAGCCAGGTTTCAAGAACTGAGTGATACTCTTCCGGGTGATCAATGTAGTGCTGCAGGTCAAATACCCTTAACCCGCTATGTCTCAGATAATCCCCCGGCCGGATATTTACCAGAACCAAAGGAGCCGTTCCGGATTGAACAGTGTTTCCCAGCTCAGGCAGTGTTGTCCTTGTTACCGGCATCAGATCCATAATTTCAAGAGCCCCCTGCGATACATTCCCATCTCCTGTCACGGCAATAACCAGTGGCTTGTTCCCCTCCTTTCGAAAACTCTCCACCCACCTCTGACCGGCCAGAGTTATGCTCTCTTTGGCTTCTGACAGAGAATTGCAGAAAAAAGCCTGTTTAAGCGAACTGAATGCATTTGGGTGCCCCTTTACCTTCATCCGCTGGCCGTAAGCCCAAAGGGTATTGATCATTCCCGCCAAACCGGCATAACGTCCGAAAAAGATGAGTCGCCTTCCCTCACTGTCGGCTACCCTCTCATAATCGATGAGCGTACATTTTTTTTCCATCAGTGCCTTAAGCATAGGCATATTATATGCCTGCCCCTTGATTACATGTGAAAAAAAGAGATACGCTTTACCGGCCTCAAATCCACTTTCCGGGATCTCCTTAACCCCCAGAATCAGATCACAATGCCTTAACTCCCTGCTGATGAATGCTCCGGCGTGCTCATACGCCTGATCACTGAAAATTCTTTTTTCCGAGCCCTGCACAGTGAACTCAATTGCGTGAGATTCTATGAGATGCTCAATATCTGAGGGAACAAGTGGTGCCCTTCTTTCCAGTTCATACTTATCTTCTTCCCGTATCCCAATTTTCCTGTACATGAGGCAGTTCTAATCAGTTAAAGAATTTACGACTCTGCGTCTTCCCCGATTACGTTTTCACGCTGCTTATCAGGAATCACATCTCTGATCTGCTCCAGCAAATAACTGTGTATTGTACTGTTTCCGGCAATAATCCTCTGGCCAAACGGCCAGCCGTCGCCACCATTCCAGTCTGTTACAATTCCACCGGCCTCCCTGATGATCAGAGCTGCTGCTGCAACATCCCAGATGTGCAGTGCGTATTCAAAAAAGCCGTCGAATCTTCCGCAGGCTACACAGCAGAGATCAAAAGAGGCAGCGCCGGGTCTTCGCATACCCTGAAGATCCCCCATCAGAATTTTAAATAACTTCAGATAGGGATCTACAAGAGAGAGATCATTGTACGGAAAACCGGTGGCTACAAACCCATCCCTGATTTTCTCTGTATCTGCCACCCTGATTGGCACTCCATTAAGCCAGGCTCCTTCTCCCTGAACCGCCGTAAAGAGTTCATTTCGGTTTACCTCGATGACAACACCTACTCTTGGTCTTTTGTTTTCCCACAGAGCAACAGAAACACAGTAAACCGGAAAATCATGGGCAAAATTAGTGGTCCCGTCAATCGGATCCACAATCCAGGTCCGTTCATCGCTCATCCTGTCGTAATTGGCTGATTCTTCAGCCAAAATCTGATCATCCGGAAATGTCTCCCTGATTTTACTTAAAATAGCTTTTTCCGCAGCGATATCTGCATCAGTAACCAGATCATGATGGCCTTTTTCCCTGATATTCAGTCTCTTCTTCCGGAAGGACTCTATGACCTCCTTTCCTTTTTGCGCAGCGCCGATGGCTACTTTCAGATCGATATTTTCCATCTATTTATTCTTTTCTTTCATTTTGTATTCAAATATTTTCTTCCCGGACACATCGGCTTCTCTGTTCCATGCAGGGTTGCTGAAAAGATCATCTGATGCCGTTTTCTGGATTCTGCTGATCTCCTTTTGCAATTTTGTAAGAAGTTCCATTAGCTTGATTCTTGAATCTCCTTCACTGTTTTTCAGCTTTATACTGATCTCCCTTCTCCTTCGCTCGCAGTAGTTCAGACGAAGCGGTTTCATACAGGATTTTGCCGTCAGAACCGGATTTTTATCCTTTCTGAACTCTCCTCCCGTTCTTTTTGCCAGTTGTTCACTCACTGAATAGGGCTCCAGCAGTATATCACCCAAAAGCTCGGGGAAAGGAGATTCCTTTCTCATGTAGATCTGAACCGAGACCTCTTCCCCATTGATATGCCTCTGCATTATGTCTGAATAGAGTATCCGAATCGATTCATCCTCAAAGTGATCTTCACCGACATGATGGCCTATAAATTCCCTCATGGGTTCACCGTACTGCAGCAGCAACCGGATCAGTTCCATTTCGTAATGAGGCCTTTTTACGGGAATGGAGGACTTCTTTTCGGATTCCGGTCTCAGTTGTTCCCTGGCATTCAACTTAATGTTGTCAGGCAGTCCCACTGATTCACTCTCCCTTGCAGTCTCTCTGCGGTACCGGTTTCTTCTTTTTTCTTCATTGATAATTAATTGCAGCTGCTGGAAAAGCTCTCTGTCAGATCCTCCCCTGTAAACCTGTGTTTTCTGATGGAGATGCTGTACATAAAATTGCCGGTCCAGCTCATTCGGAATCAGAGCAATGTACCCCAGAATCTTCTTTATTACGGACGAACGTTCCGCAGGCCCCTCCATCCGCCCCGATTTAACGGCCGCATTCAGAAGATAGACTACAAAATCCACGGATTGTTTTTTCTTGATTTCTACAAATGAATCTCTCCCGTATTTTTTAATAAAGGAATCAGGGTCTTCACCCTCCGGAAGCTCTAAAAGCTCGACACTCATCCCTTCGGCCAGGGCGACCTCCAGACCTCTGACCATCGCATTTTGTCCTGCGCTGTCCGAATCGTAAATCATAACCAGACGGCTGCCATATCGCTGTAAAATCTGAATCTGGCCGCCTGTCAGGGAGGTGCCGCTCGAGGCAACCACATTTTTCACACCCTGTTGATTCATCGAGATCACATCGGTATATCCCTCAACAAGAATCACCTCTTCTTCTCTTCTGATTTCATTTCTCGCAAAATTTACACCATAAACCACCTCACTTTTGTTGTAAACAAGGGTCTGTGAAGAATTGATATACTTTGCGCTTTTACTATTTTCTTCAAGAATACGACCGGCAAAAGCAATTACCTTGCCAGAGGGATTGAAAATCGGAAACATCAGGCGGTTCCGGAAGGAGTCGAAATAGTTCTGATCTCTCTGACTCCGCTTAACAAGATCAGCTGCTGCCAGGTACTCCTCATCTATCCCTTCCCGAAGAGCTTCCTTTAACAGAAGGTTTCCGGATGGTGAATAACCAAGCCCAAAGGCTTTCCAGATCTTCTGATCATAACCTCTGCTGCCAAGATACTCACGGGCTGATGTAGCTTCATCGGATTCCATTAATTGCCTGTGGTAGAATAAACCGGCAAATTTCAATGCATGCAGCACTCCCTCCCTGAAACCCGATTTCTCATCTTCTGCTTCCGCAGTTTCCTCGGGAAGCTCAATGCCATATCGTTCAGCAAGCACTCTCAGAGATTCCGGAAAACTTATACTCTCCATGCTCATCACAAAGCTGAAAACATCACCACTCTCCCCACAACCGAAGCATTTATATATCCCCAGCCTCGGGGTTACATGAAACGAGGGTGTTTTTTCGTTGTGAAAGGGACAAAGACCTGTAAAGCCGCTGCCTGATTTTTTTAGCTTTACATAATCTCCGACAATCTCAACAATGTCTGCCGTAGCCCGGATCTCTTCTTTTTTTTCGTCAGAAATCATACCAAAATGATACTGAAAACTGAGCTGACCAACAACGAATTTTAAAAACGATATCATTCCGATTGAGCTCTTTCTGCATAAAACCAGACTTTGGCAAAGTTTCCCAATGATGGTATCTTTTAAAGATACTTTAAACATAAAAAACTACCTGCTGTCATGAGTGTATTAGTTGGAAATGAGACACGTCTCATCGTTCAGGGATTTACCGGAAGTGAAGGAACCTTTCACGCCGGTCAGATGATAGAATACGGAACCAATGTGGTTGGTGGGGTTACTCCCGGGAAGGGAGGGCAAAAACACCTCAACAAACCTGTATTCAACACTGTTAAGGATGCTGTTGAACTGGAAGCTGCCAATACGTCTGTCATATTTGTTCCGCCGGCCTTTGCTGCAGACGCGATTATTGAATCTGCAATTTCGGGAATTGAAGTGATTATCTGTATTACGGAAGGGATTCCCGTTCAGGATATGGTCAAAGCGAAACAGGTTTGCCGAAACCATGGTGCAACTCTTGTAGGTCCCAATTGCCCTGGAGTGATCACACCTGGAGAAGCCAAAGTTGGAATTATGCCCGGAATGATCTTTTCAAAAGGCAGTATCGGTTTGATTTCAAGATCTGGCACACTTACCTATGAAGCTGTGGATCAGCTCACGAAAATCGGTTTAGGCCAGAGTACTGCGATCGGGATAGGCGGAGATCCGGTAATCGGGACCACACATACCGATGCAGTAAAGCTTTTCAATGAGGATCCGGAAACTGAAGCGATCGTACTGATTGGTGAAATCGGAGGTTCTGCAGAAGAAGAGGCCGCAGAGTATATCAAAAAATTTGTAAGCAAACCGGTTGTCGCCTTTATTGCCGGAAGCACGGCTCCTCCCGGACGCCGTATGGGTCATGCAGGCGCCATTATTTCCGGAGGCAAAGGTACCGCTGCGGATAAAAAGAACGCTCTTGAAGCTGCCGGCGTGGTTGTCGCCGAGAGTCCGGCTGAAATTGGCATCACTCTCAAGAATCTTCTTTGAGAATGAAGGCTTGGTGTTAACAAGAAAGGCAGTGAATCACCTTCACTGCCTTTTTTTATCACTATACCGATGTGATGATATACCTGATATCATCTCAGAATCGGAGTAAAAGCAATATGAAATCCACAGAGCAATTGCTCAACGGATAGGTCAAAAAAATCCGAAACCGAAGATAGAGGATCAAAGTACAGATATTCTCATCCTTTAGATCGTATATCCATCCGGTATCACAGCTCCCTTCTGTATGATCACAATACCGTCCACGACGGAGTGCCTCTCATACTCACCATCCGTAAGATGTGTGCCTCCGGTGATTTTTACATCGTTTCCTATTCTTGCATTCTTGTCAACGATAGCCCGGCTGATAAAGCAGCGTTGCCCGATACCCATCAGCGGCTTTTCCGGTGACTGATCATTGAAATCATCATTCGTGGTAAAATGGTCATTCCCCATAATGATGGATGATTCAATCGTGGTGCCTCTTCCAATCCTCGATCGGATCCCGATCACTGAACGTTCAATCCGGCTCGCTTCGATGATACAGCCTTCTGCGATAAGAACTTTTTCGAGGTTGGTTCCGGTCAGCTTGGAAGCCGGAAGATATCTCGCTCTTGAGTAGATCAGCTGGTCATTGTCATACAGATTGAATTCCGGTACTGTGTCCGTAAGCGCCAGATTGGCATCGAAAAACGCACCAATGGTACCGATATCCTCCCAGTAGCCGCTGAAAGAGAAACTGGATACAGATATACCCTGATCGATCGCCTTTGGAATAATCTCTTTGCCAAAATCGGTGGCATCCGGATTTTCATCAAACAGCCTCAGCATCACCTCCTTACTAAACACATAGATCCCCATGGATGCCAGATAGACTTTACCATGCTTCTTGTCTTCCTCAGAAGTTTCAGATTCCCACTCTGCCAACTCATCCGGTGACGGTTTTTCAACAAAACTGACAATTTTGTTATCCCTGTCCGTTTTCATGATACCAAAGCCTGTAGCCTCATCAGCCGGTACAGGGATTGTAGCCACAGTGAGGTCTGCTTTCTCATTGAGATGAAGTTCCAGCAGTTTTCTGTAGTCCATCTGGTAGAGCTGATCTCCCGAAAGAATCAGTACGTACTCATAGTCGTAATTGGACATGTGATGAAGAGACTGTCTCACAGCATCCGCTGTACCCTGAAACCAGTTGTTGCTTTTAGGTGTCTGTTCAGCCGCCAGTATATCCACAAAACCGTGGGAGAAAATGTCGAAATTATACGTGTTCTTGATGTGCCTGTTAAGCGATGCAGAGTTAAATTGAGTGAGTACAAAGATCTTTCGGATAAATGAATTCAGGCAGTTGGATATAGGAATATCCACCAGTCTGTACTTCCCTGCTACAGGTACAGCAGGCTTGCTTCTGGTTCGTGTCAACGGATCCAGCCGTGTACCCCTGCCCCCTCCGAGAATGATTGCAATCGTTTTGTCAGTCATGATGAGTATTTATTTATTTTAAGGATGCATATAGTTGTTGATAATTTCGGGCTGCTTTCTCCCATGAAAAATTCAAACCCATGATCTTCTTACGGATCTGATTAAATTTTCTTGTGTTTTGATACAGTTCCACCCCTCTTTTTACTGCTGTTATCAGCTCTTCAAGCGAAAACTCATCGAATACGATGCCATAACCTCCTTTTTCACCTATATCGGGAACTGTATCTGCCAATCCACCTGTTTTTCTTACAACCGGAACTGTACCATAGCGCATGGAATATAATTGATTGAGTCCGCACGGTTCAACCCTGGAAGGCATCAGCAGGAAATCACTGCCTGCATAGATCAGGTGAGCCAGTTTCTCATTGTACTCCAGCCTGGAATCGAAATATCCGGTAAAGTTATTCACAAGGCCTTCAAAAACAGTATGCAGGTAGGGATCTCCTGTTCCCAGCACAATAAACGAAGCATCCACACCCTGATTAAATGATTCCCGAATCAGATCCGGGATAAGGTCTGCACCTTTCTCCCTGACAAGCCTTCCAATAAATGAAAAAACCGGGCGATCAGAGCCCATCTGAAACTGTTCCTTCAGAAGTGATTTATTTCTTTTTTTTCCCTCAGAAAGCGAATCTGATGAATAATTCTCATCAAGATACGGGTCCGTCGCCGGATCCCATATCTCAGTATCGATCCCGTTGAGTATTCCGATACATTTCGCTTTTTCCTGCCTTAAAAGTATTTCGAGTCCGTGACAAAAATCCAGAAGCTCGTCAAGATATCCTTCTGAAACTGTAGTGACACTCCACGCCGTTTTGATCCCCGCAGCAAGAGCGTTAAGAGATCCTTCCCAGTCCAGCAGCCCGATCTTATCCTGATTAAATGGTGGTAACAGGGAAGCATCTCCCATGTTATAGCGCCCCTGATACTCTCCATTGTGTATGGTAAGTACCGTGGGGGTCTCCTTTAAAACGGAATATCTTTCGCACTGAGATGTCATAAAAGGAATCAGGGCTGTGTGATGATCATGGCAATGAAGTACATCGGCCATATGATCACCCCCAATCAGCCATTCCAGAGCGGCAATCTGAAAGGAAAAGAACCGCTCCATCTCGTCCCAGTATGCGTATCCCGACCAGGGATCCAGATAAACACCCGGTCTGTCAAACCTCCCGGGAATGTCCACAAGAAAAAGATCAAACCCCAGCTTCGGCTCGATCAGCTGACTGATTCTGAACCCAAATGCAGAGGACCCAAGTGGAGCCTGTCCTTCGTAAATCAACCGGGTTTGCGCACTTTGCATCCATTTATTGTAGTAATGTGGTAAAATTACAGACGCATAGTCCCCCTGTTTATTCAGATATTTGGGCAGTGAGCCCACAACATCACCTAATCCTCCTGCTTTAGCAAGGGGGTAACACTCCGCAGAAATGTGAACAATGTTCATATTATTTGAAACTTAACAGACAATTAAGACGTAAATGGTCCGGGATGTAATAAAGTCCCCCAACAAACCCGAACTGCTCTGCCATTTGATACCTTACACTTTCCAAATGTCACTATTTCTCAGTTTACTATCATTTCCGAGCAGATTCAAACTATTTCAATAAAAAAACAGATAATTTTGCAGAAAAATATTCATTATCATCACTACACTGAACAGTTTTACTTAAGCTTAACCATTTAATAATTCTGCTGATTCAGCGGGCTTAAGTTATAATGCGGACTCTTACATTCAGTCCGGCACATGGATTCTACACTAATACCTGCATTTATGAAAACCATTGAAATTTCAGATCTGAGCCGATCTTTTGGCAAAACCAAGGCCGTACAAAACGTTTCATTTGATGTTGAAAAAGGCAGGATTTTCGGGCTCTTGGGTCCTAACGGAGCCGGCAAGACGACAACCATAAGGATGATCAACTACATCATGCCTCCTGATGAGGGGTCCATTCTTATCAACGGGTATCCTGTAAGCCCCATGACCCAGAAAATGATCGGCTACATGCCGGAAGAAAGAGGGCTTTACAAGAAAATGAAGGTGGGTGAACAGCTGATGTATCTGGCACAGCTAAAGGGGATGAAAGCGAATGATGCCAGAGAAAAAATTAAATACTGGCTTAAGAGATTCAATGCTGAGGACTGGCATTCCAAAGTTGTAGGAGAGCTTTCCAAGGGTATGAGTCAAAAAATCCAGTTTATTGCGACCATTGTGCACGACCCGGATATCTATATTTTCGACGAACCCTTCAGCGGTCTGGATCCGATCAACAGTGAACTGCTCAAGCAGATCATCATTGAATTGCGAAAAGATGGTAAAACCATTCTGTTCTCTACCCATCGTATGGAACAGGTGGAACAGATGTGTGATGACATCTGCCTTTTCAACAATGGGAAAGTGGTATTGACAGGCAATTTGAGAAAATTGAAAAAGGAGTTTGGCAAAAATACACTGCTTCTGGAGTTTGAGGGCAACGACTCCTTCCTGGATCAGCTGGAGAATGTCCGGATTAACAACAGATCCACCAATTTTGCTGAAATCCGGATACTTGACGGCCTCCAGCCTCAGGAGATCCTGAAACTTGCGATGGACTATTCAGAAATACATAAATTTGAACTGGTTGAACCTTCTCTCAATGAGATTTTCATATCCACTGTTGGAGAAGACAACATCAAAAACAGCGGGGTTTTACTGTGATGAACTGGAGACAGATCTATTTGGTACTAAAGAGAGAATACCTTACACGTGTAAAGAGCAAGGGCTTCATCTGGGCCACCGTCCTGGTTCCGGTCGGATTTGCAGCCTTTATCGGTATAGGGGTTTTTATCTCAATCTGGGAAAGTGACGTCGCATTGCAGATCGGTGTGCAGGATGAAACGGGACAGGTGATCCGGTTGCTGGAACAGGTCAATGAGCAGCGCTATATCGATTATTCGGACATTGATTCCGACTCACTCCGGGTGTTGGTGCAGCAGGATGCCATAACCGGTTTTATTCTGATAACTGAGGAGAATATCTCCGGAGGGAAAAACCCGGAACTGATTCACAGCGGATCGGGAGGCATGGAATTCATTCTTTCTGTAGAATCTGATTTCAGACAGGTTCTGAGGGAGGAAAAACTGCGCAGAGCGGATGTATCGGAAGAGATCCAGAGAATCTATGATGCCAGAATCAGCCTGGATACCCGGCGTCTCACCCGGGAAGGCGAGGAACAGGATGATGATACATTTTTTCTCTCCATTGTTGGCTTTATTCTTGGAATTATCATCTTTATCTCAATCTTCAGTTACGGCGGATACATTACACGCGGGGTTATAGAAGAAAAGACCAATCGCATCGTGGAAGTAATCGCCTCTTCTGTGAAGCCGATTGAACTTCTAACCGGGAAAATGGCCGGGGTCGGCCTTCTCGCAATTACACAGTTTGGTGTATGGATACTTGCCTTCTTCGGGTTGTCTGCCATCGCCGGTCCCGCTGCACTCCATTTCATGGGCAGCAGCAGTTCACCCATGGGTGCAGAAATGGCGGCTTCAGAAGCTGAAATACCTGCTTTTCTGAACCTTCCCACGCTTGAAGTTTCTCTGATCGTCTATTTTATCATCTTCTTCATTCTTGGGTATCTGCTTTACAGCTCACTTTTCGCAGCCGTCGGATCCGCAGCAGATTCTGAAACAGATACCCAGCAACTCATGCTTCCGATCACTGCGCCGATAATGATCGCCTACTTCATCATGTTTCACGCCTGGAGAAATCCCGACAGTACTCTTTCTGTGATAGGGTCACTGGTACCTTTTTTCTCGCCGATCCTGATGGTTACCCGTATAGCAATTACGGAAGTGCCCTTCTGGCAGATTGGATTATCAATTATTCTCATGATTCTGACATTTGCAGCCACAATGTGGATCAGTTCGAAAATTTATAAAGTAGGCATCTTAAGTTATGGCAGTACAGCAACTTTTAAAGATCTGCTCCGCTGGATAAAACAGTCCTGACCCGGGCATCATACTCCCGCTCCAGCAGTTGTGAACGAAGTTCCTCTCTCTGTGCCTCCGGAACCAGTGAGAGGGCTTCAGCTGCCCTGAGGCGGATTATTGGATTTCTGTTCTGCATCAGTCCGGGAATTCTTCTGTTCCAGTTACTGCCATCTTGATCTGCCTGCATTAAAACACCGATCAGATCTGATCTCAACCGGTCCGGAAATTCATCAGCCAGAAAATATGTGGCAATATCTCCAACGAGCTGAATCTCCCCTTTTTCGGCAAGGTAGGTAAGGATTAGCGGTATGTGTTCAAGCAGCTGCTCTCTTGAAACAAGATTTCTGGCTATTTCAGAAAACCGCGCGGCATCTGTGACTCTGCTTAGAGAGTGGATAGCAGCGATTCGAATCTCCCTGTTATTCGACTGAATAGCAATCGTCCGGAGGCGGTCTGCAACACGGTCATTGTCCCGGAAATTGGCAAGCGCCTCTACGGCAGCAAGCTGTATCTCCGGATCCTGAGTGGCCGCAGAATAGCGTATAAACCTTTCATCCGTGCCGGAAGCTCCCATGGTAAGACTCGATATCGAACGAAGAAGCTCTGCCACTACGAGAGGGTCTGTTTCAAATTGGAGTAAATCTCCAAGTGCCAGCTGGAGATCCGGATTTTCAGGTGAATCAGCCATCGCCCTTGCTGCTTCTGCTTTTTCATCTGAAGATTCAGCATTTCGCAACTGGTAAACCCAAAACAGATCGGGTTTAACCACCTCTATAGAAATGTCATCTCTGCCTCTCACCTTAAACGTGATGTTCTCCACAGCTGGCGAAACTGAGAGAATTACTGTTGAACTCTCCCCGCTGAATTCCGTTTCAAACTCTTCTTTCCCGAAGAAGGAGTGTTCGGTTACCGTTACCCGCACATTCTCCGGAACAGCATCCCCCTGCGCCCGGAATTGCACTCTTGCCGTTTCAGCACCCTCCTCCCATTCAAGCTCAGCGCGATACAAAAAGCCGCCTGTATCAACGGACTTCTGAGTAAACGCTGAGCCCGTGGCCAGTTCAGACAGCTCCAAACGATGAAAGTGGGGCTGTCCTGTGAGCAAATAGACCAGCTCCGTTAAGTGTGTCCAGTCCATCACCCGGCTTCCCAACCCAAAAATCTCAGGCAGTACACTCATTACATTCTGAAGCATTTCCGAAGAATCGTCTCTGTCCAGCGTGAGCATCCAGCGCTGGAATTGCGGGTAGGAGAATGCTGAGTAGGGAGACTGATCTGCCGGACTAAAAGAGGAAACCGGATCAGAATGAAAATGTTCAGTATCGCCGGCGGGATCCAGTCCCGCCATCAGTGCCATAAGCGCCCTGAGATAGAAGACCGCATCGGGATCCGACCCGTTCTGTTCTGTTATGTAAACACCCGCCCACTGAGCGAGCAGATTCTCCCGAAGCTGTTGTAACAGCGCACCTTTCTCTCTGTACAGGAAAACCGTTCCCGACATATATTGTTTCACCTCCAAAAAATGCTGATCAAGCAGAACAATACTAAGGTTATCAAAAGGAATCACACCGGAAAAATTCCGTAACCGCCCTGTCAGGGCAACGGCTTCATCAAGCAGTTCCTGGATCGCGTAGTAATCTGTTTCCGAGAAAAATGTTACTGAATACGCATCCTCTGTGATTTCCGATCTCTGCACCGGAAACTGGCCTGTAATCCACCCAAAGGTTGTCACAGGCAGTGCAATCTCAGATCTGATCACTGTCTTTTCCTGCTGAACTGAAATAATTTCAGAAGACAGCCGCCGCCCCCCCGCAATCATATCGTATCCGGCTGGATGAATGAATGCTATCTCGTAAGTGAATCCGTTTCCGGGATGATCCACAACTGGCAGCCAGTGCCTGACAGAACGGGGGAGCTGAGAAGTTCTGATCACACCGGAGTCGTGCAGATGGAGCCCAAACAGTGGTTCTGCCCTGTAGCGAATATAGAGTGAGAGAAGATCCCCTCTCAGAAATGGTTCATCCGGCAGGATAAGAAGCTGAGCACCCTCTACCCGAAAAGACACTGTATTATCATTCAGCCTCACTTCTTCCACATCAATATGAACGGCATCCAGAATAATGGTATCCACCGTCACCCTTTGAGCCACCATGCTGTACAGGAGTTCCCCGGTAATTACACCCTCATCGCTTATGGATATCTCTGCCACAAGATGATCTGTTTTAACATCCATTCGGGGAAATGCAGGATAATCCCATGCCTGAGCAGCCAGGTCCGTGAAGGCAAAAAAACAGAGTATCAAAGCCGCAGTTACCAATCTCATGAAATCTCTCATCAATCTTCTGAGTTAAATAGTTGGATAATTTGCCTGTGAATTCCGGGAGCAGAGGAGATGCCGTTACCGGTTTCTATAAGCGGCTTTCCCCTGAGATCTGTGTAGACCCCTCCCGCTTCTGTGATTATGGGTAACAGAGCTGCGGCATCCCAGAGATGCAATACTGCATCAATCATCACATCTGCCCTGCCGGTTGCTACCAGCATGTGGCCGTATGCATCGCCCCATGTACGGTGCAGCCGGGTGGAATCAATCATCTTTTGAAGAGGTTTTTCATAACCGTATTCGGAAAAACTGGTAACATCTGTGGTTAAAAACGTTGCCTCAGCAAGATTCGTACACTCCCTGACCGTAACCGGTTTTCCGTTCAGGCGACATCCCGAACCCAGTGAAGCCTCTGTCATTTCTCCGGTTGCAGGAGCGTAAATCACGCCTGCTGAGGGTACACCCTTTACCATCACCCCGATCAGTGTAGTGTAGAAGGGTACACCATGGATAAACGATTTTGTTCCGTCTATAGGATCCAGAATCCAAACGATATCCGCGTCCTCTTTCTCTCTCCCAAATTCCTCCCCAATGATGCCATGATCCGGATAACGATCACGGATCTTCTCTCTGATCAGCTTTTCTGATTCCCTGTCGGCATTCGTGACCGGCGACGCATCCTCTTTGTACTTCAGTTCAAAGGATTTCTGAAAATAGTCTAATGTAACATCTCCTCCGGCTTTTGCAAATTCAACTGCAGCCTTTCTCAATTCGTCGAGTAATACACTCATCTGATTTTGCTCTGTATTTCATTGATGTTTCAGTTACAATCGTGATAACGGATTGACTGTTCTGTTTGAAAACGTAGATGTGAATAATACATACATCAAATTCTCATCACTGAACAGATACTTTTCAAGATACGACTTACACTGCCTATTCTCATTTACTTCCGGCAACAAAATGAGCAGGAAACAAAATTGATATGAACACTCCCTTACATTAAGTCTCATGTTGTGTATCTTTCGAAAGTAAAGCCACTAAAAAAGATAATCTGAAAGTTTTCCGGAAAAAAGAATGCGTACTTCCTGCAAAAAACAGATAAACAGGAATCTGCTGAAAAACAAAACTTTGCTCATCAAAGTGGGAGGTAATGCACTCACCACTCCTGAAGTTACGGATCACATTGCCGAACAGATTGCAGTTTTAACAGATCTCGGGGCAGCTGTTGTCATCGTTCATGGCGGCGGAATTGAAATTAATACCCTTCTGAATCTGCATGAGATCGATTCCGAATTTGTGGACGGGCACCGAAAAACCGACGCCGCATCACTTGCTGTGATTGAGATGGCACTCAGCGGAAAGGTCAACAAGCAACTTGTGGAGTGTTTCCAGAAACAAGAGGTAAATGCGGTAGGACTCTCAGGAAAAGACGGCCGTATGGTAACCGCAAAAAGGAGATTTCATAAAACCACGGTGAATGGCGCTTTGAATGAGAGTGATCTGGGGTTTGTGGGAGATGTATCCGTGATTGATCCCACCCTGATCAGACTGCTGCTCAGTAACCATTACACACCGGTCATTTCACCCATATCTGCCGGCAGTAACGGCGGTGCGCTCAATGTGAATGCAGATATGTTTGCGGGTCATCTTGCAGCATCCCTTCAGGCTGATCACTTTATCGCGTTGACCAATATCGACGGATTGCTCCGTGACCCGGAAAAACCCGAAACTCTTATCCGGGAGTTGACCCGGGATGAGGCTGAACAACTGACCGGTCAGACTTTAAGGGGGGGGATGATTCCAAAGATTGAAGCCTGTCTCACAGCACTTCAGCACCCAGGCTGTACGGCTCATATCGTGAACGGAACAAAAGATCAGCAATTATTACGTATCTTTACATCAGGAGAAAGCACTGGAACAACAATAGCACAAAGCAGATAAAATCCATGGGAAACATCTCAGGAAAGCTTTTCAAAACCGTGAAAAGCGTGTTCGGCAAGAAGCCGGCGAAACAAAAGGCAGACAGATACCACTTTGACCTCTATGGCCGCTACCCGATCACATTGGTAAAGGGCAAGGGTGCCAGAGTATGGGATGACGAACGGAATGAATATATTGATGCCCTGGCCGGAATCGCTGTAAACAGTCTCGGACACGCACATCCGGAGATTGTGAAAACGATTCAGAAACAGGCCTCCAGGCTGATGCATGTTTCAAATTTCTACTACAACGAACCTCAGAGCGACCTGGCAGAGGCGCTGGTGAAAGAGAGCGGACTGGATCGCGTATTTTTTTGCAACAGCGGTGCTGAAGCTATGGAGGGTGCTCTGAAACTTACCAGAAGATCAGCCTTCAAAAAGGGAAAATCGGGTGTGATTCTCTGCATGGAGAACTCATTCCACGGCCGGACGCTCGGAACCATTGCGATGGGCAAGGATAAGTATCAGGACGGCTATCACCCCATGCCAGTCGGATTCCGTCGTGTTGAATTCAACAATACCGAAGCACTGAAGGCGGCGGCTGACTCGGATGTAATTGGCATTGTGATGGAAACGATCCAGGGAGAAGGCGGAATTGTGGAAGCGGATCCCGTTTTTCTGAAAACAGCAAGAGACCTCTGCAACACTCTTGATATACCGCTCATTCTGGATGAAGTACAGTGCGGTATTGCGCGAACCGGTAAAATGTTTGCCTACCAGCATTATGGCATTAAGCCGGATATCCTGGCTATGGCAAAAGCGCTGGGATCCGGATTTCCTATTGGAGCCGTTGCTGCAACCGAATCCTATGCATCTGCATTCGACCATGGGAGTCACGGTACTACCTATGGGGGAAATCCGCTCGCCTGTGCTGTAGCTCTTAAAACAGTGAAAGTGATCAAAGAGGAGAATATCTGTGAAATGGCTCGCGTGAGAGGTAACTATATGATGACGCGCATCCGCGACCTGTCCGTCAACTGGGATGCCATCCGGGATGTCAGAGGAAAAGGGCTTATGATCGGAGTGGAACTCTCATTCCCCGGAGCAGAAGTGGTCAACCATATGCTCAAACTGGGAGTGTTGTCGAACTGTGCATCCGGAAATGTGATCCGTATCGTGCCCCCTCTCATAATCAGCAAGGAAGAGATAGACAAAGTAATCGACGCTCTCGTTCAATCTGTAAAACTCTGCGAACCGAATGGATAAATTTAAAATTGGAATAGTCGGGGCAACAGGTTACACAGGAACGGAACTGGTCAGGTTGCTCGTAAATCACCCTGAAGTGACCATACAATTTGCAACAAGTGAAACACATGCCGGGAAAAAATTATCCGATGTTCATCCTCATTTTCTCGACACTACCGATCTTGTCTTATGCTCTCTGAATGATTTTTCGGAGTTTGAACCGGATCTCGTTTTTCTGGCACTGCCTCATGGCGAGTCAATGAAATTTGTTGAAAAACATGGTACAGATTCGTTCATTATTATCGATTTATCGGGTGATTTCCGCCTCAGCTCCGCTGAACAGTATGAAACCTGGTACCAAACCCCACATACAGCCTCAGCATTCCTTGAGGAATCGGTTTACGGCCTTCCTGAACTTTACAGGCACCGCATACGAAATGCCAGGCTGATTGCGAATCCCGGCTGTTATCCCACAAGTGCAATCCTTGCACTTGCCCCCCTGCTTAAACAGGGATATATCGATCCGGGTTCAATCATCATCGATTCTAAATCGGGTGTAACCGGTGCAGGAGCAAAAGCGAGACCCGGAACTCATTTCCCGGTCCTTTTTGGTAATTTTTCGGCCTACTCGCTGGTAAATCACCGGCACACACCGGAAATTGAGACCATCCTCGAAAAACATACCGGGATTGCAACAGAAGTACTGTTTACACCACACCTTCTTCCAATCGACAGAGGGATTCTCACCACAACCTACTCCAAACCGGTCAAGGAAATCTCCAATGAAGTGATCGAAGATCTTTTTCATGCCGCCTATGAGAAAGAAAATTTTGTGAGAGTTCTCGACAAACCGCCCTCAGTAAAAAATGTGCGAGGCTCCAATTACTGTGATATTTTTACGGTATATGACAGACGGACTCATCAGATCATCACTGTATCAGTCATCGATAATCTGATGAAAGGAGCCGCCGGACAGGCAGTGCAGAACATGAATATTGTTTTTGGGCTTATCGAATCCACCGGATTGAAACAGATTCCGCTGAATCCCTGAATCGATTTGAATGATTAATTAAATTCAGTTCAGATAACTAAACTCGAAACGGTATCATGCTAAAAAATATCACCCACGTACGGGGCTTTACCTGCTGGGGTTCTCATATCGGGATAAAATCCAAGCGAAGGGATCTTGCGCTGATTGTATCAGATGTCCCTGCATCCGCAGCTGCAGTTTTTACAAAAAATGTTGTGTGTGCTGAACCTGTAAAACTAAGCAGGAAACATATAGAAGATGGAATTGCCCAGGCGTTTGTCATCAACTCGGGAAATGCCAATGCCTGTACCGGTGAAGCCGGGCGCATAGCTGCGGTGGCAATGGCAGAAGTTACAGCAGAAGAGCTTGGGATCACTGTCGGAAATGTGATTGTCTCCTCAACGGGAATCATTGGAGAGCCTTTCCCGACTGAAAAAGTTCTGACCGGTATCCGTAATAGTGTTAAAAAACTATCAAACAGGGAAATTGCCGGCTCCCTCACTGCCAATGCGATACTCACCACCGACACGTTCGCAAAAGAGGGATTTACCTCTTTCAGTATTGATGGAATCGAAATCAATATGGGCGGTATTGCAAAAGGATCCGGGATGATCCATCCCGACATGGCAACGATGCTCGGATTCATTGTTTGCGATCTGGATATCACTCCCCCCCTGTTGATGGATGCTCTTCAGCAGGCTGTATCAGGTTCGTTCAATATGATCACAGTGGATGGGGATACTTCAACAAACGATATGGTAGCCGTGATGTGTAACGGGAAAGCCGGTAACAGAAAGATTGAGAAAAAGGATGCGAATTTCGATCTGTTTGTATCACATCTCGAGAAATTGTCTGTCCATCTGGCCAAACTCATTGTTTCTGACGGCGAAGGATCTACCAAACTTGTTGAATACAGAGTCAATGGCAGTTCATCCATATCCGAAGCCCGGCAGATCGTTCGCACCGTCTCAAACTCAAACCTTGTTAAAACAGCCATTTTCGGATCAGATCCCAACTGGGGCCGAATTATTGCTGCTGCCGGCCGGTCAGGTGTTTACTTCGATCCTGAAAAAGTGAACCTCTCGATCGGCACAGATCTGAACAAGATGGTACCGGTTTTGGAAGAAGGGCAACCTCTGCCGGGCAGCAGGGAGAAGCTCAGAAAAATCATGACCTCCTCGACCATTATTGTTTCCCTGGATCTGGGTATGGGAAGTGAAAATGCAGTGGGCTGGGGCTCCGATTTCTCTTACGAGTATGTGCGAATTAATGCCGAATACACAACCTGACAGAACTGTACATTACAAACCGGATGATGGATTAACCTGACAGGATTACGGCATGAAAGCAAACCCTGTATTCAGCCGAACTTTTTAACATTCTGTTTCTCTGCATATTCATATTTCCGGCCAGACGAAATAATCAACGCCCCGATTCCAGAAGAGTTTTTCTGGAATTTTAATCAATAACTTTTTTATATAAATACTTTTAACTCTTCTGATGCAAAAATTTACCCTGAAAAAAGCAGATCCATCAAACGAGAGACCAAGAGACTTCCTGGATGAACTGAATAAACAGCAAAGAGAGGCAGCAGCCCATGTAACAGGTCCCCTTCTTATTATCGCGGGAGCAGGAAGCGGCAAAACAAGAGTTCTGACTTACCGGGTTGCCAACCTTCTCAGGAGGCAGCATGCACTTCCACAAAACATTCTGGCCCTCACTTTTACGAACAAGGCCGCACGGGAAATGCAGGAGCGTATTCGACACCTGATCGGCGAGAGGTCAACCGGACTCTGGATGGGTACTTTTCACTCCATTTTCTCAAAAATTCTTCGTTTTGAAGCAGAGAAAATCGGATACAATGCCAATTTTTCCATCTACGACACCAGTGATTCCGAAAATGCAATTAAACTGATTCTCAAGGAGCTGAATTTCGACCCAAAGGAGATCAAACCCCGAACCATACAACGCAAAATCAGTGATGCGAAGAATGAATTAATTCTACCGGATACCTATAAAACCCGTTTCGTCTTCAACACCCTGGATGATATCACGTCTCAGGTGTATGAGCGCTATCAGATTGCCCTGAAACAGGCAAATGCAATGGATTTTGATGATCTTCTGATCAAACCGACAGAGCTTTTCACAGAACACCCGGATGTTCTGGAAAAGTACCAGGACCGCTTCCGTTATATCCTGATCGACGAATATCAGGATACCAATCATGCTCAGTATAAAGTGACCCGGCTGCTGGCTGAAAAATATCAGAATATCTGCGTTGTGGGGGACGATGCACAGAGCATCTACTCTTTCAGGGGGGCTGACATCTCCAATATCCTGAATTTCAAACAGGACTATCCCGAAGCTTCCCAGATTCCCCTCGAACAGAATTACAGGTCAACCAAATTTATCCTCCAATGTGCCGATTCCATTATCAAAAAGAATCAGAACCAGCTCCATAAAACACTCTGGACTGAAAATGAAGAGGGTGAGACCGTTACCCTGCTCGAAAATTTTGACGAAAGGGATGAGGCGAATCGTATCTCTTCATTGATTCAGGACCTCACACTCAGGCTTGGCCTGAATTATAATGATTTTGCAATTCTTTACCGCACCAACTATCAGAGCAGGATATTCGAAGAATCTCTTCGCCGGAAAAATATCTCCTATCAGCTCGTGGGCGGTCTCTCTTTTTACCAGAGAAAAGAGATCAAGGATGTTGTGGCCTATCTTACCCTGCTGGTCAATCCCAATGATGAACAGGCACTGCTGAGGGTGATCAATGAACCCAGCCGGGGAATCGGTAACAAAAGCCTCAATGAACTCATCAAAAAAGCCAGAGCAGAAAAGCGCACCATCTGGTCCATACTTGGTGATGTTGAATCCGCAGACCTTTACAAACCGGCAAAAGAGAGAGTAGCCGGCTTCAGGCAGATGATTTATCATCTGAAGGATCTCCTTGAATCCGGAACATCCATTCTGGAGGTATCCAAGAAAGTTCTCGAAAAAAGTGGCTATTTAAAGATGCTCGTCGAAGAAAACAGTGCGGAGTCACTAACCCGGAGAGATAACGTTCTCGAACTTCAAAACGCCATCGCCTATTACCAGCAGAATAATAAAAAACCCTCCCTATCAGCATTTTTACAGGAAATAAGCCTGATAACTGATACCGATAAATATGACGAAACGAAACCTGCAGTTACACTGATGACTGTACACGCGTCGAAGGGCCTTGAATTTCCGGTCGTTTTTATTGTGGGACTCGAGGAGAATCTTTTTCCAATGGGCGCCAGGGATGGAGAGGAAGCCAATATTGAAGAGGAACGAAGACTTTTCTATGTGGCAATCACACGTGCTCAAAAGAGACTCTATTTCAGTTTCAGCCGAATGAGATTCAAATATGGTGAGGAACAGCGGCAGGCCCGTTCCCGCTTTTTGAATGAGGTGGACCCCGGGGTTGTACGTACAGAAACCGGTGCTACGATTACACAAAAAAACAGCAACGAATCGAAGGAAAACAATCAAGTTGCTGATGAATACGATTACAGGAAACCCCTGTTTTCAAAAAAACCGAAACAGAACACATTTGAGGTCGAGTACGATAACGACCCCTTCTACCCCGGTGCCGTGGTACATCATAACAGTTTTGGTGCCGGAAAAATTCTTCAGCGAAACGGCACCGGAAGAGATACAAGAATAGTTGTTTTTTTTAAGCAGCGCGGCCAAAAAACACTCATGCTCCGTGCAGCAAATCTGACTCTGGTTTCCGAAATGGAATGAGCCTGCTTTCGCAGTGACATTGGACAAATCTTCCCCTATATTGAATCTTCAAAGCTTTTTGAAGTTAAAATTTCCGGTCAGATTTCCGTGATCTGACAAATAGATACCGGCTTCACTCATTTTGACAGAACTCCGGGGACAATTGTGACGTTATGTTAGCAGACCTGCTGTTGGCTTCTTTTTTGCCACAAAGCGTCTGAACAATTTAAATCCAATATTATTTATGTTTGATCAGAGATTCCGAATTACTACTGACTTTGAAGATCAAAATGACGGCTTTGATGACTTTGAACAGGCGATCCCGTTACTGAGTGAAGAGGAAGAAAAACGCCTGACAGAATCAGAAGTTCCCTCTCAGCTTCCCATCCTTCCACTTAAAAATACAGTCCTTTTTCCGGGAGTTGTGGTGCCCATCACTGTTGGCAGAGACCGCTCTCTTGCCCTGGTCAAGGAAGCGTATGAAACGGATAAAATTATCGGCGTTGTTGCTCAGAAGGATGAAATGATTGAAGATCCTTCAGTAGAAGATCTCTACACTTTTGGTACTGTGGCACAGATTCTCAAACTCATTAAAATGCCCGATGGCAGCAAGAGTATTGTGATACAGGGAAAGAGTATTTTTGAGGTTTCTGAGTTCACCCAGGAAGAACCATTTTTTAAAGCGGCTGTTCAGCCGGTCAGGCAGGCTATGGATCTTACAGGGATTGAACTGGATGCATCTATGCGATCAATTAAAGAGACTGCAACGAAAATTGTCAACCTCTCCCCTAACATCCCTTCAGAAGCATCGATTGCGATTAACAACATCTCAAGCCCCTCTTTTCTGTTGAATTTTATCTCATCTAACCTTCAGGTGGTACTCGCGGAAAAACAGGCTCTGCTCGAAATCAACCGCTTCTCGGAACGTCTCAATAAGGTGATGGAGCATCTGAATAAGGAACTTCAGGTACTGAATCTCAGTGAAGAGATACGAAGTAAGGTTAAAACCGATATTGACGACCAGCAGCGGGATTTCTATCTGCGGCAGCAGATGAAGGCGATTCAGGAAGCCCTGGGGGAAGATTCTGAGCAGCAGGATATTCTGAAACTCAGAGAACGTCTCAGAAAAAAAGTGAATATTCCTGAAATTGTTGTCAAGGAGACCGATAAGGAGCTGAGCCGGCTGGAAATGACTCCCAGTTCATCTCCGAATTACGGTATCATCTACAGCTATGTGGAGTGGATTCTGGATCTGCCCTGGGGCGACTACTCCAGTGACAGGCTGGATCTGACACGCGCGCGTAAAGTTCTGGATGAAGACCATTACGGCCTTGAGAAAGTTAAAAAACGTATTATTGAATATCTTGCCGTCCTGAAGCTCAAGGAGGACATGAAAGCACCTATCCTCTGTTTCTATGGCCCTCCAGGAGTCGGGAAGACATCTCTGGGGAAATCCATCGCAAGGGCGCTGAACAGAAAATTTGAACGCTTCAGTCTGGGAGGAATTCGGGATGAAGCCGAAATCAGGGGACACCGGAGAACCTATATCGGAGCCCTGCCCGGGCGCATTCTTAGGGCAATGAAGAAAGCCGGAAAAGGAAATCCGATCATCATGCTGGATGAGATCGATAAAGTCGGCTCTGATTTCAGGGGTGACCCAACATCTGCTCTACTTGAAGTTCTGGATCCCGAGCAAAATGATTCCTTTACAGATAATTACCTGGAACTGGAGTACGACCTCTCCAGTGTTCTGTTTATTGCAACTGCAAACTCACTGGATACCATTCCCCCGCCCCTTCGCGATCGGATGGAGATCATAAATATCAGTGGTTACACCCTTGAGGAAAAGGTTGAGATTGCAAGAAAGTATCTCATTCCAAAACAGATTGCAGAGAATGGGCTGACAAAGAAACAGATTAAATTCTCCAACAAAGCGATCGAACGGATTATTGATGAATATACCCGCGAATCCGGTGTCAGAAATCTCGACAGGGAGATCGCTTCCGTATGCCGGAACGTTGCCGCGAAAGTCGCAGGTGATGAGATCAGCGGATTGAGTGTTGGAGTGAATGATATTGCTGAGATTCTCGGAAAGCGAAAATACTACTCCGATGTCGCTGAACGTACCACCGTACCCGGTGTCGCAACCGGCCTGGCATGGACACCTTATGGCGGGGATATCCTATTCATCGAGGCAAGTGTCTCCAGAGGGAGTGGTAAACTGCACATAACCGGACAACTCGGAGAGGTGATGAAAGAGTCTGCCATGCTGGCGATAAGCTATCTCAGAGCCCGTAACAGTGAGCTTGGTATCCCGGATGACGCTTTTAAATATTTTGATTTGCATATCCACGTTCCGCAGGGAGCGGTGCCCAAGGATGGCCCCTCTGCAGGAGTCGCTCTTCTTTCCGCTGTGGCCTCTATTTTCACACAGAGGAAAGTAAAGGGTACGCTTGCAGTAACCGGAGAGATCACTCTTCGCGGACTTGTACTCCCTGTGGGTGGGATTAAAGAGAAAGTGCTGGCTGCGAAAAGAGCCGGTATCGAACAGGTCTTCCTGCCCAAAAAGAATGAAAAGGATGTAGAGGAAATTGAACAGGATGTTATCGGGAACCTGAAGATCGATTATCTGGACCGAATGGAACCGATTCTGGATCTTCTCCTTGAAAAAGAGCCTGTACATGCTCCGGGCGCTTTCTTCCATGTACCCGACTCCTATAAGGGGCATGTGAGAAGCTCCGGTTCAAGGGAGAATGTGAACGATGACACCCCTGTCTTTCATTGAATCCGGCGGTCATGAAAAGCCCTTTTTTCATCCGTGAATTAACCGGTTTTGTTTCCAGGCGGCCTTCTGTTTTCCCGGCAATCTTAACCGGCTTCACAGCGTGATGAACAGCGGAATCGTCATTCAATCCACAGGTAAGTGGTATATCGTCTCTGATGGAGATCGCGAAATAGACTGCCGCTTACCCGGAATATTCAGGCTCAACTCAAAAGAGGTAACCAACCCCGTTGCAGCCGGCGATCATGTGGATTATACGTTGGAGGAGGATGGAAAGGGAACCATTCGAAAGATTCATGAGAGAAGAAATCATATCCCCAGACAGGCAACACACGGCAGACGAGGGGAACAGATTCTGATTTCCAATATCGATAAAGCATGGGTAGTGCAATCTGTCAAGAGTCCGAAATTAAATATGGGCTTCATCGATCGTTTTTTAGTCACATGTGAAGCCTATGAAGTTCCTGCAGGTATCATCATCAACAAGATGGATTTGGCTAATGAAAAAGCCAGGGAAGTGATGCAGGATATTTCAGGCCTTTATCAGGGACTGGGTTATGACGTGGTTTTAACCTCTGTAAATCAAATTGAGAGTGCAAATAAGCTCAGAAAGCTCTTTTCTGGCAGTATCTCCGTAATGATCGGCCCCTCCGGTGTTGGAAAGTCGAGCCTGATCAATGCAATTGATCCATCGCTGAATCTGAGAGTCGGAGAAATCTCATCCCATTCCGATAAGGGAAAACACACGACAACCTTTGCACGTTTAATTGCACTGGAGCAGGGAGGATTCATCGCAGATACCCCGGGAATCCGGGAATTTGGGCTGGTAAAGATTCAAAAGAGTGAGCTTTCTCTCTATTTCCCTGAAATGGAAGAAACCAGGCAGCTTTGTAAATACTACAACTGCACACATTATCATGAACCGGGCTGTGCAGTTCATGAAGCATTTAAAAAAGGCTCTGTCGATGCCGATCGCTACCACTCCTATCTCAATATTCTGGACTCTCTTCCAGAGTAAATGCCGGGAATTCAGGTAGTTTCTGCAAAATGTCTTACAACAATCAGACATGCAGTGAATAGAGCCTCAGAACTTGTCTTTTTTGTCGATAAGCGCCTTGTACAACAGCTCTCTGGCTCTGAAGATATGTGCTTTAACGGTTCCAAGAGGCAGATCCAGCTCTTCCGAAATTTCCTGATAACTCATCTCATCAATATGCCTCATGACAATCACCTCCCTGTACTTTTCCGGAAGACTCTGAATGGCATCTGTAATGATCCTTTTTCTCTCCCTTTTTATGATATTTCGGTCTGTCTCGCTGCTTCCTGCCAGCTGTAAATGCATCACCCCATCCTTCACGGTAACCGGCTCATCGATGGAGGTCGTCTGCAGTTTCTTCTTTCTTAAATAGTCTATCGTATGGTTTGTGGCTATTCGGTACAGCCAGGTGGAAAATGCATAATCCGTATTGTAGGAATCAAGATTACTGAAAGCCTTTACAAAAGACTCCTGAACAATATCTTCAATCTGTTCATGAATCTTCACCATCTTCATCACATGATAATAGAGGGGCTTTTCATACTTTCTCGAGAGAAGCCTGAACGCCCGCTGATCTCCCTCCCGGGCCCTTTTCACATAGCCGTCATCCTCCAGACTGCTGTCAGAAGCCTCTCTTTTTTTTGGGTTTTCAGGTTCATATGATTCAGATCTGCTCATGAAAAAAGCTTCCTATTTTGATATTAAATATATAATATACTCCGAACAGGTGCTATGTGAATTCACCGAAAATTAATAACCGTGACTGAAACAAATAACCTACTATTAATCAGCTAATAATATGAAAAAACTGACCCTTATACTTATAACTATTGCACTCCTAATCTGTTTCAAACCAGCTGATATCTCAGCTCAAACCGGGGATGTTGCCGTCGGCGCAGGTATTGTATATGGTGCGGATGTTGAAGAAATTGGCATTCAGCTTGGCGGTACCTACTCTTTTAACCCCAACATTCGTTTTGGTGCGGATCTAATTTACTGGCTGATTGGAGATGAAGACTTTTTCGGGGCAAGCTTCTCTACGAATGCATTCGAAATCAATGGAAATTTTCACTACATCTTCCATGATACAAGAGATCTGACTCTCTATGGACTGGCCAGTGCGGGGATACACATTGTTAGTGTTTCAGTGGATATTCCAGGCTTTGGATCAGAATCAGAATCCGATTCTGAAGTTGCCATCGGTGTGGGAGCCGGCCTTGAATACAATCTCGGCGGAGTCAAACTCTACGCCGAGCCCAGGGTTTTCCTCAGTGGCCTGGATCAGTTTCAACTCGCAGCCGGAGTAAGAATTCCATTCTGATCCGTAATTCTTTATCAAGGTTTACAAAGGCACTGAGTTTTCAGTGCCTTTTTTTTACAGCAGGCCGTGCCGGATTCCACCCGTAGATACTTTCAAACTCTCTTTTCCTGCTTTCTTCATGATTCCCTGCAGAATCACTGCCCCTGCAAGGATCACATCCGCTCTTCCTCTTAAAAAAAATGGATTGATCTTTTCAATTTCAGATGAAGCAATATGAGAGATCTGTTCAATAAAACGGTCCAGATCCTCAAGTTTCAGCTGATATCCATTGAGTATACCGGGCTGATAATCCTCCAATTCCAGAATGACAGCTGCTATCGTCGTTATGGTGCCTGCAACACCCACTATCTCGCTCTCTGATTCAGAAAAAAATGAAACCGGTACAGCCTCTCTGACGGCACTTTTCGCCGCCAGAAGCTCAGTCAATCCGGGTGGATCCGCACTTAAAAACCTTTCCGAGAAACGAACACTGCCGATATCAAGCGAGATCCCGCCACTGTACTGCATACCCTTCCCCCCGGCCAGTTCGGTACTGCCCCCTCCAATATCTATCACCATAAAGGGTTTTTGCTCAGTCTCCCGTAAAACCCTCAATGCACCCCTGTAGGTGATACGCGCTTCCTCTTCGCCACTTAGCACCCGCACTCTCCAGCCGGTCTCTGCTTCAATTTCAGCTAAAAATTCATTTCTGTTGGCCGCATCCCTCACGGCGCTTGTCGCAGTTACTATGGTTCGAGACGGGAGTTCTGATTCAGTTTCCCTGAGAATGTCGTAATAGCGCTTCAGCGAGTCTATTACTCGCAACCTGCTGTCCGGATGAAGCTGACCTGAACCATCCACTCCGCGGCCCAGGCGTGGCAGTTCCTGTTCTTCTTTGATGACCCGCAGCTTGCCATCGGTCACTTCAGCTATAAGAAGCAATACGGAGTTTGTCCCAATATCTACAGATGCACAAAGCATGAGTTACTTCCGCCTGATCTGCAGCAACATCCACTCCTCTTCCGTGGATTTGTCGCTCACCAGCAACCCAAGTTCGGCAATACGCTCAAGGACCACAGGTTCATCCGTCTGCAGAAGACCGCTCAATAGTATCACTCCCTCATCATTCGTGTGAAAAACCAGATCCGGAAGCAGTTCAAGAAGAGCATTACGATTGATATTGGCAAGTGTAACCTCAAATTTCTCATCCTTTGAAAGGGTCTCCATCCCGCCAAAGCGTACCTCCGCGGACTCCTCAACCCCGTTTAACAGGAAATTTTCAGCAGCATTTCTCTCACTCCAGGGATCGATGTCAAAACCAACAGCACTCTCCGCTCCAAGTTTAAGCGCCGCAATAGCCAGTATTCCGGTTCCGGTTCCTGCATCCAGAACCGTTTTTCCACTAAATCCAATCTTATCCAGCTGTCGCAACATTAATCTTGTTGTGGCATGATAACCCGTTCCGAACGCCATTTTCGGGTCAATCTCCAGAACAATTTCACCCTCTTCTGCAGCAGCTCCCGACCAGGTCGGTTTTACCAGAAACCTGCCGATCTTCTGGGGTTGAATGGACTGTTCCCAGAGTTCATTCCAGTTTCTTTCCTCGATGGCTTCCGTCTCCTGAAAACCGGCCTCCGGGAATTGCATCACCAGCTTTTCAATCAACTCACGGCTGAAATCGTTGTATCTGCCCGCTTCAATGTAGGCTTCAAGTGTTTCATCAAACTGTTCAAAGCCCTCAAAATCGAGTTCCATCAGTTCAGAGATGAAAAACTCATGATACTGCTCAGGCAGATCAAAAATCAGCTTAATGTGCTTCATGAAGGTATCCGGTTATAGATCAGTTCAAGCAGAACTTCCCCGACAGCCTGCAGAACGTCACGGTCAATGATATCCATGTTGTCCTCATGGGTGTGCCAGTAGAAGGGAAAGTGAACCGTGCCGAGCGCATCTACCCTGTGGTGAATGATATTAATCATCGGAATGCCGGTCAGTCGCTCAACAATAATATGATCATCCTGAATAAATCCTCCTCTCTCGTCAGAAAAAAGCTCTCCGAACCCAAATTCAGCGGCAACAGACCAGATTTCATTTACAAGATCAGGTGCAAAACGCATCGAATACCCCTCCCTGGGAAAGACCGCTCCGGTTCCGCCAACCATATCCAGCAGAATACCGAACCTTGGTTTGTAACCGGGTACCGGCGGATTTTCGCCCCAGTGCCGCGATCCTAAAAAGTAGTTGTCCAGATCCGATGGCTTTCCGTAGTCTTCCCCGTCAAAAAGTATGATATCCACACCGACGGGTGGTTCATGCTCTGCAAAAATGGATGCGAGTTCCATCAGCACACCTACTCCGCTACCCCCGTCATCTGCCCCGGGAATCGGTGAGTCCGGGTCATCCGGATCCAGCTCGGCCATCGGGCGGGTATCCCAGTGTGCGGCTAATAGGATTCTGTCACTTTTTTGGGGTGCAAATGAAGCAATCAGATTGAAAAGGTTCAGGGTATCTCCGTAAGCCACTGTCTGAAAAGACTGAACATAAACAGCGCTGTTACCGGCCGTTTCCCTGAAATGGTTGTTCAGATAGAGTATGGTATTGCGGTGAGCCGCTGTATTCGGTACCCTGGGGCCAAAATCAACCTGTTCTTTAATGAAATGGTAGGCATTCTCTGAAGAAAAAACGGGTACTTCCCTTCCCTGATCACTGAATTTCATGGCGGGTGAATCCTCAGTGCTGCAAGAAAGTAAAAATGAGATAAACAGCAGGGAAGCAATAAGATAGAACTTTTTTCTCAAAAGACCGGAACTTAGGTTTGCAATTCTTCCACACGAAGAGCAGCATTCAGTATGTCAGACTCCCTGAAGACATTCCCCATAAACTGAATGCCCACAGGCAGACCGTTTGAATGAACCCCTGCCGGTACACTTACCGCACAGATACCGGCTAAATTGGCTGAAATCGTGTACACATCATTGAGATACATTTGAACGGGATCATCCAGGTTCTGCCCCAGTTTAAAAGCCGTGGTGGGCGCTGTCGGGGAGACGATGACATCGACATCTTTAAAAGCCTCTGTAAAATCCTGTTTGATAAGCCTTCTCACTTTCTGAGCTTTCGCATAGTAAGCGTCATAGTATCCGGAACTGAGCACGTAGGTTCCAAGCAGGATACGCCTCTTTACTTCTGTGCCAAATCCTTCCGTTCTCGATTTCTTGTAGAGCCTTATGAGCGGCGAATCCATGGAACTCATGGCTGCATCAACTTTCGCCGGTGAAGAAGACGCGAACTCCTTACGAATTCTCTCCTTCTCCTCCGCGAGTTCCATTTCTACTTCTTTCGAATCGGCTCTGTGGCCGTACCGGATTCCGTCATACCGTGCGAGATTGCTTGATGCTTCGGCAGTCGCAAGTATGTAATAGGTGGCGATCCCGTATCTCATGTGCGGCAGGGAGACCGGCACCAGCCGACAATTTCGGGTGGTAAGCTTCTGAAGTGTTTCGTCGATAACTGTCCTCACCTCGGGATCCAGACCCTCTCCGAAATACTCCCGGGGTACCCCAATACGCAAGGTTCTCTGCTGATCGTTCATCTCCGCCAGATAGTCAGGAACAGGAGTATCGGACGAAGAGTTGTCCATAGGATCCTTTCCTGCGATTACACTCAGGCAGAGAGCCGCATCCGTTACATTGGCAGTAAAGGGACCAATGGAGTCGAATGAGGAGGCAAAGGCCACAAGACCGTATCTGGAAACCCTGCTGTAGGTTGGCCTGAGACCCACGACTCCGCAGTAGGATGCAGGCTGCCTGATCGAACCACCGGTGTCTGATCCCAGTGATCCGCTGCACATTCCGGCAGCCACCACCGCAGCACTGCCTCCGCTGGAGCCGCCGGTAACAAAATCCGGATTGTGAGGATTCCTCGTGGAACCAAAAATGGAGTTCTCCGTTGATGAACCCATCGCAAACTCATCCATATTGGTTCTCCCGATCAGCAGGGCATCCTCATCTCTGAGCCTGGATATAACGGTTGCATCATATACACTCTCAAAATTTCTAAGAAAATGACTGGCACACGTTACTTTTTTCCCTTTCTCGCAAATCACATCCTTGATACCGAGTACCAAACCTGCAAGTCTCCCCGATTTTCCGGCTCTGATCTTTTCCTGAATGCGCACGGCATTCTTCCTTACATCCTCTTCATCCACGCTGACAAAGCCATTAATGAGAGGGTTCTTCTCCCTGATAGACTGCAGATAAGAATCTGCGATTTCCGGAAGCGAAGTCTGACCCGTTTTAAGATGCTCCTGAACAGAGAGCAGATGTGTCATACAGGAACCTATTTTGTTTCGGCTGAATTCTTTTCAGTAGGTCGGGTCGCCTCATCCAGATCGTCCTTTCCCTTCTCAATCTCCTTCTTAATATCATCAGATGCTTTGCGGAACTCGCTGATTCCCTTGCCCAAACCTCTTGCCAGTTCAGGTATTCTCTTTGCTCCGAAGAAAAGCAGTATAACAAGCACAATGATGATCCATTCAAAACCGCCCGGCATTCCCATAGTTGAACCTCTTTAATAATGATTAATTACATTCTGGCCTAAGATAAAAAATATTTCACAGACCTATTAGCAGAGTTAAAAAAAAATCTTGTAATTTTGGTAGCTTTTTGTTTCCATAACTCATGAAAGAGTTGATCACATACAAAGAAAGAGAAATATACATAAATAAAATATAAATAAGACTATATGATTTGGACTGTAGAACTAGCAGCTGCACTCGATGAGGCTCCGTTTCCCGCATCCCGTGAAGAATTGATTGAATGGGCCGAACGCAACGGCCTTCCTCAACAGGCGATTAACAACCTCTATGAACTCGAGGAGATCGAAGACGGTGAGGAGACTACGTATGAAGGAATCGAGGATATCTGGCCAGATTACATCAGGAAAGAAGATTTTTTCCATGGAGAAGAAGATGAAGGTTTTGATTACGACGATGTCTGATGATACTCTTCACTGAGTATCATCTCTTCAGTGGCACCGGCCGGTTTACCATCTGGTTATACACTTTCTCATACCCCGAATATGACTCCGGCTGCATCCCTGTTGCCTGACTCATGTCTCACATCTGCCATTTTCCGAAGGATTAAAGCGGGTTCTGTCCTCAGTTGAATCATGCGGGCAGATTTCAGAGATTTAAAGTATCTTTAGGTACTGGCCGGCTTCTTAATACAAAGTTAACGTGAGACTTCTCTTTCTATCTTTTTTTTCATCCCTTTTGTTTCTTTCTCTTACGATGGCATCTTATGGCCAATCTGCCGAGGATGCGGAGAGTGATGAGTATGAAGTAGTGAGAAAAGTCCGGTTTTCAGGAAACAGTGAAATTTCAAATCGTGTTCTGACCACTCTTGTCAGGTCGCGAACGAACCGTACTTTTCTCGGTATTCCACGTTTCACACCCTGGTATTTCATCTGGAGGGCCGTTGGGGTCGGAGAGTCACCCAGTATTCTGGACCGGGACATTATCGCGAGTGACATAGACAGAATTATCCTCTACTATGAAAATCTGGGCTTTTTTGAGGTAAGTGTCGATACTTCAGTGATTGAATACCGTAATAACCGATTTGAGATCTCATTCATTATTGAAGAAGGGCCCCGTTCAACCATAGAGACAGTTTCATATACCGGCCTTCCTGTTTTTGATGAAGATTTCCCTAAAGAACCATTCTTCAGGCAGAGTCTGTTCAGAGGCAGTATGGTGAATGACTCTACATTCTCAGCCGGCAGGCCCTACAGGCTGCAGGAACTCAGGGAAGAGCAGACCCGGATCATCAACTACCTGAAGGATTACGGGTATGCAGCCGTTCAGAGAGATTCGGTCAGGGCCTTATTAAAACAATCCGAAAATCCGAATGAATACGATGTCCTCTTTCAGATACGTCACGGAGAGCTCTACCATTTCGGTGATGTTTATGTCTCACTGTTCGGTCCGGGAGAGCTGTCCGAGACTTTTGACGACTCACTTCGCGTTAAATACAGTGAACACCACGAGAACAGCTATTCCCTGTTTATTGAAAAGCAGGCGGAAGCTCAAACCGATTTCGCCCTTCTTCAGGAGCAGCTCCATTTTCAACCCGGATCCCTGTTCAGTCAGTCAGCCTACCTTCGCAGTGTGAACTCATTTCAGACCCTGGGGAACATGGTCTTTAACCGGTTTGGCCTGAGTGAAACGGGATCCATACCGGATTTTTCACAAAGTGAAATACCGGTCTACTTTTCGCTGCAAACCCTACCGAAGCATTCCCTGCGGGCGGAAGTATTTGGGATGAGAAGGTACGGGTTTGGTACCGGAATAGGCGCTAATTACAATAATAATAATGTATTCAGGAATGCTGAAAACTTTACACTCGGAATCAATACCAATCTTGAATATGTTCCCTCCCGGAATTTGAGTGAGATTTCTCCACGTGACGATCTGGGAAGGAGAACCTCTTCCGGAGCTGCCATTTTTCAGAGTTATGAAATTCGTGCTGAATATTCCTTGCCCCGGATCATGGCCCCCTTCAGATTTTTAACAGAAAGTGACAGGGTTGAAGGGGGAAGAACCCGTTACTCTCTTTCTTACAATCAATCCAATCAGCTCTATTTCGATATTAACACAGATATTCGGTTCAATCTTCGATATGAGCTGCGCCATACAGACCGTCTATTCAGCTTTATTGACCTGCTCGAACTGGATGTAATCGATACAAACCCCTCTTCCCAGTTCAGAGAGAATCTTATCAATGAGTTTGGTGAGGGTTCATTCGAATTTTTGCGTATTGAACAGGATTTCAAGCCTCAGTTCTCATCTTCAGTCCGCTATACATTCAGGAGCTCAAATACAAATATAATAAAACGCGACAACGGCCATTTCAGTGAGGTTTCACTCGCATTCGCAGGCAATTTACCCTATTTGCTCGATCGTTTTGTTGTCACCCCCGGCACTCTCGAAGGTACCCTTCCCCCCCCTTTCGGAGTATCTTCAAACTCCCTCGCCTACAGTCGTTTTCTCAAACTTTCCGCGGATTACCGGCGCTATGTTCCGGTTTCAGCCAATACTGTTTTCGCCTTCAGGGTGTTCGGCGGCATTGCGCAGCCTGTAGGGAGCAGTGAAATAATTCCGCTAAACCGGCGTTTCTTTGCCGGTGGCAGCAATGATATCCGTGGCTGGAATCCCTTCCGGCTTGGACCCGGATCCATCAGTCCGGAGGAAGTTTCTATACCCGGCGGAGAGATTAAACTGGCTGTTTTCAAAGAGTTCAGACAAATTTTTTTGCGAAATGTGTTTAATGCCAACTGGCAGATCGCCTGGCATACCGACGCGGGAAATGTCTGGTATGGACCCAGGAATGTTTTCCGTGATGAGGATAATATCGACTTGCTAAGAGACGGGAAATTTTTCTTAGATTCTTTCTACGAACAGATTGCAGTGGGATCAGGAATCGGGCTTCGATTCGACTGGGATTTCCTGGTAGTCCGATTCGATCTGACCTATCGGATTCACGATCTGGAAATGGGCTGGTTCAGGAACCGTCTCTCCTATTTCAGTTTTGGAATCGGTCACTCTTTTTAATGATCAAACAACCACCAAATCATGTTTAAAAAAAGCGATTTCCAAAAAATCAAAAGACAGGGCAGTATCGTATTCCAGTCGAGGCTTCTCTCTGAATTGTCGCCTTTGGAAAGATATGAACTCCTGCAGCTCTGCCACAGAAGGAAATATAAAGAGGGAGAGTTCATCTACTACCAGAACGATCCGGGTACCGGAATGTATTTTATTGAAGAAGGAACCGTACAGTTATCTGTACCCGGTCAATCTGACGAACAGGAACATCTCTTTTTAAAATCACTCTCCGCACCTTCCGAGTTTGGAACCATGTCGATCGGATACGACATCCGGCGACTGACAACCGCCCAGTGTATCTCCGACTGCATCCTGCTCGGCTTCTTTAAACCCGATTTTGAGACACTTAAAAAAAGGCATCCGGAAACAGCGGTTAAGTTTCTGGAGGCAGTATCCACACGGGCGATGAAACAGCTGGAACAGTCGATGCGAAGGTTATCTGAACTGACTGACTTTCAGGATGCCTATTCCCTTTTGTATGACTCAGCTCCTGATAATTCTGATGCGATAAACTGAGGCATGGGAGTAAAAAAAGGAGAGATTATTGAAGCCACCATTGACTCCACAGCGTTTAAGGGTAAAGGTGTGGCGCGATACGAAGGTATCGCTCTGTTTGTTGGCGCCACGGCTCCAGGAGACCGGATAAGGGCTCGTATTGTAAAGAAGAAAAAGTCTCTTCTGGAGGGCAAACTAATTGAGATTCTCGAGCCTTCACCTTTAAGGATTGAGCCGCTCTGCTCACATGCAGATGCCTGCGGCGGCTGCACATGGCAGCATCTCGATTACAAGACCCAGATCATCCACAAAGAGCAGCATGTACGCGACCACCTGCTTCGAATTGCCGGACTGAAGGATGACATTACTCTGCCAATTATCGGGTGCGACATGCCCTTCTACTACCGAAACAAGATGGAGTACAGCTTCAGCTCCCGGCGCTGGCTGAGTCAGCAGGAGATTGAATCGGATTCATTTGTGGATGACTCAGGTTTTGCAGCCGGACTGCACGCTCCCGGTCGCTTTGATAAGATTTTGAATCTTACAGAGTGCCACCTTCAGCATCCTGTTTCCTTCAGGATCCTTGATCACGTACGCTCTTACTGCGTTCGCAACAATATTGCTCCATTCGACTCTGTGCAAAAAACAGGATTTATGAGACACCTCGTAATCCGCAACGCACACCATACGGATGATCTGATGATAAACCTGGTTACATTTAGTGAAAACCGGGAGTACATTGAGGGACTCAGAGACTCACTTCTGGCTCATTTTCCGGAAATTACCACCATCGTTCAGAACATCAACGACCTTCCGAATCCAACCGCAACAGGCCGATATGAACGCATCCTGCACGGGCCGGGTATTATCACGGATAAAATCGGAAACCACTCTTTCAGAATTGATGCCAACGCTTTTTTTCAGACCAACACACTCCAGGCTGAAAAACTTTATGATGTTGCCCGGGATTTTGCCAACTTAAAACCGGATGATCATCTTTTTGATCTCTACTGTGGCGTCGGGACCCTTACTCTGTTTATGGCTGATCGTGTGCGTAAAGTAACCGGGATTGAACTGGTGGACGTTGCTGTGAAAAATGCTCTTCAGAATGCACACGATAACAATGTTTCAAACAGTGAATTTGTTTTAGGTGACATGAAGGATACGTTTAATGACGAATTTATCTCCCGGTATGGAAGGCCGGATTGTATTGTGACAGATCCTCCCCGATCCGGTATGCATCCGGATGTAATCGAAAACCTGATCAGGCTGAGAGTTCCACGCCTTGTCTATGTGAGCTGCAATCCTTCCACTATGGCGCGTGATCTCAAGGAACTGAATGGTGCCTATAGCGTAGATAAAGTGCAGCCGGTAGATATGTTTCCACAAACCTACCACATTGAAGCGGTAGCACAGCTCACTGCAAGGGAGGGTTCTGTATGAAACGGGCTGTAGTCATTGGTGCCGGTATCGGTGGCCTCTCAGCAGCGGCACTGCTTGCCTCCAGAGGATTTGAAACTACCCTCTATGAAAAAAATAATGCCCCAGGCGGCAAGATGCAGGAATACGTGTGGAATGGGTACCGTTTTGATACCGGCCCATCCCTTCTCACCATGCCTTTCCAGCTTGAGAAACTTTTTTCCGACTGCAACGAATCCATTGATGAATATCTCAAGATTAAAAAGCCGGATCCGCTCTGCAGATATTTTTATGAGGATGAGATCATATTTGACAACTATCAGGACAGACGAAAAAGTGTGCAGGAGATCCGGAAATTTGCTCCGGAAGATGCAGCTGCCTATGATAAATTCCTGAACAGGGCTGAGAAGCTCTACAAACGAACAGCCAATGCTTTCATCTTTAATCCACTCTATTCCCTGAAGGATCTTTCCAGGCTGAATTTGTTTAACCTGCTCTTTATTGATGCGTTCTCTTCCGTTTCCAAAAAGGTGGATCGCTATTTCAAATCGTCCTATCTGCGCCGTTTTTTCAAACGCTTTACCACCTATAATGGTTCAAGCCCCTACCTGGCTCCTGCAACATTAAATGTGATTCCCCATGTGGAGCTTAATCAGGGTGGATACTACGTTGAGGGAGGCCTGTATCAGATTGCAGGGGCTCTGGAGAAACTCTGTCGTAAAAAGGGGGTAACGATTTGTTATCAAACACCGGTAAAATCTGTTATCACCGACAGGAAAAAGGTGACCGGAATCGTTCTGGAGAAGGGGGAAACCGTTCAATGCGATCTTCTGTTTTCCAACTCCGACGCTACAGATACGTTACTGAATCTGCTTCCGAAGGAGGCAGTTCCGGAGAAAGTAAGAGTCAGGCAGAAAAATACCGAGCCTTCCTGCTCCGGATTTGTGATGATGCTCTGCAGCGACAGAACCTGGCCAATGCTCAAGCACCATAATATTTTCTTTTCACCTGACTATGAACTGGAGTTTCGTCAGATTTTTGAAGAGAAAAAGTTACCGGATCAGCCAACCATCTACCTGGCTAACACCTCCTTTTCAGATCAAGACCACGCTCCGGCCGGTTCTTCGAACCTCTTTGTCCTTGTGAATGCTCCCTATCTTGACTCTAATCAAAACTGGACCTCGATCAAACAGTACTACTCCTCCTCACTAATCAGACAGCTGGAAAAAAGGGGGCTGAAAGGATTGTCAGATTCCATTGAGCATATTGAGATCATAACACCGCTCGACTTTTTGTCAAAATACCATTCCAACAGAGGCAGTATATACGGAACCTCTTCCAATGATCGTTTCTCTGCATTCGTACGCCCCCGGAACAAGCTAAGATCTCTGAAAAATCTCTATCTTGTCGGTGGGAGCACACATCCCGGTGGCGGGATCCCCCTTGTAATTCAGTCGGCTTTTAATGCAATGTCCCTGCTGGACCGCACATAAATTTCTAAAGATCTTCACGATTCACAAGGAAAATCTGCAAGGGGCCGTCATTATTTCCTACTGCTATATAACTGTTTTCATTTCCTTTTAAAAGAATCATCGCTTTTGCATCCAGCGGGGCGGTAAATCCGCTCTCTCTGAGAGATTCCGGCCTGAATTCACCCTCACAATCTCCTTTCATAAACAGCCCTTTTCCGCCATCCAGCCGGGGTATATCAGGATCCGTTTTGAAGATATTTCCGGCCACAAGAAGATCGATACAGCCATCGCGATCGAGATCCTCAGCCAGGATCGCATTCAGCGCTGATATCTGAGCAATCTCCGGCAGTTCTGCATGACTGAACGCCCCCTCTCCACTGTTCATAAACAGAGCAGAAGCAAAGGTATCGGCATAAAACCGTGCGGAACTGTTCAACACATCTCTGGTGAACAACCCGTCCACGGGGGAATTTGCTGCCCGATTGGGTTCAGAAATTCTGGAATAGTAGTTGCGAATGGATTGTGAAAGCCGGAACGGTCCGAAAAAAGGCATCTCCCTGCCAGATTTTTCTACAAAGAATATCAGATCGGTTGTACCGGTCCCGTCCAGATCTCCTGCGATCAGGCCGAAAGGTTCTTCTGCTGCAGTTCGAAAAGTGTGGTTGAGACCCAGGTTTCCCGCAGCTATATCCGGGTATCCATTCCCGTTGAAGTCGCCGGAAGCAAGCGAATACCACCATCCGCGAGTAGATTCAAATCCGGTTTCCGATGTTATTTCCTCAAGCTGTCCTCCACTGTTTTCGAATAACCGCAAAGGTTCCCACAATCCGGCAGTAATCAGATCAATATGACCATTGCCGGTAAAATCCATAAGAATTGCGGCCGTGTGAATGGCTCCGTGCGGAAAACCAGGAATCCACTCCGGCAGGATATCGCGAAATCTTCCACTTTGTTCCTTCAGCAGAAAACTCTCAGTGGCAAATGGATAGTTGCCCGGATAGACCCCCCCACAGATAAAGAGCTCGTCCCTGCCGTCTCCGGTAACATCTCCCTTCTCGACACAGCGCGTATCACTCTGCATTACAGGAAGAGCCTGCCGGTCTCGTAAAAACCTGCCACCTCCTGTATTGATATAGAGGCGGTCCTGGAGCAGGCCGAAGGAGTTGTGCTGGTGATACCCCCCGCTTCCCACATAGAGGTCACGAAGGCCATTCCCGTTAAAATCGAAAAAGAGAGCCGCCGTATCTTCATACATGGCATCGCTGTCCCAGGGATCACTGAATGCAGACAGAGTGAAAACTCCCTCCGGTTCATGAATAAACAGCCTCCCCGGTTCACCGGAGATACCCCCCACGAAAAGATCTTCCAATCCGTTTCCGGTAATATCACCCGCGGCCAGCACAGGGCCCTGTGCTGATTTCACCGAAGGCAGTGTGGGTTGTATCAGGAAATCTGTCACTCTCTTCTCCCTGTGCAGATAGCCGATCGCAGAATCTATCTCTGTGAAAAGGTATGAAGCAGAATGCGCCGTGTTTCTGCGCTGCGGATCGGCAGCATCCGCCTGCCGAATTATCAGAATCCGGTTGATATCGGGCGTGTCAATCCGCGTCACTCTTTCGTCCGGCCAGATCACCTGAAGAGAGTCAACTGCCGTCAAACTTCCTAGTCCAAAATGAATTTTACTGTCCACGGTCGACTGAAACCCCCGGTAAATTGTGTGGTAGTGATATTGAATGGATCCGTTATGATAGAGCGTGACTTCAGCCCCCAGTGCAAGCCGGTTTGGGGCTTCTCCTTCCAGTTTGATCTGCAGGTAGTTTCCCGGCTCGTCTTTCCCTGTTTCGTTTCTGTAGATGGATGCGGGGCTATCGATGTTATTGATCACCAGATCCAGTTTGCCATTGTTATTCAGATCTGCATAAACCATTCCATAGGAATATCCCGGTTCCCTGAATCCCCATTCATCAGATACATCCTCAAAAGCGAGCTTCCCTCTGTTTCGGAATATGTAGTTTGGCAGATGAATATCTCTTAACCCGCGAAATAGCGCCTCCTTTCTCTCATTTTCTGCCTGTGCTGTAGACCTTACTTCAGAGTCGATCGTCATCAGGTACTGATGGTTAATCACATCCCTTGGGTAACCATTGGTGATTACCAGATCCCTGTAACCGCTGTTATTGAGGTCCGCAAAGAGAACCGACCAGGTCCAGTCGGTGTAGGAGACTCCCGCCATACGTGAAACTTCACTGAACTGTACCCTTCCCTTTGCATCCACACCATGATTCATCTGCAGTGTGTTGTTTGGATAGTAGTAGTGAAGGCCAAACGCACGCTGATTCTGAAAACGGTCCCAGGTATTTCCTCCGCTCATTTTTCTCCGTTCAGTCAGGCTCTCAGGCATCATATCGGTCTGGGCGAGATCGGGCCAGCCATTATTGATGAAATCTGCAGCATCCACCCCCATCCCGGAAAAACTTGTGTGCATCATCACATCCTGCACTCTGTTTGTAAAGGTGCCATCCCCATTGTTCATGTAGAGAACATCATTGGGGATATTGTCGTTGGAAATATAGAGATCCGGCCAGCCATTTCTGTTGATGTCGAGCACCACAACACCCAGTCCAAAACCGGTCTGCCGAAGGATTCCGGCTTCAAGGGAAACGTCAGTGAACGTGCCATCCCCGTTATTTCGGTAGAGCTTGTCATATCCAGTGGGGTCATCGGGCACAAAAAAGGGCGATCCTCCCTTCCTGGAAAAAGAAACCGGTGAGTTGTTCATCAAAAACAGATCGGGATACCCGTTCCGGTTGTAGTCAAAAAAAACGGCATGGGTGCCATATCCGCTGTCATCCAGTCCATACCCGGAGGCAGCTTCCCTGAATGTCATGTCGCCATTGTTGATGAAGAGAAGATTGGTGCGTTCTTCCGGGGGAGTTCCGGGTTCACCGGATGCAACCAGGTAGATATCCAGATATCCATTCGAATTGATATCGATCAGTGAAACTCCGGTGATCCAGCGGTCAGTTACCACTCCTGATGCTTCCGTTACATCTTCAAATTGAAAATCACCCCTGTTCAGGTAGAGGCGGCTGCTCACCAGATTCCCGGCGAAGAACAGATCAGTGTAACCGTCGTTATTAAAGTCTCCGGCTGCCACTCCGGCACCATTATAGATATAGGGCGATTCTGTAAACCGCTGATAGCTGACCTCCCCAATCAGGTTTACGAAATCAATCCCTGTCTCCTTTGGTGAGAGTTTTACAAAGAGAGGATCCGGCAGAGTTTGCCTGGAACAAGCCGGCAGTAAAAGCAGTACAGTGCAGAATAGAAGAAGTGGACGCATCCTGATAGAAAAAAGTAAATTTTAAGCTGCAGTATTTTGAACAGTCTGATGGAATGTTATGCGAAAATACATCCGGTCTCCGTATAAAACAAGTGAGTTGTGGCTCTGCGGAATCGTATTGATCTGAATCCTTCCTGATGCTGGTATTAAAACTGAGATCCTTCTTCTCAGGGGCGGATCAGTGACTTTTTAAGTTGTAGTATTCCAAAAAAAAAGAGGCACACCTTTCGGCATGCCTCTTTGGTCTTTGGAAAGATTAGATCCAGTCAGGTTTTTAATAACCTGGATTTTGAGTCAAACGGGCTTCGCCGCCAACAACACTCAGGTCAATCTGACGCTGCGGGATCGGGAAGACTTCATTTTTGTTGCCGGAAAATCTTCCTTCATTCAGATAAGAGGACGGGAACATCGGTCCTTCAAAATCCATAAAGGTATTGATTGCATTTTCAGCAATTCCCCAGCGAACCAGATCGAAGAATCGGTGACCTTCGAGCGCGAGTTCAAGCTTGCGTTCAAACCGTACGATCTGACGTGCCTGCTGCTGACTGCCGAGATCCTGATAGAGAGCGATCTCATAGTTTGGTTCAGCATACTCGTTCCAGTTGGCGATACTTGTCGTTCCGCCACCCAGATAGGTGAAGGTTGTACCTCTGTCTTCCCGGACTACCCACTGGCCTGCATTCAGCTCTACAGCAAGCATTTCAGCTTCACTGCTCACAACAGCTGCAGCATATCCTGCATTGAAGTCGTTGTTTACCCAGTGAGCCGGATTTGCAGCGCGTTCCCGAACCCTGTTGATATAGTCTCTTGCTGTTGCAAGGCTACCCACTTCGATTTCAGCTTCAGCTGCCATCAGCAGTACATCAGCGAAACGGATGATCTGGATATTGAAGGAACTTCCGGGTGCCCATGATGTTGGGTTATTCACATCACTGTCATCCTTTTGCCACCAGATATGCTTCTTGGAAGCATAGGGGCCGGAATAGGCCTGATCGCGGATCCATCGGTTGCCCGGATGGGGTCCCCAGTCGTGGAAAGCAACACCACGTCGGCCAGCAGTGTAATCCAGTCGCGGATCGAGTGTGCCGGCATGCGGAGTAAATTGCTGATTGGACTGAATGCCCATGTCATTCACCACATTGGAATTCAGGAAGCCATCAATCATGGGCAGTCCATTATTCGTCTGGAAAGCGTTCACAAGATACTGAGTAGGCTGATAGAATCCACAGCAACGGAACGGGCTGTTGTAGGGATAGTTCAGCATCATACCGGTATTTGCGTTCTGAATCGTACCTGTACCATCATCCGGTGAGGCCTGGATGGCAAATATGGATTCAGCATGGTTCTTGTAGATCGGATTATGGACCTGATCCAGGGGAACCAGATCATATGGAAGCCCATTGGATGTACGGCCATTGTTGATAATGCTTGTGTACAGCGTTCTTGCCTCAGCAAATTTGTTCTGATACATATAGGTTTTTGCGAGATATGAAGCTGCCGCCCAGCTGTTCGGACGACCTACCTGTCCCTGAGTTTCGGGCAGATTGTTGTATGCATAGTTGAAATCTGCTTCGATCATCGGCCAGATATTCTGGTCGTTGGGTTGAGGGGTAAGTGCATCTGTCTCCTCGTCAATCCAGGGAACTCTGCCAAAAAACCTTGTCAGCTCAAAGTAGAAGTGTCCGCGGATGAACCGGGCTTCTCCTTCAAATCGGGCGCGGTCTGCTTCACTGAAGCCATCACCAATGGGTACATCTCTGAGTACCTTAAGCACAGAGTTGGCTCTTGTGATTCCTTCAAACACTGCTCTCCACTTCGCATTCAGAAATGGATTGGCAGCGTCATGCCTGAAACTTCCCAGCGAGTTTACCACGATCTGGTCGCCGGCGTCACTTCCCTTATGAGCTTCCGTGCCCATCACGCTTCCATAGATCCAGTTGGAAGGACAGACTTCCCAGGAGGCTCCTCCATGTACTCCGTCTCCCCAGCCATCTGCACCGGTCTGGCTCAGGGCGCCGTAGGCTCCGATCAGGAGTGTTTCCACTCCTGTACGGTCGGCCAACACATCTTCACTTAACGATCCCTGTGACGGACGAGTAAGAAAGTCGTCCCCGCAGGCTTTCGTAAAGAGTCCTGCCGTAAACAGCAGTACAAGTATTACGATAATGTTTTTTGAGTTTTTCATAATGATGTACAATAATTTGGTTTAGAATCCAAGATTGAAACCAAGCAGGAACTGTCTTGAAGTCGGGTAGGCACCTTCGTCCACGCCGAAACTTGTAGTACTTGCATTGGCAGACTGCGTATTGCCGATTTCAGGATCTGGTCCGGAATACCCGGTAATCGTGAACAGATTCTGTGCCTGAGCATAGACTCTGAGCTGACTTAAGCCAATTCTTGAGATCAGTTCAGGTGAGAACGTATATCCAACCTGCAGCGTTCTCATTCTCAGGAATGAACCATCCTCTACGTAGTAAGAGTTTGGAACACCATTGGTTGAGAAGCTTCCTGAATTCTCCTGGATTGGAGCTGTAGCGTTCTGATTATCCGGTCTCCATGAGTCATAGAGCGCAGTTTTGCTCTTGGCTTCCTGGAATGAGGGATAAAAATCGGTCCACCACTTCACCTGGTTCCAGATGTCGTTGCCGTAAGATCCGTAAAAGAACATACTAATGTCAAATGCTCTGTAGTTCATGGAGAGATCCAGACCGTAGGTGAAATCCGGGTGCGGATCACCGAGTCGTGTACGGTCGTCCGCTGTTACACGGCCATCACCATCAACATCTGCATAGCGGAAACGTCCCACGGCAGCATCCTGCTGATAGGTTCCACCTGCGGCTGCATTGGCAGCATCAATCTCCTGCTGGCTGTTCCAGAAGCCTTCAATCTTGTATCCAAAGAATGTGGATATCGGCCATCCAACCTGATTACGAATAATCGGGGTACCAAAACGGCGGGATGTTCCGTCGAAGTTCTCCACACCTTCAGCAATTTTTACGATCTCATTGCTGTAGGTAGTAAAGTTGACTGTCGCCGACATATTGAAGCTGGAGCTGATGTTTCTTCGTCCGGTAACCGACATGTCGAATCCTTTATTCTGGACGTTTGCCACGTTGATAAACGGTTGTGCTGCGAGGCCTGCCTGTCCCGGAAGTTCCGGATTGAACAGAAGGTCGCGAACATCATTCTGATAGTAGTCAATGTCCACTTCAAGATCACCGTCAAAGAACATCGCATTAAATCCGAAGTTCATGGTGTGGGCTTCTTCCCAGCGCGCTGTCGGGTTACCGATACGTGTCTGCCTGAATCCCTGAGCAAGGCCGGGGCCTCCGCCAATCGGGTAGAAAGAGTTGAGCTGGTTTCCGCCAAAGAGCGAGAATGCGTTATCCGGAGATACGTTCAGCTGATTCCCCATCACACCGTATCCAGCACGAAACTGGAGGTTGGTGAGCCAGTCGAAATCGCTCATGAAACGTTCCTGGGAAAGACGCCATCCAATACTACCGGCAGGGAAAACACCATATTTGTTGTCGAGGAATCTGGAAGATCCGTCACGACGCACAGTCGCGTTCACCAGATAGCGGTTATCGTAGTTGTACTCCACACGGCCGAAGAGTGAGAACAGAGAATTCTCATACTTGTAACTGTAGTTGGTTGGAGTACCGGAACCGGTGCTCAGGTTTACGTAGTTGGGATTGAATGAGAAATAGTCGGTACGTGTACCACCTCTTTCCCGTCCGCTGTCTTCATACGCTTCTGTACCCAGTACCACGGTTACATTGTGAACATTGGCAAACAGTTCATTGTAAGCCACGGTGTTGGTCCATGTCCAGTTTGTTCCGTTCCATGCGCCTTCACCATAAAGGTTCAGAACTGCATTTTCAGCACGCTCATACTCGGGAAACTGGAACCAGCTCCAGTTACTGGAAGCGAGGCTACCACCGAAATTAGACCGGAATGTCAGATTTCTGAACAGGTCCACTTCAGCAAAGATGTTACCAAAGATACGGGTATTCTCACCGGTATTATTGGCTGTTCTTTCCCTTTGTGCCACAGGGTTTGCAGAGTTACCCAGCGGCGCACCGAAGTTACCGGCAAAGTTACCGGCGATATCGTACACGGGAATAATCGGCTGTGCCCTGTAGGCCATACCGATCGCTGAACCTTCCTGAAGGGATCCTGACTGAGGATTTTCCCAGAAAGCGATGGAGGCATTTTGCCCCACGCGGATGTTGTCGCGAACATTAAACTGGGTATTTACCCTCAATGTATAACGCTCATTCCATGTTCTGAGCAGCGTTCCCTCTTCATTGATGTAGTTCAGTGAGAGAAGGTAGGTAGCATCGTCTGTACCACCGCTGATGGAGAGGTTGTTGTTAAGTGACCATGCAGGATTAAAAACTTCCTGGAACCAGTTCGTTCCCTGCTGGTTGGCAGGTGTGATTCTGAAAAAGCTGTTCAGATCATCTATACTGGTATAAAATGGATTGACATAGTAATCATCATGATTCACCTGTCCGGTCATCGCTCCGGCCGGAGATATATAGTCCGGTAATCTCGGAGTAGCACCACTTCCATAAAGAGAAGAACTTGGTGTAAGCCCGGAATTTCTGGAAGCCATCCACTGAAGTTCTGCCATCTCCATAGGTGAGAGGATGTTGTAGGGATTTCCGTGGTGACGTGGTGTTTCATAACCGACATAGGAGTCAAAATTCACGGAGAGACCCGGACGACCTTTCTTGGTGGTGATAATAATCACACCGTTTGAAGCTCTGGATCCGTAAATAGAAGCAGCAGAAGCATCTTTCAGCACCTGCAGCGATTCCACATCCCGGGGATTGAGATCCCTGATACTACCGGTTGGAACACCGTCCACAACGTAAAGCGGGCTGACATTACCAAAGTTTCCAACACCACGGATCCGGATAGAGGGCTCATCACCCGGCTGACCCGATTGTGTGATGGTAACACCGGAAACCTGACCCTGCAGCTGCTTGCTTATCGTGGATGCGGCAACCCGCTGCATCTGAGGTACGTTTGCAACACTGACAGAACCGGTCACATCCACCCTTCTCTGGGCTGAATATCCGGTAACAATGAGTTCCGCAAGTTGAGATACAGACTCTTCCATCACAACATCAATGACATTTCGGCCGTTGATGGCTTCTTCTACACGGACGTATCCGATATAAGAGAAGAGGAGAGTTGCATTCGAAGGAGCTGTTAATGTATAACGTCCCTCTATATTCGTCGTTGTACCGGTTGTGGTACCCTGTACAATAATACTGACACCGGGTATGGCCTGACCACCCTGGTCAGTGACCGTACCGGAAACCTCAATCTGCTGCGCAATGGCTGCAGAATGAAGGAGTAGTACTAGAACCAAACTGAGCATTCCTTTTGCCAGGGTGGCAATAAAAGGAACGGCTGCAGATGGACTTCTGCGTAGCTTTTTCTCTTTCATAATAACAAGATGTGGTTATGATTTAGGTTAAAAGGAACAAATCGGACAAAAGTAAACAAGATCCGTAAACGCGAAAATTGCGGCTGATGCAAGTCTATTGGATTCTGCCAGTCACCGTAATCTCTCTGTTTATTCTATCCCGAATGCAAATGTTAACTTTTTGTAAAATTTTATTCCCTTACTTAAAATTACAGAAGCGCTTCCAATTTTGAAAAAAATTTACAACAAATTTTCACAACCGGAATTCTCACTTACCGAAGGACTAAAACGGGCCTTCACTCCATTACACTGATCATATTATCAACAATATTATCAGTATCTTATATTTAATGTAAGGAAAAGGCTCCCACACAGCAAAAGTCCACTTCCCCCCTGCAAAGGAGGTTACAGTATCGATTTACAAACCATATTCATAAACTAATTATCATTTTTTGTGCGTAACAGACTCTTTTGTCTTGTTTATATCCCTTCAAAAAATTTATGATATTGACTCTGAAAAGGGTATCAAACCTTAGGAAAGATATTCAACCTGGCAATTCTACTGCCATTCTCACCCCTCTTCCAAACCGGTGGGAAACCAGAGGCGAAGCAGATGGGAATCAAAGACATTATGATAGCCACAGGGTATTCGCAGGGGGCTTTGAAATACCAGGGATTCTGTACAAGATCAAGGCGAAAACAAATTTTAAACCGCTGCGTATTTACGATATATGAAGCTTTTAAAATTATGACCTTAAAGGTATTGGGCAAATGATCAGCTTTAAAAAGCTCCCTCATATTATAACAGGGTTTGAACCCTGCCAATTCGGTAGTGGAGGATCCGTGTTCGTTTTTCAAAGTCATCGGTTAATTGGCGGTGCAACTAACAGGGCTCAAATATGACTTAAATTTTTGTTTTAAAGTCCGTAGATTGCGGTATAAAATGACTCAACCGAATAAAACCCAAGCCTTAACCTACTGTTTATATGGACAGCAAAACCAAAGCCATCGTCGCTCACATCACACTTATTGGATGGATCATTGCCCTGCTCCTGAATCAGGGAGAAAACAGAGATGAATTCGCTTCCTTTTACATTCGCCAGATGCTGGGGCTTCTCATTCTCTCTTTCGTGATCACTTTCATCCCGGTACTCAACCTGATCGCCTGGATTGTCGTGCTTGTCTTCTGGATTCTGAGTATTGTGGGCGCCATCAACGGCGAGAAAAAACTATCACCCTATGTGGGAACCTATTTTCAGGATTGGTTTAAAACTCTCTGAAACCGACGTGCGCAGGAAATCTTGAAAATCAGGCATAGTACTCAGGATCATCACGAAGTATAATTCAAACTAAAGCTTTCCGGCTCTGTGTATGAATCTGAATTTGCGCTACACCGGATTTCCGGTAACAGGCGGATGATCAAATCTGCACTTCTCCACCGGAACGGGCAACCTGCACGATCCGGTGAAAACTGTTCTGGTCACTATCGGTGAGATTCAACCAGAAAAACGACTTTCCTGTAATAATAAAAATCGGGTGAAATAAATTCTCACGTTCACCCCGGATCAATGACGCTATGAAAAGAGTATATTTTTTCATCCTGACCCTCACTGTCTCCCTCTTTGCAACAGGCTGCGGGAAACCAAGTACAAATACACTGCTTCAGGAGTGTATTACGTTTTTCGCTTCTTTTGATCAGGATTTAGGGGCGGATTACGCTTTCGGAAATAACCAGCTGTTTACTTCCCCGTCATGGTCTCTGCGCGGAGAGGCAGTTCCCCTGGATAGTTTGACGTTCCCGGGGCAGTTGGAAATACACAGGGGTGAGGGAAGGTATCGTGACGCTTTGTGGATCGACAGCCGATATGAGCCGGTTTTTTTCTATGAAGGTGAAAATAATTTTCATTTGAGTGAAACAGTATTTGCCGGAACTCTCTCTTTCTGGCTTCGGCTGGACCCTGACGTTACACTCCATCCGGGTTTTTCCGACCCGGTTCAGATTACCTCACGGTCATGGAATGACGGAGCTCTTTTTGTTGATTTTACAGATCGGATCCCAAGAGAATTTCGGTTCGCGATTTTTCCTGACCGCACAGTCTGGGACCCCCTCAATCTGGAATGGGATGATGTGCCGGAGAATCAGAGACCCATGATAGGCATACGGAATCATCCTTTTTCAATGGATACCTGGACTCACGTTGCCATTGCATTTGAAAATTTTAACTCCGGTAAACCTGACGGGATTGTTAAAACGTATCTGAACGGAGTCTTTACCGGTTCTCTTTCCGAGAGGGAAATGACTTTTTCCTGGAATCCATCTGAAGTGAAGATCTGGATCGGCTATAATTACAGAGGCTACCTTGATGAGCTCATACTTTTCAACCGCTCCCTGACAGCTGAGGAGGTTATGAAATTATATTCTCTTGAAAACGGCATCTCAGATCTTCTCCCCTGATCTCCAGATTCATGCTTTTGCAAATCATGGGAGACCTGTTTACCCGCGGATCACAAAGCGTGAACCTGATCCTGCGGCCACGAAAGCCTTACGCCAAGCTCTTCCAGTGTCTGCTGATAGTCCCGCAGTAATTCCTTTTGCTCATATACCTGATGGGGTTCACTCTGCTTCATTTTGCAGAAACCGATCAGCGCACCTGCCGATTCACCGATATTCCACTCCACTGGCTGCAGTCGATAACAGCCATTGGTAATGTGCGTGGTTCCGATGTTTTTGCAGGCTGGCACTACATTTCTGACCCGCTGCGGGATGAGCGCACCCAGCGGAATCTGAAAGGGAAGTGAACTGATGTCGATATAATTGTTCCCTTTTGTACTTGGATGCAGATCAATTCGGTAGGCTCCGATTCCCACTGAATCCTCAAAAATGGCAGCCCGTACGTCATCTTCTGCCAGTCCGGTTTCGTTCATACGTGCCACTGTACCCACATGCTGCTCCAAAACGGTGAATCTGGCTTTGATCCTGCGGCTCTCCCTGATATAGGCGTGCTTGGCCATTCCGTGCGGGGTATTAAAAATATCCCCCCTGAGCCGTAACCCAGGCCACCCGGCCCCTCCATCCGGCCTGGGCGCTTCTGTCTGAAGCCAGTAGATGAGTGAGAGATTGAGTTGTACTGCCCGACTCAGATGATACTTTACCGTCTCTTCCGGTTCATCCACAATCCTACCACCAAGATAGGCATGCTGAGGCCAGTTGATACAGGCGATGGGTCCTCCGTAAAACCCTTCCATGAAATTTGCCGGATCCAGTACCTGCCTGTATGCCCACCACCCATCCTGCAGTTTGGGATCAAACGGAAGTGTGCGCGGCTCCATACTGATGGGGTGTGTATAAGTAAAACTGAATAGTTTACCGGGCCATGGCGGATTCAACTCCGGAGTAAAGTTACTCCAGTATGCATAGTCTTCCGGTTTTTCAATGGTAAAATCCTCACCATCAATGTAATCCATCAGAAAGCAGAGATTAAATGCCTGAACGTTGTCGGGGTCAGCCTGAGCCGGTGCGTGAGGTTCACCTGTTTGATCCCTGCCCTCAGCCCCGAGCACATACTCGACGGATGCCAGTTTGAGCAGTTCACCGGTTTCTGTGGCATCAATAAACCAGGGTGCATGAAGTACCATCCTGTCGCCGCTCCCCGAAAGTAAAACTTCAACAGCTGTCACACGGTCACCATCGGTTTCCGCGCCAACAGGTCTGCACTCCCTGAGAATTGTAAGTTGTCCACTACTCACCCAGGGGGCCAGCATCGCCTCCAGTACAGCAAGAGAAACCTGGGGCTCATGAGAGATTCGGGAGACCCAGCCGTTACCGGGATTCAAAAATTCATTCGTCTGCTGTTCTGCAGTAACGGGATACCAGGTTTTGTAATAGTCACGTACCCTTCGCCTGTACTCCTGATACAACCCCGATCCGCCAAATGTCTCTATCCAGGGATTCTCATCGGGTGGTACCGCCTGAGCCGTAAGCTGCCCCCCAATCCAGTCTGTCTCTTCGGTCATCACTACCCGAAGGCCGAGCTTCAGTGCAGAAATAGCCGCAGATACCCCCCCTGTTCCACCGCCGATAATCATCAAATCCGCGCTCAGCTCCTTATTAGCCGCAAAGCCACGCATATCATCATAGTCTGACCTGTATGTATGAGCTCCTGCTCCTCTGCCGGCGGCTAAACCCGACATCAAAAGTGCAGACTGCTTTAGAAAATCTCTTCTGTTCTTCATTTTAATTGTTTTAGTTAGGGGGTTCAGGAATTCTTCTCCTTCATCAGTCGAGGAGAATAACTTCCATATTTTTGAGTACACCCTGATCTACAGAAAACCGCAATATTGTCCTGTTTTGCTGAAATCCCTGCCGGCCGGCGGCCCCCGGATTGATAAAGATCATATTGCCGAGCTCCTTGTCCCTCGAAACTTTTAATATGTGAGAGTGTCCGCAGATAAAAAGGGATGGCGGATTCGTAGTCAGTTCATCACGAATCGGAATACAGTAACGTCCCGGAATACCGCCAATGTGGGTCATCCAGACATCCACCCCTCCCGAATTAAAGCGAAGATGAAGAGGAAACCGGTTCCGGATATCCTGTCCGTCAATATTGCCATATACACCTTTAAGCGGAGCAATCTCTTCCAGTTCATCCGCAATCTTAACAGACCCAAAATCCCCGGCATGCCATATTTCATCCCGGTCTGAAAAGTGTTCCTTTACAGCCGGGTCAAGATAGTTGTGCGTGTCGGATAAAAGGCCGATTTTCAACATCGTGATTTCCTGATTTCCACTTAGTGTTTAACCATGTTCAATCCCTGAACATATCGAAGGATACTCTTTTTAATGTGATCTGTAAGTACCCTGTCCGGATCCAGCTGATCCCCGGCCATCTTATGACGAAGCTGATCCTTTAACACAGCAAATTTTTCCGTCGCGAAAACATAGTGACCGGATATGATGGATCTGTCCCGGTCACTCGCAGCGGTGCCGTTCAGCATCCATTTTTTCCACTTGCCGGATTCATACGAGAGCTCCAGAAAGGCCTCTTCTGCCTCTGGCAGATGATACTGCCGGAACAGTTCTGTGAGTCTTTCCGATTCCTGAACGCCAAACTCCGGTGCCACATTAAGTCCGTGGACACCCAGTTGGGGGTGCATGGAGATCGCCAGCTCTGACAGGTAATCCCCATTGTGTGCTTTTAAATAGATGCCGTGTTTTTCACACTGTTCGGCCACCCCTTTTACCACTTCCCTGATGCTTTCCATATCCGATCCGTTTTCAGTGATCTCCTGCAGCTCTCCGACATTTTGCATCTCCATTACCCGGGTACCTGTCTGTGCAACAGCAAAAAGCGGCTTTTCATAATCGTGATCCAGGCAGAAGGCCTCCACTCTGGAAAGCAACCCGGAAAACTCACTGACAGAGGCCAGCTGACCCGACTGTTCCTCTGTTCCAATTTCAAACTGAAGCGATCGCCCCTTTTCCCTGGCGTATTCCGAACAGGCCCTGTAGAGTTCAAATACCCTCTGCAGCACCACTTCCTGAGAAGGCTGCTCATGGATATCGACACTCGGATCGATATGAAGAATGGAGAATCCGGCATCAATATCCGCAAAATAGGAACGCTTTGCAGATTGCATGGCCTCCTCTGCCGATAACTTTTTCTCCTGCTCAAGGATACTCTGCCAGGGGCCTCCATGATCTCTGGCCAGAATAACATTCCCCTTTCTGTCCCTGGTTCGTACATAGTCTGCAAACTGGCCGGTTGTCCAGCGATTCACATATCCCCCGCCAAACTCAGCGGAGTCGATCTGCCTCCTGCTTGCAATCAGTACAATGGGAATATTGCACTCGTTTGCGATTTCTATCGCAGCATCCGTACTGTTTTTACTGACCGGGCCAACACACAGTTGCGTGCACTGATTTTCCCGGATCCATTCTCTTATGGAGGAAGATGTGACTCTGTTCATTAGTAAATCATGATTTTCTCAAAACGCAGTGTTGAGGATTGATTTGTACGTTACCGGGGGACTAGCCTGCAGGCGTGCCAGTCATCAATATATTTAATTTTCTTATCAGTGTGATCACTCTGCACATATTTGAAAAGAAAGATAATCAGCCATTTTCGCGGATCTTAATCATGGGACTTTGAAAAACCAGGAGTTTTGCTCAGGATCAAGGCGGAAGCAAATTTAAAACCGCAGCCTGTTTGCCAACCGTGAGGATTTAAAAGTTGCGACAACGAAGATAGTGGGCAAAAGAGCAGTTTTTCAAAGCTCTCTCATGAACAGACCTCAGAGAATATTCATCTGATCGTCCCAATCTGCGATCCGGTATCGGTCATCTTCTCTGATACACTCCACCATGGTTTTCTCATCGTATTTCAGGCCGTGTTTTTCCAGCACCTCTTCCGGCACCCCGTCCCAGAAACCGGGCCGGTTACCCTCATATCCCAGATAATCAACGCCCATTTGGCTTGTAAAATATCCGGTTGCGGTTAAATCCCGCATTCGATTAAAGAAGCGGACTCCATAGCGCATCTCAGCCGTTGCCTGATCCGGCCAGGCGATCAGATCAATCATCTCCATCCTCTCAGTTTCGCTGCACATAGTAAAAACCTTTCCATATCTCCGGTTACACTGATTATTCAGCCACATGAGGCCTCCCCGGGTCACGAGCTGAAACGGAGGATGGTCTTTCATCATAAACTCAATGAAGTCCGGCACACCCGCATCGAGGGCACCTCCCGACTCCTGATCTGCAGGAATAATGATATCGGCCAGAATTTTGATCATCCCGAATTCGTCATCCGTGAAAAATCTTTCCGAGAACAGCCTCTTGTCATGGTCTGCCTCATAGCCGGTTCTTCCGTATCCCGGAAAAGCCTCCCCAACGATCCGGGCACTTTCACGGATATCTTCATCGGAGCATCCCGTCGTGAAAAAGAGACCGGCTCCAATCCCTCCGGCCAGCAAAAGTTTCAGGTGTTCACGTCTGTCCATATCGGTCTTACTTACAGATTGCCTTTGTTCATTTCACTGATAATGTAGTCTGAGGTGCGCCAGGAGAGTGCCATGATCGTCCAGGTAGGATTTTTATCGGCCTGTGACACAAAGCTGCCTGCATCCACTACAAAAAGATTCTCACATTCATGAGCCTGAGCATATTTGTTCAGCACGGAATCAGCCGGATTGTTGCCCATCCTCGTGGTTCCCACTTCATGGATAATCCTTCCCGGTGCATGGAGTCCGTATTCCTGCTCAGCACCTGGTTTTTGGCCAATCAGAATTCCACCCATTGCGGTTAGGATCTCCTCAAAGGTGTCGTGCATATGCCTGGCCTGTCTCAGCTCATGTTCGCTCCAGTTATAGTTGAACCTTAGAACCGGAATACCATATTTATCTACAGTATCAGGGTCAATTTCACAGTAGTTATCATAGCTGGCCACACACTCACCCCGACCTGATATGCCGACGGTGGAACCGTATAGTGTACGGATATCTTTTTTCAGGCTTGCACCGTACCCGCCGTTGGGAGTTGGATTACCAAATTCGTTGCGTATGTGCTGCCGCATGGAATCCATGCCAAATCCTGTGCCATAAAGCGGCATAGTCATCCCGCCCCAATATTCCAGATGATACCCCCTGGGGAAGTCCATTTTACTGTTATCGAGCCACCAGGGTGTATAAACATGCATACCCCCGACTCCGTCCTCATTGTAACGGTCTCTGTTAAAGAGAGCCGGCAGTATGGCCATCCGGTCGGCTCCTGTCGAATCGTGCAGATACCGGCCAACCACACCGCTGCCGTTCGCCAGACCATCGGGATGTCTTGAAGATTTTGAGTTGAGTAGCAGGCGGGCTGTTTCACACGCAGAGGCTCCGAGGATCACTACCCTGGCGTTAATCTGATGCTCCTTCATTGTTTTGGTGTGTACATAGAGAACTCCTGTGGCCCTGCCTGTACTGTCTGTGAGTACCTCCCGCACCATTGCATCTGTAAAGAGATCCGTATTGCCCCGTTTCATAGCCGGTTGTACAAGACAGGTACCGGCGGAGAAGTCGGCATAGGCGTTACAGGCACGGTTGCACTGATTGCAGAAAAAGCAGGCACCCCGTTCTGAATTGACACGTCTTGTTAAAACAGAGAGTCGTGATGGTATCACCGGAATACCTATCCCCTCTGCTGCTTTTTTCAGGTAGAGTTCATGAAGTCTGGGTTTTGGAGGAGGCAGGAAGTAACCGTCGGGATCATCTTCGAGCCCTTCATTGGTACCAAAGACACCGATCAGTTTATCAACCCGGTCATAATAGGGTTTCACTTCCTCATATCCTATGGGCCAGTCTTCCCCCAGTCCATCGATGCTTTTCCGTTTGAAATCCTTTGGTCCGAAACGAAGTGAAATTCGTCCCCAGTGGTTGGTACGCCCTCCCAGCATGCGTGACCGAAACCAGTCGAACCGGGTATTTCCCTTTCTGTTGTAAGGCTCGCCCTCAATTTCCCACCCGCCCCAGGCGGCGTCAAAATCACCAAACGGGCGAACTGTTCCGGCACCTCTGCGGGGAGATTCCCACGGCCAGCGAAGTTGAGTCCTGTACTCTTCCTGTGCAGGATCATAGAATCCGCCTGCCTCCAGCACGGCAACCGAGAGCCCGGCATCGGATAACACTTTGGCCGCCATGCCACCACCGGCACCGGAGCCCACGATGACCACGTCATATTTTTCTTTTGGAACCTGTATCTGAAAACTCATCGGTAACGTGAGGATATATAACTGTTTAAGGAATCAAATATCGTTTGAGAATACACTTTTCAAGTGTGAATTAAAAGAAAAAAAAGCCCCGTCAGAAATTCCGACGGGGCTTTTCACATCTTGAATCATTGAACAGTGTTCAGATTCGTTTTGCCGGTTAGTAACCGGGATTTTGTGTCAGCTGATCATTACGCTGCATTTCTGCATCGGGAATCGGATAGAGAAGATCTCTTTCCCGGAACTGAACACCCCAGTTGTTGTCCGCTCCAATCACATCCCTGAATGTAACAACACCGGGTGTGGTTGAAATCGGATACTGGCGGGTACGCTGAATGTCGTGCCATGCACTAAAGTCAAGTGCAAGCTCTTTGTAGCGCTCTTTCCACACTTCCTGCACAAAAGCATCTACTGAGAGTCCGCTCAATGAGGCAACGATATCTGCACGGTCAACTGTCCAGTATGCCCTGTCGCGCACGTCAGCAAGATAACCAACCGCCTCTGCAGTCACGCCCTGTGATCTTGCAATGGCTTCAGCAGCAATCAGCAGTACCTCAGGATAGCGGGTATGATTGAGGTTTTTTGAACCTCTTTCAGTTTGGAAGATAGCTGTCTCCTCATACCAGAGGAAGGGAGCATATTCACCAAGGTCTATCTCATTACCCGCTGCATCCGTAGTAGTGGTTGCAAAGAGCTGCTTGTTCTGAATCCGAAGGTCCAGATCCGGTGTGTACATGTTTACCATGGTATCAATCGGACGGTACATGTTCAGCGTTCTGCTGTAGGCGAGGCCATTGAATCGAATAGCACCCGGAATTGTGATTCGGGGATAACCGCTGTTGGCCACATCACCATCATACTCGGCAGACCAGATGTACTCTCTTTCCTGCTCTGAGACACGCATGATATTGTATGCACTTTCAGTCAGCGGATCGGCTCCGTGCTGAACCAGGGCATAAGTCCCTGAGTTGATCACCTGCCGTGCTGCTGCTGCTGCGTCGGCGTAGGCGTTCTGGTTCAGAGGAAATCCGGATCGCTGCAGATGAACCTGAGCAAGCGTGGTCAGTACTGCGCCGCGGGTTACACGACCGTTGTTGCCGCTGTTAAAGGGCACATCCGGGAGGTTGCCGTTGCTAAGTGCCCACTCGAGATCGGTGATGATCTGAGCATACACTTCTGCCGAGCTTGATCTTGGAATAAATGCATTCGCAAGACCTTCTATGGGTAGCAGGGTCAACGGAACATCACCGAAGTATTTCACCAGGGTGAAGTAGTTGTGCGCCCTGAAGTAGCGGGCTTCAGCGAGAAGCCTGTTCTTTTCAGCGGCATTCATCTCGATACCGGGAATCCGGTCGATGGCCAGGTTCGCCCTGTTGATTGTGCGGAACATGGCATTCCACCATCCGCCGGCGTAATCATTGAAATTCACAGGATCCTGCTGAAGGGAGTGTGCGAGTTGTCCTTCAATCCGCTCGCCTTTACCTTCGTTGTCGAAGAGTCCGCTCATATAGACGCCGACCATGATATCACTGCCCCTGAATCCACCGGATCCGTAGGCATTTGCACCGGAACCATCGCGGTATAGCGCGTTCACAGCGGCGCGAGCATCTTCAGCCTTCTCGAAGTACTGATCCACAGCGATCTGTGTTTTCGGCTCCTCAACCAGGAAGTCTTCACAGCCCATGACGATCATCACAGCTGCAGCAAGAATTAATAACTTTTTCATAATTCTGTATTTAAGAGTGATGATTAAAATTGCAGTCTGGCACCCAAAGAGAAGGTACGCGGCCGTGGATATTGATAGAAGAAGATATTCTGGGCATGAATGTTTCCACCCCATGAAGTTGCTTCCGGATCATGACCTTTGAAATCACTTGAGTGAAGAACAAAGGCATTATCCACACTGGCTGTCACACGAAGGGAAGCCAGTCCCAGTCTTGATACCACAGAAGGATCAAACGTGTAACCAAGCTGAATCAGGTTTGCACGAAGATACGAACCATCCACGATCCAGTGGCTGTCGGCCTGTGTATTCTGACCGGCAAGCGGCTGGTGTCGTATTCTCTGGTACATGGTGTTCTGATTGCTCTCAGTCCACGCATTGGTCAGCTGTGTTCTCAGGCCGTTGGTAAGTGCCATACGGTCTTCGGCAGTATGCAGGAACTGCTGCATGATATCTGCACCAAGAACAAACTGGAAGTCCAGAAGGAAATCAAACTGCTTGAAGTTCACAGAGTTAATGAAACTACCTGTCCAGTCGGGCAGACCGTTACCGATGATGGTTCTGTCGAGTGAACGTTTTGCTTCACCCGGCAGGAACCCTCTTGCAGCAGCTTGGGCGGCTTCAGCAGTACTCCATGTTCCCTCACGGATAAATCCGTAGAAGTTACCCACAGGCTCGCCAACACGAAGGATGGTCTGGCTTCCGGATACCCAGTTCGGGCCAGGGAAGATATCCTCACCACCGGCACCCAAACGCTCAACTCTGTTTCTGTTGTAGTTGAAGTTCAGTGTAGTGGTCCAGAAGAAATCTCTGGTTCGGATATTCTGGGTGGTAATCTTCATGTCGATACCCTGATTGGATACGGCACCGATGTTATCCAGAATGGTTGTGAATCCGGTAGTTGCAGGCACGGGACGTGCAAGCAGAAGATCCTTGGTAAACTTGTAGTAGTAGTCCAGTTCAATGTCAATGGCATTGTTGAACATGCTCACTTCTGTACCAATGTTAAACTGATAGGTTTTCTCCCACTCAAGTTCCGGGTTTGGAAGACGGGTTGTAAACGAAGTAGATTCCCGTCCACCACCAATCAGTGTCGTTCCGCCTCCGATAGTGGCAAGTGAGTTGAACACACCGATTTCAGTGTTTCCGGTTACCCCATAGGATGTTCTGAATCTCAGCAGATCGATGAAATCAATATCTGAGAAGAAGTCCATATTGGAGGCATTCCAGGCAAAACCGGCTGACGGGAAGAATCCGTACTTGCTGTCAGCACCGAATCGTGACGAACCGTCCAGGCGGCTGGTGAATGTGAATACATAGGTATCCGCCAGCGAGTAGGTGATCCGGTTGAAGTAGGAATTCATCGTCCACTCGAATGCGTTGGAGCTTGGTGAGAAGAGACGTGTACCGGCGCCAAAGTTATTGAAGCTGAAGAAATCATCCGGGAATCCTCTTGCCTCCTGGAAGAAGCTTGTGAATCTTCGCTCCTGCCAGCTCGCTCCGAGCACTGCAGTCAGACGGGAATTTTCGAAATCCTGCTGATAGGTCAGGAAGTTTTCATTCTGCCAGTAGAATACCTGGTTTGAACCATAAGCGGCCCGGCCATCCGGAAAACCACCGGTGGCAATCAGCGTACGGGTTTCGTATCTGCGCTCTTCATATCTCTCGTTGTTGAGGCCCAACTGGGTTCTGAACTCAAGATTTGGTGTGATCTGAACGGCAATGTATGTGTTACCGAACAAATTGTTTCTTTCACGAAGACGAGTGTCTTCCATCAGACGGTGAACAGGGTTTGACTGTCCTTCCAGTGTGAGTGAACGCGCATGTGTGGAGTTACTGTACATTCCGGCCCTTTCGGTTCCTGCCGGCCAGGTGATCGGGAGGATCGGTGCCATTTCGATAATGGTACGCCGTACATCCTGTCCACCACCACCTTCCTCAATGTGATTCTCATCAATTCTTGAATAGGTCATGTTGGTACCCATTCGCAGCCATTCACGCGGCTGAACGTCGTAGGTAACCTTCACGCTGTAACGGTTCATGTAGTTGTTCAGGAAAATCCCTTCACGCTGTGTCAGGTTCAGCACGGCTCCGATCGAAGAACGCTCGGTTCCACCCTGAATTCTCAGGTTGTGATCCTGTGAAAACGCTGTTCGTGTTGCGGCATCCTGCCAGTCGGTATCATAGAGTGGATTTCCGCTTCCGTCAAACAGATCCGGATCCAGTGAGTAGTTGATGGAGGTATCCGTAAAGCCGGGTCTCCAGAGAGGCACGTTTGCCTTTCCAATCCGCTGCACTTCCATAAACTCCTGAGCGTTCATCACATCCATACGACCCGCCATTCTTCCGAGAGAGAAGTTGTTGTCGTACGTAACATTCACTGCGCCGTCAGTTCCACCTCTGGTTGTGCTTACGAGGATAACACCGTTTGCACCCCTTGCTCCGTAGATCGCCGTAGCAGAAGCATCTTTCAGAACTTCGATACTGGCTATGTCATTTGGATTCAGGAACTGAATGCCACCTTCCATCGCTACACCGTCAACAATGTAGAGAGGGTCCGTAGATGCATTAATCGTTCCGGTTCCCCGGATGATCACACGGTTACTTCCGGATGGAGCACCTGAGTTGGTGAAAATCTGCACACCCGCAACTTTACCACGAAGGCTCTGAAGAGCGTTGAAGGAGGTGGGTGTCAGTTCATCAGGTGTAACAATACCCACAGAACCGGTAATTTCAGATCTGCGCTGTACACCGTATCCAACTACAACCAGGTCGTCGAGCATTGCAATATCCTGCTGAAGCGAGATATTGAATACGGTCTGACTGCCGATGGCAATGGTTTGTGTAACGTAGCCGATATAGGAGACCACGAGTTCCTGGCCGCCTTCCGGAATTCTGAGCTCAAACATCCCGTCTGAGTCCGTGGCCACACCGGTAGTAGTATTTCGTACCATCACAGTTACACCTACCAGCGGTTCACCCGTGCTGGCATCGGTAACCCTTCCGGATACATCTTGATTGAAATCAGCGTCAGAAACGGTAATCTCTGCCTGATCAGCTGTTTTTGCATTATCGCTTGCGGCTGTGGCAGGTACTGCCATAACCAGAGCGATAACAAACAGCGGTATCAAGAAAAAAGAAGAATAAGACTGTATTTTCTTGTTCATAGAAAATCCACTTTTGTTATGGTTTATGTTAATTTTACAACGAATAACGCAGAAATTGGTTTGGTTAGCAAGACAATTTGAGCTGTATGGTACTGCGGATTCTTTAAGTAAGAGATCGCTTTATACAGACCAGGACTTTTCAACCTTGAGCAACTTGCTGCAGTTATATCCATATCCTACCAAAAAAATAAACGATATGCAAACGTTTTCATTCTAAAATTATTTAAAATGTAAGCGCTTTTCAATCAGTAAGGCGATCCTGCGAAATGAGATAATTTTATCAGCATGTCAGATTGGTTTACCATACTTTATTCAGTAAAATTTGTTTCATCTTAAATCACTATCGCAACAATCTGTCATCACCTTATTCAGCTGAGAGATGGAATCATCAAATGAAGCGGGGGCTCTGCTGAACTGTTCCACTCAACACAGCAACCCGTTTGAGCGATGGGCTGAGTACTTTCCTCTTTTTCCGACACTCTTTATAATACAATCGAAACGTTTTATATACTTTGATCGATTTTAAAACTTCCTGTTATTAAATTGTGATTTCATCAGGGGGCTTTGAAAAACCAGGAGTTTTACTCAGGATCAAGGCGTAAGTAAATTTAAAAACCGCAGCCTGTTTGCCAGCCGTGAGGATTTTAAAGTTGCGACAACACAGATATTGGGCAGAAGAACAGTTTTTCAAAGCCCCCCATTAACAATCCGGAATCCTCTGTGAATCAGAATAAGCCCTCCGTATCCATCATTATCCTCACCAGCAACGGACTGCCTTTGCTGAAGCGATACCTGCCTTTCGTGAACCTGACCAACTACCCTGAACTGGAAATCCTTATTGCGGATAATGGTTCGAATGACGGAACGCAGGAGTGGGTATCCCTCCATTATCCCCACGTTCGATTTCTCAGACTCGGGCGAAATTACGGATATGCAGAGGGAAACAATCTGGCTGCCCGGTCCGCTTCCGGAGAGATTCTTCTCTTTTTGAATAATGATGCGAAACCTGAAGACCCTGACTGGCTTTCTCCGGTCAGTGAACTCTTTGCATCGAATGATGCGGATATTGTGCAACCCAAGATGCTTTCTGTACCGAATCCCGGGCATTTTGACTATGCCGGAGCAGCCGGGGGTTTTTTGGACTGGCTGGGCTACCCCTTCTGCAGAGGACGGATTTTTGACTCTGTTGAGAAAGATTCCGGACAGTATGACAAGCAGGTTACCCCGGTCTTCTGGGCTTCAGGGGCAGCTTTTGCCATTCGTAAAGATCTTTTCCTGGAGTTGGAAGGCTTCGATACACTCTTCCGGTTTCACATGGAAGAGATCGACCTCTGCTGGCGTGCCCTCAGGCTGGGAAAACGGATACTGTTTCAACCGAAAAGTGTAGTTCTGCATCAGGGTGGTGGTTCACTCAGAACTGAATCACCGGATAAAACTTTTTTTAACTACCGTAACAGTTTACTCATGCTGGTAAAAAATCTGGAGAGGTATCTTTTCCCGAAACTCTTCCTGAGGCTTCTTCTGGATGGGGTTTCCGGAATTCGTTTCCTGATTCAGGGCAGACCCCTGCATACGGTTGCCGTGATCAGGGCCCACTTTTCATTTTACGCCTCCCTGAAGCAGGTACTCCGCTATCGAACGGACGACAGACACCGGGCGAATGCTGAAATCCCAAAGCAACTTGTTCTTCCCAGGCTGATTATCCTGCAGCGGTTTCTCTACGGAAAAAAGGTATTCTCCGAAGTCGAGAGTTTATTTGTCAATGGAAGGGGGCAGTGAAAAACCAGGGATTTTTTCATGATCCGGGCGAAAGCAAAAATATTACTGCCGCCTGTTTGCGATATGTGAGGATTTTAACGGAGCGACAACGAAGCTATTGAGCAAAGGAACTCTATTTAAAAGTCCCTCAATTAAGACTGGTTCTGAACAGATTGTCAGGATTTTCTCCGCAGTGAACGCTAACTTCGTGATCCGGGTTTTATCACTGTCATTATGGTCTCAGCCAAATATGAGACTGTTCTTTAGGGATAAAGCCCGGGATGAAAATTCCGGGCTTTTTAATGGATCGGCCAATGAATCAACAACACTACGACATCATCATTGCTGGAGCCGGAGCAGCCGGTCTTACACTTCTGTACTACCTCTTAAAGTCGAGACTCCACTCCCAAATATCTGTTCTGCTGATTGATCAGTCCCTGCAGCCGGATCCGTCAAAAACCTGGTGTTTCTGGGATCACAGCAGTTTTGATATCCCGGAAATCATCTACCACTCCTGGAATCATCTTACGGTATCGGCGCTTGGGGAAAGCTATTCAGAAGACCTTTTAATGAATAAGTATCACTGCATCCGCAGTATCGACTACTCGGGTATGATTCTCCAGGAGGCTCGGAAATCTGAATCGGTGACTCTGCTGAAAGCTGAAATCCGTGGGTTCGCATCCGCCGGCAGCGGAGCCACCGTCGAAACATCTGAGGGAACATTCAGTGCAGGCATGATCTTTCAAAGTGCATTGAAACCTTCCGATTTTTCAACTTCCAAAGTGGACGTATCTCTCCTTCAGCATTTTGTGGGATGGGAAATTGAGTGCAGGGAAGATCTCTTCGACCCGAATAAAGCCATATTAATGGACTTTGATATTGAACAGCTCAATGGCGTTACCTTTATGTACCTTCTGCCTTTCAGTGAACGCTCTGCCCTTATTGAACACACCCTGTTTTCAGCGGAAATTCTTGATCAGGAACAGTATGAAGAGGCCATCCGCGACTATCTTTCAAAGAGATTCCACCTGACACCGGGTTCCTATTTTATACGGCGAAAGGAGTTTGGTGCCATTCCTATGGAAGACCGAGTTTACAGCTCTTTCTACTGCCCCAACGTGATGAATCTTGGAATTGTTGGAGGTCTCGCAAAACCGACAACCGGTTATACCTTCAAACGGATTCACAACCGCTGCAAATCGATTGTAAGGCATCTGGAGGAGGGTAAAATGCCTGAGGAAAAAAGAGAGTCACAGTACCGCTTCCGCGTCTATGATATGATGCTGCTGAGTATTCTGAAGAATGAGACAAAGAACTCGATACAGATTTTTCATGATCTATTTGAAAAGAATTCCTTTGACCGGATTCTTGATTTCCTGGATGAAAAGACGACAATCCCCCAGGAGCTCTCCATCTTTTCTTCGCTTCCCTACCTGCCATTCTTTCGCTCTATTTACCGAATGAAACACAGAATTTTTACCGGCGCCTGATTATGTACAGAGCCTCATCATCTTTCATCTGTCTGATTTTTGGTATATCACTGCCTCTGATTTTTCTCAATCTCTTTACCGACAGCTTCTCCTCCGCAGCAGGTGTTTTTTTACTGCTTGCCTCAGTTTTTCTGATCGGTATCCCCCACGGTGCCATTGATCACGTGATCTCATCACAGCTTTTCGGCACCGGTAAAACCCTCTCCGGTCATCTTCTTTTCTATTCTTCGTATCTGATGATTATGCTGATACTCGGTCTGATATGGATTTTTACACCGATTACAGGGATGATCATTTTTCTTCTGATCTCTATTTACCATTTTGGGCAGGCAGATATGGAAGAGTTTCTCATCTCTGATCACGCTGCCCCTTTCTGGTACACATTCAGAGGAAGTATGATTATTCTTCTTATTATTTTTTCGGATACAGCGATTACCTACCCGATACTGACCACTGCAATGCATCTTGATCCGGTTTCATTTGCAAACCTGATGCCCCATCCTTCTCTCCTGATTGCAGCAGTGCTCACGGCTTACTCTGCCGGTTTCCTTTTTCTCTTCCTTAAAGGCCGTCTGCGCGCTCCCCTGTTTTTTTTAACCGAGAGCAGTGTGCTGATTCTGTTACTTCTGCTCACCGGACCGCTGACCGGTTTTGCCGCCTACTTTGCAGTATGGCATTCGGCAGGTCATATTCATGAGATGCGTAATTTCCTGAAGAGTAAGGGAGAGAAGATCACTTTAACCGGCTTTTACAGAAAAGCTGCCCCTTTTACCGTCATTTCACTATTCGGGCTCTTTCTTCTGGTTCTGCTGCAAAATGCTTTTTCGGTTCAGGATCAATTCCTTACTCTGATGTTTATTCTGATCAGCGTTCTCACTTTACCCCATATGCTGATTGTAGACAGAATGTATGCTGCCGGCAGGAGCTCATGAAACGATTGGCTCAGGGTAGCTGATCGGCTATTGAGTTCAGTGACTTTCCCGGTTTTTCACCGAAAAATTCAAAAGGAACTCTTGGTGTGGTAACCTCCCGTACCCTGCTCTGTTCGATGATTTCCGTGTAGGTCTCATAACAGTCCAGAGCCTGATGGAAGAGGCCCATATCTTCTTCACTGCACTCCTCTATCCATGCGATCTCTTCGGGTTTTGAAATTTCAAGCCTGAATTTACCATCCATGAATACCTCCCCCATCCGTGTAAAGAAGGCAAGCCTGCGCGGATGAAACCCATTCTCTGTTTTCATCTTGCAAAATACCCGCTTTACCACGGCGTGGGTGACCAGGTGATCATGAAAACCGCTGATGCCATGAACGGCGTAGGTAATCAGAATATCGGGTTTCGTTTTCCTGATTTCACTTTCAACGATCTCTTCGATCTCCATTGGATTCATCCACTTCAGCTCTCCGTCAGGCAGATTTAAAACCTTCAGCCCGGCCAGACCCAGGCACTTCTCAACACAGAGCATCTCCCGGAACCTGACTTCACCCATCTCATCTTTTGTGAGTCCCAGCCTAAGACGCTGCCTGGTCGCCTCACCCCTGGTCAGTGTGAGCAGAAATACTTCATGCCCCTGCCTGATCTGTGCAGAAATAGCAGGTGCGGGACCAAATGACTCATCATCAGGATGGGGAAATATGTATAGTATTTTAGCCATGTCTGCTCTTACTATATCCTTATGAGGGTATACCTTTATTGGTGCTCAGGAAAATTCAGGGAAGCGGTACGATCTGCGGATATTCTCTTTGAGCCCGCAAAAAGGCAGGTGACCCGCTCCACAGGCACGCACCGGAAAAGCAGCCCGGCCGGAGTTCATTCCGCCGGGCTTTCGATCAGGTCAATCTGCGATCGGTCAGGAACAGCCTGTCGTAGATCCGCAGGTCATGCACTTTAGGCATGTCCCGTTTCGGATCATGGTCATGCTGCCGCACTCAGGGCAGGAGTCGCCTGTATATCCAAGTTGTTTGGCCCGGTCGTAATCACCTTCGGCTTTTCCGACGGTTGCTTCTTTGCTGACAGCAGCAATTCCTTCTGTTACAAGCTTAACGTTCTTTTTTTTTGACTCTTCTACCACTTTACTGGCGAGGTCATCTTCTTCAAACGGTTTCAGCTTGCGCATCAGAATATCTTCCGGGGCTACGTGGGCAAGATCCTCGCGCCCAAGGTACGTAACGGCCAGTTCACGGAAAATATAATCGATGAGTGAAGTGGTCATCTTCACATGCGGACTCCCGTTTACCATGCCGCTTGGCTCAAATTTTGTAAAGACAAACGCATCCACAAATTCCTCCAAAGGCACTCCATGCTGCAGCCCCAGCGAGATGGCTATGGCAAAGCAGTTCATCAGACTTCGGAATGCAGCTCCCTCACGGTGCATGTCGATGAAAATCTCGCCAAGCTGACCGTTCTCATACTCCCCGGTTCTCAGATACACACTCTGACCGCCAATTTTTACCTTCTGTGTGTACCCACTTCTTCGGAATGGCAGCCGCTGTCTTCGCGCTACATATTTATGTATGATTTTTTCAGCCGTTTTGATCACCTGATCCTGTGCTGCAAGTACCTGATCATCGTCTTCTTCAAGTTCCTCGAGTACGTCGCTCATGGAGTTCAGGGGCTGGCTCAGTTTAGAACCGTCTCTGTAGAGGGCGTTTGCTTTAAGCATCTTCTGCCACGACATCATGTAGGCATCCTTGAAATCCTCTACTGTGGCTTCATTCGGCAGGTTGATCGTTTTGGAAATTGCCCCGGAGATAAAAGGCTGTGCTGCAGCCATCATGTGAATATGTCCGGATGCTGAGATGTATCGGGTTCCGATGCGCCCGCACTTGTTCGCGCAGTCAAAAACCGGCAGATGCTCATCGCGGATATAGGGCGCACCTTCGACTGTCATGGTTCCGCAGACGTAGTCGTTTGCCTCCTGAATCTGTTCCCTGCTAAAACCGAGGAAGCGAAGCATGTCGAAGCTGAAGTCTCCCAGCTGCTCTTCTGTGATACCCAGTGTTTTCTTGCAGAACTCTTCTCCGAGTGTCCAGTGGTTAAAGGCAAACTTGATATCAAAGCTTCCGGGCAGGGCGGCCTCCACGGCTTCGAGTTCATTCTTTGTGAAACCTTTCTCCGCAAGACTTTCAGCATTGATGTGGGGACAGCCTGAGAGGGAGCCCGCACCTTTTGCATAGCGGATGATATCATGGATCTCTTCACTTTTATACCCAAGATTTTTCAGTGCCAGGGGAACGCTCTGATTGATGATTTTGAAGTATCCACCTCCTGCGAGCTTCTTGAATTTCACCAGGGCGAAATCGGGCTCTATCCCTGTTGTGTCGCAATCCATCACAAGACCGATGGTTCCAGTTGGGGCGATAACGGTTACCTGAGCGTTTCGGTAGCCATGTTTTTCGCCCATTTCAACCGCACGGTCCGAGTCTTCCCTGGCAGCTTTCAGCAGGTAGTCCGGGCAGTAGTTTTCGCTGATGCCCATCGGTTTGATGGTCAGCGCTTCATAGTCATTCTCCGGGGCGTTCCAGGCGGCTCTCCGGTGATTTCGAAGCACCTTCAGCATATGCTCACGGTTTCGCTCAAACCCTTCAAAAGCACCCAGTTCGGCAGCCAGTTCGGAGCTTGTTGCATATGATTTCATGTGCATGATAGCGGTGAGTGCGCCGGCAATGGCAAATCCGTCGTCGCTGTCGTAGGGTACACCCTGCACCATCAGTGCAGCACCGAGATTGGCATAACCAAGCCCCAGTGTTCTGAAGATGTATGAGAGCTCCGCAATCTCCCTGGAAGGAAACTGAGCCATAAGCACTGAGATCTCCAGTACGGTGGTCCAGAGTCTTGTCGCATGGCGGATCGATTCCACGTCGAAAGTCCGGCAGGTTTCGTCCGTAAAGAACTTCATCAAGTTCAGGGATGCCAGATTACAGGCAGTATTGTCCAGAAACATATACTCTGAACAGGGGTTACTGGCTTTGATTTCGTCATCTTCCGGACAGGTGTGCCACTCGTTGATAGTATCGTGGTACTGTGTGCCCGGATCGGCGCATGACCAGGCAGCGTAGCTGATCTGATCCCAGAGATCGGTGGCACTGAGGGTTTTCATCGGAGCCGGTTCACGCCCTTCCTCTGCTGCCTTACGCAGTTCAATACGGCCGTAAAGGTTCCAGTCGGAGTCATCTATCACAGCTTTCATAAAGCTGTTGGGGATTCTTACAGAATTGTTGGAATTCTGACCACTTACCGTCATGTATGCTTCGGAGTTCCAGTCGGTGTCATAGACATCAAATTCAATATCCTTGAACCCCTGTGAGGCAAGCTGAATTACCCTTTCAATGTAGTTCAGCGGAACCTGCTCCGATTTTGCCTTGCGGATGGCTTTGCCCAGTTCACGGTTCTTAATCGGGTCGCGGCTCACGGCTCCGTTATAGGATTTACCGTCGATCTGTACGGGTTCATGGCAGAGCCTGATGATCGCCTTCAGGTGTTTCTGAGTGATTTTTGAACCTGTAACAATAGCGGCTACTTTCTGTTCCTCACGCACCTTCCAGTTTATATATTCTTCAATGTCCGGGTGATCCAGATCCAGAGTTACCATCTTGGCTGCCCTTCTTGTGGTACCGCCCGATTTGATCGCGCCCGCAGCCCTGTCTCCTATTTTCAGAAAGCTCATGAGCCCTGAAGATTTTCCACCACCGCTGAGTGACTCACCGGAACCTCTCAGTTTGGAAAAATTGGTTCCCGTTCCGGAACCATACTTAAAGAGGCGGGCTTCCCTCACCCAGAGATCCATTATTCCGCCTTCATTCACCAGATCATCATCAATACTCTGAATAAAACAAGCATGCGGCTGAGGATGGGTGTAGGCGTCCTTTGATTTCGTCAGCTTTCCTGTTTTGGCATCCACATAGTAGTGCCCCTGAGCGGGACCGTTGATACCGTACGCCCAGTGAAGGCCGGTGTTGAACCACTGCGGACTATTGGGTGCTGCCATCTGGTCAGCCAGCATGTAGCACATTTCATCGTAGAAGATTCTCGCATCATTTTCGGAGTCGAAATAGTTATGATTCCACCCCCAGTAGGTCCAGCACCCTGCCAGTCTGTTAAACACCTGCCGGCTGTCAACCTCATGAGTGGTACGGTCCTCTTCATGCACTTTTGCAAGTGCCTTCAGATCCATTTCGGATCTCTGGAGCCATTCCGGAACCCCTTTTTCGTTTACTTTCTTAAGTTTAACCGGAACCCCGGCCTTTCGGAAATATTTCTGTGCAATGATGTCTGTGGCTACCTGTGACCAGCCGGAAGGAACAACCACATCCGTCATTTCAAATATTTTGGAGCCGTCGGGATTTTTGATTTCTGATTTTCGCTTCTCAAATTTGAGATCACCATAGGGTGATTTCCACTCTTCTTTTGTGTAGAACCGGGTAAATTTCATAGTCTGTTAGTGATATTAATTCAGTAATTGCTAATTATATATTTCTTTTCGTACTCCGGGGGGAGTCTTACACGCCCTGGCTCTTATTCCATACCTGTCTGATCCGGCAGGGCTGTTTTTAACACCTTATATCTTGCCCGATTAAGAACTCTGCGTATCTTAAAAAAATGCTGGTTTGGATTCTCTAAACAGAGGTTTTATGGCTGCCCCGGAAATGAACCGAGGGTTTAAAGCAATTCCGGTGGCAAACTCAACCAAAAAACAGTTTCCAAGCTCCTCTTACAGGCTTATTTATCAGCTTGCAATATATTTTAGTCAGACGCAGACAGCAAGAAAAAAAACAATAACTTTTCCACAAAACATCCAAGTTATCCACAAAGCTGTCGGGACACGACCTCATGGGGTCACGAATCCCATTTTTACATTTTTTAAAAAAGCAGAATCCTGTATTTTAAACTCCATCCGCAATGGAGTAAATCCTGTTTTTTTTTGCCCTGTGCATAAAATCCTGCTCATGAATAACGCAGAGGCCACTTTTTCAGGTTATCCACAAAGGTGAAAAGTTATCCACACCGGTATCTTTTGCCGGCGAAATCCGGTGGACATGATAAAATACATCATATGATCCTGATCATATCGATAAGTATTTAATAAGAATTGTAATATTTACATCAATTTTTTTATCACATTAAATTCTGAAAAAAATCTGTCTTAATCCCTTCCGTTATCTGCTGATTCTGCCTGCCGATGCCGGTACAGCTCCCAAAAAGCCATGATCACTCTATCCGGCCCGTTCTTTCGGGATTGCGTCATAACCGCTTCCTGCAGGAGACCTGTCACTCCTTATCGGTTGCTTCCGGCTGCATTGTTTGGCTCTTTCTGATTACGGATAAATTCACCCAGCAGTTCAGGCAGATCCGGTTTGCCGATTTCCTGTAGTGAATAACCGACCTGAACCACAGGTTTGTTGATTTGAATAATCCTTGTGATGTCGATAGGAGTGCCCGACACCACAAGGTCGCACTCCACAGCATTGATCGTCTTCTCAAGATCCTTAATCTGTTCTGCTCCGTATCCCATGGCAGGGAGTAAAACCCCGATATCCGGATAGGTCTCAAATGTGTTCTTCAGCCTGCCCTTCGCAAAGGGCCGCGGATCAATCAGTTCAGCAGCCCCGAATTTACGGGCAGCCACGGTCCCCGCTCCGATTTTCATATTCCCATGAGTCAGTGTCGGACCATCCTCAATCACCAAAACACGCTTTCCTCTGATATCAGACGGATTTTCCACTGTTAAAGGTGACGCAGCGTCCACAACCACCGCATTTGGATTCACAAGTGTGATGTTTTCCCTTACTTTCTGTATGTCTGCTGAGTTGGCACTATCCATTTTATTGATAATCACGATATCGGCCAGCCGCAACACGGTTTCACCTGGGTAGTAACCAAGCTCATCACCCGGGCGATGCGGATCTGCAATGGTGATCATCAGGTCGGGTTTATAAAATGGAAAATCGTTATTCCCGCCATCCCATATGATGATATCCGCCTCTTTTTCCGCCTCCCTTAAAATGGCCTCGTAATCCACTCCCGAGTAGATCACATTTCCCCTGCGTACATGAGGTTCATACTCTTCCATCTCCTCAATGGTACAGTGATGCAGATCCAGGTCTTCTACAGTGGCAAACCTCTGAACTTTTTGTTTTGCAATATCCCCGTAGGGCATGGGATGCCGAACAGCCACAACTCTCAGCCCCATTTCCATGAGTATCTCTATGATCCTGCGTGAGGTCTGACTCTTTCCCCCTCCGGTACGCACAGCTCCGACAGCAATCACCGGCTTGCTGCTTTTGATCATCGTGTTTCGGGTACCAAGGAGTGTAAAATCTGCACCCGCACTATTCACAAGGGAGGCAATGCTCATCACATCACCATAGGAGATATCACTGTAAGAGAATACACATTCATCCACATTGTACTGCCGGATCAGCTCTGTGATCTCCTCCTGGGAATGGATCGGTATTCCATCCGGGTAGAGCTCACCAGCCAGTTCAGGCGGATATTTTCGACCCTCAATATCCGGAATCTGAGCCGCTGTAAATGCGACAACTTCCGTTTCCGGTCGATTCCTGTAAAAGGTGTTAAAATTATGAAAATCGCGGCCCGCTGCACCTATAATGATGACTTTTTCCCGCTTCTGCATAATTTATCCGTTTTTTTCCGCTTCCAGTGCCTGTGTCTCTTCTATCACGCGCTTTTGCACATCGTGAGGTACCTGAGCATATTCCAGAAACTCCCTCGTAAAGGTTGCGCTTCCCTGTGTCAGCGATTTCAGACGGGTTGTGTACTGATCCAGTTCCTGCAGGGGAACCGAAGCTTTGATCTTCTGGATCGATCCCTCCGAGTCCATCCCCAGTATCTGACCTCTTCGCGAACTCAGATCACTCATCACATCCCCCATATAGGCGGCGGGTAATGTCACCTCAATTTCATAGATCGGTTCCATCAACTGTGGTGCAGCTTTTAGAAAGCCGTCTTTAAATGCCATGAGTGCAGCGGTCTTGAAGGCAGCCTCATTGGAGTCGACGGAATGCATGGAACCGTCATAAACCGACACCCTGATATCGCGGGCACGACACCCGCTTAACGGGCCATTTGCCATTTTCTCCATCACACCTTTTACGATTGCCGGCATAAAGCGGTTGTCTATCACTCCACCTACGATACAGTTCTGGAAAACAAGGGTTCCGCCCCATTCAAGCTCAATTTTTTCAACGTTCCGCACATTCAGGTCATCCCGGTCAGGCATCCCCTCCGTCCACGGTTCGATCGAGAGATAGACTTCCGCATATTGACCGGCACCCCCGCTCTGTTTTTTATGCTTGTACTGGGTATTCACCCGTTTGGTAATCGTTTCCCGATACGGTATTCGCGGCTTGATGAAGTCCACATCCAGATTGAAACGCTCCTTAAGCTGATGCATAATCACGTTCAGATGTTCCTCTCCCAGTCCATGTAATATGGTCTGCTGCAGTTCCTGGCTGTGTTCCACCCTGGATGAGGGATCTTCTTTCACAATCTGATTCAGTGCAATCCCCAGTTTATCTTCCTCTCCTTCCTTGTTCAGCTTCAGCGCCACCCGCATGGTTGTATTCGGATAACGGGTCGGGGCAAACACCAGATCACTCTCTTTCAGGGATACTGTATCACCTGCATGCAGATCCTTGAGTTTTACAGCAATGGCAAGATCCCCTGCCGTTACCTCTTCCACTTCGGTTCGTTTGGCACCCTGGCTGATGTAAAGGGATCCCAGCCGAAGCCCGTCCTGCGTACGCCTGTTTACTAGATCCAAACCGGGCTTGACTGATCCACCGGTCACCTGTATAAATGTAAGGTCTCCCACATGGGTTTCAGATGAATTTTTAAAGACATAAAAAGAGGGGGGGCCCTCCCTGTCAATCAAGTACTCACTTCCATCCGCTTTCTTCAATTTCCGATCCAGTGGTGTTGGGGCAACATTTCCAAGGAATCCCATAATACGGCCTGTTCCCATATTTCGGGACGCACATGAACAGAATACCGGAAAAATATTTCGTTCAAGCAGACTGTTGGTTAGCCCGTCAGTCATCTGATATTCATCGAGTTCACCGTTCTCAAAATAGAGATCCAGCAGTGATTCATCATTTTCTGCGATCGTTTCTACCAGCTCATTATGGTAAATTTCTGCCTGAGCCCGCTGCGACTCCGGAATCGGAAGCTTATCGGGGCGTCCTCCATCTTCAGGAAACTCATACATCGTCATTTTCAGAACGTCAATGATCGCATGGAATTCCGGGCCTTCACTGTAAGGATACTGCACAACCACAACCCCCCGCCCAAACCGCTCCCTGATCATCTCAAGTGAACCGTTAAAGTCTGATTTATCACTGTCGAGTTTGTTCATCACGATCATCGAAGGAACATTCTCCTTTTCTGCTGCCCGCCAGAATGCTTCCGTTCCGATTTCCACACCCGATTCAGTGTTAATGACAAACATGGCTACATCAGCCACATGAAATGATTCTGCCACCTGTCCGTAAAAGTCTGTGGACCCCGGCGTATCCAGGATGTTTACTTTGGTGCCTCTCCAGTCGAGATGCAAAAGAGATCCGTAAATCGATTTCTGCTTCTCTTTCTCAATTTCATGATAGTCGGATGTCGTATTTTTGCTCTCTATGGTCCCTCTCTTTCTGATCGTGCCGGATTCAAAAAGCATGGTCTCAGCCAGTGTCGTTTTTCCGGAACCGGAATGGCCTAAAAGTGCAATATTTCTGATATTTTTAGGTTCGTATACTTTCATTGCAGTACCAAGTGGTTTTCAAATATTTACTATTTCCGTTTATTAGACAGCCCTCAGGAGCTATAATTTGCCCGAATTCAAGTCAGCGTTTTCCGTTTTAGATGTTGTCCCCGCTACCTTTCATTTTAATTGGATGATTTTATTATAAAGAAGATTTTTAAGATATCAATCAGGGGAAAACTGACTCTTGCAGTTCCGTTATCCCTTACAAATGATGCGCTTCCCCTTCTTCAGCGAGTAATCGGAAGCACCCTTCCGTTCAGACTTCTTCTTAAAAATGAAAAACCATGGAATAAAATCATAACTTATTTTAACCTGGAGCTTTGAAAAGGCCGTTTTTTTTCTGTCAAAACGCCAGATTTCATGAAAACGTCAAATAACTGCCCCTTCAGGAGCATTTTATCTGTCCATAATGAGGTGAAACGACCTGGCAGAATGCTTTTCGGTTTTTATTCTGTCGATTTTACCGCAAGTGAATTAATTTCCTAAATAATGAGGCCGCATGAAAAAGATTTTACTTCTGCAAACCGGAGGAACCATTTCCATGCATTTTGATCAGCATGGTTCACGGCTGGATCCTGAGAAATGGACAGAGGTGCTCTACCGGGAAGTTCCGGAACTTGAAAAAATTGCACTCATTGACATACAGAATCTCTTTTTTGAAGACAGTTCAGACCTGAATCAAAAGCACTGGATTTCTCTCAGCTCCAGGATCTATGAACAGCTTTCTGATTACGACGGGTTTGTCATTCTTCACGGAACAGATACCATGGCATATACTGCATCCGCACTCTCTTTTGCTCTTCCGGGGCTAAGTAAACCGGTGATCCTCACCGGCAGCCAGGTACCTATGAGCAAAATCAGAAGTGATGCACGTCGAAATCTGATCAATGCCGTTGAGCTCGCAACCTGCAATGTGCCGGAGGTTGCCATCTGCTTTAATGATCACCTCTACAGGGGGAACAGAAGCACCAAGATGAGTATCAACGATTTTGACGCTTTTGCCTCTCCCAATCATCCGCCCCTGGCCGAAATCGGGATCAAGATCAATCTGTCTGAAAAAGTACTCCAATCCGGCACACTCACTCCTCAGCATCAGCCTTTTTTTGATAATTCGCTCTATGTGATCAGACTCTATCCAAATTTAAACCCCTCCTTTCTGAATGAAATCCTTCTGAATCCGCTGAATGCTGTGATCATTGAAGCGTTTGGGCATGGCAACGTCCCTTCCAGGGGTGAGCTCTCTCTCCTTCCGTTTATTCAGCGCTGCCGTGACAGGAAGTGTCATGTGATCATTACGACTCAGGCACCCTTTGATGAAGTGGATTTAGACCTGTATGAGGGAAGCCGAAGGATCCGTGACATGGGGGCCCTGAGCGCCGGCGGCATGACCATGGAGGCAACTGTCACAAAAACCATGCATCTGCTTGGAAAAGAGTGGCCGGAACCGGACTTCAGAGAGCTGTTTATGAGAAACCTCTGCGGGGAGAGGTGATCATTTTCTTTAGGAATCCGAAGCACTCTGCTTTTACCCAAAATCTTCGTTACCAGTCATTTAAAAACCCCACTTATCACCAATACGCTGTGGTTTGATCCTTGCTTCAGCCCCGATCCCCAGTAATCTTCCCGGTTTTTCAAACCACCCTTTTGTTTATTCAGCATAATGGATAGATTTCCTGTTGCGGAGATGATCATCTGTTTTAGCATCCTGCTTTACGGTTTGCTGATTTGTGAACCTTTTGAGACTCTGACCATTTTATCAAACCCAGCCAAAACCTGTTGGATCCCCATGATTTTTGTTTTTGATGCGGAAACTATTCCCGATTTCGACCTGATGCGCCGGATCCTGGACGAACCGGATATGGATGATGAGCTGCTGCTCGACAAAGCAACGCAGGATCTTTCACGCAATCAAAGCGGTTTCTTACCTCCCATGTATCACAGGCTGATCTCCTGGGTCGGACTCTGGATTGAAAATTCGGGTCAGCCTGCTCAAAAAGCCGGCTGGAATGGTGAAAATGAAAAGGAAGGCTTACAGATTCTTTTCAACACGCTCTCTACATACAAGGATTTTGGACTGATTCATCACAATGGGCGCGGATTTGATCTTCCTCTGCTCACCTACAGGGCGATGAAGCATGGCTTGCAGGTTCCCCTCCGGCTCAACTCACACGATATCCGGTACCGCTTCAGCAAGGCAAACCTGGATCTGATGGATGAGTTCAGCAATTACGGTGCCAGTTCCTATCCTAAACTCAAACACCTTGGGTATCTGATCGACCTTCCGTTTAAGCAGACGGCTGAAGGGAATGAGGTTTTGGCTATGTATCGCAGAGGTGAAATGGATCTTATAGAACACTACTGTTATGAGGATGTGATGGCTACCTACATCATCTGGCTGCGGCTCAGATATACCTGCGGCGAGATCCAGGAAGAACTGTTTGAAAACCTGAACACGCGGGCAGTAGCCAAACTTCTTGAAATTCAGTCCTCCTGAATAATTTCATCCCGGCTGTACCGGTTGATTCCAATCCGGAGTGTACTCCTTTACAAGAGTGATAACTTTCCCGAGATCTTCGTCATCTACCTGAAAATGGAATGTTGCACGGATGGTATCCGGACCAAAGGATACCATACGGACTCCGTAAGAAGCCATATAGTTCAGAAATGGCTCTGTGCCCCCGCTCTTTACATCAAAAAGAAGAATATTCGTTTCAACTGAATCCTTGTCAACGGACAATGCAGGGTTTGTGGCAACTGCTTCTGCCAGAAGTGCTGCCCGCCTGTGATCTTCACCCAGCAGTTGAAAATGATGTTCATAAGCATATTCAGCCGCTGCAGCAAGAAGTCCGGTCTGCCTCATACCGCCACCCCACATTTTACGGATCCTTCTGGCTCTGCGTATCAGCTCCCCATTTCCAAGTATCATCGATCCGGACGGTGCTCCCAGCCCCTTGCTGAAACAGACGGACAGGGTATCGGCCACAGATCCGAAGAAGGACGGTTCAATCCCTGTCCGGACCATCGCATTCCATATGCGGGCACCATCAAGGTGCAGGGAAAGACCGTACTGAAGCGCCACATTGCTAAGCTCAACCAATTCTTGCCGGCTGTAACAGGCACCCCCTCCTTTATTTGTACTGTTTTCCAGGGCAATCACACGTGTATGCGGATCCCACTCATTTTCCGGCCGGATTGCCGCCTCAACCAGATTGCTGTTCAGTTTCCCCCTGCTGCCTTTAAGCGGACGCAATTGAACGGATGAGAGATGTGCTGCAGCGGCTGATTCGTAATTAAAAATATGCCCCAGTTCATCCGTGATCACCTCATCGCCGGGGCCGGTAAGCAGATTGAGACAGAGCTGATTTCCCATCGTGCCGCTGGGCACAAAGAGTCCGGCTTCCATACCGAACAGATCCGCCATCCGCTGCTGAAAAGCATTCACCGTGGGGTCTTCTGCAAATACATCATCTCCCACCTCAGCATTCACCATCGCCTGAAGCATCCCCTGCACCGGCTTTGTCACTGTATCACTTCGTAAATCAATCATCAACTCTCACTCATTCGTGGAAAAATTCCAATTTTCAAGATTACTTTTTTGGATAGGTGAAAAAACCTTCACCCGTTTTGTCGCCCAGCTTGCCGGCTTCCACTTTTTTCACGAGCAGCGGACAGGGTCTGTATTTTGGATCCCTGAAACCTTCGTAAAGTACATTCAGAATATCCAGACATACATCCAGGCCAATGAAGTCGGCCAGTCTCAGCGGGCCCATCGGATGAGCCATTCCCAGTTTCATAACTTCATCAACTGCTTCAGGTGTTGCCACTCCCTCATACACACAAAAAACAGCCTCATTAATCATTGGCATGAGAACCCTGTTCGAAACAAAACCAGGGGAATCATTCACGATAACCGGTATTTTCCCAAGTTTTTCAGAAATCCGGACAACCGTTTCTGTGACACCGGGCGATGTATCATGCCCGCTGATTACCTCAACAAGCTTCATGAGCGGAACCGGGTTGAAGAAATGCATACCGATCAACTTATCCGGCCGGCCCGACCAGGCAGCAAGCTTCGTGACGGATATGGAAGAGGTGTTGGTTGCAAATATTGCGGATTCCGGCGCCAGTCCGGAAAGAGATGCAAACAGTTCCCGCTTCAGCTCCGGATTTTCAGGAATCGCCTCAATCACAAGCTCAGCCTCTGCTACACCTTCCGAAAGATCCGTAACAGCCTGAATGGAAGAGAGTGCCTTCCGGCTCTCCAGCTCCGTCATTTTCTCCCTGGCAACCAATCGCCCAAGGTTTTTTTCAATGGTTGCCATAGCCCGCTCAGCATACTTCTTTTGGGTTTCAACCAGCTTCACATTAAATCCAGCCGCTGCAAAAACCTGCGCAATGCCATTTCCCATCGTACCGCCGCCGATAACTGAAACTTTTTTTATATCACTCATACATCATCCGGTTTTTCATTCATAACTTCATACATTCGGCAGATGTCATTTAGTGACATCCTTCAAACTGTGTATATTCCCTGAGTAAACAGAAATCTCTATCTGATCTGCTCATTCTACAAAATATAATTTTCTGAACTGAGTTTTTACATACCATTTCCCGCAGATGAATACCCTGACCAGGATACTTGTTTTTGCAGTTTTTCTGCTGCTTTTTTTTACGGCTTACGGTTTTTATACCACCATTTATAAAACGCTTCCGGATCACTCGTCAACCGTTAAGGCGAAACAGCTGAACAGTGCTGTAGAGATACACTGGGATCCTTATGGTACTCCCTACATATATGCACAAAATGAACATGATCTCTATTTTACTGTCGGATATGTACATGCCCAGGAACGACTCTGGCAGATGACACTGTCACAGATTGCAGCCGAAGGTCGATTTGCTGAATTTTTGGGTGAAGAGCTTGTACCCCTCGACATCCATCAGAGAACGCTTGGATTCTGGAACACAGCAGCTGCAATTGAAGATGAAACTCCCGGTTTTTTTCTTGACTTGCTTCAATCCTATGCGGATGGTGTAAACCATTTCACAGCAACTCACAAACGATCACTGCCTGTCGAGTTTTCACTGCTTGGACTGAAACCTATTGAGTGGACACCGCGCCATTCCATTGCTCTCACCCGCCTGATGGCATGGGATCAGAACAATCACTGGTGGAGTGAACTCTCCTTTGCCCTGCTGAACGAGAAAATGAATCCTGCCCAATTCAGGCAGTATCTTCCGGTGTATGATGATTTCTATCCGACCACACTGGATGAAGCTGCATCTTCCTCTGTGGCAGAGCTTGTTTTGCCGTTTATTGAAAATGAGATGAGATCCCGCAATCTAATGAAAAAAAGAGGATACCCTGCTGGCAGTAACGCATGGGCTGTCAGCGGGCGTAAAACAGAATCGGGATATCCTCTGCTGGCAGGTGACCCTCACATGGGGCTCAGCATTCCCGGTTTTTGGTTTGAACTCTCCATGCATACGCCTGCGCACCAAATTACCGGAGCTACCATTCCGGGGGCCCCTTTTATTGTACTGGGTCAGGACCGGTACAAAGCATGGTCCATGACCAATATCATGTCCGATGATACCGATTTTTTTGTTGAAGTGAGTCCGGCAGGCAACCCGGACTATTTTGTTGCAGACAGCCTTCGACTGCCCGACTCACTCACCCCCTTTCAGGAACGAATGGAGCTCATCCGGGTGAAAGATGCAGACGACCGCATTCATATAGTACGATCCACTGAAAACGGGCCTGTGATTTCAGGTATCCACCCCGCAACAGGTCTTCTTGATAACAGAACCGTTACGCTTGGCTGGACCGGGCACAGAGTAAGTCACGAGCTTCTGGCACTTTACAGAGTGAACAATGCATCAGATATTGATGAATTCCGATCTGCTGTAAGTGAATTCCGCACACCGGGTATGAATTTTATCTATGCCGACAAAAAAGACAATATCGCGATCTTTACCGGTGCCGGTTTACCGGTCAGAAATCAGAACCCTCTTCTCTTCAGAAAGGGCTGGATTCCCGGAAGCAGCTGGGGTGATGATATTCCTTTTGATGAACTCCCCCATGTTGTGAATCCTGAAAGGGGTTTTGTGGCTCACGCCAATAACAAACTCCATACAGACAGTTATCCGCATTACATCTCCCATTTTTGGGAGCCGCAATACAGAATTATGCGTATTGAAGACTTTTTACAGGCATCAGATACTCTGAGTGTCACAGATATGCAACGCCTTCAGAATGATATCACCTCACTGCATGCTGCTGAGATTATTGATCGCATTTTACCGGTTTTAAGGGGCAGCAGGTCAGAGATTGTTCAAACAGCTATCCCTTATCTGGAAAACTGGGACTACCAGTACCACACTACCTCCACAGCAGCTTCACTGTTTGATCTCTTCTTTTTAAACTACTCCAAGACCGTACTCTCCGAAGCATTTGGAAATGAACTCTACGACCTTCTCATACAGCTTGAGCATCTTCCGGTTATGATTGCCTCCCGGTTTCTCACGGATGGAGCCGCTTTTCTGGTGCCATCATCTGCAGAACAGGACGGTATGAATCCGGTTGAAGAGAGTATGATAAAGGCCGTTACTGAGTTAAGAGGCCGGTTCGGAGAGGAGTCGTTTGCATGGAGGTGGGAAAACCTCCATTCTCTCACACTCAGACCTCCCCTGCTCGGGGAAGCAGCGCGGGACCCAGATGCTCCGGCCATTCTGCGTCTGATTGTCAACAACCTCTTTAGCAGAGGTCCCTATCCGGCAATGGGAAACAGCATGACCGTCAATAAGTCTCAATACAGCTGGCACAGGCCTTTTGAGACCGAACTCGGGCCCTCAATCAGGCGGATTGTTGACTTTGCAGATCCCGGAAGATCTCTCTCTGTATTGCCTGCCGGACAGTCAGGCAATCCTTTTTCGGCGAATTACAGTGATCAGACAGATATGTGGCTGGAAGGGCGCTACAGATACATCTACAGTGACAGTACATTCTTCAGGCAGAGCAGCTACAGTACCATGAAATTAATTCCCTGAATTCTCAACCATGAGACTTCCCGGAAAACAGAAGTTCAACACAATAACAGTACAACTCATGAAAATCAGGATTACAGCTCCCTCTCCGATCAGCATTCTTACCCTATCACTCCTGCTTCTCTTCTTGTCAGGTTGCAGAACTTCTGAAGATTTACTCCCGGAAGATACGGCTCCCGCTCTGTCTGAAGTGACCATTGAAACTGAATACAGTGAAGTAATACTTGAAGGATTAAGGGTTGCATCTCCTGTTGATTCACTCCTTGCTTCCATGACAACAGATGAAAAAATTGGTCAGCTTTTTGTGGTTCCGGCTTACGGGGATTTCACGGGAGACAGAGAGCTTACATACCTCAGACTGAAAAGGCTGATTGAGGAATTTCATGTGGGCGGCCTTATTTTTTTCCGGGGGGATATTTACAACCAGGTTTTGCTCAAAAACAGACTCCAGCAGGCGGCAAAATACCCGTTATGGATCACACAGGATATGGAATTTGGTGCCGCAATGCGTGTGAGCGGTACCACCCGCTTCACTCCCGCAATGGGCATCGCTGCTACCGGTAATCCCGAAAATGCCTATCTGAAAGGATATATCACCGGCCTTGAAGCGAAGGCACTCGGGGTTCATCAGATCTTTGCCCCTGTTCTGGACGTAAACAACAATCCGGATAATCCGGTCATCAATGTCCGCTCTTTTTCGGCAGATCCGCAAATGGTCGGCCTTTTCGGCAATGAATTTATCAGAGGTGCGGAAGCGGCCGGCGTTCTTTCCACTGCAAAGCACTTTCCGGGTCACGGCGATACCGATACCGATTCCCACCTGGCACTGCCCACCATTACACACGATTACGCCAGGATTGACTCTGTTGAACTGGCCCCTTTCAGAATGGCAGTCAGCAACGGTTTGAGAAGTGTAATGAGCGCCCATATCGCATTTCCGAATATCAGCCGGAATCCCGGATTACCCGGAACGCTCGATGAATCCATTCTTCAGACTCTTCTGGTCGATTCACTCGGTTTTGAAGGACTTGTCGTCTCCGATGGTCTGGAAATGCTCGGCATAACAAGGTATTACTCACCCGGAAATGCAGTGATCATGGCCCTGAATGCCGGTGTGGATATGATGCTCATCAGTCCGGACGAAATCACAGCAATCAATGAGCTGAAGGCTGCTGTGGAATCCGGGAGAGTCAGTGAAGAGCGAATCGATCAGTCAGTTCGCAAGATTCTTGATCTGAAATATGAGTTCGGTCTGTTTGATAATCGCCTTACAGATCCCGCGGCACTTTCCGGTCTGATCAACACACCTGAACATCAGGCAACAGCAGATCGCATTGCCAGAGAATCGGTCACATTGCTCAGAAACAGCGGAAATCGCATACCCGTCCGCCAGACTGATTTCCCAAATATTCTACTGGTTGCCGTTTCTGACGGAAACCGGCACTCTTCAGCAGACATCCTTGCGCGCGAGTTCAGAAGGTATCATTCAGGTGTGAGATTTCACTCGATTGACGACAGAACCAGCAGGGAAGAGATCGATGATTTGATGCGTGATGCGCGGCGGGCTGATCTGATCGTTGTCGGTTCTTTTATCATGGTGCGCTCTCACCATCCTGTGCAGATGCCGGCCAAACAACTCGGTATTGTACAACAGCTCTCCGAATTGAACAAGCCGGATATGCTTCTTGCATTCGGCAATCCCTATGTGGTCAGAGATCTGCCCGGGATGGATGTTCACCTGCTGGCCTGGTCATCTGCCGGAGATCAGGTGAGGCAAACCATACCTGCACTGTTCGGGGCCTCAGAGATCAGCGGCCGTTTTCCGGGATCCGTACCGGGTATGTATGAAATTGGTTCCGGTCTGTCCATTCCACAGTCGATGGTCCGGTTCGACAGTCCGGAAGCCTCCGGAATGCTCCGTGATTCTCTGCTGAATATCGACCGGGTGATGCAGCAGGCAATTGCTGATTCTGTGTTTCCCGGAGGCGTGGTCGCCGTAATGAGAAAAGGGTCTCTGGTGTGGCAGCAAGCCTATGGCTATCACGACTACACCAAGACCAGGCAGGTGCGTGTAAATGATGTGTATGATCTCGCTTCCATCACCAAAGTAATGGCAACAACCTCTGCTGTGATGATGCTTGCGGAGCAGGGTAAACTGGATCTGGATGATCCGGTTGCCCGGTATATCAGGGAATTTGACACGGAGGAGAAACGGGATATTACCATCCGCCATTTTCTGCTTCACACATCCGGTCTTCCGGCTTACCGGATTTATGTCGACATCCTGCAGACAAGAGCGGAAATTCTGGATGCAATACGGAATGAACCCCTGATCAACAAGCCTGGTGAAGTTTATGTTTACAGTGATCTTGGAATGATTCTTCTCGGTGAGATCATCGAAGTGGTAAGTGGCAGCAGAATGGATCAGTTTATCACAGATCAGCTTTACACACCACTCGGTATGAACTCAACACGGTTCAATCCTGAGCTGGCCGGGCGTGCACTTGCCTCAAGAATCCCTCCTACCGAGATAGATACTGTGTACAACCGCGGCACGGTACACAGAAAAGTACACGATGAAAGAGCCTATTTTCTGGATGGAGTTGCGGGCCATGCCGGACTCTTCTCATCAGTTCAGGATATGACACGATTTGCCTATATGATGCTGAACGGAGGAGTACTTGCAGGACAGCAGATCCTGAGCCCCGAAACAATTTCATATTATACCGGGCAGCGCTCCCCGGTGAATCAGCGCGGACTTGGATTTGACCGGAAAAGTGAGGGCTTCAGTACAGCAGGGCAGCTGACCGGTCTCAATACATACGGTCATCTCGGTTTTACGGGTACAAGTATGTGGATTGATCCTGATGATGAGATAGCGATCATCCTGCTGACGAACCGTACCTGGCCCAACAGGAGCTATGGCAGAAGAATCAGTGAAATCCGGGCCTCCATAGCAGACACCGTTATGAACAGTATCCAGAGAAATTGAAACGATCAGAATTGAAACTTGAAAGCTATTCTCCCTATTCAGGAGTGGAGCAGGGGTGTTTCATTGAAGGTGAAAGCGGATTGCTCTATCCCGGTGTACGCATAGAAAATATCTCTTATCCACTCACAATCTCCTCCGTTCAGGGCGCAGTTTGCAGCTGCCTGGCCAACAGGGACAAGCCCGTTCGCTACTACTCGGAGCAGCCTGATCCGGAGCTGCTCCACTGGTGGGCTGAGCAGTATGATTTTGAAATCATTCGCAAACTTCCTGAAAAGGGTGAACTGTTCAGTCCTCTTAAGGCTCCTTCTGAAATCCCCTCTGTATCAGATGCGCTTGAAGAGCTGCTTGCCTATGCTGTAACCATTCACTCCGATTTCCCCGTTTCAGCCTTGATTCTTACGTCTGAAGGTTATGTAGGCGGTGTGAATGTGGAAGTTCCCTCCTGGAGCCTCGGACTGTGTGCTGAGCGTGTCGCCATTGCCCGGACAATCGCTCACAATTTTTCTGATTTGCATGAGATTAGTATCTGTGCTCCCAAAAGTGAATTCAGCAGCCCCTGCGGAGCCTGCAGGCAGGTGCTCAGTGAATTCATGCCCGACTCTGTCGTGGAACTCTATCACGGCGATTCATCGTTAAGCAGGCACAATGTACGGCATCTTCTGCCCTATTCGATTATTACACAGGCTTTGAAAAAAAAATGAGATCCATGGATTATATAGCTGTACTCAATTATGAACATCTCGACAACAGCTTATTTCTGAGTGCCCTTGCCCGTGCCATTTCCCGGAAAAAAAGCAGGGGCATTCTTCTGCATGCAGACAGTGAATACACAAACCGGATTATTCAGACCGGAGTAATGAGAGAGAATGCTGAACTAAGGGCGATGAAGGAGCTGAATCACCGTCTCATTGCACTTTTTGCAGATGAAGGGGTGCCCGCCATCGGATTAAACGGATATCAAAAGTCGCTGATCCGAACAGAAGGTGAAGAGATTGTCGTTGACAGGCAACAGCTGATGTCGCTGCCGGAGGTTCCTTTACTTGTGATCTCCTCACTGTGCGATTCTGTGGATGGGAATACTCCAATATCAGTTCCGCTTGCCAAACTTGCCGAAGCACTTTGTGAGGCAACCAATACTGAATACCTGACACTCTTCAGTATCGACGATCAGGCTAACTTAATCAAACAGCCGTTCCCGGAAACCTCAGTACCCGAAAACTTCCCGGAAAAAATCAGAACAGTACATATAAGCAGCTCATTTCACACTCTAAATGTGCCGGTCAGACTCACTACACCGGATCATTTCTGAATACACTCAAAGAAAAAATGGCGGTCCGACAGCACAGGAAACAGCCAAAAAAAACAAAAAAACTTGTCTTATTTGGTCAATTTACATAGTATTGGCTGTACTTTGAATGCTAACAAAACCAAGATAAGATGAATCGAGTAGAAGAATTAAAAACGTTGATTACAGGTTTGGAAGAGGAGATGGTTAAATTTTATGAAAAAGGGAACAAGGCTGCAGGAACCAGGGCAAGAAAGTCGCTGCAGGATCTGAAGAACCTGTCTCAGGAAATCCGGCTGGAGATACAGGAACACAAAAATACCGGTAAGGTTTAAGAAACTCAGATTAAAAAAACCTCAAAATGCGGCTTTTTTAATTTGCGTCTTGACTTCGAGTCAACCCAACTCTTATATTTGGGGCTTCGTCTCAACTGTTTTGAGTCAAACTCCTCGGTAGCTCAGTGGCAGAGCAATCGGCTGTTAACCGATTGGTCGCTGGTTCGAATCCAGCCCGGGGAGCTTTAGTTAAGCACCAAGTAAATTATTTCAAATTACTTGGTGCTTTTTTATTTTAATGGTGTAAAACTATCGTATAACAGTTTCTCTTTCCCCTCGATTGCCTTTTCCTGTTTTTGCGCGTTTAACGGATTTCCACTGATCCCCTCCTCCAGGCTTGTTTTTTCCGCAGGCGCCACTTTCATCAGCCAGAATATTCCGGACGCTATCAATATTAGTGAAAACAGTACCATTGCATTTCGCACGCCCAGCACCTTGTATTCAAGAATAAGAGA